>JAFIFG010000072.1 GCA_020832135.1 Clostridiaceae bacterium
ATTTTGACTAATCTTGAATTGCGGAACATACGACTATCAGCTAACAATATTTTTACACAAGGGTGCTTGGGAGTAAGTTTTGAGGGAAAGGTCAGCGCACCACATCCCTTCACCGGGAGCGAAGCTCCGCTAAGGAGGAGAGCAGGAGGGTCCGGCTCAGGGACGTCGTAAACACGGAGACGTTAGTGCGCCAAGCAAAGCTTGGCATCTCTTACAGGGTGAAAGTCCTTGTTGGGTAAGGTCTAGCTAACCACCCATACCGAGTGTTGCGCCGAAACTGGTAACAGTTAGGTGATGCGTACACATAAGTAGAGAACCAAAATACTTCGTATTTTGAGTGAGTCACTTAGTTGTTTTATCTAGAGAACAATATAGACCATAGGGGAGACCGTAATCCCTGAAACATATTCAGCCCCGTAAATCGTGGGTCTAGAAATAGACAAAGTGCAGATGGTGACATGTTTAACGTCATGGAAACCAAAACAAAGAAGTCGCTAAAGGTGAGACTTTGGAGGGTCTGTCGGGGTCAGAAGACGTGGTATGTATTAAGAGAGATGTCAGGAACTTGGGAGATCTTATCGCCCCTCAAAATGAGAAGCATGTATCAACCGAAAAAGAAGAACATGTACAGGTGGTAAAAAGTCGGATTTCTCCGTATTACTCAGAGGGTGGGAGAGCCATCTACAAGGGGAAGGGAGGAACAGGAGTATGCATCATTCAAAGGAAACAAATGCCAGGCAAGTAGGGTTGGACAAACATTTGCAAATCTCCCTGAATGGTATCGAAAGGAAAGCGAAATACAAGAAAAACCATAGGTTTGAGAATCTATCCAAACTATTAAACAAATGGAGCCTCAGTCAATCATGGCAATACATCAACAGAAGAGCATCAAAAGGAATAGATAAAGTAAGTGCTAGAGACTTTCAAGAAAACCTAACAGAAGAATTAAACCTACTGGAGGAAGAACTGAAAAAAGGGTCATATCGAGCTAATTTAGTAAAAAGAACCTACATCAGCAAAGCAAATGGAGGAAAAAGACCACTAGGTATACCTACAGTAAGGGGCAAACTCCTACAGACAACCTGTAGCAAAATACTAGAAGCCATCTATGAGCCTAAGTTCTATGATTTCAGATATGGCTACAGAAGAGGAAAAGGTGCTAAAGATGCGGTTAAACATCTAGGCAGAGAGCTAAATTTTGGTAAATATGGATATATAGTGGAGGCTGACATCAAAGGATATTTTGAAAATATCAATCATGAACATTTAGTGGCAATGTTAACCCATGATATAGCAGATAAATCCTTCATAAGGCTTATCAAGAAATGGCTTAAGGCAGGGATTATGACAGAAGATAATATCGTTGAAAAACCCTACCAAGGAACCCCACAAGGAGGAGTAATTAGCCCTATGGTTTGAAAAAGTAGTAAAAAAGCACTTAGAAGGAGAAGGGATGCTAATAGCATATGCCGATGATTTTGTATGTGCCTTCAGATATAAAAGAGATGCAGAAAGACTCATGGTTGCACTAAAACGGCGATTTAATAAGTTTGGTCTAGAGATTGCAGAAGATAAAACAAAGCTCATAAAGTTTAGTAGATTTAGCAAAGAAAGAAACGGAAAATTTGACTTTTTAGGCTTTAGCTTTAACTGGAAAGAATCGTTGAAGGGGAAAGATATCATTACCCATACAACAAGCAAAAAGAAGTTTAATGCCTCGGTTCAGAATATAAAGCAATAGATAAAGGAACATAGAAACTGTAGATTAAGAAAACTAATAGATCTTTTAAACATCAAATTAAGGAGATATTACAACTACTATGGAGTCATAGGAAATTATAAGATGTTACAAAAGATGGATATTATTGTTAAAAGCCTACTGTATAAATGGCTGAATCAAAGAAGTCAAAGAAGGAGCTTTAACTGGGTAGAGTTTAACAGCAAGTTAAAAAGAACCTATCTACTATTAAAGCCCTTCATAGAAAAAGAGAATGAGCAAATGGTAATTCAAGTATAAGCTGAACACGGAAGTAGAGATATACAACTGAGGAGCCCAGTGCGGTAGTTCCGCATGCTGGGATCTGTGCCAGGGGCGATGGGAGACTATCGGCTCTATGGTGACTATGCCATCACAAGTAATGCAGTGGCAAATCGTGGGTTAGACTAAAAGAGATGAGGAGATGCAAGGATGAGCAATTATCGAGTTATTAGAACTAGGAAAGCAGATTTAGATAATCCAATAATTTTACATAAAGGCGAGAAAGTTATATGTGGCGAAGAATCTAGTGAAGGTGATTGGATTGATTGGATTTTTTGTAAAAGCGATAATAATGAAGGTTGGGTTCCTAAGCAAATAATTAATAGAAGTGGTGATATTGGACTTATATTAGAAGAATACAATGCGAGAGAATTTGATATAGATGTTGGTGAAATCATCATTATGGATAAAGTATTAAACGGTTGGGTATGGGGGAATAAAAAAGATGACCCGAGTATAAAAGGATGGGTTCCACTAAACCACTTAGAAGAAGTCTAGCTTTCAAAATAGCAGATAAAGATGAATAGTGATGTGGATTAATACGCCTTATCTTTTAAATGCTTCATTGAAAGAGTGTAAGACATGAATTTATTGTGGAATTATTAGGTTTAAAGTAACTGACGGCATATAACAAGCCATTCCCACAAGGGTGCTGGTGGCACGTGTCTAGAGAAAGATCAGAGCACCACTATGGATATTCCTATGGGGTCCAGTTCGAAGGCGTCAGGAATGGCCAAAACGTTATCTGCTATCTTAAGTACAATGTATTGATCATAGTTGGATAGAGTTTGAGAGAAGGAATAAAAAGAAAGAAATCATGTTACGTATCTATGAAAAGTGTGTATTATATATACCGTTTTGAGGCTTAGAAAGGGTGAATGTTTTTGGAAAAAATAATTTTAGTTGTTATAGTTGCTCTTATTGGGGTGGGAGTGTTTATTTATAATCAAATCAAATATGTAACTTATGAGGAAGTTGTTTCTAGATCAATTGCTAATGAAACAATAGAAAAAGTTCATATTAAAAGCACTCGTACAGATTGTGAATTTGAAACAAAAGCAATTGGTTGGTGTATGTAGAGGATTTTAGTTAATGGGACATCAGATAACAACATGTTTGCACAAGGGTGTTGGAGGGCTCATTTATGATGAAGGGCCAGAGCACCACATCCTTTTGCCGAAGCGAAGCTCAGCCAAGGGGGAGGCTCAGGTGGGCCGGTTCAGGGATGCCGCAAACACGGGAATCTTAGATGAAACCATATGCTAAGGCCACGGCATCTTGTCGTGGATTGCATGAGAAGACTTTTAGTGTTTTATTAATTAATATTTTAAAATTACAAAATGGAGGAGTAATAATGAGTTCATATCAATTTTTTGCAAGTAATAAGCCTTTAAAAGAGGTAACAAATCCATATATTAAATTATTATCTATTAATGATATGATTGCAAATAATATGGAAATCCCACATCTTTTACTAAAAACCTCAAAAGATAGGGATGAAAAGATAGTTCTTCAATGTGATTCGGAGGAACATTTAGACGAAATTGAGATAATGAATGAGAATAGTATTCCAGTAGGATATCTCAAAAAATATACTAATAAGAAATATATATCATCTTTGACATGGCGGTATACAGATAAGCGTGCAGAGGAGCTATTACAATATATTAAAGAGCAATTTAGGGATGTTGATGAAATAGAATTATGGGACACATGGATAGATGAGAAGATTGAAGAACCAATTATTAGAGAATTAAATATTCAAGATTTGACTGTTCAATTGATAAAAGAATCGGTAGGTAAAGGATATTACGAAAAACCCTCTTGTTTAAAAATTACTATTAAAAAACTGTTATCTGATTGTCATAAATAAACTCTTTAATCAAAATTGAGGCACATAGTTTATCTAATGAGTAGTGCAGGTTAACTTCAATGTTTAGGGGGGCGACGTCCTGACGTCCTCTGAGTTATGAGGTGTATGGCATCGGAGAACTTTGCATTTGCATAAAGGTGCTGGAAGCACGTATTAAAGGAAAGTCAGAGCACTTCATCCCTTCACCAGGAGTAAAGCTCCTCCAAGGAGAAAGATTAAGTGGGTTTGGTTCAGGTACGTTGCAAATGAGAGACCGTTAAGTGACATTTATAAAATAGGGAGGTTAAACTATTTATGACAGTTACAATTTTTTTAGATGAGTGTGAACATAATGGGGACAGGACCTTTTAAACAAGAAGGGTGGTATTAATATCGGAATGACCAAGACGAGTTTGGAACACTTTAAAGTTGATAGGTGTTTATTTTTCTATTCTCTTTAATGTAATTTTCAAGCCAATCCGTCAAATAATCATGTGCCGTCATCTTTTGGGGTTCCACATAACCTCCCCTTAGATTTTGTAAGACTCCCTGTAAAGCCAACTGAGCTTCTTTTTTTCGTCCTACCACCTTTTCTAGACGAGGAAAAATTGTAGCCAATGCTACCCTTGATACGGAAGATTAAGAATTGTATAGACCAATCAGTAGATACAGGGAGAAATCTAAGGTACTCACCTGTATCTTTTTTTGTGTTCTTCAGGACATCTCTGGGGTCCATAACCTTTTCCCCACACTCCTTCATCCAGGAACCAATATTTGTGTCACAAAATATGTTTCTCTCCTTCATTCTCTTAGGGGAAAAGACTGTATCTTGCGGTTCATGATCGTCGGTTTTCTTATAAGTAAATGAAAAGAGAAGAGAATGGAAGAAAATTGATTCCTCCAGTCGCTGTGTCGAGCTTTAGGGTATTTGCTACCACCACCTTTACAGACTGCTTTAGATTATACTATTACGAGTCCAGTTTAGATTTTGAAGTATTTATGTTTTATCAAAATGGTATTTTAGGTATATTTGGTTGTAGTATGGGCTTTATTTTCATTATAGATCACCAAATATCAGTTTAAAGTTTGGTATCCCATACTTAGCTTCTGTTGTCCATTTTAATCTTAAAGGTTTAATTAATTATTTTTTTAGATGATATTACTATAGACAAAAAAAGGCAATAAAATTAAAGCTCAATAGGCTACTAATTTTATGAATTTTATTGATACTGCAAAGACTTCATAATTAGAAGAGACGAAATTAGGTGTGAAATTAGGCTAATGGGATTTTATTAATATTTTTTCTACTAATTTTTTTATGGGTAGTGGACTTACAGAAATTCCTATAGTCAAAAAATATATAAAGTAATCCAATAGTGAGATTGAACAAGCTTAGAAATAATCCTAAACTACACAACTTTTTCAGGTAAATGAACGTCTATAAGGTGTAAGGTAATAAGATGTGTAGGAAAGAAAAAATGGGAGGGATTGTATGCAAGATTAATCCAAATGCAATATTCATGAAGTTAGGGCAAAGCGGCTAGCTTTAATCCAGTGGGTAAGGAGCTAAATATTATTGACCGTGGCTAAATTCGAGCATTAGGAAGAGAATCTAAGAAATATTTTGCAATAAAATAAGACAACTTACTGTACAAACATTAGAGGGGGAAAAATTGTGAAAAAGATCAAAAATAATATATGGTTCATTGGTCTAGTATATGTTTTTATTTGGGTGATCAACGTTGATGCTATAATACCGTCTATAATAACTGAGGCAGGAGCTACACCTATAGAAGAGGGTGCAAGCTATGATCAAGGTAAGGATGATAAAGAAAATGGAATCATACATCCTGACAATGTAAAAGACTCTACAGAGGAGAGTCCAGATTTAGAAGTTTCTTCAAGTGGCACAATAAGTCAGGAGACATTAAATAGCATTTATAAACGAAATGGAGAAAAGGTAGCATATCTAACATTTGATGATGGTCCAACTCCTAAGGTTACTCCACAGATATTAGATATATTAAAAAGGGAAGAAATTAAAGCAACGTTTTTTCCTATAGGACAGAATGTGAAGAAATATAGTGATATAACCAAACGCATCTATGAGGAAGGTCATGATATAGGAAATCATACTTATTCCCATATTTACAGAGAAATTTACTCCAGTCCAGAAAGTCTTGTTAGTAGTCTTAAAAAAAGTGATGAAATTTTGGAGTCGGTATTGGGTAAAACATATGATTTTAATGTAATGAGGTTTCCGGGAGGATCCTTTGGAGATAAGTTAGAACCATTTAGAAGGGCTGTAAATGAGACTGGATATAGTTATATAGACTGGAATTGTATAAATGGTGATGCAGAGGTAATGAGCGCTCCTGCTGATAGATTGATAGAAACACTGAAGAAAACATCTCAAGGTAAGGAGAAATTAGTTATATTGATGCATGATAGTGCAACTAAAGCTACTACCGTTGAAGCTCTTCCAGAGATAATTCAATATCTAAAAGATAATGGATATACCTTTAAGCTCTTATCACAGATAGAAGACAGTTACTAGTTCATCATAATTAAGGATATTTTCTAAATGAAAATTTATATTAGACAACTTTTTGAAATATATAAACGTCTATAAAGTGTAAGGCAATAAGGTGTGCATCAAAGTAAAAGAAAGGGGAAATTAGCGCTAATGGCTAGAAGTAATATAGAAAAAGAAATTGAAGCATATATTCTTGACAATAAAGAAATGCATTATAGGCTAGCTTATAGTTATGTGAAAAATAAAGAAGATGCATTGGACATTGTCCAAGAATCCATCTGTAAATCTATTTCATCAATGGAATCTTTAAAAGAGCTTACTTATATAAAAACTTGGTTTTACAAGATTATAGTAAATACCTCATTAGATTTTCTTAGAAAAAGGAAGCGGTTGATTATTGGAGATGAAGACTTTTTAGCTACATATGATGGGGGTGTAGTTGATCATTATGAGGATATAGATCTACAAAAATCACTAGAGGATTTACCTGATAACTATCGTAGCATAATCATATTAAGATATTTTGAGGATTTAAAAATAAAAGAGATAGCTGAAATTTTAGATGAAAATATTAATACAATAAAAGCCAGATTATATAAAGCACTAGAGAAGTTACGGATTAAAATGAATGATTAATAGGAGGAGGATTAACTATGAAAGACAATAAAGTTGAAAAGCTAAGAAAAGAATATATGGATGTGTCTATTCCTGAAGAATTAGATTTTGTTGTGAAAAAAGCACTTAAGGAAGGTAAAAGAGATTTCAAGAAAAAGCAATATAATAAAAAGCTTCGAGCAATAACGACTTCAGCAGCTGCTGTTACAGTGATTTTTACAGTAGCTATCAATACTAGTCAAGTCTTTGCAAATACATTGTCAAGGGTACCGGTTGTTAGTAGTATTGTAAAGGTGTTGACTATTAATGAACATATTATTAATGAAGATCGGTATAATGCAGATATAAAAACTCCTGCAATAGAAGGATTAGAAAATCAAGACTTACAAAACAGCCTAAATGAAAAATACATTGAAGAAAATGAAAAACTATATGATGCATTTATTGCTGATATGGAAGCATTAAAGGAAAACGGAGGAGGAAATTTAGGCATTGATAGTGGCTATGAAATAAAAACAGATACCGATAGAATTCTTTCAATAGGACGTTATGTTGTAAATACAGCAGGGTCTTCCTCCACGACACTTAAGTATGACACCATAGACAAGGAAAAAGAGGTTTTAATTACGTTGCCAAGTTTGTTTAAAGGTGATAGTTATATAGAGATTATTAGTAGGAATATAAAGCAACAGATGAAAGAGGCAATGGAAGCTGATGAGCACATACATTACTGGATAGAGGAAGAAATAGAGGAATTAAATTTTCATAAAATAGATGAAGATCAAAACTTTTATATAAATAATGAATATCAGCTAGTAATTTCATTTGATAAATATGATGTAGCACCTGGGTATATGGGAACGGTAGAGTTTGTCATACCTACAGAGATTCTACAGGACATATTAGTAAGTAATGGTTATATTAGACAGTAAAAAAACACTTTAGAGAAAGAAAGCGACACCGTGTATTTTCTACAACAACTTAGCTTTAAAAGAAAAAGAATAGTTATAGCTAAACTACAGAGTGATTATATGTAGTGGAACTTTTTTAAAGCTTCCACGTCTAATAAAGTGTAAAATAAATTTAAAAGGAGGAGAATAATATGAAATCAAAAAAAATAATTGCAGGAGCTTTATCAGTATCTATTTTAGTTCTTTCATCAGGAACAGTTTTTGCAAGGAATATAGAAAGTATAAAGCCTATTCATGATGTAGATGGAAGGGCGGGAGCTGTGGCAATAAGTAGTGAATTC
>JAFIFG010000039.1 GCA_020832135.1 Clostridiaceae bacterium
AGCAGCTATTATAGCTGTCCGTCAAGATGAAACTATAATTACCCTCAATCATTTTGAACAGGCGATAGAAAGGGTTATTGCTGGTTTGAAAATTAAAAACCCAACTGTTCTATTGAAGGAAAAACAAATTGTAGCTTATCATGAGGCTGGTCATGCTTTAATAGGTAAAATTTTAAATACTGACATGGTACAAAAAGTGTCTATTATACCTAGAGGTCAAGCCTTAGGCTATGTTCTCCATATGCCTCAGGAGGATCGTTACATTATGACAAGAGAGGAACTTTGTTTTAAAATAATGGTTATGCTAGGGGGAAGAGTATCAGAAGAAATTATATATGGACACCTTTCTACTGGTGCTCGAGATGACCTAAAAAAAGTAACAGAATTAGCTATGCAGATGGTATGTGAGTATGGCATGAGTGATTTGGGTTATATGTCGAATAATCCTACAATGATGCAGGTGCTAGGAGAACAGATTAATAAAGAAATGAACAAAATCATACATGAGTGTTATGAAACTACACAAGAGCATCTAAAGACTTATAAATCAGATTTAGAAAAACTCGCCCAAGCTTTAATGGAACGCGAAACACTAAATGGTGATGAATTAAATGAATTGCTAGGCGACTTTACTAGCAAGGAAGTTGAAAAAGACAAAGATGAAACATTAGAAGCTGTATAATAAAAGGGCTGTCGAAAATGACAGCCCTTTATTATTATATTGTCTTATTATTTATTTCTTGTATTGTATTATTTATAAATTCTTCAATAATTATTTCTCCTAGTTCTCCTTTGTCCCTAGACCTTACTGCCGCTGATTGAGATTCAACCTCCTTATCACCAATCACCAACATATAAGGCACCCTAGAAAGTCTTGCCTCCCTAATCTTATAGCCTATCTTTTCATTTCTACCATCTACTTCAACTCTCATTCCTTTTTCAGCCATCTTGGTTCTAATTTCTTCAGCATATGCCAAGTGTTTGTCTGTTATAGGAAGTACTTTTACTTGAACCGGAGCTAACCATGTTGGGAATTTCCCCGCAAAATGCTCTATTAGTATACCAATAAATCTTTCAATGCTACCAAAGATAACCCTGTGGATCATAATCGGTCTATGTTTCTCTCCATCTGCACCTACGTAATTAATATCAAATCTTTGAGGCATTTGGAAGTCTAATTGTATTGTTCCGCATTGCCATGTTCTTCCGATACAGTCTTCAAGATGGAAGTCTATTTTAGGTCCATAGAAGGCACCATCACCTTCATTAATTTTATATTTTAAGCCCTTTTCTTCCAATGCTTCTTTTAGAGCATTTATAGCCATATCCCACTCTTCATCGCTACCCATAGAGTTCTCCGGTCTAGTGGATAGTTCTATATGGTATTTAAATCCAAATATACTGTAGAAGTAATCTACAAACTCAATTACTCCTATAATTTCATCCTTTATTTGTTCGGGCAACATAAATATATGAGCATCATCCTGTGTAAAGCATCTTACTCTCATTAATCCGTGTAAAGCCCCTGACAACTCATGACGATGCACCAAGCCTAATTCTCCCATTCTTATAGGTAGGTCTCTATAACTATGCATCTTTCTTCTAAACATTAAGATAGACCCTGGACAATTCATAGGTTTAATTGCATAATCGCCTTCATCTATTTGTGTAAAATACATATTTTCTTGATAATGATCCCAGTGACCTGATTTATGCCACAAATCTTCATTCAAAATAATAGGAGTTTTAATTTCCTCGTATTCTCTTTTAACATGCTCACCTCTCCAGAAATTTTCCAGTTCATTCCTTATAACCATACCCTTAGGATGGAAAAACGGAAATCCAGGTCCTTCTTCTTGAAGGCTAAATAAATCTAATTCTTTACCAATTTTTCTATGATCCCTCTTTTTCGCTTCTTCTAATCTCTCTAAGTACTCTTCTAAGTCCTTTTTCTTTTCAAAGGAAGTTCCATAAATTCTTTGGAGCATTTTATTTTTTTCATCTCCACGCCAATAGGCACCAGCTACACTTAATAGTTTAAACGCTTTCACTTTATCGGTAGACATAACATGGGGTCCAGCACACAGGTCTACAAACTCCCCTTGTCGATAGAAGGAAATAGTTTCATCCTCCGGCAAATCCTCTATCAATTCTACTTTGTAGTCTTCCCCTTGCTCCTTCACTAATTTAATAGCTTCATCTCTTGGAAGTTCAAATCTTTCTAGGTCTAATTTTTCTTTTGTAATCTTCTTCATTTCAGCTTCGATTTTTTCTAAATCTTCTGGAGTAAATTTATGCTCTGAATCAAAGTCATAATAGAACCCATTGTCTATTGCAGGACCTATTGCCAACTTTGTGGCTGGGTATAATCGCTTTACAGCTTGAGCTAAAACATGGGCACTAGTATGTCTTAAAAAGTCTTTGCCATTTTCATCTTCAAATCTTAAAATACTTAACTCACAGTTTTCCTGTACCTTATAAGTTAAATCCACAGTCTCACCATTTACCTCAGCACCTATAGCTACACGAGCTAAACCTTCACTAATGCTTTTGGCAATATCATAAACAGATGTTCCTTTCTCTACTTCTCTTGTAGAGCCGTCTTTTAATGTAATTTTTATATTTTCCACTATATTTCCTCCTTTGTTACGTATTTTTATAGATATAAATAAAAAATCCCTCGTCCTAATACAATATGTAATAGGACGAGAGATGTATCTCCCGCGGTTCCACCTAAATTGAAATGAATCCAGCTTCAAAGACTATAACGGGGTCACCGATTTCTTTTTCACCAACAGGCTACTAGGAAATAGCTAAAGGGTAGTTTTCAATTAACCATATACAAAACACTTTCAGCCTATGGTGTTTTTTCTCTGAATACTGGGTTTAATTTACTCTTCCCTTTTTATCACTTTTGCTTTTTTAAATAATTATAGTAATCATAAAGGCTTTTGTCAAGATATTATGGTTTATTTTCTCTAATAAGTCGAAATTTATTCAAATATTTTAACTTTTATCAGGGATATATCCTTCTCTAGGCTTACAACGACTGATTGGACCCTTTTACAGTATTATTAGCTAGTATAAAGAAATAATAATTACTCCCTGTAGCAAACCAATGATAAAACCTAATACTGCTCCCAATATTTCGATATGCTTTAGTTCCTTATTAGCAATAGATAAAACAACTTCTTCTAGTTTTTCCATAGGAAATTCGTTGATTTTTTCTTCTATAATTTCAGAAATTTGAATACTAGAAGTGCCTTTTTGAATAATATCTTCCATCATCTCGTCAATAATTTTTTCTCCTTCTTCCTTAATAATATCATCCATATAATTTTGTATCATGTTTTTAAAGGGCGAAGGAATAATTCCAGGTAACCGTTCACTAATAACCGTATTTATTTTTTTTTTCAAAACTTTAAGGACTTTTTCCTTATCGTGATTATCCATGAAACGATGAATGACATCCTCTATAGATAGCAAATCTTTTTCTACTGCCTCTCCTATACTAACTGCAATTTCATTTCTTCTTTTAGGAATAAGTCCTTGTATTTTTAAATTTATTACTGGAAGGATGACGGGTTCAAAGGGTCTAAATAGCAACTTAACCGCCAATAGATTCGTAACCCATCCTATGATGGCACCGATTCCAGCCAATATCAATAACGTAATTAAAATCATTGTCTCACCTCTTCTTATGTACTGAAAAATCACACACATGATTATACATCATTTTATTTGCTTATTGCAAGGAGAAGTTATAGTAAAAAAAGCCTCCAGTATCAACTGGAGGAGCTTCATTCTTTTTCTGCTTTTACTTTCACTTTGCACCAATCACAGTCATCACATATAGTAACTTTATCTATAAAAACTCTAGATATAGTTCTTATTACTTCTTCATTATTAGTTTTGACTACTTCATGAATAAATAACCTGTTAGGTGCTACAGTAATTAATGAGCTTATAAGTAAATCTTCATAGTTTATATCCTTATCTACCATTTCATTAGCAATCATATTTAGATATTCATTATTAATTAAATTACCGTGCTGATTATATAATTTATACTTGCTATCTTCCTCTAGTAAGATATGCACTGTATCTATTTTGGCTTCTTGTATATCTACAAAATACCTTAATAGATTTATAAACTCATCATACTCTTTATCCATTAAAAACTCTTCCACTGCTTTTTCAATCACTTCCTGTAAGTCTAATATATACCTTTGTAGTCTAAAGGTAATAAACCCCTTAAGATTCAATTGTGAGTTATTTTTAAAATAATCCACAAATGTTTGTATCATATCAAATTTTTTATTATTTTCTTTGGTACTATTATGTTCTTCTCCATTATTGATTTTATCCATTTTCGCTCTCATAATATCTTGTATTTCTATCCGTTCCTTTATATTAAAATAATAATAATCATAATCTATTAATTTGCTAATTATCCTGCATTCTTCATAATTTTTAATATATTCATATAGGGCATTAGCAACACAATATTTAAAAATATTAACAAAATCGCTTATTGAGTAGCTTTTTATACTCTCCATTTTGACATAATAGTCTATTGTATATAATGAGTTGTTATAGGTAACATTTTCATCTATCAAAACACCCTCATCTTTAAAAGGATCTATTTGTTTCCAAAGTTGCTTTTGAAGCTCTTCAGGATTTCTTTCTATAGTAATAGACAGCAAATTCATTTCATATCACTCCTTTCTGCTGTATTAGTAGTATATGTTTAATTTTTCAACCTATTCTATATGGACAATTACATATAATTGAAATTAATCCATTTCTATTAAGGGTACTAATGTGCCATAATCTTTTAGTTGTCCACAACTTAAACTCACTGCATTTTTATTATGCTTTTTAAAAAATTTTATAATTTGCTGATAATTTTTATATTGCTCTAAATCTCCGAAAAAAGCTAATGTGTTTTGATCTATAAAACCACAACTCCCTCCTATAAATCCATAGTTTAAGCCCGGTAGTAAAATGTCACCTTCCTCAATAAGCAATACATCAATCCCGTACTTAATTACTTCTCTATGTATTCCTACATCCGTCGTAATAATAGCTTTTTTTCCCACTACAGCTATAGAGCACTTTGCATACCCTTGTGAAACTTGTATTTTCGTGAGACCCTTTTTTTCAATGTAATTAGTTATTGTTTCATCTGTGAACTTAAAATTATGAATTGCATAATTCCCCACCCTACAAATATTATATGCAATATTGTGGGGGTAGTGACTTTTCAAAACAGTATTTCCCCTTATGACATTTATACCTAAAGGAGCAAGCTTTTTATGATAATAATTAAATACATTAGGTGCTACAATAATACTTTTATCTCCAATAGGGTGTAGTACTATATCTGGATGACTATGAACCGCTTCATACAAATCACCACATGTAATGGTTTTAATAACATTTATCCCTTTGGCATTTAAACTATTTATAATTTCATCCTCAACCCTGCAGTCAAGCAACACATCCGTTACCTTCCCTAAAGGTAAAAAAGGAGTTTCAACAAATCCTTTACCCATTGGAATCACCCTTTATCATAAAATAAGAAAATTATCCCATCCATTTTCTTGTGGTTAAAAAAAACATAGATTTTTCTACCTATGTTTTTATATCATACTTAATTAGGCTGTCTTTTTTGCCATGCCTTATACATACCATAGGAAGCTATAGAGGATAATAAAAAGGTAATGATAGTAGGAGTAATAACTACTATTGGTTTCATCATAATTTCCTTAAAAACACCACCTAAAGTATAACCCATAATAGTAAATGTAGCAGGTACCTGTAATGATGGAAAAAACCCTGCAGCTAAGATGATACTTTTATCATATAACTTAAGAAAGTGTTTACAATACGTTCCAATTATATAATAATTATTTAAAAAACACTATTAACTCATTATATCTTCTATTATATATTGCCTCTGTTAAAGTTCTTTTGTTTGTTCATTATAACAGATTTAGTAATCTATACTTTGATTATTTGATGGTAGATCAATAACAAAATGTAATAAGGTATTTATTATTAATTGACTTTTGATTAATAGCATATTAAAATTTTGTTTTAAGAGGTGATTTTAATGTCAAGCATAATTCATATATCACAGATGGCATCTATAGCTTTACATAGCATGGTGGTTATTTCTAATACCAAGGAACTTTTAAACGTTAAAAAAATTGCTGAAGTTACAGGTGCTCCAGAGTCTCATCTATCTAAGGTTTTGCAACGTCTTGTGAAGGCCGGGTTTATACGTTCTGTGCGGGGGCCAAAAGGAGGTTTTGCTTTATTAAAATCTCCAAGTGAAATTACCTTTTTAGATATATATGAAGCAACTGAAGGTTCTTTAGCAACTAAGCATTGTCCCTCCAATTGTCAGGTGTGTTCCTTTAATACATGTATTTTGGGAGGAATACCTGAAAAACTTAATAATGAGTTTATAGATTATTTAAGGCAAAAAAATTTAAGCGACTTCCTAGAAATCTAATTCTGGAAGTCGCTTTTTATTATAGTTGGGGGGTATTATTAATTGTTGGTTATTTGTTATTCATCATGTTTTATACTTAGGCCAATGCTTCACCCATGAACATTTGAATGTCACTTTCAACATCACTTATGCCGCCTATACCAAAGTTTTCTACCAATACTTTAGCTACATTTGGTGATAGGAATGCAGGTAATGTTGGTCCTAAGTGGATATTTTTCACACCTAAATGTAACAATGCCAACAATACAATAACAGCTTTTTGTTCATACCAAGCAATATTATAAGAAATCGGTAATTCGTTAATATCTTCTAATTCAAATACTTCTTTTAACTTCAGTGCAATTACAGCTAATGAGTAAGAATCATTACATTGCCCAGCATCTAGTACTCTTGGTATACCACCAATATCTCCTAAATCTAGTTTGTTGTATCTATATTTAGCGCAACCTGCTGTCAAAATAACAGTATCCCTTGGTAGTTTTTCAGCAAACTCTGTATAATAATCTCTAGATTTCATTCTTCCATCACAACCAGCCATAACAAAGAATTGTTTAATAGCTCCGCTTTTCACTGCTTCTACTACCTTATCAGCAAGACTTAAGACAGTATTGTGGGCGAATCCACCAACTATCTCGCCTGTTTCTATTTCTGTTGGTGCTGCAGTTTTTTTAGCATGTTCAATAATTTCAGAGAAATCTTTTTCACCATTTACTTTTTCAATATGTTTTAACCCTTCAAAACCTACTACACTTGTAGTATATACTCTATCTTTATAGCTATCCTTTGGCGGTACAAGACAATTTGTTGTCATCAAGATAGGACCATTAAAGGATTCAAACTCTTTATCCTGCTTCCACCAAGCATTTCCATAATTACCTGCAAAGTGTGAATATTTCTTAAAGGCTGGGTAGTAATGAGCTGGTAGCATTTCACTATGGGTATATACATCTACTCCAGTTCCTTCTGTCTGTTTTAATAACGCCTCTAGGTCCTTTAAGTCATGACCACTAATAAGTATTGCTGGATTATTTCTAACACCTATATTTACTTTTGTAATTTCAGGGTTTCCATAGGTTGTTGTATTTGCTTTATCTAATAAAGCCATAACATCCACACCAAATTTACCAGTTTCCATCGTTAAAGCTACTAGCTCATCAGCCGATAAACTATCGTCTGTTGTGGCTGCTAAAGCTTTTTGTATAAAGCCAAAGATCTCTTCTTGTTTATGTTCTAAAACATATGCATGCTTAGCATAAGCAGCCATACCTTTTAAACCGTAGACAATTAGTTCTCTTAAAGATCTAACATCTTCATTTTCTGTTGATAAAACACCTATCTTTTCCGCCTTTACCTTAAATGCTTCTACAGTATCAGCAGTCCAAGTAGCCGCATCATGCAATTCATTAGTGAATTGACCACCAGCTTCAAGTAATTGAGCTTTAACTTCTTCTCTTAAAGCAAGACCTTTTTTCACTCTATCTACAAATACATTTTCAACAAAGTTTGCATTTGTAATGGTTGCAAATAAACTTTCCATAATAAACTCATTTGCTTGATCGTTTTTAACCCCTAGCTTTTGGGCTTCTACACCATAAATAGATATTCCTTTTACAACATAAATTAATAAGTCTTGAAGATTAGCAACGTTGTCTGTTTTTCCACATACCCCTCTTACTGTACAGCCAGTTCCTTTAGCTGCTTCTTGACATTGATAACAAAACATACTCATACATATCCCTCCATTTTTTAATTTAATATATACTAAAATCTTTTTTAAAATTTAGTTTCCATTTTTAGTGAAGCAACTTAGAATTGATACTAACTCCAACTGGAAAATATTATATTCTCTATATTTAATATTTTAGTATTTAAATACCTAAATGTCAATGGATTAGGGCTGTGATATTTATCACAGTCTACCTTTACACAAAGTAAAACTACTAGAATCACTTGTTTCTAGTAGTTTTATCTTCTATCTGTTACTCTTCTACTATTAAATTCTCTATAGAAGCTCCAGGAGGAACTATAGGGAATACATTATCATCCTTATCTATCTGGCAATTAATTACCACCGGTTTCTTAGATGCTAAAGCCTTTGTGAAAGCTTTCTGGAATGCTTCTTTTTCTGTAACATGAAACCCTTCTGCCCCATAGGCTTGGGCTAGTTTAACAAAATCAATAGAACTCTCTAATGTTGTCTCAGAATAACGCTTGTCATAAAATAGCTTCTGCCATTGTCTTACCATACCTAAAACCCCGTTATTTAATATAACAACTATAATAGGCAAATTGTATTTTACAGCTGTAGCTAATTCATTACAATTCATTTGAAAACTACCGTCCCCAGCTATATTAATTACTTGTTTTTCTGGTTTTCCCATTTGGGCTCCTATAGATGCCCCTAGGCCATAGCCCATTGTTCCTAAGCCCCCTGAGGATATAAATGTCCTTGACTTTGTGAATTTATAATACTGGGCACCCCATATTTGATTTTGTCCTACCTCCGTTGTAATAACAGCTTCTCCCTTTGTCATTTCATAAATTTTTTCTACTACATACTGAGGCTTTAAAGCGCCCTCTTTTTTGTACCAAAGTGGATACTTAGTTTTCCACTCCATAATTTGTTGCATCCATTGTAGGTTTTGTTGCTGTTCTAATCTTTCGTTTAATCTCATTAAAACTTCCTTCACATCTCCTATGATGGCATAGTGACTTTTAATATTTTTATTTACCTCTGCAGGATCAATATCAATATGAAGAATTTGAGCTTTAGGTGCAAATCCCTCCATTTTGCTAACAACCCTATCACTAAACCTAGCACCTATAGCAATTAGTAGATCACACTTTGTAGCAGCTAAATTAGATGTCTTTGTTCCATGCATGCCTATCATCCCAGTAAAACGTTCATTGTTGGCAGGAAATGCTCCTAAACCCATTAAGGTACAACATACTGGGGCATCTATTTTTTCAGTAAAGGTAACTAACTCACCATTAGCATCAGCGTGATTAGCTCCTCCCCCCACATATATTAGAGGTTGTTTTGCTACTGTCAATAAGTTCAAAGCATTTTTTAAAGCTTCTTCTCCTATATGTTCCACTGCTTTTTCTACAGGTCTCGGATCTTCTTTCTCGTACACTGTCTTTTGGGCGGTAATATCCTTGGGGATATCCACCAACACAGGTCCAGGTCTACCTTCCTTTGCAATGTAAAAAGCCCTTCTGATGGTATGTGCTAAATCATCTATGCTTTTTACTATGAAATTATGTTTTGTAATAGGCATAGTAATGCCGGTAATGTCTACTTCCTGAAAGCTATCCTTCCCTAATAGACTCAAAGGAACATTTCCTGTAATAGCAACCATGGGAACGGAATCCATATAAGCTGTAGCAATTCCTGTAACTAGATTAGTGGCCCCAGGTCCAGATGTGGCCAAACAAACACCTACCTTTCCTGTAGCCCTAGCATAACCATCAGCAGCATGGGCAGCTCCTTGTTCATGGGAGGTTAATACATGTCTTATGTCATCTTGATATTTATAGAGGGCATCATAAATATTTAGCACAGCTCCTCCCGGATAACCAAATACAGTATCTACTCCTTGTTCCTTTAAACATTCCACTAACACTTCTGCACCTGTTAAGTTCATATTTCTCCGCCTCCCTTGTTTTTCCATTCATTAAGCATTAGAGGTTTTAAGTAGCTGACATAGTTCTTTTCTAACTAAATCCCCCATCTGTTTTGTACCTACTAACTCCATACCCACACTCATAATATCAGCTGTTCGATATCCTTTTTCCAATACATTCGTAACTGCTTTTTCTACAGCTTCTGCCTCTTTTTCTAAGTTCAAAGATAGCCGTAGCATCATGGCTGCCGATAGGATTGTGGCCAGAGGATTCGCCTTATTTTCCCCTGTTATATCTGGTGCAGATCCATGAATAGGTTCATACATTCCTAATCCTGTTTCTCCTAAGCTAGCTGAAGGTAGCATACCAATAGATCCCGTAATCATACTGGCTTCATCCGATAGTATATCTCCAAACATATTGGTGGTAAGGACAACATCAAATTGTCCTGGATTCTTCACTAGTTGCATAGCAGCATTATCTACATACATATGGTCTAAAGTTACATCTGGATAATCTTTAGCTATTTCCATCACCACCGAACGCCATAACCTAGAACTTTCCAATACATTGGCCTTATCAATATTCATTACCTTTTTATTTCTTGTTCTGGCTATTTCAAATGCAGTCTTTGCTATTCTTTGAACTTCTCCTACACTATAGGCCTCTGTATCGTAGGCTTCTTCACCCATTGTCTCATGGACTCTTCGCCCTCTGTCTCCAAAGTAAATGCCTCCTGTTAATTCCCTCACTACACATAGGTCAATGCCTTCATCTACAATATCACTTCTTAAAGGCGAAGACTCCTTTAAGGCGGTATATAAGATAGCTGGACGAATATTAGCATATAACCCTAGTGCTTGTCTTAAGCCTAAAAGTGCTCTTTCCGGTCTCTGATCTCCAGCTAGATGATCCCACTGGGGACCTCCCACAGCCCCTAGTAGCACTGCATCACTTTTACTACATACTTCTATTGTCTCTTTTGGTAAGGGCTCACCTTTTTCATCAATGGCTACACCTCCAGCCAATACCTTATGAAAGTTAAATTTATGGTTATAGGCATTACCTATTTCCTCTAACGTTAAAAGTGTCTCCTCTACTACCTCTGGTCCAATCCCATCTCCTGCAATAGTTGCTATATTAAATTCCATATTCATCCATCTCCTCTACTTATCTTTATGCATTGTTTTTTAGGTAGTTTATTAAACCGTCTGCTGCTATAATATTTTGCATAAACTCTGGAAAAGCCTGACCTTGATAGGTTTCCTGTCTTGTTCTATTGTAGATAGCTCCTGTACCGAAATCTATCTCTAGCACATCTCCCGCCTTAATTTTTTCCACCGCTTCTGGGCACTCTAGAATGGGTAACCCGATATTTATAGCATTCCTATAAAAAATTCTAGCAAATGTTGTAGCTATGACACAGGAAACTCCTGCCGCTTTAATGGCTAATGGTGCATGTTCTCTAGAGGATCCACACCCGAAATTTTTATCTGCTACAATAATATCTCCCTTGTTGACTTCGGTGGCAAAATCCTTATCTATATCCTCCATACAATACTTCGCTAACTCCTTTGGATCAGCAGTATTTAAATACCTAGCAGGTATAATTACATCTGTATCTACATTACTTCCATATTTAAAAACCTTACCCTGTGCTTTCATTTCTTTTCCCCCTTATGCTAACTCCTCTGGATTCGTTATTTTTCCTGTCAGTGCAGAGGCAGCCGCCACCGCTGGACTTGCTAAATATACCTCAGATTCTGGATGTCCCATTCTTCCTACAAAATTTCGATTGGTAGTAGCAACTGCTCTTTCTCCTGCAGCTAAGATTCCCATATGACCTCCTAAGCATGGTCCACATGTAGGTGTACTGACTACCACACCTGCTTTGACAAATATCTCAAGGAGACCTTCCTTCATAGCCTCTAAGTAAATTTTCTGGGTTCCTGGGAATACTATAACTCGAACTCCTTTTGCTACCTTTTTATCCTTTAGTATTTTAGCAGCTACCCTCAAATCCGCCATTCTACCGTTCGTACAGGATCCTATGACCACTTGATCTACCTTTATATCCCCTACTTCATCTATGGTTCGTGTATTGTCCGGTAAATGTGGAAATGCAACTGTTGGTCTTATGGTGGCTAAATCAATCTCATAAACTTTGTCGTATACTGCGTCTTCATCAGCAGTGTAAGTTGTATACTCTTTTGTAGAGTGATTTTTTATATACTCTATCGTTTGCTCATCCACCGCAAAAATGCCATTTTTCCCTCCTGCTTCAATAGCCATATTTGCCATGGTAAAACGGTCATCCATCGATAAATGTTTTAATCCATCTCCTACAAACTCCATAGATTTATATAGGGCACCATCTACACCAATCATGCCTATAATATGTAGAATAACATCTTTTCCACTTACCCATGGCGAGGGCTTACCCTTTAAGACAAACTTTAGGGCTGAAGGCACTTTAAACCAACACTTCCCAGTGGACATACCAGCTGCCATATCAGTACTTCCTATTCCCGTAGCGAATGCCCCCAATGCTCCATAGGTACATGTATGAGAGTCCGCCCCGATCACTACATCCCCTGCAACAACCAATCCCTTTTCAGGAATAAGCACATGTTCTATACCCATTTCTCCAATTTCAAAATAATTTTCTATTTCCTTCTCCTTGGCAAATTCCCTAATCACCTTACACATTTCTGCAGTTTTAATGTCTTTGTTGGGTGTAAAATGATCTGGTACAATAGCCACTTTCTTTTTATCGAACACTTCCTTTATACCTATCTTATTAAACTCCTTTACTGCCACGGGTGTTGTAATATCATTACCTAAAACCAGGTCTAAATCAGCTTGTATAAGCTCTCCTACCTGCACTTTTTCTAATCCAGCATGTTTAGCTAATATTTTTTGTGTCATTGTCATCCCCATTTTTTGTACCTCCTGTAAATTTAAATGTATGCTCTAACTTTTTCTTCAATATCTTTAATCAATTTATATTCAATAGAATCAACCAATGCAATCCAACTAGCTTCTATAATATCCGTTGAAACTCCAACAGTAGTCCATAGATTGCAACCATCTGTAGATTCGATCAACACTCGCACCTTAGCAGAAGTAGCTGTTGTTGTATCTAATACTCGCACCTTGTAATCCCTTAAATACACTGTTTTGAGTTGAGGGTAAAAAGTTTCTAATGCTTTTCTAAGAGCTTTATCTAAAGCATGTACTGGTCCTACTCCCTCTGCAACTGTCATTTCATCTTTACCATCTACATGAATCTTTACTAAGGCCGAAGAAGTATTTTCACTATCTGCATAATTTTCTCCTATAATTTTATAATTCTTAAGTTGAAAGAAGGGTTTATATTTGCCTAGATGCTTTCGAATAATTAACTCAAATGTACTTTCAGCCCCTTCAAATTGATAACCTTGATGTTCAAGTTCTTTTAACCTATCAATAATTTTTTGGGTTTCTGGTGAGTTCTTTTTTATGCTAGGATCTATTTTTTGAATCTTAGATAAAACAGTAGATTTTCCAGAAACTTCTGACATTAGCACTCGCCTTTTATTACCTATCTTTGTAGGATTTATATGTTCAAAAGACTTTGGAGATTTTACTACTCCATCTATATGCATGCCACCTTTGTGGGCAAAGGCACTATTCCCTATATAGGGCTCTCTTTCATTCATGTTTATATTAGAAATCTCAGCAATCAACCTAGCTGTAGGTGTTAGATTTGGCATTTGACCTTCTATAATACAGTGTTTTTTTCTTTTGAGTTGTAAATTTGCAATAACAGTACTTAAGTTTACATTGCCACATCTCTCTCCAAAACCAATGTAGGTTCCCTGCACTTGAGTAGCACCTGCCTCTACAGCCATAATTGTATTGGCTACCGCCATCCCACCATCATTATGACAATGAATCCCAACCTTTACAGCTAATTTTTCTACAACTTCTTTTGTAATGTCATATACTTCATCAGGAAAAGCTCCTCCATTGGTTTCACACAACACAAGCCAATCAGCTCCCCCTTTTTTTGCAGCTTTTAAGGTTTCCATTGCATAGGGAGCATTGGATTTATAGCCATCAAAGAAATGCTCTGCATCAAACACTACTTCTTTACCTTGTTTCTTAAAATAGGCGATGGTTTCCCTAATCATCTGAAGATTTTCTTCTAAAGATGTTTTTATAATATCCGTCACATGAAAATCCCATGTTTTCCCAAATATAGCTACTACAGGTGTATCCGCCTCCAGTAACGATGCAACATTTTCATCCTTTTCCACAGCTATATGGGGACGTTTTGTACTGCCAAAGGCTGTAAGTTTTGTATGCTGCAGCTTTTCTTTTTTCATCCTGAGAAAAAACTCTAAATCCTTGGGGTTGGAACCAGGATTTCCAGCTTCAATATAACTGATTCCCAATGTATCCAAGGCCCTTACAATTTTAATTTTATCTTCAACAGAAAATGAAATGCCTTCCGCCTGTGCACCATCCCTTAATGTGGAGTCGAATATCTCTATTTTGTTTAACATTTTCACATCACTCCTCTTGCCACTCCAACTCATTTAGCATTTTGTTAATGGCATTAATATAGGCCTTTATGCTTGCCTCCACTACATCTGTACTGACACCTCTACCGTTGTATGTGTTTTCATGTAATTTAATCTTAACGGTGGCTTCCCCCTGTGCATCTTCTCCTTCTGTTACAGCATGTATAGCATAGTCTTCTAGAGAGAAACCATTACCAACAATTTTATCTATAGCTCTAAAGGCGGAATATATTGGACCATTACCTATTGCTACCTCTTCTATCTCTTTGTCTTCCTTTAAAAGTTTAATAGTTGCAGTAGGAGTAATAGAATTACCGCTATTAATAACAAAATGTTTTAATTTATAAATCTCCTTCACATTAGCTGTTTTCTCTTGCATCAATGCCTCTATATCACGATCAAAAATTTGTTTCTTTTTATCGGCTAATTCTTTAAATTTAGAAAACACTTTGTCTAAATCCTCTTTGTTTAAAGTGTATCCTAAAGTCTTTAATCTCTCCTCAAAGGCGTGTCTACCTGAGTGCTTACCTAGTACCAATTTATTTTTTGTAAGCCCTACTGATTCTGGAGTCATAATTTCATAGGTACTCTTATGGGCCAACATACCATGTTGATGAATTCCAGACTCGTGAGCAAAAGCATTTTCTCCAACAATAGCTTTATTGTGTTGTATTTTCATGCCAGTTAATTTACTGACCAATCTACTTGTGGGATAGATTTCTGTAGTCTCTATACCAAGATTAAAATTGTAAATATCTTTTCTAGTATTTAACGTCATGGCTATTTCTTCTAAAGCAGCATTGCCTGCCCTTTCACCAATGCCATTAATAGTACATTCTAATTGTGTAGCACCCGCCCTAGCGGCTGCTAAGGTATTGGCAACTGCTAAGCCTAGGTCATTATGGCAATGAACTGAAATTTCAGCCTTATCTATGTTTGGTACATTGGTTTTAATATGATGTATTAAGCGGAAAAACTCATCTGGTGTTGTATATCCCACCGTATCTGGAATATTTATCACAGTAGCTCCTGCCTTTATTACCGCTTCAAATATCCGACATAAGAAATCAAAATCACTTCTCGAAGCATCTTCAGCGGAAAATTCTACATCATTACAGTAGGATTTTGAATACTTTACCATTTCCACTGCTCTTTCCAAAACATCTTTCTTCGTTGCCTTTAATTTGTACTTCATGTGAATGTCAGAAGTAGCAATAAAGGTATGTATTCTAGGAGATTCTGCATATTTTATAGCTTCATAGGCTTTATCTACGTCCTCTGGAACTGCCCTAGCAAGACTGGCTACAGTAGAGTTTTTAATGGTTTCAGCTACTTTTTTCACTGCTGCAAAATCTCCAGGAGATGCCATGGCAAAGCCCGCTTCAATTACATCCACCTTTAGTTTTTCTAATTGTTTTGCTAGTTCTAGCTTCTCATGAAGATTCATACTACAACCTGGCGATTGTTCTCCATCCCTTAAAGTCGTATCAAATATCTTTATACGCTCTGCCATTTTCATCCCCCTATCTCTGTTGAGCTTTTATTTTTTTAACCATGTCATCATTTTTCTTAGTTCCTTACCAACCACTTCAATTTCATGATTTTGTTCCATTCTTCTCTTGGCATTAAAAGCTGGTCTATTTGCTTGATTCTCTAATATCCAATCCTTAGCAAAATTTCCATTTTGAACTTCTCTCAATATTTTTCTCATCTCTTCCCTAGTATCTTCAGTAACTATTCTCTCTCCAGCTCTATAATCTCCATATTCTGCTGTATCACTTACGGAGTATCGCATGTAGCTTAAGCCACCTTGATTAATCATATCTACAATAAGCTTCATTTCATGTAAACATTCAAAATATGCAACCTCTGGTTGGTATCCTGCTTCTACCAAAGTATCAAAACCCGCTTTAATCAATTCAGTAACTCCTCCGCACAGAACTGCTTGCTCTCCAAATAGATCTGTTTCTGTCTCTTCTTTAAAGGTGGTTTCTAGAATCCCTGCCCTTGCACCACCAAGTCCTGCAGCATAGGCTAATGCCATATCCTTTGTATTTCCATCAACATCCTGATATACTGCGACTAAACAGGGTACACCCTTCCCTTCTTGATATTGACTTCTTACGGTATGTCCTGGTCCCTTAGGAGCCACCATAAACACATTTACATCCTCTGGTGGAACAATTTGTGAAAAGTGAACATTAAATCCATGGGCAAATGCTAAGTATTTTCCAGGAGCTAAGTTTGGTTCTACACTTTCTTTATATAATTTTGCCTGTTTTTCATCATTGACCAGCATCATAATTACATCTGCTTCCATAGCTGCTTCTTTGGCCACCGCTACCTTCAGTCCAGCATCTTCTGCCAATTTCCACGACTTACTTCCTTCATATAACCCTACAACCACCGCTACTCCTGATTCATGCAAATTAAGAGCATGGGCATGGCCTTGACTACCATACCCTATTACTGCTACCGTCTTACCTTTTAATAACCCTAAGTTACAATCATTTTCATAATACATTTTCGCCATTTTTATTTCCCCCTTATATTTTGGTTTTAATTAATTCTATTTAATTATTCCATCGTCCTAAGGCAGTAAGGCCTGTTCGAACAATTTCATTAATACCATAACTTTTCATCAAATCAATAAATGCTAGTATTTTATTATTGTCACCAGTAATCTCGACAGTTACATGATCAATAGCAACATCTATAACCTTTCCTCGAAATATTTCTACAACCTCTAGAATAGATGCCCTATTACTATCATCCGCTTCAATTTTCACCAAAGCTAATTCTCTATATACTGCTTCCTCGGGCTTTAACTCTGTTATTTTAACAACATCTATCAGCTTATTAAGTTGCTTTTTTATTTGTTCTAAAACTTGGCTGTTACCTTCCAAGACAATTGTCATTCTAGTTAAATTAGCATTTTCCGTATGCCCAGCTGTAAAGCTATCAATATTGTAACCTCTTCGACTAAAGAGGCCTGCCACACGACTCAACACACCCGGTTGATTCTCTACCAATACAGAAAGTACATATTTATTCATTTTTTCTACCTCCTTTTTAAAATGATTTTTCATTATTTTATTAGTTTAGCTATTGAATATAATTATTTTTTAATTTTATTAATTTAAAATTAAATTTTTCTTTAAAAAATTTAAGACTCCTACAATTTTTTTAATTTTTTCCTCATATTCAAAAAACCTCGCCTCTGCATAATTATGAATAATTATACAGGGACGAGGATATATTCCACGTGTTACCACCCTAATTTGAATCTACTTCACAGTAGAAACCACTCACCAAGTTCTATCAAACTCTTGCCTATAACGGGGCTTACCGTTTAACTCTTACTGGAACCTAACAAGTTCATTTCAGAGAAACTGCTTGGGAGGGATTTGCACCTTACTACAGTATCGGTTCACAGCCACCACCGACTCTCTTAAACTGCTTGTGTAAAATACCATTCTCCTTCATTGCATTTTTAATGATAAAGTATTTAATTTATGTATTGTATTCTATCAAGTTCTAAATTGTTTGTCAATAGATATTTTAAAAATAATTTTAATAAGTTTTAATATAATGAAATATTATTGTATTTTATTTATTCAGAATATTGAGAGTGAAAAAAAGATGCTTTTACAAGCAACTGTTTTAATTATTTTGGAGGCGACACCCAGATTTGAACTGGGGAATAAAGGTTTTGCAGACCTCTGCCTTACCACTTGGCTATGCCGCCAGATAAGTAGTGGAGCGGAAGACGGGATTTGAACCCGCGACCCTCGCCTTGGCAAGGCGATGCTCTACCACTGAGCCACTTCCGCGATTTAAAATTTGGTGCCCAAAGGCGGAATCGAACCACCGACACGGGGATTTTCAGTCCCCTGCTCTACCGACTGAGCTATTTGGGCTAGATGGTGGGCACAACAGGGCTCGAACCTGTGACCCCCTGCTTGTAAGGCAGGTGCTCTCCCAGCTGAGCTATGCGCCCTTAACAGTGACAAGATTTAGTATACCGAAATTGCCACCGTATATCAAACTCCATATATCATATTTTAAGTCAATTAATAATGATTTTCTGTCTATTTTCTCTTCATTGCTCTTATTTTCTATTAATTTAGTATTGTAGAATTAAATCTCGTCTAATAGAACTCGTAATTGTTTTTCATTAAAATGATACTTGCGATTACAGAAGTGACAAACTAATTCAGCCTCACGGTCTTCCTCTACAATTTCTGTTAAATCCTCCTTCCCAATACTTATCAAACCTCTTTCGAACCTTTCTTTACTACAGTCACATATAAAATCAACTTCATATTTGTCCAATATTTGAGGGTTCATATCACCTAATATATGATTCAAGATGTCTTCCTCTTTCATGCCTTTATCCATTAGGGTTGTGATCGGATCCATAGTAGTAAGTTTCTTCTCTAGCTTAGTTAATGTGTCCTCATCTATGTCAGGAAGCACCTGAATAATAAATCCACCTGAAGCCTTTATAGTATAATCTCTTTCAACTAAAACACCTAAAGCCACAGCAGAAGGTTGTTGTTCAGACTTCAAAAAATAAGAAGCAAAGTCTTCAGCTATTTCACCAGATACAAGGGAGGATGATCCTACATAAGGATCTCTTAAGCCTAGATCCTTAATGACTGTAATATCCCCATCAACCCCTACTGCTTTTCCTACATTTAGTTTGCCTGGACTATAGTAAGTGCTTTCTACTTGAGGATTACCTACATAGCCTTTTACATGGCCTTTATTGTTTCCTACCACCACAATAGGACTTAATTCTCCATTTCCGTTTATTTTCACTGTAATCTTGCCTTCTGTTTCTTTTAACATCAATCCCATGATAGAGGTTGCCGTTAAGGTTCTACCCAATGCCGCCATAGCCACTGGAGATGCCATGTGGGCTTTTCTTGCTTTTTCTACCATATTCGTAGTATTGGCTACAAATACTCTAATGCTATTTTCTGCTGCAGTAGCTCTAATAACTGTATTTTTCATATGTACCCCTCTCTTTGTTAACTAGTATTTTATTATTCTATTATTCCTTATTTGCAATAATTAAGTACAATGTATTTTATTTTTTGCATGAAAAAAAACAAGTTGGCGGACCAACCTGTTTAAAATTCTGGTAAATTCTTATATATTTAATCCCCAAAAGGGATTTTGCTACAAGATCAACCTACCTGTTATAGAATTAAGCTCTTGATACGTTTGTAGCTTGAGGTCCTTTGTCGCCTTGAACAATTTCAAATTGAACCGCTTGACCTTCTTCTAAAGTTTTGAATCCATCCATTGTAATTGCTGAAAAGTGAACGAATACGTCATCTCCGTTTTCTCTTGAAATAAAACCATAACCTTTTTCAGCATTGAACCATTTAACTGTACCATTTTCCATTTAAAAATTCCTCCTAAAACATATAAATTTAAATTAAACAAAGACACTATGTACCCTTATTTAATATAAGTTTAACATAGAGGTATAGTAGTGTCAATCTTTTTTTACAATAGATTCCATCTATTGTTATACCCTACACATCTTTAAATTCCTTGTTTTTTTGTTTTTTTCGTACTGTCATTAATCCCCCTATTCTCCCTGTTTCTTTTGCAGTAAGACCTCCCCACCCCTGTTGTTTTACTTTATCTATTAGTCCGAGTTCTTCTGCAATCTCATACTTCATTATAAGTTCCGGAGTAAGTTCTCCTTTTTTTGTTTTTGTCATTGTTATCCCTCCTATTTTTATTATTTTGTAATAAAAATAGAAAAAATATACAATTTTATCCAAGGCTTATAATTTCAGCAAGCTGAATAAAAACTACAAGGATAAATAAAGGAGCTACAAATAATAGAGGAATAAATTCTTTTGGCTGTGTTGTATTTGGTATTACTTCATTTTCTTCTGTAAAAACACTTTGGCTTTCCACGATAGAATAATCTCTTTTTATTATGTTAATTAGCTTCAAAGCTAATAATCCTGCACCAACTGCCACTACTCCAAAGAAAACAACACTAAAGAACAAAGCAACGGTGGTGGATTGTTCTACTGCAGCATCCTGATTTTCTTCTATCAAAGGCATGAATCTATTAATCATATATCCTAAGGTTACAGCAAATCCATTATTTACAATATGTCCTATTATTCCTGCATACAGAGAATTTGTAAGTAAAACTAAATAGGAAAACACTAATCCTAATACTATTGGACCAAATAAATTATATAAATTAAAATGGAATACTCCAAATAATATAGATGAAATAACTATAGCTCTTTTGGCACCTAATCTTTCATACCCAGATAATATGAAACCTCTAAAAAATACTTCCTCACATATTCCTGCCGATATAGAAATAATCAACATCAATATGATATATTCCCTTGGATTAGTAGCACTCGGCAGTTCTGGGATATTCAAATTTCCCAATAAACTCATTAAAGTCATGAACAGTGCATTTGCAAAAACCGCAGTTGGATACATTAAAATTGTTATAATTCCAACCAATAATGCATGTTTAAATTTAATTTTATTTAATCTCAATGTTGTTTTCAAAGGCATTTTCTTTATCATTAAGTATATAATTGGAGGTAAAAGAATTAAAATATATTGAGTAATGATAAGACCTAATTTTAAATTTAAATTTTGAGCATAAAATCCTATAGTAAAAAAAAGTATAGCTCCAATTAAGTAAAGAGCATTTGCATCATACACCTTTAAGCTTTTTGTATTTGTCATCACGTCACATCCTTTATAGCTATATTTCTAAGGCATTCCTCTGTTTTAATATTTTTAAAAATGCCTGTACTCCATAGCCTAAAATTCTTTCATCAAAATTAAAATTTCCATTATGAAGAGAGGAAATATAATTTTTTTCTTCATTTTTACTACCTAAAAAAAAGAATACACCTGGAATCTCTTGTTGATAATAAGAAAAATCTTCAGCTAACATAATAGGATCTATAGTATCTATCGTTCCTTCTTCTTGAGATTTTATAAATTCTTCTGTTAAATACTCATCATTATAAACAGCAGGATACATGTCCCTAAAAACTACGTCAATATTGCACCTATATTTTAATTCTATTCCTTTTTTATGCTCCATAACCCTTTCCTTTATAATATCATAGGTTTCTTGACTAAAAGTCCTTAATGTACCTTCTAAAACCACTTCTTTTGCTATAACATTTCTCTTCTCTCCCCCTTCTATTCTGCCTATGGTTAGCACAGCAGGGTGTATTGGATTGACGTCTCTACTTACTATGGATTGAAGTGTTAAAACCAATTCACCAGCAATAACTATACTATCTATGCCTGTATGAGGCATAGCACCGTGTGCACTTTTCCCTTCAATCTTTATATCAAATTCCCCATTTTGAGACATCATAGCACCTGCTCTAATGCCCATTCTACCTTCTTCTATTCCAGGAAATAAGTGTAATCCATAAATTTCATCAACACCATATTTTCTCAATATGCCATTTTCTATTATGGGTAATGCTCCCCCAGGACCCTCCTCTGCAGGTTGAAATAATAAAACTACATTGTCCTTCAATATGTTTTTATTCTTTGCTAAAAATTTTGCTAAACCCAGAGCAATTGCCATATGTCCATCATGGCCACAAGCATGCATTTTAGATGGATGTAGGGACTTAAAAGAAATATCATTTTGCTCTTGTACACTTAATGCATCCATATCTGCACGGAAGCAATAGGTTCTTTTGGGATTATTTCCTTTAAAATAAGCAACAACACCAGTTCCTAAAATAGAAGGCTCAAAATTTATTTCCAACTTCTCTAAAAAATTAATAATATATGCAGAAGTTTTATATTCTTCAAATCCTAATTCAGGTATTCTATGAAGATCTCTTCTGATTTTTTTTAGTTCATCTAGTAATACTTCAATTTCTTTAGATAAATCCAATTGCATATCACTCCCCTAAAATTATATTTATTTTCTATTTTATAGTTTTTGTAACTTTAAAACAACTTATTTAAATAATGTACTTAAAAATGAATTTTTACTATTTTAAAATAGTATACATGTAAAAGAAGACTTCATTAAGTGAATATCTTAAAAGCACACCGAAGATGAAAAACAACAAAGAGAAGTGAACAGGAAGGGAATGCGTACAAATGAGTAATAATTTCAAAAAAACACAGGAAAATTTTGCTTTAACAGATAGAAGATTTAAGGGGTTAGATTTAACACTAAAAAAGTGTCTCAGAAATTCTGAGACACTTTTTTTAACGATCTTTATCTGTTACAACGAAGACATAAGGAATGTTACGGTAATAGTCTCCAAAATTCAAACCATAGCCAACAACAAATTTATCCGGTATAGTAAATCCTACATAGTCTGGCACTAACTCTACCTTTCTTCTTTCAGGTTTATCCAGTAAAACACAGGATTTTATACTCTTGGCATTCTTTTTAGCTAAATGCTCCATTACATACTTCATAGTAAGCCCTGAATCAGTTATGTCATCTACTACTAAGACATCATATTCTGTTAAATCTCCTTCTACATCCACCTGTATTTCAACTTTGCCGCTGGTCTCTGTTCCATGACCATAACTGGAGGATGTCATAAAGTTTACTTTTACTGGTATTGTTAGCTCTCTTACAAGATCTGCAGTGAAAATAAAGCTTCCCTTAAGTAATGACACCACAAATAGTTTTTTGTTGGCATAATCTTTAGATAGTTGTTCTCCTAATTCTTTTGTTCTCTTCTTTATATCTTCTTCCGAACATAGTACTTCCCATACTTTTTTATCTATATCCATGAGTTGTCCCTCCATCAAATTACTATAATATTAAATATTACTAATTATTCTAATGTAAATAGTATTTTATGTCAAACTATTTGTTATACATAAAAAGTGTATAGAATATTTCTAGTAATCTTTTTTCATCCTTAATAAAATTTCTTTTATCTCTTTTAATAATACAATGATTTTATTTATAGAGTATTGCATAGAGAATAAAACTATAAATAAAATAGCTATTGCAACTAAAGAATTACTACTATTCATCTAATCCCTCCCAGTATTTCATTTTTTTATTGATTACCCTTCACAAAATCTCCTATTAGAAAAACCCTTTAACATTTCTATGCTAAAGGGTTTTATTTTTATAACTATTTTACATTTTATTCCCCTTTAGATAATAACTTTTTTTGACTTCTTCAGGTACAAGACTTCCTCCTGTACCCCATACAATATGTGTAGTGTTTTTGGATTTGTCCTCTAAATCATGTTTTGCCATATAGCTTTGACCTAAGGATGATTTAAACAATTGTATTGGTCCATACATCCCCGCTAAAGCAGACGGTTCTAGAAAAATATCTTCATTGTCTACTAATCCTCTTAATAAATCATATAACTCTTGGTCCTTTACCGTATAAACACCACTTAGCATTTCCTCTAATGTTTTTCCTACAAAACCCGAAGGTCTACCTACCGCCAATCCATCAGCATCTGTAATATTATCTATACCGAAATCCTGTACTGAAACCTTATCATGCAGCTCTGTCATCAAGCCAATTAACATACAAGGTGACTTAGTTGGCTCAGCAAAGAAACAATGTACATGGTTTTTATATAATAATTTCAAACCAAAAGCCACTCCCCCTGGTCCACCACCTACTCCACAGGGAAGATATACAAATAATGGATGCTTCTCATCTACTAGGATTTTCATTTCATCTAATTGTTTTTTGACTCTATAAGCAGCTACCCCATAACCTAAAAATAAATTCTTTGAATTTTCATCATCAATAAAGTAACTATTGGGATCCTTCTCCGACTGTTCTCTTCCCTTTTCAACAGCTTTACTATAATCGGAGTCATATTCCATCACCGTAACACCTTTACTTCTTAATAAATCCTTTTTCCACTGTTTTGCATCACTTGACATATGTACAGTTACTTTAAACCCTAGCTTAGCACTGATAATGCCAATACTGAGACCTAAATTACCGGTGGAACCTACTGCAATGGAATAGGTAGCATAAAAGCTTTTAAACTCCTCGCTATGTATAATAGCATAGTTATCTTTTATACTTAGCATATTATGCTCTATAGCCAAATCCTCCGCATGTTTTAATACTTCATAAATACCTCCTCTAGCTTTAATAGATCCCGCTATAGGTAAATCATTATCACATTTTAAGAGTAAATTTCCTAAGATGTCAACATTATATTTTTTATTTATATTTTCTTTCATAGTATCTATTTTTATTAAAGGAGACTCTATGACACCCTCAGTGCTTTTTGTTTCAGGAAATGCCTCCATTAGATAGGGAGCAAACCTCTTCAATCTTTCTTCAGCTTCTTTTATGTCCTCTTCAGTAAGGTCCACTTTTTTTATAGCTTCCTCAAAATCAGCATACTTGGGGTTGACCCAAAATACTTCTTCATTTTTTATTAATTCCTCCAGTAGAGGATATTCTTTGTTCCTTTGTGCTATCATTTTGTTTTCTAGCATATTACCTTCCATAATGTCTACCTCCCTTTTTAATTATACGAAGAAACCTTAACCTCCTGCCGAAAAAAGTGTGGCACTCCTCTCATTTCTAGCATCTTTTTTTCCGTAATCATCTACGAGTTCTCCTTTGTTAACCTCGGAGTATTTAAATACATTATATCAAAACAAGAAAATTTACGTAACATGTTGTTGGTATCTTTCTACTTTTATCACCTTCTTGCTCTAATTTCATATTATGGTATGAACCATTATTTTAATAAGGAGGAGGTATTGCATGATAGAACTTACTGCCATTCACTGGATCTATGTTTTTATGGTTTTAGTGATAATAGCAACATTACTAATGAGAAGGGATATCGCCATTCCCTGTATCTTAGGAATACTTCTCATAGGCCTAGCAGCCAACAAAGGTTTAGCAGGCTCAACAGGTGCTATTTTTCAAGCTTTAATTGTTTCCGCTACTCGATTATTAAGTATTATCATGGTTATATCTGTAATTGTTGCGATGTCTAGACTATTAGAGGAGTTAAAAGCTAGCGAACTGATGGTAAAGCCCTTTACAAAATTTATCAAAGGCCCTAGTCAAGCATTTTGGTTTATTGGTATTATTATGCTTGTGGTTTCTTGGTTCTTTTGGCCTTCACCAGCCACCCCTTTAGTAGGTGCAGTATTATTACCTGTTGCCTTAAAGACTGGCCTACCTGCTATAGGAGCTGCTGTAGCCATTAATTTATTTGGCCACGGTGTAGCATTATCTAGCGATTTTGTCATTCAAGGAGCACCGACTATAACTTCTAATGCTGCTGGTGTAGATATTGCAGACGTTATGAGTCAAGGAATACCCCTCTATTTAGTTATGTCTGTAGTTACTGTTACGGTAGCTTATATTATGCTAAAGAGAGATATGAAAAAGGGAGTACTCTCTACAGAAAAAGTTCACTTTGAAGAAGTTCAGTTGTCAGAAGTTAAAAGATCTGGTAAAATTGCTTCAATATTAGTACCTATAGCCTTTGCCTCTAATATTTTAGCTATGTTTTTCTTAGGTTTAAGAGGTGGGTCTGCTACTGCTCTTGTAGGAGGTACTGCAGTTTTGCTTTTAGTGGTTTTATGTTTGATTGAATATAAGAAAGAGGCTTTAAACAAAATAACAAAATATATTAGAGAAGGATTTATTTTTGGTATGAAAATTTTTGGACCCATCATTCCTATTGCAGCCTTCTTTTTCATGGGGGATATGGGTGCCTTCGTAGAAGTCATGGGGCAAGATATATTACCTGCAGAGTCCCAAGGAATTTTGGCAGATTTAGGTACACAAATGGCTTCTGTTGTCACCATGAATAAACCTACTGCTGCAATTATGGAAGTCACCATAGCTGGTATAACTGGTTTAGATGGATCCGGTTTCTCAGGAATTGCTTTATCAGGTTCTTTAGCTAAAGTTTTTGGCACAGCTGTAAATGGTAGTATTGCAACTTTAGGGGCACTAGGGCAAATTAGTGCAATTTGGATCGGTGGAGGTACCATTATACCTTGGTCTGGACTAATTGCAGTTGCTGCTATCTGCGAAGTATCTCCTATGGACTTGGCCAGAAGAAATCTGATTCCTGTTATGATTGGGCTAGTTGTAACTACTATTGTCGCTATGTTCATCATATAATAAAATCCAAATTAAGAGGATGCCTATTAATAGGCATCCTCTTAATTTGTAATTTAAGTTTTATTCTTATATCCATAACCTAAATCAAAGGCATCCATATTCATATCAATAGATTTTTCAGGTACATTGTTTCTTATAGTGTCCTTCCAAGTGTCTACCTTGATGTCTAGATATTGTGCTAATATACCTAAGAGAATTACATTAGAAACCTGCTTTTTACCTAACTTTACAGCTTCTTCAAAGGCATTGATTTCTATTGTCTTTATCTTTGACTTCATATCTTCTATTTCCTCTTCTGGATATTCATATTTTTCCTGTTGTACTAATGTAGGATAAAACCTTTTTGCATTAAGAATAACGACTCCATTTCCCTTTAATGCAGAGCTCCACCTTAGGGCCTCCAACGGCTCCATTGCCAGCAGTATATCTCCTTCACCTGGGACAATATTAGGAGAAAATACTTCTTCTCCTATTCGTACATTACCCCACACCATACCGCCCCTTTGGGATAATCCTACAACATCATTACTTTTCACATCAAAGCCATCCTTTAGGGCCGCTTGACATATGGTTTTTGTCATGAGGATAAGACCTTGGCCCCCTACACCACCTAACAGAATATTAGTTGTCAATTTTCTCATCCTCCCTATCTATATTTTTTGATGATTTTATAGCATCCACTGGACATACCTGTGCACAAACACTACAGCCTACACACATATCTTTGTCTATAGAGGATTTCAACTTTTCAATACCATCATATTTCACCATTCTAAGTGGAGGACAATTGGTCTTTATACAGGCTCTACAGTTAATACAAATATTAGGATCAACATAATAATAAGACTCCTCAATATTATATTTTAGAGCGCAGGGACCATTGGCTACAATAATAGATAATCCTTCATAAGCAATCTCTTCCTTAAATAGCTTTGCAGCGGCTTTATAGTCATACTGATTGATTTCCTTTACCCTATCAAACCCCATAGCATCCAATAAGCTTTTAATACCTACCTTCATATCATCCCTCTCATTATAAAGCCCGGAACTGGCATTGGGTTGACCCCCTGTCATGGCAGTGGTGCCATTATCCAAAACAATAATTGTGATATTTTCATCATCTTTTTTCTTATGTAGTAAATTCACAAAGGTTGGCAATCCAGAGTGAAAGAAGGTTCCATCACCTATTACTGATACTAAAGGCTCATTTTCTCCATGAAGAGACATAGCTTTCCTTATTCCTTTTGTGATCCCAATAGTAGCCCCCATACTAATGATGGTGTTTGACTGTTCAAATGGAAATAAAGCTGCTAAGGAATAACAACCAATGTCACCAATAACGATTTTTGCTTTTGATTTTTTTAATATATCAAAGGTAGGTCTGTGTGGACATCCTGTGCAAAACAATGGTGCTCTTGGTACAGTTTCAACAAATCGATTATCAAATTCCTTCTTTTCCTTTATGAGAACATCTGCCTTGTCTAATCCTTCATATATATTTTTGATATCTAGTTCTCCTGTAAAATCAAAGTATTTTTTCCCTTCACATGAAATCCCCATTAATGTAAGCTCATTTTCAATAAATGGTTGCATTTCTTCTAAAATAATAACTTTTTTAAATTTCCTGGTTATCTCTTTTGCTTTTTTTTCTGAAATAGGATATATAAGACCTAGCTTCCATATACTTACATCAGGGTTTAGTTCCTTCAGGTTGTAATATACCAAACCCGATGTAATAACTAAGGTATCTGTTCCTTCTTTTATCTCTAATTTGTTCAGCTCTGTATCGTAAGCATACTCTTCAAGTTTTTGTAACCTTTCCTTCATAAAAAATTGTGCTTTTCTTGAACCAGGAGGGATCATACAAAACTTTTCACGTTCTTCATTAATTCCCTTGGGTTTTATTTCTTGTCTTTCTCCTATTTCCACAACACTTCTACTATGACAGAGTCTACTGGTTATTCTAAGCATCATAGGTACAGAAAACTCTTCACTAATTTCCAAGGCATTTTTGGTAAAGTCTTTAGCCTCTTGACCATCGGAAGGGTCTAAAATACCCATGTTGGCAAACTTGCCAAATATTCTGTTGTCCTGTTCATTTTGAGAGCTAGCTAATCCTGGGTCATCTCCTGATACAAGTACAAAACCACCATTAATCGGTGTTTGGGTAAATGTCATAAGTGGGTCACTGGCGATATTCAAACCTACATGTTTCATGGATGCCATTGATCGAGCTCCATAAAAGGAGCCTCCAATAGCTACCTCTAAAGCCACCTTTTCATTAGTAGAGAATTCAGAATATACTTCATCATACTCCTTTAATTTTTCAAGGATCTCCACAGTAGGAGAACCAGGATAACTGGCAGCTACTGTCCCACCAGCTTCATAGAAACCTCTTGATATTGCTTCATTACCCGTCAACACTCTTTTTTCTTCCAATGTCGCTTCCATTCCATCACTCCCTATTTGATTTTTAAAAATAGCAAACTCTATATTTTTAATCATATTTATAATACCCATAGTCTTTGCATACATTCACACTGGTCAGACTATTATTTATAGTATTTTAAAATTATAAATTTATGTTAATTATAAAATACAAAAACCACCCTTTTTATTTTGTATAAACTAATTTCAAATAAGCAAAATACCTATACGATCATTATTTACTTAACCAAGGAGCTCATGTCTATATCTTTGCAAGGATTTAGATGATTAAACGAGGCTTTATCTAAGTCTTTATTTTAAGGATAGTTATATTTTATGAAATTTTTTTAAAAGGTATAAAGAAATTAGCAAAAATATGTTATACTATTATAGGAAATACTTGTATAAATTTACTTTTATACAAAAATTAAATTTAATGGAGGGATTTCATGAGTAAATCTGTGAATATCGATTGGAATAATTTAAGTTTTAACTACATCAAAACAGACCTTCGTTATGTATCAAAATGGAAAGATGGTCAATGGGACGAAGGAAATTTGGTTGAAGACAATAAACTTAGCATCAGCGAAGCTTCAACAGCCCTTCACTATGGACAACAATGTTTTGAGGGTCTTAAGGCATACCGTACAAAAGATGGCGATATACAATTATTTAGACCTGATGAAAATGCTAAACGTATGAACAATAGTTGCAAACGTATTCTTATGCCAGAGATACCTGTAGAAAAGTTTATAGATGCATGTATTCAAGTAGTAAAAGCAAATGAAGCTTATGTTCCACCTTACGGATCAGGAGCTACTCTTTACTTAAGACCTTTCGTTATAGGAGTTGGAGATAACGTTGGGGTAAAACCTGCACCAGAATATATATTCTCTATCTTTTGTGTGCCAGTAGGTGCTTACTTTAAAGGTGGTATGTCACCAGTCAACTTTATGATTTCAGACTATGACAGAGCAGCCCCATATGGAACAGGAGCAGCTAAGGTTGGAGGAAACTATGCTGGAAGCCTTTACCCACATAGATTAGCTGTAGAAAAAGGTTTTGCTGACTGTATTTATCTTGATCCTGCAACTCATACTAAGATAGAAGAAGTTGGTGCAGCTAACTTCTTTGGTATTACAAAAGATGATAAATTTGTGACACCAAAGTCACCATCCATTCTTCCAAGTATAACTAAATACTCTTTAATGCATGTAGCTAAAGAATATTTAGGATTAGAAGTTGAAGAAAGAGATGTTCTTGTAGACAACTTAAGTGAATTTAAAGAAGCAGGTGCTTGTGGTACTGCAGCTGTTATAACTCCAATCGGTGGAATCGAGAACAAAGGCAACCTTCATGTTTTCCATAGTGAAACAGAGGTTGGTCCTGTCACTAAAAAACTTTATGAAACTCTTTGTGGCATTCAATTTGGTGATATAAAAGCACCTGAAGGCTGGATTGTTAAAGTAAAGTAAATTATTACAAACGAAATATAATCTAAAAAAGCTTGTTGGTAAATAATTATTACTCAGCAAGCTTTTTTCTACTTTAAAGAAACTTTAAATTTTCTCCATCCAACCTTACCTCAATATGACTTCCTTCCTTCAATTCACTTTTAAGATAGTATTCGGCTATTTCATCTTCTATATATCTTTGAATCGTCCTTCTTAAAGGTCGTGCTCCATATTTTTTGTCATATCCTTTTTCTAGAATAAAGTCCTTTACTTTATCAGCTATTTTAATGGTCATACCTTTTTCCTCAACTTCTCCAATCACTTCTTTTAACATGAGATCTACAATACTACGTAGTTCTGTTTTTGTTAGTTCTTTAAATACTACAATATCGTCTACTCTATTTAAAAATTCAGGTCTGAAGATTTCCTTTAATACTTCTCTCACTTGTTTTTCTAAATCCTTTTCTCCATCTTTTCCGAAACCTATGCCTTTGGACTTTAAATGACTACCGGCATTAGAGGTCATAATGATTACTGTATTTTCAAAGAAAACAGTACGACCTTGACTATCGGTTAACCTGCCATCTTCTAATATTTGTAATAACATATTAAAAACATCCGGATGTGCCTTTTCAATCTCATCTAATAAGATAACAGAATAGGGCTTTCTTTTAACTTTTTCAGTCAATTGTCCTCCTTGGTCGTAACCCACATATCCTGGAGGTGCACCAATTAATTTAGATGCAGTATGTTTTTCCATGAACTCCGACATATCTAAACGTACCATCGCTTCTTCACTGCCGAAAAGCTCAAGAGCTAAACTTCTAACCACTTCTGTTTTTCCCACTCCTGTAGGTCCAACAAATATAAAAGAAGAGGGTTTCTTTCTTTTTCTAAAGCCTGATCTATTACGTCTTATAGTTCTTGATAAACTCTCAATAGCTTCATTTTGTCCTACTACCCTCTCATGTAGCTTTTCCTCTAATGTTAATAACTTATGAGCTTCCCTTTCAGTAATTTTCTGAACAGGAATTTTTGTCCATGTTTCAATAACAAAAGCAATATCTTCTATAGTTATTTGTACATCCTTTGTTTTTTCTTCATTTTTCTTGATTTTCTCTAAAACCTTGCATTCCTTCATCTTATATTCAGCAGCTTTTTCATAATCATTTTCTATAGCAGCCAAGTCTTTCTTTTCTTGAATACTGCTTAATTCTTCTTTCAATGCTTCTAACTCTACTAAGCCTTGATTTTTTAAATTAGCTCTAGACCCAGCTTCATCGATCACATCTATTGCTTTATCTGGTAAGTATCTATCTGTAATATATCTTTCTGATAATTTTACTGCAGCCTCTATTACTTCATCAGTTATATTGACTTTATGATAATCCTGGTAGTAGTCTTTGATGCCTCTTAAAATTTCTATTGTATCTTCTATTGTAGGTTCTTCCACCAAGATAGGCTGAAACCTTCTTTCTAAAGCTGCATCCTTTTCGATATGTTTCCTATATTCCTCAATGGTGGTAGCACCAATAACCTGAATTTCCCCTCTAGCAAGGGCTGGTTTTAAAATATTAGCAGCATTCATTACTCCTCCATGAACTTCTCCTGCTCCCATTATATTATGAACTTCATCTATTACTAAAATTACATTTCCATATTCCTGTGCTTCTTTTATGATGGATTTCATACGACCTTCAAATTGTCCTCTAAACTGAGTGCCCGCTACAATAGCTGTTAAGTCCAAAAGATAAATCTCCGTATTAAATAGTTTAGCTGGCACTTGTTTTTCAATAATTCTAACTGCTAGCCCTTCTGCTATAGCTGTTTTTCCAACCCCTGGTTCACCTATTAGAATGGGGTTGTTTTTATTTCTTCGGTTTAAAATTTGCACTGCTCTGTCAATTTCTCTATGCCTACCGATAATTTTATCTACTTTACCACTTTTAGCATGTTCAGTTAAATTTGTTCCATAGGTATCTAAATGTTTTTTCTTTTTTGTTTTCTTCTTTTTACTGTTACTTTTTTTGTCTTCTTCACTCTCTTCTTTAATATCATTTTCTTTACCATTACCTTCATTATGTATGTTTTTACTACCATCTATAGAAGAAAAAGAGCTGTTGAACATATTCAATAGTGAGTTTTCATCTAAATCCTCCGAATCCTCCAAATCTTCTTCAGATGGTCCCTTTAATTCCTCAGTCAAACTTTGTATTTCTTCTTCCGTCATTCCTGTCTGTTGTTTAAGCTGGTCGACAATAGGAATACCCATTTTTTTTGCACACTCTATACATAATCCCTTCATTTGAGATTTTCCATTTTCAAACTTCGTTACAAAGGCAATAGCCATATTTTCATTACACACAGAACATTTTTTCACTCTTATCATCTCCAAATATATTTTTGTATCCTTTAAAAATATTATATCAGCTTTAAGAAAATGTTACCATTTTTAATGTGATTAGTATTTTCTCCCGTATATTATATAAAATTCTATTGCACTTTAGTAAAATCAAAGACTTCCTGTGAATCTAGCCTAATTTTATACTAGTTTAAATTTAAAAAGACTGTATAAAGTCTACAGTCTTTTTAGATCAATAAAATATAGTATTCCCTATTCCTCTTCATCATAAAAGTCTAAATAAGAATAACTCTCTCCTTCTTTTTTCCAACCTAATATTCCGTCCATATTTACATTTTGTGTAGCACGGAAAATAGATTTGTCTACATTTTTAATATTTTCTTTTAAATTCATTATTAAGTCTTTCATTTCATGTCTTTTCGTTCCAGTTTTTTTCGCTGCCACCATGCAGGCACAATTCAATGGCCAAATTCCATTGCTTTCAGTAAAGCCAATAATAGAGGACTCTTCTATATGATAAAGCGGTCGTATTAATTCTAGCCCTGCAAAATTACTGGATTTTAGCTTCGGAAGCATGGTACTAAAATTGCCAGTATATAATAAATTTAATAAAGTAGTTTCTATTACATCGTTATAATGATGGCCTAGAGCAAGTTTATTACAACCAAGTTCTTGTGCTTTATTATACAATGCACCTCTACGCATTTTTGCACACATATAGCAGGGATAATCTTTCGCTATCTTATCTGCAATTTTAAAGATTTCAGAATCAAAAATATGGATTGGAATATTAAGATGATTGCAATTATCCATCAATAATTCCCTTATGCTTTTATGATACCCAGGATCCATGGCTATAAATTCAACATCAAATTCAACTTTTTTGTGACGTTTCAATTCTTGAAATAACTTCGCCATTAATAAGCTATCCTTACCTCCACTTATGGCTACGGCAACCTTATCCCCTGCTTCTACTAGGTCAAATTCTCTTATAGATTTAATAAAATTCTTCCATATAGTTTTTCTATATTTGGTTATAATACTTCTTTCTATTTCTTCACAAGATTTTCTTTCACTAAAGGGAATCAGTTGTTCACAACCTTTTCCTGAAATATTGTCCATTTTATCACCCCAAAAACATATTATATCATTTTTAAATTGTAGTATCTATAATACACTTTTTTTAGTTTCTCTATAAACCAAGAAGTTCAACCGAATGTTAAATATTTATTTTAATTGATTTGTTCGTGTTATCCTGATTTCTATCTTTGGTTTTAACAAAAAAGTTCGACGAATCTCTTGACTTATACTACTATGTATATTATCATTATAAAGTCGAACAAACAAATAATTAAGTCTAATATAATTCGTGTAATAGGGTCACGAAGTCTCTACTAGTCAACCGTAAATTGTCTAACTATAGACTTATATTTAAAATTTGTTGTTTTACATACAAATATAACTTGTATTGTAAAGCATATTAAATTTAAATTCAAGTCTATTCATCTCAAGGAGGGCAATTTTATGGAAACCACTAAAACAAATCATTATGTATCCCCTTTAGAAAAAGTATTTAAATTAAAAGAACATGGAACAAATGTTAAAACAGAAATTACCGCCGGTATAACAACCTTTATGACCATGGCCTATATTCTTGTTGTTAATCCCAGTATTTTATCTGCTACTGGCATGGATTTAGGAGCACTATTTACAGCAACTGCTCTATCTGCTATTGTTGCTACTTTAGTTATGGCTTTTTATGCTAATCTCCCTTATGCCCTAGCTCCTGGTATGGGACCTAATGCATTTTTTGCTTTTACTGTGGTTTTGTCGATGGGCCATTCATGGCAAACAGCCTTGACAGTAGTATTCTTACAAGGTATGCTCTTTCTTATGCTTACTTTTTTAAATGTTCGCGAGGCAATTATTAATGCGATACCATTAACGGTAAAAAAAGCTATGTCGGTTGGTATCGGTTTATTTATAGCTTTCTTAGGTCTTTATAATTCTGGCATAGTAGTGACGGGAATGTTTCATGTAGGTGATGGCATACTTGATGGTGTGCCCGTAGCTATAGGTGAACTTGCTTCAGGTTCAGGACTTTTAGCCCTAATAGGATTAATTGTTACAGGACTTTTGGTTACTAAAAAGGTTAAAGGTGCTCTACTATTAGGCATATTAATTACTACCTTTATAGGTATTCCTATGGGGGTTACACAATTGCCTCAGGGGCTAACATTAATAAGTGCACCTCCATCAATAAAACCTATTTTATTTCAATTTGATTTTTCTTCTATTTTTTCATTAGAAATTTTAATTGTACTATTTATCTTTTTATTTGTGGACATGTTTAATACAGTTGGAGCTTTAGTAGGTGTTGCCACGAAGGCAGATATGTTAGATGAAGACGGTAATGTGCCTAAGGCGAAGGAAGCTTTGTTTGCCGATGCTGTTGGAACTACTGTAGGAGCAATATTTGGCACAAGTACTGTAACAACCTTTGTTGAAAGTGCCGCAGGTGTAGCGGAGGGTGGTAGAACGGGTTTAACCGCTTTATCAACAGCCTTCATGTTTATAGTAGCATTGTTCTTATCACCATTATTTATTATGATTCCTTCAGCAGCCACAGCACCTGTTCTAATCTTAGTTGGACTGTTTATGATGTCCCCAATTAAAGAAATTAATTTTGATGATTATACAGAAGCTATCCCTGCATTTCTAACGATTATCATGATGCCTTTAACCTATAGTATCTCTGAGGGTATTATACTAGGGATGATGAGTTATGTGTTATTAAAGTTATTAAGTGGTAAAAGAAAAGATGTTTCTCCTATTATGTATATTATTGTTTTTCTTTTTATTATTAAAATTATGGTGGAATAAATGGCAAAAATTATTTATTTTCACATATAATGCTTTACAAAGTAAATAAAGTTAATTACAATGAAGTTAACTTAATAATTTGCTAGGGGTGCCCTTTAGGGCTGAGAAGGAGAAATCCTAACTCTCTAAACCTGATGTAGTTAGTACTACCGTAGGGAAGCTAGATATTTGAACATAAGGCCATTTATATTGTAAATTTTGTTTTCAATATAAATCTTGTGCATTTGCATTTAAAGCAGCTTCCTTCTAAGAAGCTGTTTTTTTAATGCTTAGAAATAAATGTATAATTGAAAGAGACTAAAAAATTAATGTAAAGGGGATTAATATCTATGAATTACACAACTCAAATGGATGCTGCTAAAAAAGGAATTATTACAGAGGAAATGGAGATTGTAGGAAAAAAAGAAAACATGGATGTAGAGCTTCTAAGAAAGCTTATAGCAAAGGGGCAAGTAGTTATCCCTGCCAATAAAAACCATACTTCTTTAGATCCTGAGGGAGTTGGAGAAGGCCTAAGAACTAAAATAAATGTCAATTTAGGAATATCTAAGGATTGTCCTAATATTGATGTGGAGTTTGAAAAGGTAAGAACTGCCCTTGACATGAAGGCAGAGGCTATTATGGATTTAAGTTCTTTTGGAAAGACGGAGGAGTTTAGACAAAAACTAGTAGCCACGTCTCCTGCCATGATTGGTACCGTGCCTATTTACGATGCTGTAGGGTTTTATGATAAAGAACTCAGTGAAATTACTTCTCAGGAATTTTTAGATGTAGTAGAAAAGCATGCTAAGGATGGAGTAGACTTTGTAACCATCCATGCTGGAATCAACCGAGAGACAGCAGAGGTTTTTAAAAGAAATAAAAGACTTACAAATATCGTTTCTAGAGGTGGTTCTCTATTATACGCTTGGATGGAATTAAATAATAAAGAAAACCCCTTCTTTGAGCATTATGATGCACTATTAGACATATGTGAGGAGTATGATCTAACCTTAAGTCTTGGAGATGCCTGTAGACCTGGGAGTATTCACGATGCTACAGACGCTAGTCAAATAAAAGAACTCATGATCTTAGGTGAGTTAACTCTAAAAGCTTGGGAAAGAAATGTTCAAGTCATTATAGAGGGACCTGGACATATGGCCTTAAATGAGATTGCTGCCAATATGATGATTGAGAAAAAGCTTTGTCATGGTGCACCTTTTTATGTATTAGGACCAATCGTAACGGATGTGGCACCGGGTTACGATCATATTACTAGTGCTATCGGCGGGGCTGTAGCAGCTAGTCATGGTGCTGACTTTCTATGCTATGTTACTCCTGCAGAGCACTTAAGACTTCCTAACCTTGATGATATGAAGGAAGGAATTATAGCCTCTAAGATTGCTGCCCATGCAGGAGATATTGCAAAAAATATTGCAGGAGCTAAAGAATGGGATTATAAAATGAGTGAAGCAAGGAAGCAATTAGATTGGGAGAAGATGTTCCAGTTGGCAATAGATCCTGAAAAAGCCAGAAGATATAGAGAAGAATCTAAACCAGA
>JAFIFG010000041.1 GCA_020832135.1 Clostridiaceae bacterium
GCATCTTGTTTAAACTGTGCATCATATTGCTTGAATTTTTTTCCCATAAGTTTTTTCTCCTTTTTGTCTTCTGTTTTTATATTATAACATCTGACATGAAAAAACTCACTTTAACTTATCCTAATTAAATTCTAACATCATGCTTCTCCTTTTAAAAAAACTTCTGTCCGTTTTCTTCCGTGTTGATGACCTTGTGGAAGTCTGCCCTCTTTCGAGTGGATTATGAAATCCTATCCAACGGGTTATGGATTCCCCTGGACTTTCGTCCTGTTGACATTCGCTTTCTCCACAATCCCTTACCCTCTGGTATTGTAGTTTTCTTACGATTACCCTACCTCTATGGAGGAACACAAAGGGCTTACCAAGTTCCACTAGTAGTAGATTCGGATAGGTAAGTATCCTTCTTTACTCCGATGGATATATGGGTTACTGCACGATTGGAAGTCGATACAATCTTTCCTATCCATGTTAAGCTTAATACTACGTAGTACGCTTATCTCTATTAACGAAGATTACAAAGGTTCAGCTTTCGCTTATACTCTCCCATCCTTCCCTTAACCCTGTATTACTCCTACGTAAAGCAGCTACATTAGGTATTTAACTCTCATGCAACCTACAATCCGATTACTCAGAATGCAGTTTCGAGCAAGGATATGTTTAGTAACTAACATAGTTTCTGTAGAAACACTACTATCTAGCGACTTCTTGTCGCACTGGCTAAAAAAAGATAATGTGTTATTAAGATTTATTTAACAATATTATTCAACCGATTATCTCTCAGGTACTAGTTTAGGTTCATCAATGCTCCACCCAGAAGGTATTATTACTTTCTTCTCTGCCTTTACAATAGTATAAAAATATGCTCTTTCTTGTTTTAATTGTATCAATTCCTTAGGGGTTAGCTCCTTAAACAAAATATACTTAGTATCAGGTTCTAATGATAATGGGAAAGTGAGATTATATACATCTGCGCATTCCCTGTCTCTTTGACTGTATCTACCATCAACTTGTCTAGTAAGTTTGATGTACTTCCATCTCTCCATATTATTTTTGTCTAAGTAACCATTTATAATTTCCTCTACCCTTATATATTCTGTTGTTCTGTTAGATAGTGATATATCTATGTTCCCATCAAGCTCATAAGAAGCAAAATGTATTGCTGTATCTTCATAATTTGCTTCAAAGTTAGATAAAATAAGGTTAGTTGAAGTTTTGTCTATAATTTTATTATTTTCATCTTTTAATACTATTTCGTGTAAAACGGTATTTTTTTCACTGTTAATTTTAACTTTCTTTTCATACAAACTCACTGGGTGCCACTTATTCCAATAATGAGGTTTTTGCAATCTTGTAATTGGGAAAATTTCTTCATTCCCATTACCATAAATAAGTTTTAACTTTAACCCTTCCTTTCTACTTCTTTGGCTAAAATCTTTTTCCCATGGATGATCTTTCCTATAGAATATAGAAATTTCTAGAGTATCATCCTGTAATGGAAATACACCAGATACAGAAGCAATTCTCACTCCTGATGGTTGTGAATAAAAATATACTAAATATATGGAACTCAATGCAATTCCTATGACAATAATTGATGTGGTAAGATACTTTCCCTTTAGTATCTTCTCCAAAGCTATCCCCCCTACTGAGAACTTATTGGTTAATTCCCCTACCTTGCTCATATAAGTAATAATGACACATTCTCACTTGTGCCAACTAAATCATCTAGTATGCCTTAAAAAGATTATATATCATAAAAAAACATTTTATTAGCTATCTCAAGGGCTTCGGTAATATTATTAGCTGGAGCTGATATTAACATCTGTTTGCCTTTAGTTAACTGCTCATGCTTATAATTACCCCAGATATAGCTAAAATCTCTTGATGCTTTAAGGTGAATTGGATTAGTATCTTTTTCATTAATTGAAAATCCAATTAGGTGGTAACTTTCTCTGTTAAATTTTGATTGTCTTCCTTTTGATTGATTTTTATACCCTTGATAGTTTACTCTATATTCCATACTGTTTATTGTAATTGTACCTTTTACAGCATTTTCATTCATTAATTGTCTGTGTATACTCAAATCTAAAGTAATATCGGTATTAATAGTATTATTGCTATCATTTAAATAGAGACAAGCACTAAAGGATCTGTTTATATTTTTAGGAATATGAAAAAGTACTAATAAAAGGATCAAGATCGAAATTAGAAATAATAGTACTTTATCTTTATCAATTCTCATACTAGCCTCCTCTTAAATTTATTCAATATTATTTTTTTGTAATAAAATGTATCACATAAGTAATTAAAGTCACAGATCCTACTTGAGCCAAAGCTCTACTTAAATCAAACATAAAAATTTATCCTTTCCCATCTAATGTTTAGCAGCACCAAACAAACTAATTGACCCCAACGTCTTGCCCCGATATTGTGATTTCAACTAACGTTCTCAGGATTTGCGAACTTGGCGGTTGGTGCGATTTTTGACCCCAAAGCTTTTTCCCCTTGCAAAAATCATGACACCCGTCAAGTTAGGACGGAGGCGCAAGCCGGAGCCGTGAATTGTCTTGTTATACGTAGTACCCGGTCTAAAAGTTATATGCACCAAAAAATCACATATTATTGACTATCGGCTAAGCAGTATAATGTTTTGCAGTTAATAAGAAAAAGTTTAAGTATTTCATTAATGGCTATTTATCTCTCAAAAATTTTAATATATATGATAGAAGTATAGTCGGTGCATCTTCCTGAACTAAATGTCCTGCATTAGGTATTGACACAAATTCAGATGTATCAATTTGTTTATGCAATTTGTGACCCCTTTCAATTGGGATCCAATTGTCTTGTTCTCCCCATACAATTAATACTGGATGGTTTATTTTACTGTAAAGAGGCTCAATATCATCTGTATACCTTTCACTTGCTTGCACAATTTGACGATAAAACGCGCTCTGACCAGTTGAGCCAATCCATGGATTAATTGTTCCCTTTAGGGTTTCTTTATCCATAGATTTATAGGTTGCTCCTTGAATATAAGCAGAAACCATAGCCTCATGTATATAACCAGGAATTCCTTGAAAAGCTTTTTCGTATTTTTTTACATGGGAGAAAAAAGAAGATCCCCAAGGTGCAATTGCAACTGGATCAATTAGTATAATTTTCTCAAAATCTCGTTTCTCTAATAGGTAGGTACGCAAAGTAGTTGTTCCACCAAAGTCATGACCGACCACAATAGGAGTTTTGAGTCCCCAATGATTAAGAAGTTCTGAAAAAATCTTACTTTGAGTACCAAGTGAAACATCTTTCCCTTCAGTTTTTTCAGACTGTCCATAACCTAAAAGGTCGTAAAAGAATACAGTAAACCATTGACTAAGCGAAGGAATGATATGTCGCCAATTAAAGGATGACCAAGGAGTTCCATGTACAAGAATTATAGGTGGTCCTTCCCCCTGAATATCATATTTTATCTTTCCATATGACGAGCAAAATTCTTTTGTCAGTATAAACATAATATAACCCTCCAATACTGTTTGTTAAAACAAAATTAATCAAAATTTTTTCTTAAAAATAGCTGTTCAAATCTATATAAATTTAACATAAACTATATAGGGTATTACGTATAACGGTCACGTGTTTGCGACGTCTCTGAGCCAGATCTTAAAGATAGACCGTCTTGGCGGAACTTCGTTCCCGGTGAAGAGATGTGGTGCTTTGCCCTTTCCCCTCTAACGTGCTGCCAGCACCCTTGTGTCAAAAACATTGTTAACTGATGGAATAAAGTCAAACTCTCAATCAAGCCGCTCAAGTTCTAACTTGTATTTATTATTTTCTACATTTCCGATATAATTTCTAATATCTGTTATTAATGTTATAATTTCATCCCTAAAATCAATAAACTGTAATTTTTTTAAATTTAAAATATTTTTATTCTCATTGATATGTTTAAGTTTACTATATGCATTATCAATTTTCACTCCAAAATATCCTCCTCTTTGATAAATAAGTTCAATATTCTCTTTATTCCACTTTGACAATTTGAATTTTCTATCATTATATCCCCATTGTTTTAACTCATTGTATACTTCCAAGTACTGATAGAAATTATATTTATCACCGTTTGGAAACCCTTTACCTACATAAATATTATAATTCCCCTCAATTTCTTCAAGCACTTCTTTAAGTGAAATTATAAACTTAACTTGCATTTCCTTTTCCTTTTTTTCAAGAGATACAGTTGATAGTTTATAAATTGCATAGCTAAGAAACCCAGTTACTTCAATTCCAACTATAACAAAGTACTGCCCAATAAAATCTTGAATAGTAATATCATCAACAAAACTTATTTTAAATAACCACTCAGGGATATTACCAAATATAGGTCTATATATTGAGCTAACTACTAAAATACTATAATAAACAAATGGTATTAGAAATAATGGAACAATTGTTATAAGGAGTATTATTTTTATAATATCTTTTTTCATCTTTTCCTCCAGCTTTTAAAAAGTTTATAGTAGGATAAAAAAACACCTTGAATTATTCTGTCATATAACGGTCTCGTGTTTGCGACGTCTCTGAACCGGACCCACTTGACCTTGCCCCTTGGCGGAGCTTCGCTCCCGGTGAAGGGAAAAGGTAGTGGAGCATAAGTAACTTTTCAATAAAGCCTTCTCCTATGTTGGTATGCTGATTGAAAGTTTTTTTCTATTTGATTTCAATGTATCTATAGTATTTTGATAATAACTTATTAGATAGATTTACAGCTTCCTTTCGATTACCTGCTGGTGCCGATATTATCCAACCATTACTGCTACTCCATCCTTTACTTCTTGCATCTTCTCTGAGTTTTGAGATTGTGATAGTAAAGCTATCAAATTCATCACTAACATGTAAATCTCCGTAAGTGCTCCCATATGTAGTTAATAATACACCCATATTGCTATGAAAGTGTATTGTGTATGGGAAAATATCATCATCAACTATTATCTGACCCTCAAATCTCTTAGGTTTTCCTCCCAATGTTGTAAAATATTTACCCTGTATTCCTACAACAATTGGGATTGCTATTTCGTTGTTTGCTGCTTGATACATAATACCATCCTTCACTATTTCAACCTTATGAGTAGTGTACCATGAATAACCAACTACTGAAATAACAAGAACTAGCCATATTAGTCCAAGGTTAACCCCTATACGATACTTTGCATATATGCCTTTCAGTTTTTCAACCATTAAATTTTCCTCCATAAATAAGACCTTAACTGAACTTACATACTTTAGATCGGATACACAACATGAATTTTTTCCTTTTTATTCCTTATATCAAACTCCACCCAACTATGATTAAGACATTATACTTAGGATGACAGATAACGGTCTCGTGTTTGCGACATCCCTTAACCAGACCCACCTACCCCTACCCCTTGGCGGAGCTTCGCTCCCGGTAAAGGGATGTGGCGCTAACCAATTGCTTTTGTTCGCTAATTAAACATTTCAGAATAAATATGTATTAAATACTTTCACTCTAAATCAATACTCTCAATTAACTCATAAAGCTCATTATCCCCCAGTATTTCATAATAATTATCCCATATATGCACTTTATCCTTACCTAAAGCAATATCGTATATATGTCTATCGCTATTTGTAGTATATATATAGATAAAATAATCAATACTTGGAATAGTGTTGCTCTTCTTTAATTTCATACTTGACGGCTCTATTAATATTTTATCTATTACCTCTTTATCTTTTGTTTGAAATTCACAATCTGTACGAGTGCTTTTAATATGAACTTTTTCTATTGTTTCATTAGCAATTAATCTAGAAACAACTTCCTCATAAGTTACATATTGGCTTTGATTATAAACAAATGCTCCCACCCCAATAAGAGCAACTATAACAACTAAAATTATTTTTTTCAAAAACATTCACCCTTTCTAAGCCTCAAAACAGTATATAATACACACTTTTAATCGATAGGCATCATAATTTTTTCCTTTTTATTCCTTATATCAAACTCCATCCAACTATGGTCAAGATATTGCACTTAGGATGGTAGATAACGTTTTCGTTGTTGCAGACGTTTATAGCACAGGCACTTCCGACTTAGAAAACCGTGAGGCTATGAATGTTGGCAACAACCTGTTAGATGATGTATTTTCTTGATCGATACCAGATTATTTTCTTATTCTAAATCTTCTAAATTCCATTCTTTATAAAATTGTATTAAATACTCTTTCATAAATTTGTGTCTTGATAAAGCTATCTCTTTTCCAATGTCTGTATGCATCCTATCCTTAAGTAATAGAAGTTTGTCATAAAAGTGAGCAATACCACAATTCTCGTCTCCTACTTCATATATGTGTCTATTTAATTTACCCCCATATGCAAAAGTCCTGGCTATTGCTATAGCTCCAATTGCTTCCAATCTATCGGCATCTTGAACAATCTTACCTTCTAAAGTCTTTGGTGTTTTCCCACTTGAATAAGACATATTCTGTATAATATCTAGTGCATGTTCTACCTGACTGTTTGTATAGCCAATAATTAATAATTCTTCTGATAAATTCCTTATTGCTTCATCTACGTTTGGCGCTACTTTTTTATCAATTATATCGTGAGTTAATCCAGCTACATTTATAATTTCTAAATCTACATCATTAGTTGACCTTTTACCAATATAATTTGCTATTTTCATTACTCTTAAAGAATGTGAAAAATCATGAGCGGTTATTTCCGTAATCAATTTATTATATGCATACTCTTTTACTTTTCGTAGCTTATTCAATATATCTCTCCTTTAACAAATCTAATTATTTTCAAGTTTTTAAGTCACATATTATCTTTCACCCACTAACAGCTACACATAGCCCAATCTACTATATACCGCTTTACAGAAAAAAAATATGTGATCTAACGTTTCTAGGCTTAGCGGCGTCCTGCAGTATTTTTATTACCCAGGTACAAATCTATGTTATATGCTGTCCCGTTGGCTCTAAGCTTCTACTTGCACTAATTAATTGCTTTTTATGATGTATAAAAGATGATGTGTAATATCCTAAGTGTAATTTAGATCAATTTTTCCTAAACAATCAATTCATTTCAACTCTAATTTATATATTATCTATATTTTTCGCCATAAACTCATAAAAGGCTTTTCATTATATCCTAATTAATTAAATCTATCAAAAAATACAAAAGACTTACTCCTATAAAAACAATCAATACTATTGTAAATATTTTTTCTTCCAAATGGTGTTTCTTTTTTTATTGCTTCTCCCTAGTCTGTCTTTTAAAATTAATTTAGCTGCCTCTTTATTCCTAGTCCAGTCACCTAATCCTGGAAATCTTCTCATAGCAACCCTCCTAGCTCGTATAAATAATCTTTACTTCCCCTTTTTCTACTAATACATAGTGGAATACACTTATCGTTGTTGCATGTTTTGTATCAACTAATTAAACAAAGATTTTTTTCTCTTTCTTGCCCTTACTTTCAACTACCACAATAACATTATGCTAGGGATGGAATATAACGTTCTGAGGCTTAGCGACGTCGGAGCTTCCCTAAAACCTTCCTTCCAATGTCTGCTAAGCCTCTGTTATATGAAGTAGTCCTTGTAAGCCTTTGCTTAACTAGTAATTAATCCTTTAAGTTTTTTTTATATATTTTATCATATATACCAGAATATGTTATCCCTCTATCTACATATTCCCACCCTATTTTCTCATAATAATTCTCTAAATCTGTATATAAATATATTTCTTCATACCCAATATGCTTTGTATAACTTAGCAAATAAGATTGTAATTGTTTTCCTATGCCTTTATTTCTATAAGTAGGTATAACATATAATGCTGATAACCAAGGAAATAAATCTTGTCTACTAACCATGTCACATCTCCATAACCCAATGGTTCCTACTGGTTTTCCATCATCTAATGCTATAAAGGTTTGGGGTAAGTTTGTCTTAATTAAACTGTGATTCAATATACTCTTAAAAAATTTGATATTATCATTAGTTCCCCATTCTTTGTACAGCCACTTGGAAATCGTATCAATATGTTCTTTGTGATTTGATAAGTGCTCAATTTCAACCATTACAATACTCCTCCATCAATAAATTCCACATATTCTCTATTTATTTATTAATCTAACTATGCTAAATCTAAAGCACAGGTGTCTATTTCATATAACGTTTCGCATTTGCAACGTCCCTGAGTCGGCCCCACCTGACCTTGCTCCTTGGTGGAGCTTCGCTCCCGGTGAAGGGATGTGGTGCTCTGACTTTTCCCTTGATACATACTTCTAGCACCTTTATGCAAATGTATTGTTATAGGTAGTGATGACGCTTTTTACTTCTATAATCCATGACATTTAAAAGAAAGTGCGTATTTGAAATATAGTATACTTTATGTCCTAAACTTAATCGTCAATGGAAATTTAAAATATTTCCCTGCTAAAGTTGCTATAATTGCAACAATATAGATAGGATATATTAAAAGAAAAAGTAGTAACAAAACTCCCAAAGAACCGAAGCCCAAAAGAACAGATGCAATACTCACTATACCAGGTACAATTGATATAGGCATTTTATCTAGCAAAAATAAAAAAGTAAAAATTGATAGCATATATATCTGATAAGTAATGAGAAAGTTAATGTTTTGTTTAAGATGGTGGTCTACAAATTTTGATTTAGCCCGAAAATTCATCCAATAAACCTGTACAGCTATAATGTTGAGTAGGGGAATTGGGAAAAAAAGTGCCAATAAATAACCTCCAATAGAAATTATTTTTTCTTTTAAAGTAACCATTATTTTTTTCTCCTCTCAAGATGAGTGGAATGCCAAAAGGGGCATTCCCTACAAATTTAATAACTTACTTTGTTGCATATTTAAAATCACATACGTCATATTTAATTTGTATAATCTATTATCTATCTTCAAGACACTGCTTTCTTTATTAAACAAGACCCTAAAAAACAGCCCCGATATCATCATTGCCTATAACGGTCTAGCATTTGCAACGTCCCTGAACCGTACCCACCTGACCTCACCCCTTGGGGGAGCTTTGCTCCCAGTGAAGGGATGTGGTGCTTGACCTTTCCCTTGACACGTGCTTCTAGCACCTTTATGCAAATGTATTGTTATAGGTAGTGATGACGCTTTTTACCTCCATAATCTTTCTTTTTAAAAAAGAAAGTGTGGCATAGCAAACTATCTAATTAAAATCCACCTAGAATATTGTCTATTTATATTGTATTAAATTGGTAAAGTCCTTCTTAGTAGCTTTTATACAATCTGTTAAACATACCCCTAGCCAAGCTGCTGATAAATATAGGATGATTTCTTGACCTCCTACTAATGAATAAAGTCTAAACAGTGGTAAATTTATAATATAGAATATAGGAGAAGCTGATAATGTTAAAATTAATGCAAGTAGTCCTTGATTTAGAAACTTAATCCAGTTAAATTGTTTTTCTGCTTCCCATCGTTCAATTAGTATAGGAAGTCTAAGTAGCACTCCAAATAGAAACGGTACTAATGTTGCAACTATGTATAGTGGTATTGGATTATAAGTTCTTCCTGCTATTAAGCGTATATACTGTAGAAAGTTAGCTGAAAAGATTAGGTAGATAAAATTTATAATTGACCATATCAAGGCATTCTTCATAAAATACTTTTTAAGCATTATTTTAATCCTCCTTATTTATAAAAATTTTCAGTATTGCTAATGTGTAAATTGAATGAATTCGTATGTTTTATCTGTGACGTCTTAATCAGACAATGCTTTGTATAATAAAAAAATATTAAATGGCGACTATTTAAAATATCTTCTGATATATTACATTTTTATTTTCATCTCTAAAATAAAATTTATCTATTTGTCGTTTTTGTTCACTTTTAGTCTCATATGCAATTATTGTTAGGTCATTCACGGCTGTTATTCCCACTTTATGAGGTAGACCTTCGAACCTATCACCGAAACTAACATGAATATCCCTAGTTCTCTCAGCTAATTTTTCTTCTTTTATTGAAAAGACTATATAATTTTGAAGTGATTTAGGTAAATGTAGTACGGTAACTTCTTCATATTTAATCAATTCTCCCTCTTGAATTTGCTCTAAGTCCATTCCAATTAATTTTTCTCTTAATTCTTCTGTTTCTTCAGTTTTTGTATTGATACTGTGATCGTTACTCTCAACTGAATTACATGCTGTAATACTATATATACAAAAAATAGTAATTAAACAAAATAATGCTAGTTTCTTTAAACCCAATTAGTTCGCCCCCCCAAATAGACATAAATATAACATCATTGATATCAACCTACTGCCATTTGCACAATCTAGTATAATTTTATTTTGTATATTTTCTTTCTTCATCTTTTCCATCAAATACATCATAAATAATTTATATAATTTATTAGCTATCTTCAAAACACTTCTTTCTTTATTAAACAAGACCCTAAAAAACAGCCCCAATATCATCATTACCTATAACGTTTTAAGGCTTAGTGACGACGGAATTTCCCCATATAACTTCCCTCCGATGTCTGCTAAGCCTTTGTTATGCACAGTCAATTAATCACATTCTTAAAACATCACTAAAACCCATCTTTCTCATTCACAATAAATACCTTCATCCTACCCTTATCGTTTTGACCCTCTATAACAACTAAACTATTGCATACTCTTTGAGTTGACTTGCAATCTATACACTTCTCCAACTCTACACATGGAGGTTTAAACCCTGCTCTCCTAGCATTTTTAGGTGACGCAATATTTCTCACTCTATATATTGCTTCATCTAATGTACTTGTAATTTTGTTAATACCAATTATGACTATTACATTATTAGGACCATATAGCATTGCAGCTACCCTGTTGCCACTATGATCTATATTTACTAAGTGTCCATCCAATGTAATAGCATTTGTTCCAGTAATATACCAATCAGTCAACAATGATTTCCTTTTGAGTTCTTTACTATCCTCTTTGCTCTTAGCTAATGTCTTATCATATACAACGTTACCTCTATCATTTAATTCATTGCTAATTTTCATATTCTTCAGCGTAATCGAATTACCAATACCAACACTATCATTAATAGGTATAATTTCCATAACTTTTAGCTTCGCTTCTTCAAAACTTTCAAAGAAAAATCCCTCAATATTTCTTTCAGCTAAACTTTTAATAATTAATTCAATCCTATCTTTTCCCATTCTATCTACCCCTTTAATACATCTTTATTTATATTTGATTGCGTATAACGTTCCGTGTCTCCGACGTCGCTGAACCTTAGATAACTCCTATCTTGGTGAAGCGATGTGGGGCTGGCCGTTCGAAGAGTCACAAAGACTCTGGCAGGCTTTTAGGCCAGCCCTCTGCGGAGACGCATTGTTATGTAAAGTCGCGCGCCTTCAGAGACAAGCCGGCATGGACGTCGGCGACTTAAATGCAAACTTCTAATAGTTAAAATATATATTTCTTTTCATCAAGTATAAAACTGTCTGATATTTGCCTAAACATTCGAATTTCATTAACCTTAATATCCAATAAATACTTTTCTAATATTTGCGCAGAAGTTTCATCCTCACAATACAGATTTTGTTTATCTTTTTCTAATAACGATGCTAATATCAATCTAAGATTATAAAAGGATTGCTTATTGTTCAAAAACCTTTGTAAATTGAATGATGATTTGGGGCTAAAATATGAAAACAAGAACCATCTTATATAATTATTAAATATTATTTTTTCTGAATAAATCGCCTGCTCATTAATTTCCATACACATTCGCTTAGATAAAATCAAAATATTTAATATTCTTTTTATCGTTCGAGGAGTAACATGAGTGAATTTATTTAAATAATTCAAAATTTCCTTAAATGTATTTTGTTCTTCGATATCAAAAACATATTTTTCATCATTTTCGAATATGCCTTGCTCGCTTGAAGCAGCAACTTCTTTTTTTGCATCATCTGTTTTATTGTTAGTTTTTATCTTATTATTTTCTAATAAACTACTAATATATTGATCATAGTTTCCATCAAATCTTAGATAAAATGGAATACTTATATACTTTTCCAGATAATTTATGCAAAGCTTTACTTTGTCTTCATTTTTTGAGTTTTCAACCATATATCCTATTTTCTTTTGTAAAGCATAGTAAACCGAATTAAAATTAATTGCTAAAACAATTACTACGTGTTTTACAGATAAAAACAATTGCAAAGATTCAAGTAATTCAACAATACTTTGTTCGGAACATCTATCTAATTCATCCACAAAAATTACTAATCTTTCATCATATAAATCAGATTTCTTTTGTTTTTTTAGCCATACTTCTAATAAATCCTTGAAATCTTCCTTAATGCTTTCTCTATATCCTAAATCTTTTGAATAATCCGGTAGTTCAATTTTATTTATTACCATGTCCGATAAGGGCATTGCAGTTTTCATTTGATTTTTAATAAAAGGGATAACAATATTAATAATTCCCATTACAACTGGCACAATGCTTATTGAACTATAAAAAAGAATCTTATTCAACTGGGATAAATTACTTGTTTTTTTATTAACTATAACCCACCACACACATATAATTAGCAGTGTAGCTATCATAGTAATGTACTTCCAAATATTTTTTTTAGATTTGTTTTTAAATCGGTTAAAAGAGAAATAAATTTTAGCCATAAAACCCTTCTCTTTTTCAAACTTTTTAAACATACTTTTTAAAATACTTGCCCATATTTTATTCTGATCATTATATTCTGAAGCATCGTATTTAATTATATGTGTCAAACACTAGTGTTCAAAACTTAGAAAATGTTTCTATTGACTTTCATAAAATTGCCTAGATATTTTTCCAAAACCATAAGATCACAGGCTTAGGAATTAATTTCCATTAAAAAGGTATACACCTAACCCCGAGAACATACATTT
>JAFIFG010000045.1 GCA_020832135.1 Clostridiaceae bacterium
TAACAAAGCTTATGAATGAAACTAAGGCAAATGCTACATTGCTAGACAACAACACGACATACACAAAAGAAGTTCATAGCAAAAACATACTAGAGCAAGTCATACACAAGGTAGACACTATATATAAAAGCGGGAAGAATCAATTAAGTCTTCAACTAACACCAGAAAATCTTGGGAAATTATCTATCAAATTGATTTCTGAGAACAACGATATAAAGGCAAAAGTCTATGTAGAATCTCTACAGGTTAAGGAAGTAATAGAAAACAATTTGAATCAGTTAAGAGACTCTCTTAGGGAAAAAGGCATCTATATAGGTAGCTTAGAGGTTTCGGTTGGTGGAGATGGAGAAGATTTTCAAAAAGATAGGCATTTAGCATCAAATCCCTTTAGAATTAAGTCTAAAGGAAAGGAAACAGATATTAATAATAGCATAAGGGCTATAGAGAACATTACATCACAAGCAGTAACCAACCCTTATATGCTAAATAGTCAATTTGACAAACTAGTTTAAGGAGGGATATTTTGTATAATATTAATGGTGCAGCAGCAACCCAACAGTACAATAGCTATAACGTTCAAGGGGATAAGCGTGAAGGAAAAATTTCTAATGACTTAGATAAAGATGCATTCTTAAAGTTATTGGTAACACAGCTTAAAAACCAAGATCCATTAAATCCTATGGAAGATAGAGAGTTTATAGCACAAATGGCCCAATTTAGTTCTTTAGAACAAATGCAGAACTTAAATGATACTATGAAAAGAACAGAGGAATCAATAAATGAGCACATGAAAATGATGAACAATAATATGGTTGAAGGACATTGGATGATGTTGGATAAACTAGATAACCTCAACAATAATTTACAAGAAATAAAAAACCAACTACAGCCTGATAATACAGAAAGTGAAGAGGAAAACACTTCTACTGAAAATACAGAATAGGAGGTGTAAATATGCTTACTTATAAAATTAATAAAGAATCAACACCTGTTATGAATCAGCAACAGGTTATAAAAAATTCATCGGTTAAAGGAAATTTTAATCAAATACTTCAACAGCAGCTTGAAAAAAATAGCACATTAAAATTTTCTAAACATGCTACACAACGATTAGAAGACAGAAATATAAATTTAACAAGTGAAGAAATAAAGAAACTTAATAATGCTTTACTCACAGCAGAGAAGAAAGGTGTCAAAGAAACGCTGATCCTTATGGAAAATAGAGCATTTATAGCAAATGTAAAAAACAAAACTGTGATTACAGCTGCTGTAGAAGAACAACTAAAGGATAATGTTTTTACAAATATAGATGGTGCTGTGATTATATAAGCTGGACCACTATGGAGGCTTAACACTTCTGACTGATAGAAGAAGTGTAGAAAAACAAATAGGAGGTTATGTAAAATGATGCGTTCAATGTTTTCAGCTGTATCAGGACTCAGATCCCATCAGCTTAGAATGGATGCTATTGGTAACAATATCGCCAATGTTAATACAGTAGGATATAAAGGAACAAGGGTGACTTTTCAAGAAGTATTTAGTCAAACTATAAGTGGAGCAGGATCTCCGCAGGAAGGGAGAGGAGGAACTAATCCTCAACAAGTAGGACTTGGCATGACTATTGCCTCTATGGACACCATCCACACTAGAGGTGCCATTGAAACTACAGATGTAAATACAGATCTTATGATAGATGGTAATGGTTTCTTCATGGTTTCCGGAGATCCAAACTTTTTAGAGAGAAGCTATACTAGAGCTGGTATGTTTACAGAAGATGCAGTAGGCAATTTAGTTACACCTGATGGGCTAAAGGTTTTAGGCTATCAAGCAGATCATAACGGTGTCTTGGGTACCAACATAGAAGGTCTAAAAATACCAAAGGACGAGGCCTATCCAGCAGAAGTAACAAAAAATGTAAGAATGAGTGGAAATCTTAATAGTGAAACTAAGATAATGGATGAACTTGATCCTGCTCCTGGTGCAAGAGTAGCTGAAAATGCAGATGATGATGCGGTTTACTTAATGAGGAAAAGGGAGGTCAATGGTGAGCCCATAACTTATTATGAACTAAACTCCGAATATAAAGATGCAGTAGCTAGAGAAACCACTTTTGAAGTATACGATCCATTAGGAGGAATTCATGAAATCAAGCAAGTATTTATAAAAATTGAAGATCCTGCTGGCAATAGTCAATTTGCAGTGGAAACCTTTTATATAGAGCCAAATGGCAATATGATTCATGCAGGACCTGAAGATGTAAGTATAGAAAATGGTAATGATGTTACATTAGGATTTAATACAGCTGGAGAGCTCACTGATGATACTAGAGCTATGAGACTATCTATCCCAGATAGATTAACAAATGGAGCTGGGGAATTTGAATTTGAAATAAATTATTCAAACCTAACTATGTTTGCCAATTCCTCATCTGTTTCTGCTAGGGAAGTGGATGGTTATAAGCAAGGCACTTTGGTGGATTTCACCATTGCAAATACTGGTGAAATTACAGGGTATTTTGATAATGGTCAGATGAGGGTACTAGGACAAGTTGCGCTAGCTAATTTCTCTAATCCAGCCGGATTGGAAAAAACAGGATCTAATTTATATAGAGCTAGCAACAACTCTGGAAGAGCGGTTGTTGGCACTCCAGGTAAAGATGGACTAGGGGTAATTAGGGCAGGTTCTTTAGAAATGTCTAATGTTGATTTGTCAAGAGAATTTAGCAATATGATTACTACTCAAAGAGGTTTCCAAGCTAACTCTAGAGTTATCACTACTAGTGATGAAATGATTCAAGAAGTAGTAAATATGAAAAGATAATTGTCTTATCCAGTAGTAGAGATCTTTCTTCTACTACTGGATAAAACAAACTTCAACTTTATAAAAGGATAGAGAACATGATTAAGTTAAAAAGGTTAAATGATAGTGACATTACTATTAATAGTGATTTGATAGAGATTATAGAGGAAACTCCAGATACAGTCATTACCTTAAGTAGTGGTCACAAGCTAGTAGTTAAAGAAACTGTGGATGATATTATAGATAAGGTGATTGTCTATAAAAGAAAAATTTATAATGCTTACCTTCAAAATGAGTGATGGGCAAAAGAAAAGAGGTGTACACTTGGATATAGCAACTATTATAGGAATAGTAGTAGGTTTAATATTTGTTTTTTCAGGAATTGTTGTTAGTGGAGAAGTGCTAATGTATTTAAACTTGCCTTCTATCTTAATTGTATTAGGAGGAACTATATCAGCAACCTTCGTTGCCTATCCTCTAGTCAAGGTTTTGGAAGCTTTTAAAATTGCTTCCAAAGCTTTTGCAAATAAAGAGGGTAAGGCAGGTGATATTATTGCTAGCATAATAGGACTTGCCAACACCGCTAGAAAAGAAGGGTTATTGGCTTTAGAAGAAGCGGCAGATGGAGTTGAGGATGAATTTTTGCAAAAAGGTGTTATGTTAATTGTAGATGGCACTGATCCTGAATTGGTAAGAAATTTGTTGGAAACTGAATTAGCTTTTGCAGAGGAAAGACATAAAGACGGGCAAGGAATTTTTGAAGCTATGGGTGCTTATTCTCCTGCCTTCGGTATGATAGGTACCTTGATAGGGTTAATTAATATGTTAAGAACTTTAGATGACCCTGCAACTATAGGACCTAGTATGGCAGTTGCACTAATCACTACTTTTTATGGAACTTTAATGGCAAACTTAATTTTTCTTCCACTAGCTAATAAATTAAAACTTCGTAGTAGAGAAGAAATATCTAGAAAAGAAATAATGGTGGAGGGGTTACTGTCTATACAGGCTGGTGAAAACCCAAGAATTATAGAAGAAAAGCTGAAGGCTTTCTTACCACCAAAAGTACGAAAAGAATTACAGGAAAATCAAGAAAGTGAGGAAGGTGTTGAAGCTTAATGGCACGTAGAAGGCCGAAGGAGGATAATACACAAAATGGTGCACCTGCATGGATGGCAACTTATGGGGACATGGTTACATTACTACTTGCTTTTTTTGTTTTATTATTTGCATTTTCAGAAGTGGATGCTCAAAAATTCGAAGCTATTATACAGTCTTTTCAAGGATCACTGGGAGTTCTTGACTCGGGTAAGACAATCGAACCCAGCGAATATATCACCAGTGCCTTAACAGACGAATTGACTATGAGGCAAATCGAAGAATTGGAAGATTTTAGGAAGTTAGAAGAAAGGTTACAGCAACTCCTAGATGAGAAAAATCTTGATGCTGATGTATTAGTGACACTAGAAACTAGAGGATTAGTCTTAAGATTTCAAGATAATGTACTGTTCGATTCTGGGCGAGCCGAACTCAAAGAAACTTCTTTGGAAATTCTTGTGCCCTTATCAGAGTTTTTAAAAGAACCAGAATTTGAAAATAAATTTGTTAGGGTGGAAGGCCATACAGACACAGATCCCCTAAGACTTGGAGCTAGATATGAAACTAACTGGGAATTATCAGTAGCTCGTGCTGCAAATGTTGTAAGATTTCTAATAGAAGAAATTGATCTTGAACCTGAGCGATTCTCAGCATCAGGCTATGGAGAGTACCACCCAGTGGCACCTAATGATACTAGAGAAAATAAGGCGAAAAATAGACGGGTGGATATTGTGATTTTAAAATCTGAATTAGTTGCATCTACACTCTAAGCTATAGATCAAATTGGAGGAAAGTAACATGGATATTAAAAAAGTAATTTTGTATGTTGTCTTAGGTGTTTTATTATCAGGAATATTTTTTGGAACAATAGCATATTTTGCTTTTTTTAGAACACCGAATGAGATTAGTAATCAAGTTGAAACCTATGAATTTAATATAGGAAGCTTCTCTACTAATTTGAGTCATCAACGAAGTTTTTTCAAAGGAGAAATAATAATTGAAACCACCAACAGAAGATTATTAAAAGTGCTTGAAGAAAAAAATGCAGAGTTGAGAGACCAAATAATTAAGACTCTTATTGGCAAAAATCCAGAGGACATATTGAAACCCGAAGGACAACAACAATTAAGAGAAGAGTTAACACAAGTTATATCTAAAGTAGTGGATTCCCATGAAATTACGAATATTTACTTTATTGACTATATTGTACAATAGGAGGTGACATTATTGTCTGATGTTTTATCTCAAAATGAAATTGATGCTCTGCTTCAAGCTCTAAGTACTGGAGAGGTAGATGTAGAAGAAATTAAAGAGGAAAAACAAGAAAAGAAAGTAAAACCATATGATTTTAAAAGTCCAAAGAAACTTGCAAAAGATCAATTGAGGACATTACAAATCATTCATGATAATTTCTCAAGAACATTAAACACATTCTTATCTGGTTATTTAAGAAGCTATGTGCAGGCGGAGGTTTCATCGGTAGAGGAATTATCATATTACGAATTTAGCAACTCTATTGCTAACCCTGCAGTATTATCTATTATTAATTTTCATCCTCTTACTGGGCAGATAATTATAGACTTATCACCTTCTATTGCTTTCACTCTCATTGATAGGATATTAGGTGGAAGTGGCAAAAACTTTGAAGAATCTAGAACATTTACTGAAATTGAAACTACATTAATTAAAAAATTCATGAGACAAATAGTAAATTTGATGATTGATCCTTGGGAAAATGTAATTGAACTAGAACCTTCTTTAGATAAAATTGAAACCAATTCACAGTTTGCTCAAATCGTTTCTCCAAACGAAACCGTAGCTCTTGTCACTTTAAATTTAAAGATAGGTGATGTTGAGGGACTGATGAATATATGTATACCTCATATTGTAATCGAACCTATTTTAGCTAAATTGAGTACAAAGTTTTGGTTTTCAAGCATAAGCAAAACGGTTACGGAGACAGATAAGAAAAATCTAAAGGGGCGTGTAGAGAAAAGCAAGATAGATATAAGAGCTCAGCTGGGATCTACCTATATAACAGTTAAAGACTTTTTAGAACTACAGACTGGAGATGTGATTGTATTAGATAATTCAGCCCATGGTGAATTAGAAATACTAGTGGGAAATAAACGAAAGCACTTTGGAGTCCCTGGAACAGCTAAAAATAAGCTAGCAGTAAAAGTGACGAAAATCGACAAGGAAGGGGATGAGCTAGATGAGTGATATGCTCTCTCAAGAAGAAATAGATGCATTGCTTAGCGGAAGCAATACTTCGGATAATAATACTGCAAATGAATCGGTTGAATTTGCCGAAGTAGAAAAAGATGCTATAGGTGAAATTGGAAACATCAGTATGGGTACTGCTGCAACAACCTTATCTACTTTATTGGGTAATAAAGTCACTATAACAACACCACGAGTGTCGCTAGTAACCATGCAACAATTAGAAGATGATTACCCCGTTCCATTTGTTGCATCAGAGGTTAGATATAAAGAAGGTATAGAAGGCATGAACCTATTGATAATTAAAGTGGATGATGTAAAAATCATTACGGATTTAATGATGGGGGGGAGCGGTGTAGTAACAGAAGATCCTTTGTCAGAGTTACATCTAAGTGCGGTAGCAGAAGCCATGAATCAAATGGTAGGATCAGCATCCACGTCTTTATCAGAAATGTTTTCTAAAAAGATTGACATTCATCCACCAAAGGTCTTTGAATTAAATCTGCAGTCTGGTAAAAGCTATGACGATATTTTTTCTGATGATAAAGAACAGTTAGTCAGAATAGCTTTTAGGATGGAAATCGAAGGGTTAATAGATAGTGAAATTATGCAATTAATTCCTATTGACTTTGCTAAAGAAATGATAGATATATTAATGCCTAGAGAGACTATACCAGAAGAAGCTATAGAAAGTCCAACACAGGAAATATTCCCACAGTCACAGGATCTTGTAGATGATGACTTTTATAGTAGAAATGAACCTTCAACTACAAGGGAGGAAAAATTAAAGAGACCTCAAAAAATCAATGCACAACCTGTGCAATTTCAGTCATTTGATGCACCTTCATCTAAAGGAACACCTGAAAATATTGCTTTGATTCAAGATGTGCCATTAAAAGTTACGGTAGAGTTGGGAAGAACACAGAAAAAGATTAGTGATGTTTTAGAGTTTGGACCAGGAACAATTATAGAATTGGATAAATTAGTTGGAGAGCCTTTAGACATTTTAGTAAATGGACAATATGTAGCCAAAGGAGAAGTTGTAGTTATAGATGAAAACTATGGCATAAGGGTTACAGATATTGTAAATCCACACAAACGCATTAATAAAATTTAAGGGGTTACATAATTCGACATTATTATGTAATATAAGAGTAGGTTAAGAATTTCATATGAAAAATACAATGAGAGATTATGAAGGAGGAAAAATAGCATGTCTAATAAAATTTTAATAGTTGATGATGCAGCATTTATGAGGATGATGGTTAAGGATGTATTAACTAAAAATGGCTTTGAAGTGATTGGGGAGGCAGAAAATGGGGCTAAAGCAGTTGATAAATATAAAGAACTGAAGCCGGAACTTACCATTATGGATATAACCATGCCGGAAATGGATGGTATTGAGGCTGTTAAAGAAATTAAAAAAATAGATGCTGACGCTAAGGTTATTATGTGTTCAGCTATGGGGCAGCAAGCAATGGTAATAGAAGCTATACAAGCAGGGGCTAAAGATTTCATTGTAAAGCCATTTCAAGCAGAGCGTGTTATTGAAGCCGTTAAAAAAGCACTAGGATAAGTGAGTTAGGGGTATTCATGTTGGAAAACATTTATAAAATTTTCTTTATTATTTTTATCACTGTTTTAGTAATAGCTATGGCATACTATGCTACTGTGCTTATCGGTAAAAAGTCAAGTGTCTATTTTCAAGGTAGATGTGTCAGAGTACTGGAACGTACTGTCATATCTCCAAACTTTAGTATTATAGCTGTTCAAACAATTGACAAAGTGTATATTATTGCTTTGCAAAATAAAAATATGATACTCTTGGATACGGTAGAAAGTATGAGATGGCAAGAATATAAAAGCTCACAGAAGGCAGAAATTAATAATAAAGGTATGATTAACGAACTGATGACATTATCTAGTAAAATTACAAGTAATAAAAAAGGTGATGAAGATAGCGATCATGATAATACATAGAATACTAAAACATAAGAAAAAGTTCATACTTGTAGTATTTGCCATAGTCATGTTTTATGCTATCAACATTCCAAATACTTATGCACAACCTAATTTACCAATTCCCAGCATAGGACTGAATATTGGAGAAGCTGAAGAACCTCAAGAAGTGGCTACGTCTTTACAGATTCTAGTACTTTTAACTATACTATCATTAGCTCCTGCTATTTTAATTATGATGACAAGTTTTACTAGAATCATTATCGTGTTATCTTTCTTAAGAAATGCGATTGCCACTCAACAGACACCCCCTACACAGGTATTAGTAGGATTAGCATTATTTTTAACCTTTTTCACCATGAGTCCTATTCTATCTGATGTAAATGAAAATGCATTACAACCATATTTACAGGAAGAAATCACTCAAGAAGAGGCTATAGCTTTAGGGATGGATCCTATTAGAGAGTTTATGCTTAGACAAACTAGAGAAAAGGACTTAGATTTATTTATTGAAGCATCTAATACAGTAGGGGCAGTGGAAGTAAATGAAGTATCCAATACTATACTCATCCCTGCTTTTATTATAAGTGAGTTAAAAACCGCATTTCAAATGGGTTTTATACTATTTATACCTTTTATTGTAATAGATATGGTGGTGGCAAGCACATTGATGTCTATGGGTATGATGATGCTACCTCCTGCAATGATATCCTTACCATTTAAGTTATTGTTGTTTATTATGGTAGATGGATGGAATATATTAATTCAATCCTTATTGACGAGTTTCAGATAGGTAGAGGTGATTATATGAATGAAGCTATGGTTATTGAACTTGGACAGCAAACTATGTTTACTATATTAATGATGTCAGCTCCAATGTTGGCCATTGGTCTTATGGTAGGCCTTGCTGTTAGTATTTTTCAAGCTACAACACAAATACAAGAGGCTACTTTAGCATTTATACCCAAAATTGTTGCAATCCTAGGTTCTGTAGTCATATTTGGACCTTGGTTATTATCTATTATTATTAGCTTTACCACAGGATTATATGCAAATATGGGAAGTTTTATACAGTAAAGTGTGGTTGAACTTATGAATAATTTATTTGATATAATTTTATTTAATATGAACTTATTCTTTTTAATATTCTTTAGAATAAGTGGGATTTTTATAGTTGCACCAATATTTAGCAGAAAGAACATTCCCATGATGGTGAAGATAGGGCTATCAGTACTTATAACATTTATATTACTTCCAATAATTTCTATGGACTTCATGTTTTACCAAATAACTTTTGGAGAACTAGCATTTTATGTAATAAAAGAATTTCTCTTAGGTATTATTATTGGTTTTGTAGGTTTTTTATATTTCAGCACATTATATTTAGCAGGTACAATCATAGACACACAAATAGGTTTTGCTATGGTAAATGTAATGGATCCTCAAACCAATAGTCAAATGCCTATTATGTCAAGTTTTTATAATATAATATTTACACTTCTATTTCTAGCTATGAACGGACATCACTTAATTATTAGGGCTTTGGTATATAGCTATAATGTATTGCCAGTAGGATTTACCTTATCTATAGGTGAAGAAATGGTACAAAGACTTATCTCTATTATGACAGAAATTTTCATACTTTCTTTTAGGTTTAGTGCACCGATTTTAGCTACTATATTTTTAGCAAATGTACTGTTAGGAATCTTAGCTAGAACAATGCCCCAGATGAATGTTTTTATTGTGGGACTACCATTAAAAATTATTGTGGGGTTAACCACTATATTAATTACACTACAATTTGTTATACCTTTTTCTGAAAGATTATTTGATAGAATGTTTCATACCTTATACGAGGTGATTCAAATTCTATCTAGAGGGTGATTTTATGGAGTTGAAAATAAATTTACAGCTATTTACTGAGGAGAAGACAGAGAAGGCAACACCTAAAAAAGTCAAAGAATCTCGTGAAAAGGGACAAGTATTACAGAGTAAGGAAGTCAACTCTGCTTTTGTATTACTGGGGGCCTTTGCAACATTATTGTTTTTGTCAGGATATATAGGTCTTACCATGAAGAGCTTTACCACCCATATATATCATGAATATTTAAATTTAGGTTATTTATTCACTACACAAAATATAAATAGGCTACAATTGGCAGTACTTTATAACATTTTAAAAATTACTATGCCAATAGGCATGGTATGTTTAATTATAGGAGTACTGTGCAGTTATATGCAAGTTGGCTATTTGTTTACAACGAAGACATTAGCTGTTAAATTTAGCAAATTAAATCCCTTAGAAGGATTCAAACGCATGTTTTCCATGAAATCATTGGCGGAGCTAGTAAAGTCCTTTATTAAAATCATAATGGTGGGCTTAGTTGTATACCGTTATGCCATTGGTCAGATGAATACAATATTTAATACAATAGGTATGGAGATAGAAGTTATTCTAGAAACAATTATTCACATCACTGTTAATATTGGTCTAAGGGCTGGTGTTATGTTACTAGTGATAGCAATACTAGATTATTATTATCAAAAATATGAGTATCAAAAGAACTTAAAAATGACGAAACAAGAAGTTAAGGAAGAATATAAACAAACGGAAGGTAATCCACAAATTAAATCTAAAATTAAAGAAAAACAAAGGCAAATGTCTATGTCAAGAATGATGCAGGATGTTCCTAAGGCAGATGTGATTATAACAAACCCTACCCACTATGCTATTGCTATACAATATAATCCACAACAATTTCAGGCGCCAAAGGTATTGGCTAAGGGACAAGATTTAATAGCACAAAATATAAAGAAAATCGCAATCGAAAATAACTTACCTATAGTAGAGAATAAACCATTGGCAAGGATTATATATAGCACAGTAGAGGTAGGAGATTCTATACCTCCAGAACTATACCAAGCTGTAGCAGAAGTATTGGCTTACGTTTATGAAATAAATAAAAAAATCTAAGGGGGGGCACTAAATGAAGCATGGAGATATTATAGTTGCTTTGACGGTTATTGCTATTGTAATCATTATTATTATTCCTATACCTTTAGGTGCCCTTGATGTATTACTTAGCTTTAATATATCATTAGCACTATTAATACTGCTAATAGCCATGTATACACAGGAAGCTTTACAGTTTGCTATTCTTCCTTCCATTTTATTAATCACAACTTTGCTCCGTTTGGCACTAAATATTACTACTACAAGATATATATTATCTCAGGGTACTGCTGGTAGTGTCATCGCTACCTTTGGTGATTTTGTTATGCAGGGTAATGCCATTGTAGGGTTTATTGTATTTTTAATTATTGTAATAGTACAGTTTTTAGTTATTACAAAGGGATCCGAAAGAGTAGCAGAAGTGGCGGCAAGGTTTACTTTAGATGCTATGCCAGGGAAACAAATGGCTATCGATGCAGATTTAAATGCAGGACTAATAGATGACACTCAAGCGAGAGAACGTAGAATAAAAATTCAAAAGGAAGCTGATTTTTACGGAGCTATGGATGGTGCCAGTAAATTTGTAAAAGGAGATGCAATAGCTGGTATTATAATAACTATTATAAATATTATTGCTGGATTCGTTATTGGTGTATCTATAGAAGGACTAGATTTTAGTAGTGCTATACAACGATATACATTATTAACGGTAGGGGATGGTTTAGCAAGTCAAATACCGGCATTGCTAATATCTACAGCTACCGGTATTGTAGTTACTAGAGCTGCTACAGATGGGAATCTAGGTAGTGATATTATTGGGCAACTGTTTAATCAACCCAAAGTTATGTTTTTAATTTCAGGAGTTTTAATAGCCCTAGGCATAACCCCATTGCCAGCATTACCCTTTTTCTTTTTAGCTATTATATTCTTAATGTTAGGTTTTAGCTTGAGAAAGGAATTAATGCAGGCTGAAGTTGAGGAAATGCCGGATGAGATAGAAGAAGCTGCTGAAGCAAAAAGGCGACCAGAAAATGTTGTACCTCTTTTAAATATAGATCCTATTGAATTGGAATTTGGATATGGAATTTTACCTCTAGCCGATGCCAGCCAAGGTGGAGATTTATTTGATAGATTAGTGATGATTAGAAGGCAATGTGCTTTAGAACTAGGTATTATTGTACCTATGATTCGACTGAGGGATAATATACAGTTGGAGCCGAATCAATATATTATTAAAATAAAGGGCGTGGAAATAACAGCTGGAGAAATTATTTTCGATCATTACATGGCCATGAATCCCGGTATGGTGGATGAAGAAATTGAAGGTATTGATACTGTGGAACCAGCCTTTGGCTTACCAGCTAAATGGATTAATGACGAAGAAAGAGAGAAAGCTGAGATATTAGGCTACACCGTAGTAGACCCTCCATCCATTATAGCCACACATTTAACAGAAATTATAAAGAAGCATGCTTTTGAATTATTAGGCCGTCAAGATGTTAAGAAACTTATTGACAATGTGAAGGAAAACCATCCAGCCTTAGTAGAGGAATTAATACCTAACCAATTAGGTTTAGGGGAGGTTCAAAAGGTATTAAGTAATCTTTTAAAGGAAGGTGTATCTATTAGAAATATGGTAACTATCCTTGAAACTTTAGCAGACTATTCAGGTATTACTAGAGACACAGATATGTTAACAGAATATGTAAGACAGTCTTTAGGGAGGGCAATCACAAAACAATTTATTCCTTCTCAACCTGCTAAGGTTATAACTATTGATAAGGGGTTAGAACAAAAAATAATGGAATCTATACAACAGACAGAAAGTGGAACTTACATATCTATGGAGCCAGATATGATACAGGTTATTTTAAATAATTTATCTCATCAACTGGAAAAATTAATGTCTTTAGGTGAGCAACCCATTGTTATTACAGCTCCAATTGTTAGATTATACTTTAAAAGACTGTCAGAACAACTTACTTTTGATTTGATAGTATTATCTTATAATGAAGTAGACCCTTCAGTAGAAATACAATCTATAGGGGCGGTGAGCATTTAGATGAAAGTTAAAAAATTTTTTGCCAGCAATAATCAAGAAGTCTTAATGAAGGTAAAAAGCGAGTTGGGTTCTGATGCAGTAATTTTACACCAAAGAAAAGTAAAGCCTAAGGGACTTTTCGGTATTTTCAGAAAATCTATTATTGAAGTTGTGGCAGCAAAAGAAGAGGGTATAGTACATAAAGAAGAACATGTTTCTAATAATACAGAAGATTTAATTAGGAGTTTGCAGCAAAAAGTTGAAGAAAAAAAGAAGGAAGATTTACCGAATACTGCTATAACACAGGATGTAAACGAAATAAAAACTATGCTGAATATGGTCATGCATAAAGTTAATCAGCAAAGTCTACCGCAATTAGTACAAGGAATACAAAATAAAGAAATCACTAGATTGTTTGAAGTCTTAAAGGAGCAGGAAGTTGAAGATGGATTAATCGAAGAGATCATGCAACAATTTATTAAGATACAAAGTGAAGATAACTATGGAGAAAACTTTATAAAAACAGAAATTCATAAAGTTATTAAAAAATATATTGGCTCAGATGGAAATAAAAAAGAGTGTAAGATTCTATTTTTTGTAGGGCCTACAGGAGTAGGTAAAACAACAACTATTGCTAAATTAGCAGCACAATTTTCTTTAAATGAAGGAAAATCAATTGGTTTAATAAGTGCCGATACTTATAGAATTGCAGCTGTAGAACAATTAAGGACCTATAGTGAGATTTTAAATATACCATTAGAAGTTATATACAATATCACTGATATTCATTATGCTATAAATCAATTAAAGGATAAGGATATTATTATGATTGATACAGCTGGAAGAAGCCATAAAAATAAAAAGCAGGTTGAAGAATTAAAAAACTTACTAGAAGAAATAGAGGAAAAAGAAACGTTTTTAGTAATGAGCTGTACTTCTAAAAATAGTGATATGAAGGAAATTGTAAAAGCCTATAATTTCATTGAAAAGTACAATATTATATTTACTAAAATTGATGAAGCCACAACCTTTGGTGCAATACTAAATGTTGCAAAAGAAACAAATAAACCTATATCCTATATAACAACAGGACAGAGTGTTCCGGATGATATCGAAGAAATGAATGCTGAAAAAATTGCAAGCCTCTTAACAAAGGAGGTTTTACAATAATGGATCAAGCAACTAAGCTAAGAGATCTTATTAATAAAAGAAGAGCAACGGAAGAAAAGTCTACTGCTTTTAAAAAAATACCTGCAAAAAAAGCAAGGGTAATATGTGTAACCAGTGGTAAAGGTGGAGTAGGGAAAACTAATTTCACTGCAAATTTAGCCATTGCTTTATCTAAACAAGATCAACAGGTAGTAATTGTAGACGCAGACTTAGGGTTAGCTAACATTGATGTTGTCCTAGGGGTAATGTCTAAATATACTTTGTTGGATATTGTAAAACATAGAAAAAACATTTTAGATGTTATGAATGTGGGACCTCAAGGTGTAAAAATCATATCTGGAGGTTCTGGTATTATAGACTTAGTAGATATGTCAAGTGAACATATTAACACTTTAGTTAGTAGTTTTGATGAAATTACTGATCGTGCAGACATCCTTTTAATAGATACTGGGGCCGGACTTTCTAAATCAGTTATGTCTTTTGTGTTAGCTGCCGAAGAGGTTATTATTGTCACCACTGGTGAACCTACATCAATTACAGATGCCTATGCTATGATCAAGACAATAGGATTACAGGAAAAAAATAAAGATATAAAGCTTATTATTAATCGAATCGAGAGTATAAATGAAGGAAAAGCAGCTTTTGAAAAACTCGAGAATGCTTGTAAAAAGTTTTTAAATATCAAGATAGAAAAATTAGGGTTTATAATGGAGGATAATAATGTGAGGAAAGCAGTTAATGCTCAAACTCCCTTTATCATCCAATACCCCAATAGTTCAGTAAGTAGAAATATAGAATTAATAGCATCAAAGTTAACGAATAATCATCAGGAGAAAAAAGATATTATTGGAAAAAGTTCAAGTTTTATTTATAGGGTCGTTAACATGTTTAAATAGGAGATGAGGATAGATGAAAATTTTATCACAATTAAAAATAGGGGAAAAATTAGAAATTGAACCTATAGCTCATAAAGAATTTAATAGAAATACTAGTATTACCAGTCAATTGGTGGATATTAAAGATAATATGTTTTTTATAGCAAATCCTATCAAACTAGGTAAAGTGTATCCATTGTCTGTAGGGCAACAAATAAAAATTATTTTTCATCATCAGGATAAAGGTGTATATAGCTTTCCCGCAGAAGTTCTACAGGAAATTGCAGATAAAATACTGATATATAGGGTAGAACCTATAGGTAGGGTTAGAAAAATACAGAGAAGAGACTATTATAGATTACAGATCTTAATAAAAGCATTGATAAAAAGAGTAGAGGACAATGAATATATTGAAGGTTTTACACGGGATATTAGTGGTGGTGGATTAAGAGTTGTTGCAAAGACAAATTTTCAGATAAATGATAGAATCGAATGTAAAATTCATTTAGATAAAAATAGTGTTGCTGTTGTCATGGGTAAGGTGATTAGGGTGGAAAAAAATACTAGTACAAATGAAGGCAATCTTAGTATTGAATATGATAATATAGATGAAACCACAAAAAAAGAAATTATTGCCTTTATATTTAATAAGCAACGAGAGCTTAGACAAAAAGGGTTGATATAAAATGGCATTATTTAAGAAAAAAATAAAGGTAATTGTAGTAGATGATTCTCCTTTTATGAGAAAGATTATAGGAGATATTCTAAATACTCATGAAGAAATAGAGGTAATAGGAACTGCGAAAAATGGGAAAGAAGCAATTGAGACTATAAAAGAATTGAAACCTGACGTAGTAACAATGGATATAGAGATGCCTGTTATGAACGGTTTAAAGGCTTTGAGTTGTATTATGGAGGAGGAGCCTGTGCCGATTATTATGTTAAGTAGTTTGACTTCTCAAGGAGCCGATGCTACTCTGACTGCATTAGAACTAGGCGCAGTTGATTTTATACAAAAGCCATCAAGTTTATTTATGATTAATGCTGAAGACTTAAAGCAAGAAATCGTATCAAAGGTTAAGGCTGCTAATGGTGCACGAATACATGGAAGAAACAATCTGACTACACAGAATAATCCATCAGTATGTAAAGAATGGAAAAAAACTAAAGATAATAACACCAGTAGTAAAGTTAGAAATATTATTGCTATAGGCACTTCTACAGGTGGACCTAGAGCATTGCAACATATTATTCCACTGATACCTAAAGATTGTCCTGCTAGCTTTTTAATTGTGCAACATATGCCTGCAGGCTTTACTAAATCCTTAGCTGATCGTTTGAATAGTATGGCAAAGGTAGTTGTAAAGGAAGCATGCCAGCATGAAGCTTTACAGCCTGGCCATGTATATATTGCACCAGGTAATTTTCATTTAGAGTTAGTATCAAATAAATCCAACAGCTTTTCTATACAACTATCTCAAGGAAAACCAATATCTGGACATAGACCATCGGTTGATGTGCTTTTTCACTCCCTTTCAGAACTGGAAGAAAGGGACATAAATATGGTAGGTGTTATTATGACGGGTATGGGCTCTGATGGAACAAAAGGATTAAAGGCACTGAAAGACAAGAAAGGATCCTATATACTTGCACAAAATCAAGAAAGCTGTGTGGTGTATGGTATGCCTAAAAGTGCTATTAATGCAGGTGTGGTTGATGAAGTAGTGTCATTAAATAGAGTGATGGATGCTATATTAAATAGAGTGGAGGTGTTTTAGCATGGATATGAATCAGTATTTAGACATATTTATGGAGGAATCAAGGGAGCATTTACAAAGCATGAATGATATTTTAATGAAACTAGAAAATGCTCCACAAGACATGAGTTTTCTAAACGAAATATTTAGAATAGCTCATACTTTAAAGGGAATGTCAGGAACCATGGGTTTTAATAATATTGCGAGTTTAACCCATGAAATGGAAAATGTTTTAGATAGTATAAGAAGTGGAAGCATAAATGTTGATTCAAAAGTTATTGATTTATTATTTGAATGCTTTGATAAGTTGGAGAAATATGTAAATAATGTCGAGCAGCATAATAGTGAAGGTAATGAAGGATCAGATGAATTGATTGATAAGTTGAAGAGCTTAAATAACACAAAGGTTAAGAATAGAGATTTAGTAGAGGAATTAAAAGATAATCACATGGAAATAGAAATTAATCAATATGTAGATCATGCTATAAACAAAGCAACAGAGAAGGGACTAAATGTATATTTGGTTAAAATTCATTTAGATCCAAAATGCATGCTGAAATCTGCAAGAGCTTACATTGTTATCAATACTTTAGAAAAAAATTGTGAGATTATCCATTCTACTCCAAGTATAGAGGATATAGAGGATGAAAAATTTGAATTTTACTTCCAATTAATTTTAATATCTAAACAGGAGAAAGAGGTTATTCACAAAGAATTAGCAAGTATTTCAGAATTAGAATCTATAGAATGTATAGATTTAATTAATGAAAGTTATAGTGTGAAAAGGGAAACTAATAACAATGATAACCTCCAAGAGAAAGAAGATACAGAGAAAATAGCTAATACTCTGTTAGACAAGAAGGAAGAGACTATAAGCAAAAAATCCAAGACTGGAAAAACCGTAAGGGTAGACATAGATCGTTTAGATAATTTGATGAATCTGGTTAGTGAATTGATTATTATAAAAACTAGACTAGAAGATATTGAAGATTCAGAGAAAAAACAAGGAATGAATGAGACAACAGAGCATTTAGAGAGAATTACCACCAGCTTGCATGATGCTGTTATGAAGGTGAGAATGGTACCTATAGAGAGGGTGTTTAATCGTTTTCCCAGGATGGTTAGAGATGTTTCAAGAGAACTTAATAAAGAAATATCTTTGATTCTGTCAGGTGAGGACACAGAGGTGGATAGATCAGTTATAGATGAAATTGGTGACCCTCTTATTCATCTAATAAGAAACTCTATTGACCATGGAATAGAGGATTTAGAAACACGAGTTCAAAACAATAAAGACAAGAAAGGTACAGTGAAATTAGCTGCTTACCCTGATGGTAATAGTGTAGTAATAGAAGTGGAAGATGATGGTGGAGGAATAGACATAGAGAAAGTAAAACATAAAGCTATTGAAAAAGGTGTAATTACAATAAAACAAAGTGAAATGATGGAAGAAAACGAAGTTATTCAACTCTTATTTCATTCAGGCTTTAGTACAGCACAAAAAGTTTCAGATATATCGGGCAGAGGTGTAGGTTTAGATGTTGTTAAAACTAAAATTGAATCCTTGGGTGGAACTGTAGAAGTAATAACAGAAAAATGTAAGGGTAGTAGATTTGTAATAAGGCTTCCTTTAACATTAGCCATCATACAAGCATTATTAGTAAATGTAGGTTCAGAAAAATATGCTATACCTTTAAATAATATAAAAGAAATTACAACTATCGCCACTAATTCTATTAGAAAAGTTCAAAAAAATGAAGTAGTATTATTTAGAAACTCTACATTACCAATTTTAAGACTGGCAAAATTGTTAAATGTTCCTAATGTAGAAGATGAAAATGATGAATATACAGTAGTAATTGTAAAAAAAGGAGAAAAAGACATAGGTCTTGTTGTAGATGACCTTATAGGACAGCAGGAAATTGTAATTAAATCCTTGGGTAAGTTTCTATCCAATATAAAAGGGATTGCTGGAGCTACAATTCTAGGTAATGGGTCAGTTGCATTGATAGTAGATACTAATTCATTTTTTTAGGGAGTGATTTAAATTGAGTAATGATACGAGTGCACTAAATCAATACGTTATATTCAAATTACAGGAGGAACATTATGGTATTTCTATAAAGGATGTAGAAACTATAGAGAAAGTATCAGAAATAACTAGGCTGCCCAATAGTCCATCCTACGTTCAAGGTGTAATAAACCTTAGGGGTGAAGTTGTTCCTGTAATTGACTTAAGAAAAAGATTTGAAATGGAAATAAAAGAAAATACAGAGGAAACAAGGATTATTATTTTAAATATAGAAGAGATGATTATAGGTATAGTAGTGGATAGTTCTTCTGAAGTTTTGACTATACCCGTTGATACCATTGACAATACCTTTGACTTAGTTAATACTCTTGAAGATGATTATGTTAAAGGTATAGGAAAAGTGGAAGATCGTATGATTATTATACTAGATATGTTGAAGGCATTAAATATTACAGCATCATAAATAGAAAAGGAGGTGCAACTTTAAATGTTTAATGTTGAGGATTTAAATCATTTGCATCTTGATGTATTAAGAGAGATTGGTAATATAGGAGCAGGTAATGCTGCTACTGCCTTAGCCCTGATGATCCATAAAAAGATTGACATGGAAGTTCCTATGGTGAAAATTCTAGAATTTGAAGAGGTTGCAAAGATTTTAGGGGGAGAAGAGAGTGTGGTAGCAGGTATTTATTTTGATGTACAGGGAGATGTAACAGGAAATATTATGTTTTTATTAGATACCTCCTCCTCAAAAGTACTAACTGGTATGCTGATGGGTAGAGAAGATTATTCTAAGGAATTAGATGAAATGGATCGTTCAGCCCTTCAGGAAATAGGTAATATCTTATCAGGGTCCTATATTTCATCATTATCTACCCTTACTGGACTCAATTTAGTACTTTCTGTGCCTTCTTTATGTATAGATATGGCAGGAGCTATTTTGAGTGTACCAGCAATTCAATTTGGTCAGGTTAGTGATAAAGTTTTGTTAATAGAAACAAAATTACAGGATGGCAATAATTTAGTTAAAGCCAACTTTTTCTTAATACCTAATGCAGACTCCTTTAGAATTTTATTAAAAAATTTAGGAGTGGATAATTAAATGGAAAAGACTATAAAGGTTGGCATGGCTGACTTGAAGGTGACGAAGTCCCCAAAAGTATTGACAACTTTAGGTTTAGGTTCATGTGTAGGTGTTGCACTATATGATAGAGAAACTAAAATAATAGGATTAGCCCACATTATGTTACCTAATAGCACACAAATTAAAAATAATGCCAATAAAGCTAAGTTTGCAGATACGGCAATTGATATTTTGTTAAAGGAAATGATAGGTATGGGCACCAACAAAAGTAGACTTGTTGCCAAAATAGCTGGTGGAGCACAAATGTTTTCTTTTGGAAGCAATAATGATATGATGAAAATAGGTTATAGAAATGTTGTAGCTACGAAAGAAGTGTTGAAAAGTTTTAATATACCTCTTTTAGCAGAAGATACAGGTGGTAATCATGGACGAACTATTGAGGTTTATGGATGCACTGGAAAACTACTTGTTAAAACAATAGGGTATGGTGTGAAAGAAATATAATGACTATGCAGGGTCCAGGAGGGTTCTAAATGGACTATGAAATCCTATGGCAAGAATATAAAAAAAACAACAATATAGAAGCTAAAAATAAATTATTAGAAACATATATACAATTGGTTAAAGTGATTGCAGGCAGATTATATACAACCTACGGTAGTAATGTAGAATACGATGACCTAGTGGGTTATGGTATATTTGGATTAATAGATGCAGTAGAGAAATTTGACATAAATAAAAAAGTGAAGTTTGAAACCTATGCCCAAATTAGAATTAGAGGAGCAATAATAGACCAACTTAGAAGCTTGGATTGGATTCCAAGGTCGATAAGACAAAAAGCAAAAAAAATAGAAGAAACATACATAAAGTTAGAAAATACATCAGGAAAAAATGCTTCAGATATGGAGGTAGCTCAGGAACTAAATATATCTATTAAAGAACTTCATAACACTTTACAACAAATTAACAGCTTTCATGTTATATCGTTAGAAGAAAAACTATATGAAAATAACCTAGTATATACATTAAAAGAGGAAACACAAAATTTGCCAGAAGATATTATTTGTGATCAGGAGGTTTATAAGACTCTACAATGTACTATAGATAGATTACCTGAGAGAGAAAAAAAGGTAATTTCTCTATACTACTATAATGAATTAACCTATAAAGAAATAGGTAAGGTATTGGAAATATCAGAATCAAGAGTTTCACAATTACATTCAAAAGCTATAGCTAGATTAAAATCACAAGTAGAAAATTTATAAAGCATAGACTTAATGGGGGGGGGAAGCTATGAAAAGAGATTATGTTATTGTAGAAGGGAAAAATTATGAAGAAGTATTAAAATCAGGACTTTCAGACCTAAAATTAAAAAAAGATGAAGTGGAGATAGAAGTCTTGAAGGAACAAAAATCATCTTTATTTAAAAAGTCCTATATACAATTAAGATTAACTGTAAAGCAAGACAAAGAAGAATTAGAATTAATAAAAAAGGCTCAAGACATAAATGTAGAGATAGAAGAAACCGTTTTTAAAAGCGATAAATTATTTTACATAAGTTATCTACTCGATGGGGTGTATATCACTATAAACCAATTGAATAAAAAAGACAATAATGAAAATTTAACTATTGAAATATTAGAATATTTGGATAAAAAATCCGTGCAGGAAGTGAATACTGAGGAGATTAAACGAATTGTAAGAGAAAAAGATGGTAATCCTACTAAAATTGCTCCTCAACAGGAAGAGGTTACAATTGATGGGGAAGCACTTGTTGAAGTGTCGAAGGATAAACTACAGGCTTATATTACCATAACAGAAGCTGATGGAGGTAAAGTCATTACTTTAAATGATGCTATGGAAAAGCTTTATCAATATAATATTAAACATGGAGTGGACTATGATAAGCTGAAAAACATAATAGGGAATAATATACTCAATGAAAAAGTGCTTATTGCAGAAGGTAAAAAAGCTATTGATGGTAAGGACGGTAGCTTAATTTATCATTTTGATATGACAAAAAAGCACCAACCTCAAATACTAGAGGATGGTTCAGTAGATTTCAAACAACTGGACTTAATAACTAATGTACATAAAGGTGATATATTAATCGAAATACAGTCTCCTATAGAGGGTACAGAAGGTGTGAATGTACTAGGTGAAAAAATCCCCCCTCAAAAAGGAAAAGCTCCTAAGATACTTATAGGGAAGAATATAATAGAAAGTAAAGATGGGTTAAAATTATATGCTAATCTAGATGGACAAGTGTTTTACAGGGATGGCAAAATTGAAGTAAATCAAGTATATGAAATACCGGGAGATGTAGATAACTCTACTGGCAATATTAAATTTAATGGGAAAGTAGTTGTTAGGGGTAGTGTTAAATCAGGTTTTGTTGTAGATGCACAGGGAGATATAGAAGTGAATGGTGTAGTAGAAGGGGCTACCCTTATTGCTAGGGATAATATTATTCTAAATAGAGGAGTTCAAGGTAATAATCAAGCCTATTTACAGTGCGATGGAGACTTAATAGCAAAATATATAGAGAATACAAGAATAAAAGTTTCGGGTAATATCCAGGCAGATTGTATTATGCATAGTATTGTAGTTTCTAAGGGTAATGTTATTGTAAGTGGACGACGAGGTCTAGTAGTAGGCGGACAGGTTAAAGTTGCTGAAGAAATTGTTGCAAAGATAATAGGATCTAATATGGGGACAAGCACCATTATAGAAGTAGGAATAGATCCTGATGAGAAACAAAGGTATGATAGTATAAAAAAGGAAATAACTAAAATAGAAGAAAACTTAAGTAATTTAAAGAAAACTATAGAGCTCTTAAATAAAGCTAATAAAAGTTCTAAACTACAGGAAAATAAAGAGGAAATTTTGGTTAAGTCACTAAAAACCTATGAGTACTTAAAGGATAAATATGAAAATCTTTTAAATGAACTTAATACACTAGAGATTAAAATGCAAAACCTATCCAAAGGAAAAATACATGTAAGTAACAAGTTATATCCAGGAGTAAAAGTTGCAATTCAAAATGCTGTAAGACATATACATGAGGAAATACCTATATGTACCTTATATAAAAAAGAAGGAGAAATTGTTATTGGGCCTTATGAAAAATAGGTGGTGATTATATGTCGATTAAACCAATAGATTATCAAATTACCTATAACAATACAGTAAATGAAGCAAAAGATAAACAAAATCAATTAAACAAAACAAAGGATAGTCACTATTTCGCAGAAAATCAGCAAAATAGTGAAATTCAAAGAAATAAATCTAAAATACAAGATACTGAAGGTGCAAGTGGCAAAAGTATTAATAAAGATAACCATTCTTCAAAGGAAAATAGACACTCTAAAAACAAGCAACGGAAAAAGAATAGTTCAAAAGATAAAGACATTAATAAGGATAATATGAAGCATGTAGAAAACAAAGGATTTAAAATAGATATCTTCATATAAAATAAAGTCTAATTCATATTGGATTTTTGCTGCCATTGAATTTTAGTTAAATTAATAGCGAGGATGTATTGCTTGATCTCCTGCTTGGCCAAGCAGGAGATCAAGCAATACATCAAAGATTAAGTACAAGAGGTGGATTATGTATTACAATATAATTATTTTGACAATAGGTATTATTGTTACAATTATAGCTGCATATTTTTTAAAAAGAAATAGTGAAAACTCTGAAGAATTATACCAAGATATGCCAATGAGTTTAGATAGTAATTTAAAGAAGGTTATTGAAAAATCCCAAAATAAAATACTGGGCGATATAGATCATATGAATGAGGAAATGCAGGAAATAAAACATCAATTAAAAGAAATACGCCAATTAATTCGTTTAAATTCACAAGGAGATAATGCGATTCAGACAGACACTCCTGAAGATAAAAATTTTAGTCATCTATTAAACTATAATAAATTTCTTGCCAAAAACAAAAAAATCATTGATATGTTTCATCAAAATAAAACAGCAGAAGAAATAGCATGCCAACTTAACAAAAGTGTAAGAGAAGTTGAAATGGTTACAAAGTTAATAAAATGAGGTGAAGAAATTTGAAAAAATTTTCCATTCATAGCATGGCACTTGGGATAGGAGTAGGAATGATATTAACAGCTATTTTAAATATCTTTTTTAATACAGGGCTCACAGAGGCGAAAAACTACACCACCACCGACCAATTTATTACACTCCCTGAAATGAAAACAAATTATGATATAGAGAAGATAGAACAAAACTTTGATGATATCCATAAAAATCAAGAGCATATTACTATTAATATAGAAAGAGGCATGAATACTGGTGATATTGCAGTGTTATTACAGAAAGAAGGACTTATATCTAACAGTAATGATTTTTTGAAAACAGCAGATAGAATGGAAGCAACCAATAAAATGAGATTTGGCGAAAAGAAAATACCCAATAATAGCACTTTAGAAGATATAGTGAAAATTTTAATACAAATTGAGTAATAAAAACGGCATAAATTGACAATAATTATAACAGAATTTTAAATTTGATATTGCGCAATGCTTGACAGTGTGTTAGAATACAAAAGGTGATAAAACACACATTTCATAATCTTCTTAGGAGTGCCTTTTATTGGTGCTAAGTTGAGATGATTGAGATGGAGGAAAAAAACTAGAGGAGGTACTTAAATGTCAGTAATTTCAATGAAACAATTATTAGAAGCTGGTGTTCATTTTGGACATCAAACTAGAAGATGGAACCCTAAAATGGCGGAATACATCTTCACAGAAAGAAATGGTATCTATATCATCGACCTTCAAAAAACAGTGAAGAAGGTTGAAAAAGCTTATGACTTCATAAGAGAAATATCTGCTGAAGGTAAAAATGTTCTTTTTGTAGGAACAAAAAAACAAGCACAAGAAGCTATCCAAGAGGAAGCAAAAAGATGTGGAATGTACTATGTTAACCAAAGATGGTTAGGTGGTATGTTAACTAACTACAACACTATAAAAAATCGTATTGATCGTCTTCGCAAGATACAAACAATGGAAGAAGATGGTACTTTTGATGTTTTACCTAAAAAAGAAGTTATTAAATTAAGAGCTGAAATGGAAAAACTTGAAAAATTCCTAGGTGGAATTAAAGATATGAAGGATATGCCTGGAGCTATTTTTGTTATAGATCCAAGAAAAGAAAGAATTGCTATAAAAGAAGCACATATATTAGGTATACCTGTAGTATCTGTTGTGGATACTAACTGTGACCCTGATGATGTAGATTATGTTATTCCTGGAAATGATGATGCAATTAGAGCCGTTAGATTACTTACTGCTACAATGGCAAATGCTGTTTTAGAAGGAAGACAAGGATTCCAAGCTGAAGAAGAATAATTAGCAAGTTATAACAGGAGAGGTAAGGGTTTAGAGGGTTAATCCCTTACTCCCTTACCTTTAATAATACTTTAGGAGGCGTTGTTAATGAACATTACTGCAGCAATGGTAAAAGAGCTTAGAGAGAAAACTGGGGCAGGTATGATGGATTGTAAAAAAGCCTTAACACAATCAGAAGGAAACATGGAAAAAGCTACAGAATTATTAAGAGAAAAAGGTTTAGCTGCTGTTTCTAAAAAAGCTGGAAGAGTTGCAGCTGAAGGTTTAGTAGAGTCATACATACATGGTGGTAGAATAGGCGTATTAGTAGAAGTTAACTCAGAGACTGATTTTGTTGCAAAAAATCAAGATTTCAAAGATTTTGTAAAGGATGTAGCAATGCAAATTGCAGCTTCTAATCCTCAATATGTACGTAGAGAAGAAGTTCCACAAGATGAGATTCTAAAGGAAAAAGAAATCTTAAAAAAACAAGCTTTAAATGAAGGAAAGCCAGAAAAAATCGTTGAAAAAATGGTTGAAGGTAGAATTGATAAGTATTACAAAGAAGTTTGTTTATTAGAGCAACCCTTTGTTAAAAACCCAGATGTAACTATAGGTGAACTATTAACAGAAAAAGTTGCAAAAATAGGAGAAAACTTAAGTATAAGAAGATTTGTAAGATTTGAAGTAGGCGAAGGTATTGAAAAGAAACAAGAAAACTTCGCTGAAGAAGTTGCTAAGCAAATAGGAGAATAACTTTTAATAATAAGTCTTATTTTTGGAGAACACTTTTGTGTTCTCTTTTAATAGGTAGGAATAATTAAAAATTTTAAAAAATTTATTTGTTTATGTTAAATAAATAAATTTTAGTAAAAACTATAAAATATAAAAACAATCTCTTTAGAAGATAATGTTATACTTAGAAAAAAATAAAGGATTTTTTTGCTAGCTGTAGAAATAAATAGATTGGAGGATCAAGTTATGACTAAACCTCTGTATAAAAGAGTTTTGCTAAAATTAAGTGGTGAAGCATTGGCAGGAACAAAAGGTTTTGGTGTAGATACCGAAACTATAACGAATATCGCTTTACAAATTAAATCTCTAATGGAACTAGGTGTAGAAGTTGCTATTGTAGTTGGAGGAGGTAATTTCTGGAGAGGTAGAAGTGGAGAAGGTATGGATAGAACAACAGCTGATTATATGGGCATGATGGCTACGGTTATTAACTCTTTAGCACTTCAGGATGCTTTGGAAAATGTGAATATTGTTACAAGAGTACAAACTGCTATTGAAATGCGACAAATTGCAGAGCCATATATTAGAAGAAGAGCTGTAAGACATCTAGAAAAAAATAGAGCAGTAATTTTTGCTGCTGGTACAGGTAACCCTTATTTTTCCACTGATACTACTGCAGCTCTTAGAGCTGCCGAGATCGAAGCAGATATTATTCTATTGGCTAAAAAAGTAGATGCTGTCTACGATAAAGATCCCCATATAAATGAAGATGCAAAGAAATTTGATGAATTATCCTATTTAGATATTTTAAAATTAGAGCTAAAGGTAATGGATTCAACCGCTACTTCTTTATGTATGGACAACAAAATACCTATTAGAGTATTTAGTTTGGATGAACCTGAAAATATTATTAAGGTTATATATGGTGAAAAAATAGGCACCTATATACATAATGAAAATTAAATATAAGGGAGGATATTACAATGCAAATGGAAGTGCATAAAAAGTTAGAAGAAAAAATGACCAAAACCTTACAGGTACTAAAAGATGATTTAAATGGAATAAGAGCCGGTAGAGCTAATCCTGCCATGCTAGACAAAATAGCAATTGAGTATTATGGAACCGTTACACCTCTTAAACAGGTTGCTTCTGTATCAGCACCAGAACCTAGAGCTTTAACAATACAGCCTTATGATCCTTCAGTTATTGCTCAAATAGAAAAAGCTATTTTGCAATCAGACCTAGGTATTAATCCTTCTAATGATGGTAAAATAATCAGACTTAATATACCTCAATTAACAGAAGAAAGAAGAAAAGACCTAACAAAAATAGTGAAAAAAACAGCTGAGGAGTCCAAAGTAGCCCTAAGAAATGAACGAAGAAATACCAATGATACTTTAAAGAAAATGCAAAAAGATGGAGAGCTAACGGAAGATAATCTAAAGTCTGCTCAAGAGGAAGTACAAAACATTACCGATAAATTTATTAAAAAAATTGATGAGATGACAGATCAAAAAGAAAAAGAAATTTTGGAGGTTTAGACTTGGATACTATTCCTGATGTTTTAGGATATAAATTAGAAGATGCTTTAATTGTATTGAAGGAACAGAAACTTCATGTAACTACAAGGGAGAGTATCAGTCATAAATGTGAAAAACAAGGTGAAATTAGAGTAATACGTCAAAATAAGCTACATAATAATGAAATTGAACTTATACTATCCTATTTTTAAGCCCCCCATTAGGGGGTTTAAAAATAATTGAGGTGATTAAAACTATGATGACATCGAATGAGAGGTTGGGGGATTTCAACATAAACAAGGAAGAGTTACCTAAACATATTGCCATCATCATGGATGGCAATGGAAGATGGGCTAAAAAAAGAAATCTACCTAGAACTTTAGGACATCGTTCAGGAATAAATGCATTAAGGGATATTATTAAAACAGCTTCAAATATAGATGTTAATCATCTATCTTTATATGCATTTTCTACAGAAAATTGGAAAAGACCTCAACAAGAAGTCACGGCATTGATGAAACTATTGATAGAATACTTAAAAAAAGAAGTAAAGGAATTACATAAGAACAATGTGAGAATAAACACTATCGGTGATATTACAAAATTCCCTCCAGAAGCTCAAGAGGAAATCCATCAAGCTAAGGAACTTACTAAAAACAATATGGGCTTGACTGTTAATATTGCTTTGAACTATGGTTCGAGAGATGAGATCACAAGAGGAGTTAAAGATATTTGTCGCAAGGTAGCAAATAAGGAACTTTGTATAGAAGACATAAATGAATCCTTTATAGCTGAATATCTAGATACCTATAATATACCTGATCCTGACTTATTAATTAGAACTGGTGGAGAGTATAGGTTAAGCAATTTTCTAATGTGGCAATTGGCATATACAGAGCTTTGGTTTGCAGATACTTATTGGCCAGACTTTAATGGGGAAGATTTATTAAAAGCAATTAGTGATTTTCAAAATAGACAAAGAAGATTTGGTGCTATTTAACAAAGGATGGGATTGTATGTTAAAAAGAATAATAAGTGGCGTCGTAGGAATTCCCTTGTTGTTTTTTATTATTTCTAGGGGAGATTTTATTTTGTATTTTTCAGTCATGGCTGTAGCTATCGTTGGGCTCTATGAATTTTATAATGCTATGAAGGTAAAAGGGCTCAACCCTATGACTACTTTGGGATATTTTATTTCTACTGGAATATTGATGGTTTTTATATACTCTAGAAATGATTTGTTACTTTTTTTTCTATTTATAACTATTATTACAATTAGTGGGATATTATTAATGAGTTTTAAATATACTGTTATAGATGGAAGTATTACGATTTATGGTGTTTTATATGTAACAGTTTTTCTAGGACACATTATATTAACAGATAAACTGGAAAACTCTGCAATAATATGGTTGATTTTTATTATAGCTTGGGCAACGGATACTTTTGCTTATTTTGGGGGATTTTTTTGGGGAAAAAGAAAATTATGTCCTGAAATCAGTCCTAAAAAAACCATTGAAGGAGCTATAGCTGGGGTCTTAGGTAGTATGTTTGCATGTGGTTTTTTTGGGTATTTATTTTTAAGTGAATATAGTATTACTATTATCATATTAGGTATGGTGGGAAGTGTTATTTCTCAAGCCGGGGATCTAACAGCCTCTCAAATTAAGAGGTATGCTGGTGTTAAAGACTATGGTAATTTGATACCAGGGCATGGTGGTATATTAGATCGTTTTGATAGTATTTTATTTACAGCACCTACTGTATTTTATTTTTATACTTTATTTATAAAATAACAAAGGAAAAGAATAAGCATAGCAAAAGCAATGCTTATTTTACTATAGATATGGGGTGGGAACATGACAAAAAAAATCAGTGTTTTAGGGTCTACAGGCTCTATTGGAAAACAAACATTAGAAATTGTAAAGGAACATCCAGATAAATTCAAAATAGTTGGTTTGGCAGTAATGAAAAGCATTGATCTCTTAGAACAACAGATTAAAGAGTTTAATCCGGAAGTGGTAGCGGTCTTTGACAAAGAACAAGCTAAAATATTATCAAGTAGAATTTCTGCTAATATAAAAATATATTCGGGTATAGAAGGCTTAATTGCAGTAGCTACTCACCACTCTGCTGAATTAGTCTTAAACTCCGTAGTAGGGAGTATAGGACTTTTGCCAACAATTGAAGCTATAAAAGCAAAAAAAAATATTGCCTTAGCAAATAAAGAGACTTTAGTGGCTGCTGGGGAACTGGTAATGAAGGAGTGTGCAAAAAATAATGTGAGCATAATTCCAGTAGACAGTGAACATTCAGCTATATTTCAATGCTTACAAGGAGAAAAAATTATCGATATATCAAAAATTATATTGACAGCATCAGGTGGACCTTTCAGGGACTGGGACTATGATGCTATTAAGAAAGCAACCATTCAAGATGCCTTAAAACATCCTAACTGGAGTATGGGAAAAAAAATATCCATTGATTCTGCCACTTTGATGAATAAAGGGTTAGAGGTTATTGAAGCAAAATGGTTATTTAATGTAGAGGTGGAAAAAATACAAGTAGTAGTGCATCCTCAAAGTGTTATTCACTCTATGGTAGAATTAAAGGACAACTCTATTATTGCACAAATGGGAGTGCCAGATATGAAATTGCCTATACAGTATGCCCTTTCATATCCCGACAGAATTGAGGGTGAAGTTACTAAACTAGATTTTACTAAATATAACTCACTAACTTTTAATGAGCCAGATATAAGAAGATTCCCTTGCTTGTCTCTAGCATATGAGGCACTAGAAGTGGGAAATACAATGCCTTGTGTATTAAACATTGCTAATGAAGTGTTAGTGGCTTGCTTTTTAAAAGGAAAAATAAGTTTTTATGATATACCTAAATATATTGAAAAAATAATGGAGAGTCATAACCCCTTTCCCTATAGCTCTGCTAAAGAATTGATTGATTTAGAAAAATGGGTTAAAAACTGGATTTTAAATGAATTGAGATAGGAAGGTGTTTTTATGTATACTGCAGTTGTAGCTATTTTTGTTTTTGGGCTTTTAGTTTTTTTTCATGAATTAGGACATTTTGCTGTTGCAAAATTTGTAGGTATCAAAGTCCATGAATTTGCTTTGGGGATGGGTCCTAGACTAATAAAATTCACAAAGGGAGAAACCGATTATTCCATAAGAATATTACCAATTGGTGGTTATGTTAAGATGGAAGGTGAAGACGAGGTCTCCAATGATAATAGAAGTTTTAGTAAAAAAACAGTGGGTGAAAGAATTAGTGTTATTATTGCTGGCCCCTTAATGAATTTTATTTTAGCTATTCTATTATTTGTTATTATATTTTACACACTTACTGGAGTACCGACTACTGAAATTCAGCAAATAATCCCCCAATCCCCTGCAGAAGAGGTGGGTCTACAAGAACAGGATGAAGTTATTTCGGTAAATGGTGTAGAAATGACTAACTGGGAACAATTAGTAGATACCATAAATGTATCGGCGGGAATACCTTTAGAGGTTACTATACTCAGAAATGGAGATATAATAAAAAAAACTATTACCCCTGAGGTTGATGAAGAGACTGGTCGTGCTATGATTGGCATTGTTCCGGCTACTGAAAAATCCTTAGCACTGGCGGTTACAGGTAGTTTTAAACAAACAGGAATGATTTTTAGAGAAATGTTTATGTTTTTTGGCAGTGTGTTTAGAAGGCAAGCTACAACAGCAGATGTAGTTGGACCTGTTGGGATTATCAATCTAGTGGGGGAGGCCAGCAGAGCTGGTTGGGTATATGTATTGCACTTGGCTGCATTGATAAGTATTAATTTAGGTATAATTAATTTACTGCCTATACCGGCATTAGATGGTAGTAGAATCATATTTCTAGGGTTAGAGTCTTTAAGAGGAAAACCCGTGGACCCTGAAAAAGAAGCTATGGTGCATATAGTAGGTTTTGCTCTACTTATGCTACTGATGATTGTTATAACCTATAAAGATATTTTAACTTTTTATTAATCAACAAAACTTAATAGATGAAGGTGATATATTTGAGAAAAAAGAAAACAGTAATTTCCTGTGGAGATGTATTAATAGGGGGTAATCATCCTATAGCTGTACAATCCATGACAACTACAGATACAAGAAATATAGAAGCCACTATAGAGCAAATACATGCTCTTGAAGAAGCTGGTTGTGATATTGTTAGACTTGCTGTACCTAATATGGAGGCGGCATATGCACTAAAGAAAATAAAAGATAAGGTTAAAATCCCTATAGTAGCAGATATACACTTTGACTATAGATTGGCTCTAGAAGCCTTAAAACAAGGGGTAGATGGTTTAAGAGTCAATCCTGGAAACATAGGAAATATAGACAGAGTTAGAGAAATAGTAGAGAGTGCTAAAACAAGAGATGTTAAAATTAGAATAGGAGTAAATGCAGGTTCTTTGGAAAAAGATCTTATAGTAAAGTATGGATGTGCTACTGCAGATGCAATGGTAGAGAGTGCTTTAAACCATATACAAATATTAGAAGATATGAAGTTTTATAATACTGTAATCTCCTTAAAGGCTAGTGATGTACAATTAACTGTTGAAGCATATGAAAAAATCTCAGAAGTAACGAATTATCCTTTACACATAGGAGTTACTGAAGCAGGTACTATATGGGCTGGCACTATTAAATCTTCGATTGGGATAGGAACCCTACTTTTAAAGGGCATTGGCGATACTCTTAGGGTTTCTTTAACTGGAAATCCAGTAGAAGAAGTCAAGGTGGGAAAACAAATATTAAAATCCTTGGGTTTGCTAAAAAATGAAGTTACTATTATTTCTTGTCCAACCTGTGGAAGGTGCCAAATTGACTTGATTAACCTTGCAAATGAAGTAGAAGGTAAAATAAGTAGTTACAAAAAAACAATAAAAGTTGCTATAATGGGATGTGCTGTTAATGGTCCAGGAGAAGCAAAAGATGCAGATATAGGTATTGCTGGAGGGGTTGGATCTGCTTTATTGTTTAAAAAAGGTAAAGTGATAAAGAAAATCCCTGAGAATCAAATTACAAAAATACTTTTGGAAGAAATAGAAAATATGTAGCAAGGAGGATGTCGATGAAGATATCTGCTATTATTCCTGCATACAACGAAGAAAAGCGGATAGAAAAAGTATTAAATACTATCGTCACCTCCTTTTTAATTACAGATATTGTAGTTGTAGACGATGGGTCTCAGGATCATACATCTGCAATAGTTTCTAAATATGATGATGTGAAGCTTATTAAACTAGACAAAAACCTAGGAAAGGCAGAAGCTATCAAAACAGGATTAGCATATTGTAATGCTGAGGTTGTCTTGCTTTTGGATGCAGATTTAGTAGGCTTAACGACAACACATATTGAAAATCTATTATATCCCGTAGTTAATAATGAGGTTGAAATGACGATTGGCATTTTTCAATCTGGAAGATTGATAACAGACTTAGCACAGAAAATTGCCCCTAATCTTTCAGGACAAAGAGCATTTAGAAGTAATTTAATACCTGAAATAATGAATTTAAACATGACAGGTTATAACTTAGAGGTAGCTCTTTCTAAATTTGTAAAGAACAATAATATAAAAACAAAACAAATCATGTTGAAAGATATAAGTCATGTAATGAAAGAAGAAAAATTAGGCCTTAGTAAAGGTATGATTTGGCGATTGAAGATGTATAAAGATATAATAAAACACTGGTTAAACTGAGATAGGAGGAGCCAAATGTATCCTTTGGAGGAAGTCGGATTTAAAGATATTGCAAATACTTTTGGTTTAAAAACTAGTAATATATTAGAGGAAACCTTTGTAGAGGGTCTTAAATTTTATAAAAAAAGCAAAAAACTTACTATTAACTTGAAAGCTACTAATGTAATCCATCAAGAAGAACTATATCATCTCACACACCAACTTAAGGACAAGGTGTCCAATCTAAAGAATGTGGAGGTTAATATAAACTATAATCTAACCTATGACTCTTTAGAAGAATTAGTAAAGTTAAACTGGGAAAATATATTTTTTATGTTAAAAAAAGAAGTACCCTCTGTAAAAGCTGTTGCTGATAAAATTACTTGGAAGGTAAATAACAATCAACTGACTATAGAAGTAACAGAACCTTTTGTTACAGAAAAAATAAAGGAACGTCATGTTGATAAATCAATAAAGTATTATTTTGAAAAGTATTTTAATGTGAAATTAAAATGTATTATAGCCAGTAACAATAGAGAGTTTGATTTTTCTACTTACGAAACACTTAAGGAACAAGAAAATGTTGTATTTCTAGATCAAATTAAGCGAGAAACTGCTGAACTTGAAAAAGTACAGCTCAAAACAAAAGGAAAAAGCACTGGCTCTTCTCCAAGTAAAAATTCTAAGTCCGTGGTGATTTTAGGGAAAAACTTCAATGGAGAGGTAATGCGGTTGGAGGATTTAAAGGAAGATTCTGAACGGGTTATAATAGAAGGAGAAGTTTTTCATATAGAAGACAGGGAATTGAGAAGTGGTAAAACCTTAATTATTATGAATATTACTGATTATACTAATTCAATAACTGTTAAGGTCTTTGAAGGGGAAAAACAACCTCAAAGTATAAAGGAATTATTAAGTGATGGTGAATATATCAAAGTCAAGGGCGATATTGTCTATGATAAGTTTATCAGAGAGAATATTTTAATGGCAACAGATATAGTTCGTGTCAACAAGGCGGTAGAAAGGAAAGACCTAGCCGAGGAAAAAAGAATTGAACTGCATATGCATTCACAAATGTCGGCTATGGATGGACTAAGTAGCACCAAAGATTTAATAGCTAGAGCGGCAAAGTGGGGACATGAAGCTATTGCGATTACAGATCATGGAGTAGTACAGGCTTATCCAGATGCAATGGAAGCAGCAAAAGAATACGGTATAAAAGTCATCTACGGGATGGAAGGGTATATGGTAAACGATGAAGATAATTTAGTTTATGCTCCCAACTATCATTATTCACTAGATGATGAATATATTATCTTTGATATTGAAACAACAGGCTTATCCAATATAAACGATAAAATAACAGAAATAGGAGCTGTAAAGATAAAAAATGGGCAAAAGATAGATACATTTTCCTCTCTGGTAAACCCCCATAGGCCTATACCAGCCAAAATAATAGAGTTAACGGGAATTACCGATGATATGGTAAAAGATGCACCCAGTATAGAAGAAGTTTTACCTGAATTTTTAAGCTTTATTGGGGAAAGTTGCATTGTGGCCCATAATGCTGACTTTGATGTTGGTTTCATTCGAGAAAATGCTAAGAGGTTGGGTTGTAAATTAGATAACCCAATAGTGGACACTCTTAAACTATCAAGAGTGCTATTGAGTCATTTGAAAAGACATAAATTAAATACGATAGCAAAAGAATTAAAGGTCAGCCTAGAAAATCACCATAGAGCAGTGGATGATGCAAAGGCAACAACAGATATTTTTATAAAGTTAATAGAAAAAATGAAAGAAAAAGAAGTATTTAGCTTACAAGATATTAATACTAATTTGGGTAAAAAGGTAGATGTTACTAAATTAAATACCTATCATATTATGCTATTAGCAAAAAATCCAACGGGATTAAAAAATTTATATAAAATAGTTAGTGAGTCACATTTACAATACTTTTACAAGAAGCCTAGAATACCTAAAAGTTTATTAAATAAATATAGAGAAGGTATTATTGTAGGTTCTGCATGTGAGGCAGGGGAATTATTTCAAGCAGTACTAAGCAATGTGGCGGTTGAAGAAATTGAGAAAATTGCTAAATACTACAATTATTTAGAAATACAACCGGTGGAAAACAATGAATTTCTTATAAATAAAGGGTTAGTTAAATCAACTGAAGATATTAGAAATATAAACAAACGCATTGTAGCTTTAGGGGACAAATTGAACATTCCTGTAGTAGCCACTGGGGATGTGCATTTTTTAGATCAGCACGATGAATATTATAGAAGAATCTTAATGACGGGACAAGGTTTCAATGATGCTGATAATCAACCGCCCTTATATTTAAAAACCACTGCAGAAATGTTGCAGGAATTTAATTACTTAGGAAGTGAAAAGGCAAAGGAAGTTGTAGTAATTAATCCTAATAAAATAAATGAAGAAACTGAGAACTTATTACCTATCCCCAATGGGACTTTTCCTCCAAAGATTGAAGGATCGGAGGAAGAATTGCGGGAACTATGCTATGGAAAGGCCGAACGAATTTATGGTAATCCACTACCGGAAATCGTGCAAGCTAGGTTAGATAGAGAATTAAATTCAATTATTAATAATGGCTATGCAGTGATGTATATTATTGCTCAGAAGCTTGTTACAAAATCCTTAGAAGATGGATATTTAGTTGGATCAAGGGGGTCTGTTGGGTCTTCTTTTGCTGCCACCATGAGTGATATTACAGAGGTAAACCCTTTGCCACCCCATTATGTGTGTCCAAAATGCAAGTTATCAGAATTTATTACCGACGGTTCTTATGGGTCTGGAGCAGATTTACCCGATAAAAAATGTCCTCATTGTGGAGAACAATTTGTTAAAGATGGGCACGATATTCCTTTTGAAGTTTTTTTAGGCTTTGAAGGGGATAAAGAACCGGATATAGACTTAAACTTTGCTGGTGAGTACCAGAGTCAAGCACAAAAATATACGGAGGAACTTTTTGGAGAGGGGAAGGTTTTTAGAGCAGGAACCATTGGTACTATTGCTGATAAAACCGCCTATGGTTTTGCCAGAAAATATCTAGATGAAAAACAAATAAATTATACTTCAGCAGAAGTTAACAGACTTACTAAGGGATGTACAGGTGTTAAAAGGACCTCAGGACAGCATCCCGGTGGATTAATGATTATTCCAGCAGATAGGGATGTTCACGAATTTACTCCTGTTCAGTACCCAGCAAACGATGCTAGTTCAGGAGTAATAACTACACACTTTGATTATCATGCCATAAGTGGTAGATTGTTGAAACTAGATAATCTTGGACATGATGTACCCACCATTATAAAAATGCTAGAAGATATTACTGGAACCAATGTGCAACTCATTCCCCTTGACGATGAAAAGACTATGAGTATATTCACTGGCACAGATGCTTTACAAGTAAATAAAAAGGACTTCAAATATGAAGTAGGAACCTTAGGCATTCCAGAGTTTGGCACAAAATTTGTACGACAAATGTTAATTGATACCCAACCTAGCACTTTTGGTGAGTTAGTAAGAATTAGTGGTTTGTCTCATGGTACTGATGTTTGGTTAAATAATGCTCAAGAACTTGTAAGAGCTAATGTAGCAGAGTTAAAGGATGTAATATCTACAAGGGATGATATTATGAACTATTTAATTTTAAAGGGGCTACCGGCTAAAGCTTCCTTTAAAATTATGGAGAAGGTAAGAAAAGGTAAAGGCTTAACACCAGAAGATGAAGAAATGATGAAGGAAAACCAAGTGCCACAATGGTATATCGATTCCTGTAATAAAATAAAATATATGTTTCCAAAAGCTCATGCAGCAGCTTATGTTATGATGTCCTTCAGAATAGCATATTATAAAGTATATTACCCTGAGGCTTTTTATGCCACTTACTTTACTATGAAGGCAGAGGACTTTGATGCGGACTTGGTAGTAAAGGGAAAAGAAGTTGTGAAAGAAAAGCTTATAGAATTAGAATCTATGGGCAATAATATGACAGCAAAAGAGAAAAATTTACAGACAGTACTGGAAGTAGCTCTTGAGATGTATAGTAGAACGATACACTTGTTACCTGTGGATATATATGAATCAGATGCTGATAGGTTTGTCATCGTAGAAGGAAAACTGTTACCACCACTTAAATCTTTGCAGGGGGTTGGGCAAAATGCAGCTAGAAGTATTGATGAAGCTAGAAAAAATGGAAAGTTTTTATCTTTAGAAGATCTTCGTGAGCGAACAAAAGTAACAAAAACTGTAATAGAGACTTTAGTAAACCATGGATGTATTAGTGATTTGCCCAAAACCAACCAGCTTTCTCTGTTTTAACTTGCACTATAGTAGACTTTATGTTATAATTTTCTTAACAATTTACAAAGTTTTCTAGAGGAGTGGGGATATGCCCACTCTTTCTATTATATTTAGTGTTTTTTAAATATAATTCTAGCTATTACATAATCTTTTCGAATTTATTAATATAGATATGTATATATCTAAAACTATATATGAATGGATACATTAGGGAATAATTATAAAATAAATTACAAAATATACAAATATAAGATTTTAAAACTTAATATTAGGGAGGTTATAAAATGGGAAAAGGGAAAGTTGAACAAATGACAGAGGAGTTAGTTAATCCCATTGTACAACAACAAAACTTTGAACTGGTTGATATTGAATTTAAAAAAGAGGGACCTCATAAATACTTAAAGATTTATATTGATAAACCTGGTGGAATTACATTAGATGATTGTCAAAAAGTTAGTGAACAATTAAGTGAAAAGCTAGACGAAACAGATCCAATTCAAGAAAATTACTTTTTAGAAGTTTCATCTCCAGGCCTAGACAGACCCTTAAAAAGAGATAGCGATTTTGTAAAATTCAAAGGGGAAAATGTTGAAGTTAAACTTTATGAAGCCATAGAAGGTAAGAAGGTTTTAGAAGGGGAATTAGTGGGATTAGAAGATAATAACATTAAATTAAATATAGAAAATGTAGGTTTAGTAGAGATACCTAAAGAAAAAGTAGCCATTACTAAACTTGCTATAAAACTTTAGGGGGTATTACAGATGAGTACGGAGTTTATTGAAGCTCTAGAGCAAATCCAAAAGGACAAAGGTATCTCAAAAGATGTATTGCTTGATGCAATTGAAGCAGCTTTAATATCAAGCTACAAAAGGAATTTTGGCTCTGCTCAAAATGTAAGAGTTGAAATTAATAGAGACAATGGTGATGTTCATGTATATTCACAAAAAGAAATAGTGGATAATGTGGAGGATGATTTGCTACAAATTAGTTTAGAGGAAGCTAAAGAAACAAGTAGGAATTATGAATTAGGAGATATAATAGAAAAAGAAGTTACACCTAGAAACTTTGGTAGAATTGCAGCTCAAACTGCAAAACAAGTAGTAGTTCAGAGAATACGAGAAGCAGAACGGGGTATAGTTTACGAAGAGTTTATTAATCGAGAATCTGACATTATTACTGGAACTGTAGCTAGGCTAGCCAAAGGTATAGTATATATTAATTTAGGAAAAATTGAAGCTATGCTAGCGCCTACTGAACAAATTCCTAATGAGCAATATAACCATGGAGACAGGGTAAAAACTTATATTGTAGAAGTAAAGAAAACCACAAAAGGACCGCAGGTATTAGTTTCTAGAACACATCCAGGATTAATAAAAAGACTGTTTGAATTAGAGGTGCCAGAAATACATGATGGTACAGTTGAAATTAAAAGCATCTCTCGTGAAGCTGGATCTAGAACAAAGATAGCAGTGGAATCTAGGGATCCAAATGTTGATGCAGTAGGTGCATGTGTTGGACCGAAGGGTGCAAGAGTTCAGACTATAGTAGACGAACTAAGAGGAGAAAAAATAGACATTATAAAATACAGTGAAGATCCAAGTGCTTTTATTGCTAGCTCCTTAAGTCCAGCTAAAGTTATTACATCAGAGGTAGATGTAGAAAACAAAACAGCTAAAGTTGTAGTACCAGATTATCAATTATCGTTGGCTATTGGTAAAGAAGGACAAAATGCTAGATTAGCTGCCAAACTGACAGGATGGAAAATAGATATAAAAAGTGAAAGTCAACAAGAAGTAAAGTAAGGGATGTGATTTTATGAAAACAAAAAAGATCCCACTAAGAAAATGTATTGGGTGTAATGAGATGATACCTAAAAAGCAATTAATAAGAGTAGTTCGTAACAAAGAAGGAGAAACAAGTATAGATACTACGGGAAAAGCTCATGGCAGAGGAGCTTATGTGTGTAACAATAAAGATTGCTTCAAAAAAATAAATAAAACAAAGGCACTAAACAGAGCTTTCAAGTGTGAAATACCACAAGAAATTTATGAAAGATTAACCAAGGAGATTGATGATAGTGAACAATAAGGTTGTGAATTATTTAGGTTTAGCCATGAGGGCCGGCAAAATTGTATCAGGTGAAGATTTATGCAAGAAAGAACTTAAAAAAAAAATATATTTCTTATGATTGTAGCTGAAGATGCCTCCTCAAATACAAAAAAAGTTTTTATGGACAAAACAAAGTACTATAACACGCCCTTAAGATTTACAGGAACTAAAGAGGAATTAGGACATTCTATAGGAAAGACTACTAGAGCTGTTATGGGAGTAAAGGACAAAAGGTTAGCAGAAATATTGTTAGAGCAAATAGGTAATAAGGATGTTTAAATATAGGGGGTGATTATTTTGTCAAAGGTGAGGGTGTACCAATTGGCAAAACAATTAGGTATCAGTAGTAAGGATTTAATTGAAAAACTAAAGGAATTATCAGTAGAAGTGGGAAATCATATGAGCACTTTAGAAGATGAAGATGCAAAATTATTAGTTGAACTTTTCACTTCAGAAAATGACAGTGTTAGTAATTTAGGCAATACAGTGGAGAAGCCTACAATTCAAGAAAACAAAGAATCAAAAGTCACAGAAAAAACCTCGGTAGATAAAAGCCAAGAAGCAAAAAAAGATAGTGGTAGCAAAAACCATAATAACAAAAATAAAAGTAAAAACAAAAATAAGAAGAAATTCAAAAATAGTAATGAACACGTACGAGAGAATACACAGGAAAAAGGTGAGCAAGTGATACAAATAGATGAAAAAATTATTGTTAAAGATTTTGCAGAAAAGATAAATAAAAACCCAAATGAAATTATAGGGAAATTAATACAACAAGGTGTTATGGCTGCTATCAATCAAGAAATTGATTTTGAGACAGCAGAAGCTATAGCTAATGAGTATGAAATAGAAGTAGAAAAAAACACCACCGTACAAGAAGAAATAGCAGATTTATATATAGCTCCAGATGATGAGAAAGACTTAAAACCTCGTCCACCTGTGGTAACAGTAATGGGTCATGTAGACCACGGTAAAACTTCATTACTTGATGCCATCAGACAAACACATGTAACAGAAAGAGAAGCTGGTGGAATCACACAGCATATCGGAGCATCAGAAGCAGAAGTTGGTGGAAAGAAAATTGTGTTTTTAGATACACCAGGACATGAAGCTTTTACTACTATGAGGGCAAGAGGAGCAAAGGTTACTGACATTGCTATTTTAGTAGTTGCTGCTGATGATGGAGTTATGCCTCAAACCATTGAAGCTATTAATCATGCTAAGGCAGCAGAAGTTCCTATTATTGTGGCAATTAACAAAATGGATAAAATAGGTGCTAATTCTGATCGTGTAAAGCAGGAACTGGCAGACCACGGTGTTATCATAGAAGAATGGGGCGGGGATGTTATAGCTGTTGAAGTATCAGCTATAGAAGGAACAAACATAGATACACTATTAGAAATGATTTTATTAGTAGCTGAGATGGAGGAGTTAAAGGCAAATCCTAACCGTAGAGCTATAGGAACTGTGATAGAAGCTAGACTTGATAAAGGTAGAGGACCAGTAGCTACTATTTTGGTACAAAATGGTACCTTAACAGTTGGGGACCCTGTTGTTATTGGGAACACTTATGGTAGAATAAGAGCTATGTTGAGTCATAAAGGTAAAAATGTTAAAGCTGCTAATCCAGCTACTGCAGTTGAGATTACAGGGTTTTCTGAAGTACCAGAAGCTGGAGATCAATTAGTGGCGGTAGAAGACGACAAGACAGCAAGAGATATATCTGAAAAAAGAAAAGAAAAAATTAAAGAAGAGCAATTGAAGACAAGTCAAAAAATTTCTCTTGATGCACTATATAGTCAGATGCAACAGGGGCAAATTAAAGATCTAAATATAATTATTAAGGCAGATGTACAAGGATCAGTAGAGGCAGTAAAGCAATCTATTGAAAAACTATCTACTGACAAAGTAATTATTAAAGCAATTCACGGCGGGGTAGGTGCTATTACTGAAACCGATGTTATGCTAGCTGCTGCTTCCAATGCCATTATCATAGGTTTTAATGTAAGACCTACTTCGGGTGCTACAGGTACTGCTAAAAAAGAAGAAGTAGACATTAGAACCTACAGAATTATATATAATGCATTAGAAGATATAGAAGCAGCTATAAAAGGTATGCTTGATCCAGAATACAAAGAAGTTGAACTAGGGAAAGCGGAAGTTAGAGCGACCTTTAAAGTTCCAGGGATTGGAGCTATTGGAGGGTGCTATGTTATAGAAGGAAAAATATTAAGAAATGCTAAAGTTAGATTAGTTAGAGATGGAATTGTGATTCATGATGGTGCAATAGGTTCATTAAGGAGATTTAAAGATGATGCTAAAGAAGTAGCTACCGGATATGAATGTGGTATTGGCTTAGATAACTTCAATGACCTTAAAGAAGGAGATATTATTGAAGCATATCAAATGCAAGAAATAGAAATCAAATAGAAAGGATGAGGAATACATTGGCTTATCCTAGAGTGAATAGATTAAATGAAGAAATAAAAAAACTTGCCAGTAATATTATTAGAAATGAATTAAGAGATCCTAGAATTTCATCTATGACTAGTATTATAAATGTAGATGTAACTAGAGATTTGAGGTATGCAACAATATATGTGAGTATTTTAGGAAATCAAGAAGAAAAAGAGAATACAATGGCGGGTTTGCAAAAGTCAGCTGGTTTTGTAAGAAGAGAAGTAGGTAAAAAAATTAAAACTAGATATACTCCAGAAGTAATTTTCAAGTTAGATGATTCAATAGAAAAGGGAGTTTATATGTACCATAAAATCAATGAGGTAAATGAAAACCTACACCAGCCAGAGGATGAAAAAGATGAAGAAGATGGAGAATAATCCATTATCATTAGTAGATAAAAATAGCAAGGTAGCTGTTATAGCTCATGTCAACCCTGATGGAGATAGCCTAGGCTCTACTTTAGGTCTAGGCTTGGCACTTAAAAAGATCTGTAATCAAGTTGCTATATATATTAATGACGAGTTTCCTAAAAAATATAGCTTTTTACCAGCATATCAAGATATAAAATTATACCAAAGTGAAGATCATGCTCCATTTGATCTTTGTTTTGTATTAGACTGTGGGGACGAAAAGCGATTAGGTTATAGTAAAAGAATTTTAGAAAACAGTATTCAAGTTATTAATATTGACCATCATATAAGTAATACAAATTTTGGGCATATAAATTTAATAGATGCAAAGGCTTCTTCAACATGTGAGATGATTTATAGTGTTGTAAAAGACTTTAAAGTGGAATTCGACAAGGACATCGCTACCTGCCTGTATACAGGAATAGTAACTGATACAGGAAACTTTATCTATGATAATACTACCTCATATACACATAAAATAGTTTCGGAATTAATGGAGTTAGAAATAGACATCAATAATATTACATATAACCTTTACCAAAACAGACCATTAAATACTGTGAAGTTTTTAGGATATATACTTAATAATTTACATATCTGTTATGATGGAAAACTAGCTATTATAGAGGTGAAGAAAGATTTATTAGGAGAATTCAATCTCTCACATAGTGATGTGGATGGAGTTATAAATTATGCTAGAGATATAGAGGGTATAGAAGTGGCTGTCCTGTTAAAAGAGGTTAATATGCAGGAAGTAAAGGTAGGCTTTAGATCCAAAAGTCATGTAGATGTCAGTAAAGTAGCTCAGAACCTTGGAGGTGGAGGACATAAAAAAGCCTCGGGTGCTACCATTTACAATGGGTTAGATGAAGCAAGAAAAAAAGTTGAAGAAGAATTAAAAAGAGTTTTATAGGTTGGTGATTATTTGAAGGGTATTTTAAACATTTTAAAACCACCGGGAATGACCTCACATGATGTTGTAAGTAGAGTGAGAAGAAAAACAGGAATAAAAAAAGTAGGTCATACTGGAACATTAGATCCAAATGCTGCAGGTGTATTGCCAATATGCATAGGACAGGCTACAAAAATTTCTCAATATCTTCTTGACAGTAAAAAGACCTATAGGGCAGAATTAACCTTAGGAATTAAAACTGACACACAAGATATTTATGGTACCGTCTTAGAAACAAAACATCCAAATGTTTCTCAAGATCTAATAGAGGAAACCATTTTAAGTTTCATGGGTGAGTATAATCAAATACCCCCTATGTATTCAGCTTTGAAAGTAAAAGGAAAAAAACTTTATGAATTAGCAAGAGATGGTATAGAAGTAAAAAGAGAACCAAGAAAACTTACAATATATAATATAGATATTATTAGCATCGGAGACTGTAGGGTCTTATTTGATGTAACTTGCTCAAAAGGCACCTATATTAGAACCCTATGTCATGATATAGGGGAACTACTAGGGTGTGGGGGTGTTATGTCTTTTTTGCTAAGAACAGAAAGCAGTGACTTTAGTATACACTCAGCTATCACTTTAGAAGAAATGCAAGATACTGAAGATATAAAAAAAATACTTAGGCCCATAGATTATCCTTTAAAACACATAGCTAAAATTAACCTAGATAATAAATATAAAAATTTAGCCCTAAACGGAAACAAAATTTTTTTAGATAAAGTATCTTTGGATGACTCAAGAATTATAGAAAACAATATAGTAAGAATTTATTTAGAGCAGGAATTCATAGGAATAGGAGAAATTAAAAAAGATACTAGTCAAAAATTTTATATTAAATTTTCTAGGTTATTCACTTAAAGGAGCAGACTTATGAATGTTAATCAAGAATATAAACAAATTAATAATAATATCCAACGAGGCTTAGCTCTAGGAAACTTTGATGGAATACATATAGGTCACCAAAAACTTATCATGTCGTTACTAACAAAAGGTAAAGATAGAAATCTTGAATCTTGTGTATATACTTTTATGAATCACACGATACCTGTGTTGAAAAATAGAGAACCTATAAAATATATTACAAATATAGATACAAAAATAAAGGTGTTTAAAACATTAGGTGTTGATAGATTGTTTCTCGATACCTTTAATAGAGAAATAATGTCTCTTAGTCCAAAGGAGTTTGTTGAAGAAATACTCATTAATACATTTAATTGTAAGCTGGCAGTTGTTGGATTTGATTATCGTTTTGGATATAAAGCTCAAGGGGATGTTGAATTATTAAAGAACTTAGCCATAACTTATGGATTTGAAGTAGAGGTTATTGATCCAGTCACTTTTGAGGAAGAAAAAGTAAGTAGTTCTAGTATAAGAAACTATCTGAAAAATGGAGATATAGAAAAAGTTAACAATTTAATGGGAAGACCATTCATACTTAATAATGAAGTGATTCATGGAGATGGAAGAGGTAGTAAATTGGGGTATCCTACTGCTAATATCAATGTAGACCCTTTCCAAGCAATCCCTAAGTCAGGGGTATATGCTACCTTAGTAAAAATCAATGGAACTACTCATATGGGAGCTACCTTTATAGGAACTAAACCAACCTTTAGTTCTACTAGAGTCTCTATTGAGACCTTTATAATGGATCATACGAAAGACTTATATGGACAATCTATAGAAATACAGTTTATCAAAAGAATTAGAGGGGAAATTAAATTTGAAACCCCCCACGATCTAATCAAACAAATAGATAAAGATATAGACCATATAAAAAGCTATTTACAACATAATATAAGTATGATAAAATAATTAAGGTTGTGGAACCTATTCTCAGTAATTTGAATCACCGACGGTTACTTAGAATAAGGGGATATAAAATAAGGAGGTGAAAAAATGAATAAAGATAAGAAACAAACACTTATTGATGGTTACAAGAATCATGAAAGTGATACAGGTTCACCAGAAGTGCAAGTTGCACTGTTAACTGAAAGAATTAATCACTTAAACGAGCATCTAAAAACTCACAAGAAAGATCATCACTCTAGAAGAGGTCTTTTAAAGATGGTAGGTAAAAGAAGGAATCTACTTAACTATGTTAAGAATAATGACATAGCAAGATATAGAGAACTTATTGAAAAATTAGGATTAAGAAAATAATTAAGAGCGGGGATACCCCGCTCTATTATTTAATTTACATAATAATATAACAAATAGAATATTCAATTTAAGGACATAATACATAATAAATAAAAACATAGAACTTTGTTTAAACTAGGAAAGATGCAAACTATGAAAGGAGGATACAATTAATAATGATAAAAACATTTAAAACAGAACTTGCTGGTAGAACTTTAGAAATAGAAATTGGCAAGTTATCTCAATTAGCAAATGGTTCCTGCTTAGTGAGATACGGTGATACAGTTGTTTTAGCCAATGCTACAGCTTCACAATCACCAAGAGAAGGGATTGACTTTTTTCCACTAAGTGTAGATTACGAAGAGAAACTTTATGCTGTTGGTAAAATCCCGGGAGGCTTTATTAAGAGAGAGGGAAGGCCTTCTGAGAAGGCAGTGTTAACTTCAAGACTGATAGATCGTCCTATAAGACCCTTGTTTCCTAAAGGCTATAGAAACGAGGTTCAAGTTATTACAACAGTATTATCAGTAGACCAAGATTGTCCTTCAGATATTACTGCTATGATAGGGTCATCTATTGCATTGTCCATATCAGATATTCCTTTTCAAGGACCTACTGGATCTGTTAGGGTGGGCATGATAGATGGAGAGTATATTATAAATCCTACTAGTAAAGAAAATGAAGTAAGTGATCTAGACTTAACTATATCAGGTACAAAAGATGCTGTTATGATGATAGAAGCTGGTGCTAATGAACTAACTGAAAAACAAATGCTGAGTGCTATTGAGTTTGGACATAAAGAAATTAAAAAAATAGTTTCATTTATTGAAGACATTGCTTCAGAAGCAGGTAAGCCTAAGCAAGAATTTATAGTATTTGAAGTGAATGAAGAAGTGGACAAAGAAGTAAGAGAATATGCTACAGAAAAAATACTAACTGCAATAAAAGTTGTTGATAAGCATGAGCGTAACGAAAAAATGAATGCTGTAAAAGAAGAAGTTTTGGAATATTTCAATGAGAAATATGAAGAAAATATAAAAGACATAAAAGTTGTTCTAGATACTATTGTAAAAGAGCAATTCAGAAGCATGATTATTAATGAAAAAAGAAGACCTGACGATAGAGGGTTAGAGGAAATAAGACCTATATCATGTGAAATTAATTTATTGCCTAAAACACATGGATCAGCTCTCTTTACTAGAGGACAAACTCAAGTAATGAATATAGCAACACTGGGAGCACTAGGAGATGTTCAAATCTTAGATGGTCTAGGTGAAGAAGAGTCCAAAAGATATATGCACCATTATAATTTTCCACCTTACAGTGTAGGTGAGGTTAAATTTTTACGAGGGCCAGGAAGAAGAGAAATAGGACATGGTGCCTTAGCCGAAAGAGCTTTAGAGCCAATGATCCCTTCAAAGGAAGAATTTCCTTATACTTTAAGATTAGTGTCGGAAGTATTAGGGTCTAATGGATCAAGTTCTATGGCCAGTGTATGTGGAAGTACTTTATCTTTACTTGATGCTGGAGTCCCTATTAAAAAGATGGTGGCTGGTATTGCAATGGGACTTGTTAAAGAAGAAGAAGGCATTGCTATTTTATCTGATATTCTAGGGATGGAAGATTTCTTGGGTGATATGGACTTTAAAGTAGCAGGGACAGAAGATGGTATTACAGCTATTCAAATGGATATTAAAATCCGTGGCATTGATACCACTATTATGGAAACAGCATTGGAGCAAGCTAGAGTAGGAAGGCTACATATCATGGATAAGATGAAGGAAGTCATAGATAAACCCAAGCCAGATTTGTCTCCGTATGCACCAAGAATTTTCACTATGAAAATTAACCCAGATAAGATTAGAGATGTTATAGGTGCTGGTGGTAAAACAATTAATAAAATTATTGAAGAAACCAGTGCTAAAATTGACATAGAAAATGACGGCACCATTTATATTGCAGCAGAAAATAAGGAATTAGGAGAAAAAGCTCTTAAAACCATCGAAAATATCATAAAAGAACCTGAAATAGGTGAAATCTATAAAGCAAAAGTAGTGAAAATAATGAATTTTGGTGCTTTTGTAGAGATATTACCTGGCAAAGAAGGGTTGATACACATCTCAAATCTAGCTCATGAAAGAGTTAACAAAGTAGAGGATGTACTCAAGGTTGGACAGGAGATTGATGTAAAAGTAATGGAAATAGATCAACAGGGTAAAATTAATTTGTCACATAAAGCATTGTTACCTAAACAAGATACTGACACTAAAGAAAAAAAACAAGACAATAACGACAATAACAAAGAAGCATAAACCAAAATAGGTTTATGTTTTTTTATTATTTCTTACAAAATATTGTACGAAAATTTAATTATATAGAATAAGTCTTCTGTTTTGGAATAATATATTATCAAAGTCATGTTTAAGGGGGAGTATGGAATGATTCTTATTATGAATAGAAGATTTGTAAAAATGATTGCTATAATGTTTTTAATAGTTATCATTATAGCTGTAGGAACGGTTATAATATATAATAGAAAAACTACACCTACAACCGTAATAAATCATCACACCATAAGCAATCCAATTGAGAAAGGTAGTGAAGAAAGTAATTATATTGCATTTGCCTGTAATGTAGATTGGGGTAACGAAGTTATACCAGAAATGTTGGAAAATTTAAATGAAAAAGATATTAAGATAACTTTTTTTGTAACCGGCAGATGGGCTAAAGCTTTTCCAGAACTATTAGAGGCAATTGTTAAAGAAGGACATGAAATTGGAAGTCATGGATACCAGCATTTAGATTACAGTCAATTGTCTATAGAAAAAAATAAAGAACAAATTAGAAAGGCTGAGGAAGTTATTATGGAACAAATAGGCATAAAACCTAATTTGTTTGCACCGCCTTCAGGAGCATATAATCAACATACTCTAATAGCAGCAGAAGAATTAGGTTACAAAACAATTCTATGGTCTATAGATACTATTGATTGGAGACAAGGAAGCACAAAAGATGTTATTGTTGAAAGAGTGATGAAAAAATCTAATCATAATGGTGCGATAATATTAATGCATCCTATGCCAGAAACTGCTAAGGCACTACCTACTTTAATAGAAGAAATGAATAAAAAGGGACTAAAGGTGGGACGAATTAGTGACGTGTTAATAAATGACTAGGTTGCATATATGAAGAAACTACTTTATAATGAATAATGAAAATTAGTTACATAGGAGGATAAAATGTATAAAAAACATACGTTAGATAATGGCCTTAAGATAGTAACAGAGCACATCCCTTTTGTAAAATCAATATCCATAGGTGTATGGATTGAAGCAGGTTCAAAACATGAAACAATACATAATAGTGGAATCTCACACTTTATAGAGCATATGTTATTTAAAGGAACGGATACCAAATCAGCAAAAGAAATCGCCGAAACAATAGACAGTATAGGTGGTCAAATAAATGCTTTTACCAGTAAAGAATGTACTTGTTATTATACAAAAGTATTGGATTCCCACTATAAAACAGCTATTGATTTGTTAACGGATATGTTGTTTAACTCTAAGTTTGACCCTGTGGATATAGATAGAGAAAAAAGTGTTGTCTATGAAGAAATTAGTATGTATGAAGATTCACCAGAAGATTTAGCTCATGATTTGCTATATCAATCAATGTTCAAAGACAGCTCTCTCGGTCTACCAATACTTGGGGACAACAACTCTGTAAAATCGATTACTCGTGACGAAATGTTAAAATATATGAGCCAATATTACGTTCCTAATAATGCTGTTATATCAGTAGCTGGAAATTTCGATGAAAAGGATTTATTAGAGGCCATAGAAGCTAAATTTGGTCACTGGAAACCATCTAACATTTCATTAAGAGAACAAGAAAAGGCACACTATAATTTTCAACATATTGATAAATTTAAAGATATAGAACAAATACATTTATGCTTAGCATTTAAAGGAATTACATTAGGAGAAGGTAGATTATATCCCTTGCTAGTAGTAAATAATGTACTAGGAGGTAGTATGAGTTCCAGGTTATTTCAAAAAATTCGTGAGGATAGAGGATTAGCCTACTCCATATACTCTTACCCCTCTAGTTATAAAGCAGGAGGCTTATTGACTATTTATGCAGGTATGGGACCACGAGTTGTAGATGAAGTTACCTCATTAATTTATGATGAATTAAAGTATCTAAAGAAAAATGCATTAACAGAAGTAGAGGTTCACAAAGCTAAGGAACAATTAAAAGGAAATTACACATTAGGTTTAGAAAGTACAAGTAGCAGGATGACATCTATCGGCAAGTCTGAATTATTATTAAATAAAATTTATAGCCCAAAAGAAATTTTACAAAAGATAGATAATGTAAATATGAGCCATGTAAAAGAGATTATTGATGAAATTATAGATTTAAATCATGTAGCATCTACTAAAGTTGGAAAAATAAATAATGAGAACATATCCCCAAAAGAGGCTAAATAATAGCCTTTTTTTAATAGTATATATCATATAAAATGTTATCATAAATGATAATGAATAGATTTTAAAGTGTTTTAATATACTTGAATAAGACAAGTTTTAATATAATAGTGGAGGTGATGAGATGAGATTCAGCAATATGGGTGGTAAGGAAATTGTTAACTTATCTGATGGTAGCAGATTGGGAATTATTGCAGATTCAGACTTGCTTATAGATGAAAAAAATGGGAAAATAATAGCTTTACTTGTACCTGATGAAAAAGGTTTATTAAATTTTTTTTCAAGCAACTCCTTAATGGAAATACCCTGGGATGCCATTAAAAAAATAGGTAATGATATGATGATTATAGAATTGGAGGATAGTAATAAAAGAAAACACTCTTTATAGAGCATATTGTTCAAATACTTCTAATAAATTAAAATTATTTATTGAGGAATAGAAGATAAAGATTAGGTAAAAATAATATTGGTAATATAAATAGTTAATTAGAGGTGAAGGATATGTATGATGAATATATGCCAAATTTAAGGAATGAAGATCAGAAACCTGATAAAAACAACTCAAGTGCTCCACAAGGAAAGTCAGTTGATTCTAGTTTAATGAACATTAATTCATTAGGTACAGCCAATATACCTAAACTTGATCAAAAGATTCATACATTACCTATAATAGGCCATATTGAGGGACATACAGTAGCACCACCCCAAAACAAAACAACAAAATATGAACATATTATTCCTCAGCTTATAGCAGTTGAAGAAAACCCTGACGTAGAGGGAATGTTAATTATTTTAAATACAGTAGGGGGAGATGTGGAGGCAGGGTTAGCCATATCAGAATTAATACACAGTATGTCAAAACCAAAAGTCACATTAGTTTTAGGAGGTAGCCATAGTATTGGTGTGCCGCTTGCCACTTCAGGCGATTACTCTTTTATAGCTCCCACAGCTACTATGACACTTCATCCTATTAGAATGACTGGATTGGTAATAGGAGTACCACAAACTTTTAAATACTTTTCAAAAATGCAGGATAGAATTATCGATTTTATCGTTAGATCGTCAGATATCAATAGAGATGCACTTTTTAATTTAATGAATGCTACTGATGAATTAGCAAATGATGTAGGTAGCATACTTATAGGAGAAGAGGCAGTAGAGTATAATCTTATTGATGAAGTTGGGGGATTAAATAATGCATTGCAAAAACTAGATGAGCTAATCAAATTAAAAAAGCAAAGTTAATTTATTCAAAAAAATCTGCAAGAGAACCTTTGAACTAAGAGGGTTCTCTTTTTATGAATAAGATTACAAAAATTATGTATTACACTGGTATTTAGTTAATATTACTTTTTTAATTTTATTAGTAAATAAATATATACTACTTTTAGAAGGAAAGGCATATTTTATAAAAATTATTACTAGAAAGAGAGCAAAATAACAATTATTGTGTTAAAATACATATTGTACATAAGAAGATGAGGTGATAAACATGGCAAGAAAAAGAAAAAGCAGTAAAGGAAAGTTAAATGATTTAAAACAACAATTCAACAATGAAATTTATGGGATTTTTATTATTGCCTTAGGGCTGATTTTCTTAACTGCCCTACAAAGTAGTGGAGCAGGTAAGGTAGGTGAAGGTCTTAAATTCATACTAATGGGTTTATTTTCAAATGTAGCTTTGCTTATTCCCTATGTTATGGTTTTATTAGGAGTGTTAATTTTTATTAATAAGCCCCTATGGAATGATTTAAAAGGAATTTTATTTTTCATATCAGTTTTTATATGCTTATTGGTGTTCAAGTCCCTATTACACATGGAACTAATAGAAGAAATAGCAGTTGTCAATTTTTTTGAAGCAATAAAACTAACCTTTACTAAAGGATCAGATGGTATAGGGGGAGGAATGATAGGGACGGGTATTGCATATCTCTTTATTAGTTTATTTGGTGAAACAGGTACTTATATTATCATTATTACTTTATTTGTAACTGCTATTATCTTATATACTCAAATATCTCTACTTGATATTACTGCACAAGGAAAACCGCTAATTATAAAATCCCTTCAATTTTTTAAAAAACTTATAGATAAATTTGTGGTAAATATAAAACAAGAAAAGAAAAATTTCTCCGATAAAAAATGTAGTTTTAATGAAAAAGAGGTTATAACAACTTCTAGCTTAGATAGTATGGATGATGCCGTAGAAGAAAAAATAAAAATATTAGATTATACTGCCATTAATAATAACAACAAACAAGATGAAAAGAAAACAGAAGAAAGCAAACAAATAATTAAAACAGAAGAAAAACATGAGAAAGTAACTTCTCTTGATGTTAAAAATTATAATACTATGAATAATATTGAATATGATTTACCAAGTACAGATTTATTAAATAAGATTGATCATTTGCCCAACAAGGATGATAAGAAAAAAATTGTTTCTAAAGTTAAGGTTCTAGAGGATACATTAAAAAACTTTGGTGTGCAGGCTAAAGTGTTGCAGGTAAGCAAAGGACCTACCATTACTAGATATGAATTACAACCAAGTACTGGGGTGAAAGTTAGCAAGATTGTTAACCTTAGTGATGATATAGCATTAAATTTAGCTGCGGCTGCCATAAGAATAGAAGCTCCTATCCCTGGAAAAGCTGCTATAGGTATTGAAATACCTAATGAAGATATTACAATGGTTACTTTAAGAGAAATAATAGACAGTGAAAATTATCAAAACACTTCCTCTGCTTTACCTTTTTCACTAGGTAAGGATATATCAGGAGAACCAATTATTACAGATATTAGTAAAATGCCTCATTTGTTGATAGCTGGAGCCACTGGCTCTGGAAAAAGTGTATGTATAAATACCTTAATATTAAGTTTGCTTTATAAAGCACCACCAGAAAATATAAGATTAATGTTAATAGATCCTAAAATGGTAGAATTAAATCAATACAATGGCATTCCACACCTTTTAATTCCAGTAGTAACAGATGCAAAAAAAGCAACAAGTGCATTAAATTGGGCAGTGCAAGAAATGACAGAGAGATATAAGCTATTTGGAGATAATGGTGTAAAGGATATTAATGGATATAATGAGAAATTTGAAGATAATAAAATTCCCCACATCGTAATTATCATAGATGAGTTAGCTGATCTTATGTTAGTAGCAGCTAATGAAGTAGAAGATGCTATATGCAGGTTAGCACAGATGGCTAGAGCTGCAGGAATGCATTTGATTATAGCTACACAAAGACCTTCAGTAGATGTTATTACGGGTGTTATAAAAGCTAATATTCCCTCTAGAATCGCTTTCTCTGTTGCAGCACAAACAGATTCTAGAACCATATTAGATATGGGAGGAGCAGAAAAATTATTGGGTAAAGGGGACATGTTATTTCATCCTATTGGAGCTAGCAAGCCTACGAGGATACAAGGTGCCTTTGTCTCAGAAAAGGAAGTAGAAAGAGTAGTTGCATTTATTAAGGAACAAGTAGAGCAGCCTAGATATGAAGCTGAGATTATTGAGAAGATAGACCAAAGTACTATTATAAATAGTGATGAGGAAACAGATGATTTGTTTGATGATGCATTAAAGATAGTTGTAGAAAATCAGCAGGCCTCTATTTCCATGCTACAAAGAAGACTTAGAGTTGGTTATAATAGAGCTGCAAGGCTTATTGACGAAATGGAGAGTAAAGGCATAGTAGGGCCTCATGAAGGGAGTAAGCCAAGGCAAGTATTAGTAACACAGGAAGTGTTATCTGAAGAAAAAAGCAGTTAATAATTTTCATAAGAAATATACTTGAGGATGAAGAGTAAATGATAAAAATTAATGTTGAAGATGTTATATATAGAGATAGTAACAATGTACTCTTTATTGATTTGCGGTCCCCTTATGAATTTAATGAAGGTACAATACCAGGAGCAATAAACATACCACTGTTTAATAATGAAGAGAGAATAGAAATAGGTAAGCTTTATAAAAATAAAGGTATAGAAGATGCTAAGTACAGAGGAGTCGAATTAACAGCAAATAAGCTTCCCCATATTTATAAGCATATTTTAGAACTCAGCAAAGTATATTCTGATAAAGATATTATACTATTTTGTGCTAGAGGTGGATTAAGAAGTACTTCCCTGTTAGGCTTTCTTAACAATTTAGGAATAAAAGTATATCAATTGGTTGGAGGATATAAAGCTTTTAGAAAATTCTCCTTAGACTACTTAGACAATATTAAAAAACATCATGAATTTCTTGTTCTACATGGATATACAGGTGTAGGTAAAACAAAAATAATTAACATGTTAAAAACTGAAGATACTGCTGCAATAAATATGGTATTCCTCGCTAAAAATACTGGATCTGTTTTTGGTAATATCATATTCCCAAAGATTACAATAACACAAAAAATGTTCGAAGGGTTATTAGTGTATGAACTTGTACAGTGTAGGAAAAGATTAATTATTGTGGAGAGTGAGAGTAAAAGAATAGGTGCAGTAAGTATTCCAAATTGTCTATATGAGCTTATTGTTAATGGTCGACACATACTAGTCAATACTGGAATAGAAAATAGAGTCGCTAGACTAGTAGAAGAATATGTAGGAACTTCAACCCTTGATGACACAGCATTAATAAGTTCTGTACAGTATTTAAAAAAAGGTATTGGAAAAGAAAATGTTGAAAAATATATTGAATATATAAAAAACAAAAAATATAATGATGTAGCTAGACAATTAATAATAAATTACTACGATCCTTTATATAAGCACTCAATAGCTAAATATAATTATCATTTGCATATAAATTATGATACAATTGAATTGGCAGTTAAACAAATAAAAAAATATTACTTTGAGATAGAAGAGGAGATAAACCAATGAATTTAACTATTTACTTAGAATCCCTTGGATGTTCTAAAAATCTAATTGATGCTGAAATTATGTTGGGATTATTAAATAAGTATGGATATAAACTAACAAATACTATATCAAAAGCTGACGTAATCATTGTTAACACTTGTGGATTTATTGAGTCAGCGAAGGAAGAATCCATTAATAAAATTATTGAGCTAGGAGCTTTAAAGGAAGAAAGATTGAAATTATTAATTGTTTCTGGCTGTTTAGGAGAAAGGTATTCAACAGAGATTTTAGATGAAATACCAGAAGTAGATGCTGTAGTGGGTACAGGGAATTATGATAAAATTATAGATGTTATTAATGAAGCAATAGAGGGTAATAGAACAGCTTATATAGGTGACACAGATAGACTTTATGATGAATCGTTACCAAGACTACAAACTACTCCAGATTATAGTGCCTATGTAAAGATTTCTGATGGATGTGACAATTATTGTACTTATTGTATCATTCCAAAATTAAGAGGCAAGTATAGAAGTAGAAAAATAGAGAGTATTGTTGAAGAGGTAAATGGTCTTGCATCTAAGGGAGTAAAAGAAATTGTATTAATTGCTCAAGATACTACTAGGTATGGTATAGATATCTATGATGAATATGCACTTCCAAAACTTTTAGAAGAGCTAAATAAAATAGAGGGTGTAAAATGGATAAGATTATTATACTGCTATCCTGAAATGATCACAGAGAAATTAATAAATGCTATTGCAAATTATGATAAAGTATGTAAGTATATTGATATACCTATTCAACATTGTAGTGATCCTATATTGAAGAGAATGAATCGTAGAACTACAAAGAAGGATTTAGAGGCTTTAATAAACAAACTTAAATTACAAATACCTGATATTGTTATTAGGACATCATTAATTGTGGGCTTCCCTGGAGAAAAAGAAGAACACTTTAATGAATTAGTGGAATTTGTAAAGAAAATGAAATTTGATAGGTTAGGGGTATTCACATACTCACAAGAAGAAGATACTGCTGCTGCAAAGTTTCCTGATCAGGTTTTACAGGAAGTGAAAGTAGAGAGACAAAACATTATAATGGAAATACAGCAACAAATATCTCTAACACAAAACAGAGAAAAAATAGGAAAAACCTTAGAGGTTCTAATAGAAGAAAAGTTAGATAATAATAACGAATATATAGGAAGAACTAAAGGAGATTCTGCTGAAATTGATGGATTAGTATATGTTAGCTCAAACACTCCTTTAAGTAATGGAGAGATAATAAAAGTCAAAATTAATAATGCTTTAGAGTATGATTTGATAGGGGAGAAGGTAGATGAATTTAGCCAATAAGTTAACTTTTTTAAGAATTTTTTTAATACCTGTTTTTATGATCTTTCTTCTAAATAAAATAAACTATGGGGTAGAGATAGCAGCGGTTATATTCATAATAGCAGCAATTACTGATGCTTTAGATGGATATGTAGCTAGAAAAAAGAATCAAATTACCACTTTAGGAAAATTCATGGATCCATTAGCTGATAAACTGTTAGTGTCAGCTGCTTTGATATCCTTAGTACAGATGGGGAAACTCTCAGCATTAGTGGTAGTTATTATTATTGCCCGTGAATTTACAATTAGCATTTTAAGAGCAGTGGCTGCGGCAGAAGGCATAGTGATAGCAGCTAGTTGGTGGGGAAAACTAAAAACCATTACACAAATTGTTGCTATTGTAGTAGTGTTAATTGATAATTTTCCATTTAAATATATTAATTTTCCATTTGATACCATTATGGTTTGGGTAGCGGTGATTTTCACGGTGGTTTCAGGAATAGATTATATACGTATTAACAAACATATTTTAAAGCATTAAAAAAGACATAGAAATATGTCTTTTTTTACATCATATATTAAAAACAAATGTTTGACCTTTTGTTTTCAATAAGGTATAATTATGACATAGGAACATTTGTTCGAAAACAGGAAGGTAGGTGACCAGACAAGGTCTGGAGATATTATGGAAAAGAAAAAAGCATTAGAAGCAGCGATTAGCAACATTGAAAAACAATTTGGTAAAGGCTCAATTATGAAATTAGGAGAAGAAGCAAAGCTAAATTTAGAATGTATTTCTACAGGATCTATTGATCTAGATGTAGCTTTAGGAATTGGCGGTGTACCAAGAGGAAGAGTTATAGAAATCTATGGTCCGGAATCCTCTGGTAAAACAACAGTTTCCCTTCATATTATAGCGGAGGCTCAAAAAAATGGAGGAACAGCAGCATTTATAGATGCAGAGCATGCATTGGACCCTAGCTATGCAAGAAAACTTGGTGTAAACACAGATGACTTAATTGTATCACAACCTGATACAGGGGAACAGGCCTTAGAAATAGCAGAAGCATTAGTTAGAAGTGGAGCTGTCGATGTTATTGTTGTAGATTCTGTTGCCGCATTAGTACCTAAAGCAGAGATTGAAGGTGAAATGGGAGATGCTCACGTAGGTCTACAAGCGAGATTGATGTCTCAGGCTTTAAGGAAGCTAGCAGGTGCTATCAGCAAGTCTAGAACTACTGCTATTTTTATCAATCAGCTTAGAGAAAAAGTAGGTATTATGTTTGGAAATCCGGAAACTACTTCAGGGGGAAGAGCATTAAAATTCTATGCTTCCGTTAGATTAGATGTAAGAAGAATAGACGTTATTAAACAAGGTAGTGATATTTTAGGTAATAGGACAAGAGTTAAAGTTGTGAAAAATAAAGTAGCTCCTCCATTTAAGCAAGCTGAATTTGATATTATGTATGGTGAAGGAATCTCAAAAACAGGCGATGTTTTAGATGTAGCTAGTAATTTAGACATCGTTAAAAAAGCAGGGGCTTGGTATAGTTACGGAGACCACAGACTGGGTCAAGGAAGAGAAAATGCAAAGCAATTCTTAAAAGAGAATCTAGATATATATTTAGATATAGAAAATCAAATTAGAGCAAAATATGATCTGCCAATAGTAGAAAAAAATAGGGAAGAGATTGTAGAAGAAAAAGCCGAATAACTCTTTGAAAAGAGCTTCAATAACATATGAAGTTCTTTTTTTATACATAGTATTATTATACAATCTGCCAGTAAATGGTAAGAATACATTAGAGTTATTATAATTATCAGGAAGAATCTAGCTTGACACAAAATTAAAAAAGATATACAATAAAAAGAAATCATGGTGGTTATATGATTTTTTTCAAACTTTTAAGACATAGTAATTTAAAAGTTTTTATTAATGCGATGAAGAAAAGTGTTTTATTAAAACTTAATAAAGGAGGTGTCCACGTATTAATAATGGTCTAATCATACTAATAGGTTTAATTGCTGCTATAGTAGGATGCCTTATCGGCTATTTTATTCGAAAGAATATTGCGGAGGGGAAAATTAATAGTGCTGAAGAATTGGCTAAAAAATTAGTTGAAGAAGCTGAAAAAGATGCTGAAACTTCTAAAAAAGAAATTTTATTAGAAGCCAAAGAAGAAGTGCATAGACTTCGTAATGAATTTGAACGAGAAAGTAGAGAAAGGCGAAATGAACTACAGCGCATTGAAAGAAGATTAATTCAAAAAGAAGAAAGTTTAGATAAAAAGTCCGATGTGTTAGAGAATAAAGACGAAAAGTTGAATAAAAAGTTAAGAGATATAGAGTCTCAACAACAAGAAATTCAAACGATTTGTGAAAAACAACTTCAAAAGTTAGAAGAGTTATCTGGCCTAACATCGGAAGAAGCAAGAAGTCTTTTATTGAATGATATCGAAAAAGAAATTAAACATGAAGCTGCAATAATGGTGAAGGATATAGAATCAAAAGCCAAAGAAGAAGCAGATAAAAAAGCTAAAGAAATCATTACCTATGCTATTCAGAAATGTGCAGCTGATCATGTGGCAGAAACTACTGTTACGGTAGTTCAACTACCTAATGATGAAATGAAGGGTAGAATCATTGGAAGAGAAGGTAGAAACATAAGAACCTTAGAAACATTAACAGGAATTGACTTAATTATCGATGATACACCTGAAGCAGTAATCCTATCCGGCTTTGATGCTATAAGACGTGAAGTTGCAAGGTTAGCCTTAGAAAAGCTAATAGTAGACGGTAGAATACATCCAGCTAGGATAGAAGAGATGGTTGAAAAAGCTAAGCGTGATGTGGATAATATCATTAAAGAAGAAGGTGAACAAGCTACATTTGACACTGGAGTTCATGGCCTTCACCCTGAACTTATTAAGTTGTTGGGAAGGTTAAAGTATAGAACAAGCTATGGTCAAAATGTACTAAAACATTCTATCGAAGTGTCGTACTTAGCTGGAATTATGGCAGCTGAATTAGGAGTGGATGTAAAGTTAGCTAAAAGAGCCGGACTTTTACATGATATAGGAAAAGCAGTGGATCATGAGATAGAAGGGACACATGTGGAAATAGGTATGGAATTACTTAGAAAATACAAAGAATCTAAAGATGTAATTCATGCTATGTCTACACATCATGGTGATTATGAACCTGAAACAGTTGAAGCAGTTTTAATTACAGCTGCAGATGCTATATCAGCTGCTAGACCTGGAGCAAGGCGAGAAACTTTGGAATCTTATATTAAGCGCTTGGAAAAACTCGAAGAAATAGCCAATAGTTATGATGGGGTTGATAAGTCATTTGCTATTCAGGCGGGAAGAGAAATAAGAATCATGGTTAAGCCAGAAGCCTATAATGATGAAGAAATGGTTATATTGGCTAGAGACATGACGAAATGCATAGAATCTGAGTTAGAATATCCTGGACAAATTAAAGTCCATATTATTAGAGAGACACGAGCTATAGAATATGCAAAATAAAAACTGCCACCGGCAGTTTTTATTTTTTTTAAAAATAAATGTAATATTTTTTCCTAAATTTTATGAAAAAGCAGGTATTTTTTAAAAAAAGTAGAATAGTAATAAAAGATATTCAATATTCTACTAAATCAAACATATTATATCAAAGGGGGCTTTTAACTAATGGAAGTTTTAAAAGTATCAGCAAAATCAAAACCAAATTCTGTTGCAGGAGCATTAGCAGGTGTTTTAAGAGAAAGAGGATCTGCTGAAATCCAAGCTATTGGTGCTGGAGCTCTAAATCAAGCAGTAAAAGCAGTAGCAATTGCACGGGGATTCGTAGCTCCTAGTGGAATTGATTTAATATGTATACCTGCATTTACTGATATTGAAATAGATGGTGAAGAAAGAACAGCTATCAAATTAATTGTAGAACCTAGATAGTAATTAACTATTATAAAAAGCCTGCTATTGTAGCAGGCTTTTTATAATTAGTATTGACATTTTTAAGATAAAAGTTCTATTATTTAATGTATTAGGTAATAATTCATATAAAGCAAATACTACTTTACATGGACAGGGAGTTATATTATGAATTATATTGATATGCATACACATACAACGGCTTCAGATGGTACATACACACCTATACAACTTGTGGATTATGCCATAAAAAAGGGGTTAAATGCTATTGCTATAACAGATCACGATACGATTGATGGAATAGAAGAAGCCATGGTTTATTGTAGAAAAATACCTAATTTCTTTGTTTTACCGGGTATAGAATTAAGTACTGAATATTTAGATGAAGAAGTACATATTTTAGGCTATAATATTAATTATAAATTTAAAGAGTTATTGAATCTTCTTAATACTATACAAAAGCAGAGGATAGATAGGGTAAATCAAATCATCCATAAGCTTAATGCTTTAGATATATCCATTACATATGAAGAGGTTATCAAAATAGCAGGGGGAGGGACTATAGGTAGACCTCATATAGCTAGGATATTAGTAGAAAAAAAATATGTTGATACTATAGAGGGTGCTTTTCAAAAATTTTTAAACAAAGGTGCACCAGCCTATGCACCAAGATATAAGTTAAGTCCTTGTGAAGCAATAGACATAATAAAAAAAGCAGGGGGACATGTCAGTATTGCACACCCAGGTCTTATCCAAAATAAAAGGATATTAAATAATCTATTGGAAAAGGAAGTAGATGGTATTGAAGTATATCATCCAGACCATAAAGAGAAGAACTGTAATGAGTTTCTAACAATAGCAAAAACTCATGGTATAATTGTTACAGGAGGGTCAGACTTTCACAGCCCTCCACAGAACAAAAATAAAAGACATGGTGATTTAGGCAGTAAAACAGTGTTGATTAATAGCATAGAAAAATTTCTTCATAATATTGAGGAGTGGTGATTATGACAGTAACTAAAGGGGAAAGAAATAGACAATTCCCTTCTAAAATAAGCACAACACAATTTGTCAAATTATATATTTTACACCTTTTATCTCAAAAAAGTTTTTATGGCAACGAATTAATAGAAGAAATAAAAACTAGAATGAGTTATAAGTGGGAACCTAGCCCAGGAATGATGTATCCTTTGCTTAGAGAATTAGAAAGCAATAATTATATTAAGGGTTGGTGGGAAGAACCTGATAAAAGATCCATCAGACATTATCGAATTACTGATGAAGGTTTAGAGCATTATAGTAATATCAAAAGATTATATGAACCTGTATTACAGGATTCACTCACTATTATTAAAAATACTCTAAAAGATATATATAAATACTCATAAATTGTTAAATATATCTATGAGAAATTGAAAAAATTTGTTAAAATGAAATGTGTACATAGTATAAATGAAAAAACAAATAAAAAGTATAAGTATTATTATAATATAATTGGAGGGAAAATAAATGAATTTACAACTTTCAAGAAAAAATTTAAATATTTCACCATCAGTAACTTTAACTATTAATGCTAAAGCAAATCAAATGAAGTCAGAGGGTACTGATGTTATTTCTTTTGGTGTAGGAGAGCCAGACTTTGCAACACCAGAAAATATTAAAGAAGCTGGCATAAATGCTATTAATAAAGGCCAAACAGGGTATACTGCTGCTACAGGGTTGCCAGAGCTGAAAAAAGTAATTTGCAAGAAGCTACAAAATGAAAACAGACTATCTTATCAGCCAGAGAATATTATTGTTTCTAATGGTGCTAAACACTCTTTATATAATGCATTTCAAGCAATTTGTAATCCTGGCGATGAGGTGATTATACCTGTACCTTATTGGGTTAGTTACCCAGAATTAGTTAAAATGGCTGAAGCTACCCCTATATATGTTGAATGCAGTGAAGAAAATAACTTCAAGCTTAAAAAACAAGATTTACTAGCGGCAATAACCTCTAATACAAAAGCAATTATATTAACTAGTCCCTCTAATCCTACAGGATCTGTTTATACAAAAACAGAATTGCAGGAAATCGCAGCAATAGCGGTTAAAAATAATATTATTGTAGTGGCTGATGAAATCTATGAAAAGTTAGTTTATGATGGAGAAAAACATATTAGTATTGCCAGTTTAAATGAAGATATAAAAGATTTAACCGTAGTCATTAACGGAATGTCAAAAGGGTATGCCATGACTGGATGGAGAATAGGATATACTGCATCAAATTTAGAAATTGCAAAAGTCATGGGAAATATACAAAGTCATGCTACTTCTAATGCTAATACTATTGCTCAACACGCTAGTATTGAAGGACTAGAAGGAGATCAAAGTTCCTTACGAGTAATGCTTGAAGCTTTTGACGATAGAAGAAAATATATGGTAAATAGAGTAAATGAAATCAAAGATGTGTCTTGTATCACACCTAAAGGTGCTTTCTATGTCATGATGAATATTTCTAAGTGGATTGGCAAAGAAATAGAAGGAAGAAAGATCAATAACTCTGTAGATTTCGCGGAAGTATTATTAGAAAATGCTAAAGTAGCTGTTGTACCTGGATTAGCCTTTGGAGCTGACGATTTTATTCGTTTATCCTATGCAACATCTATAGATAATATAAAAGAAGGGCTTAATCGAATTGATGAATGTCTTAATAAATAAGATATGAGTACTTCTCATATCTTATTTATTAATATAATTAAATCTTGAGTAATTAGAGAGGAGCTATAGATATTGAATTCAAATACTTATCAAAACCCCTTAGTTGAAAGATACTGTAGCAAAGATATGAATTATTTATTTTCTGCGGATAATAAATTTATCACTTGGAGAAAATTATGGATTGCTCTAGCAGAAGCTCAACAAGAACTAGGTGTTCACATCACTGATGAACAAATAAAAGAATTAAAAGTCTTTAAAGAAAAAATCAATTACGATGTCGCTAGACAACGCGAAAAAGAAACACGACATGATGTAATGTCACATGTTTTTGCCTATGGAGAACAATGCCCAACTGCAAAGCCTATTATTCACTTAGGAGCAACCAGTGCCTACGTAGGTGATAACACAGATATAATTATTATGACGGATGCATTAAAAATCATAAAAAATAAACTAATTAACTTAATATATGTTATATCTAAATTTTGTGATGAATATAAGGACTTACCAACATTAGGATTCACACATTTTCAACCAGCTCAATTGACAACTGTAGGCAAGAGGGGAACCTTATGGTTACAGGACTTGCTTATGGATTTTGAAAATCTAGAGCATCAATTAAATAGAATGAAGCTAAGAGGTGCAAAAGGAACAACTGGTACCCAAGCAAGTTTTATGAAACTATTTAATGATGATCATAATAAAGTAAAGCTTTTAGATGCTAAAGTGGCAGAAAAGCTAGGCTTTGATACGACCTTCGCTGTTACGGGACAAACTTATTCAAGAAAATTAGATTATGAGGTATTGTCAATACTAAGTGGGATAGCACAAAGCTTGCATAAACTAACCAATGATTTAAGATTATTACAAAATCTTAAAGAAATTGAAGAACCCTTTGAAAAAAATCAAATAGGCTCCTCTGCAATGGCATATAAGCGTAATCCTATGCGAAGTGAAAGAATTGCTTCTTTAGCAAGATATATAATTTGCTCTGTTCAAAACACAGCTATGACTACATCAGCTCAATGGTTTGAAAGAACATTAGATGATTCGGCCAATAGAAGAATTGTATTGCCCGAAGCATTCATGGCCACCGATGCTATTTTAGAAATTGGAATCAATGTATGTAGTGGTCTAGTTGTTTATGAGAATATGATTAATAAACATATCGAGGCAGAGCTTCCTTTTATGGCAACAGAAAATATATTAATGGAAGCAGTAAAAAATGGTGGAGATAGACAGGACCTACATGAAAAAATAAGAATTTATTCTATGGAAGCTGCTCAGAATGTAAAGGTTGAGGGTAAAGAAAATAATTTGATTGGTAAAATTGTAGAAGACAACAGCTTTAATCTTACAAAATCAGAAGTAGGAAAAATTATGAATGCTTTCAACTTTATTGGAAGAGCTCCACAACAAGTTACTGAATTTTTACATGAGCATATACAACCAATATTAGATGAAAATAATGCTGTAATTGGAATAGATGTCGATTTGAAAGTTTAACGAATGATTTATTTAACAAATGATGGAGGTGCAAAGCAATGGCAATTTATACAACAATAGAAGAAATAAGCCAACATGCGGAAAAAGAAGTTTTGATTAGAGGGTGGTTATACAATAAACGATCAAGTGGTAAAATTCACTTTTTACAGATAAGAGATGGCTCAGGATTTATTCAAGGTGTTGTTGTGAAAAAAGAAGTAGATGAAGAGACCTTTAATGTATGTAAAGAATTGACCCAAGAATCCTCAGTCGAAGTCGTGGGACTAGTTCAAAAAGATGACAGAGCACCTAGTGGGTATGAATTATTAATAAAAAATGTAAAAGCTGTACATATTGCACAGGATGATTATCCTATCTCATTGAAAGAGCATGGTACCGACTTTTTAATGGACCATAGACATTTATGGATTAGAACTCCTAAACAAAATGCAATTTTAAGAATTCGAGATGAAATTAACTTGGCTATTAGAACTTTTTTCCATGAAAGAGGTTTTGTATTAATTGAACCACCTATTATAACACCTGCTGCTTGTGAAGGTACAACAGATCTTTTTGAAATTGATTATTTTGGTGAAAATGCTTATTTATCTCAAACAGGACAGCTTTATGCAGAAGCAGCTGCTATGGCTTTTGGAAAAGTATATAGCTTTGGTCCTACCTTTAGAGCTGAAAAATCTAAAACTAGAAAACACTTAAATGAATTTTGGATGATCGAACCTGAGATGGCCTTTGTAGATTTTGAAGGTAATTTAAAAATTCAAGAAGAGATGCTAGAATATATAGTTCAAAAAGTTATAACAAATAAAAAAGCTGAATTAAAAACTCTGAACAGGGATATAGCTATCCTTGAAAAGATTAAAGCACCTTTTCCACGTATAACTTATACTGAAGCTGTAGAAATGTTAAATAAGGCAGATTTTGAATTTGAGTGGGGAGAAGATTTCGGAGCACCTCACGAAACCTATATAGCAGAGCAATTTGATAAGCCTGTATTTATAACACATTTTCCAACTAAAATGAAGGCATTCTATATGCAGCCGGATCAAGATAATCCAGATGTTGTATTAGGTGCTGACCTCATTGCTCCTGAAGGATATGGGGAAATTATTGGTGGTTCTGAAAGAATTCATGACCTAGATTTGATTTTGCAAAAAATAAAGGAAGAAGATCTGCCAATGGAAATATATGAATGGTATTTAGATTTAAGAAGATATGGATCAGTACCTCATTCTGGTTTTGGATTAGGTCTTGAAAGAACAGTTTCTTGGATTTGTGGTATTGATCACATTAGACAAACTATACCTTTCGCTCGTACATTAAATAGAATTTACCCATAGAAATATAGATTATAAAACTAATTGTAGCTCTATTGAGTACAATTAGTTTTTCCTTATTAAAATCATTAGAGCTACTATAGTGAAGCAACTACATACTAAAGGAGTGGAAAAAATGCGGTTACAAAAGTTTTTAGCCTCCTGTGGAATAGCATCAAGAAGAAAAAGCGAAGAAATTATAAAAAGCGGTATAGTAGAAGTAAATGGTGAAGTGATAACGGAAATGGGGTACAAAATAGATCCTGAAAAAGATAAAATTACTGTCAAAGGGGCAGAGATTAACCAAGAAAGTGAATTTATCTATGTTTTATTAAATAAACCTATCGGTTATATTACAACTGTTTCAGATCAATTCAAACGTAAAAAAGTGACAGATTTAATAAATTCTCCTTATAGATTGTTTCCAGTAGGAAGATTAGACTATAATACTTCTGGTCTTCTTATATTAACTAATGATGGAGAATTAACCTATAAGTTAACTCATCCTAAGTTTAAGGTAGAAAAAGTATATATAGCCAAGGTCGAAGGTAGGCTTCAGCCAAAGGAAATTCAGGATTTTGAAACTGGTTTACAAATAGAAGATTATGTTACCTCACCAGCTAAACTGAAAGTCATTAAAGAAGATACCAAGAGCAGTATACTTCAAATCAAAATAAAAGAAGGTAGAAATAGACAAGTAAGAAAAATGTGTGCCGCTATAGGGCATCCTGTACTTCAGTTAAAGAGGGTAGCTATTGGAGACCTGAGAATAGAGGGTGTAGAAATAGGTAAATGGAGATATTTGTCAAATAAAGAAATACAGTATTTAAAGAATTTATAGAGGTTTTTCAATATAAGACTAGCTGTTCTACATAAAACAGGCAAATACAGTAAAAATAACACTTTGTATTTCAGAAGTCAGGGTGTATAATACATGTAAAAGTATTAAAGGAGTGGGTATTATAATGATTATTATAAAAAAAGCCAATAAAAAAGAAGAAGATAAATTATTTTCTTGTTATAAACATTGTTTATCTATAAATAATCACAATCCTTCCCACGAACAATTTGAATATATCATAGTATTAGATGGAGAATCTATATTAGGTTTTTGTGAGATACAATTTAAATCAACTTATTTTTCTGAAATAAAATCAATCTATATAAAAAAAGAAGAAAGAAACCAAGGTTTAGGAGACGGTGTTCTACGAGCTTCATTAAATTACATACTTAAAAATAATTATAAATATGCTCTGATAGAAGGAAATGCATATATTAATAATTTTTTGATGAAAGAAGGGATACTACTATTGAAAGATGTAGATATGCCTAGTAATATACCTAAAAAATTTCAAAACTATGATTTTCATACTTATTTTTTTTGTGACATTAACTTATTCTTTGAAAAAGGATGTAAACATAAATAAGTTATTTGAGGTGATTTATGAGTAACACAGTTAAATTGAGACCTACTGAATTTGCACATATTGCTATAGAGAGCAAGATTCAAAAAGGTAGTGTTGTTATAGATGCGACCTTAGGAAATGGATATGATACACTGTTTTTATATAACATAGTAGGAAATGAAGGTAAGGTTTTCTCTTTTGATATACAGGTGCAGTCATTGCAAAATACTGAAGCTCTGTTACAGAAGCATAATCTTCAACATAGTAGTATTACATTAATACATGATGGTCATGAAAATATTAAAAAATATGTTAACGAGCGTATAGATGCTGCAATGTTCAACTTAGGCTATTTACCTAAAGGAAATAAAGATATTATTACAAAACCAGATACTACGATTAAGGCTATTTCTACAGTACTAGAACTTTTAAACAGAGGTGGTATTATTTCTATTGTTATATATTATGGACATAAGGGTGGTATTCACGAAAAAAACTGTGTCCTAGATTACATAGAAACTCTTACATATGAAGAATATACAGTATTACAATGTGACTACATAAACCACGAGAACAATCCACCAGTCGTATTATTAATAGAAAAAAAGTAATTTACTAGAAATAGACGAAGAAAGCTATGGAAATTTATTATATAAATTCAAACATTAGCTATATTATAAAGGAGGCTGAATTACATTATGGCAAAAGTAAAAATTACTGAAACAGTTTTTAGAGATGCTCACCAATCTCTATTGGCAACTAGAATGACAACTGAAGATATTCTGCCAATTGTAGAAAAGATAGACAAAATAGGGTATCATTCATTAGAAGTTTGGGGAGGAGCTACCTTCGATTCTTGTTTAAGGTTTCTTAATGAAGACCCTTGGGAAAGATTGAGAAGCATAAGAAAACAAGCAAAAAATACAAAATTACAAATGCTATTAAGGGGACAAAATCTTTTAGGCTACAAGCACTATGCAGATGATGTTGTTAGTGAATTTGTTAAAAAATCTATATCCAATGGTATAGACATTATCCGAATTTTTGATGCTTTGAATGATATTAGAAACCTTGAAACAACTTTAAAGGTTACTAATAAAGAGGGTGGCCATGCACAATGTGCTATTTCATATACAACTAGTCCTGCACATAATATAAAGTATTATGTGGAAAGATCTAAAAAAATGGAGGATTTAGGAGCAAATTCTATTTGTATAAAGGATATGGCAGGAATATTAACACCTTATGTTGCTTTTGAGCTAGTAAGCGAGCTTAAAAAGGCTATTAAGATTCCTATACAAGTACATACTCATTATACTAGTGGAGTGGCATCTATGACTTATCTAAAGGCTATAGAAGCTGGAGCGGACATTGTAGATACTGCTATATCACCACTAGCATTAGGAACCTCACAACCTCCTACAGAGCCTCTAGTAGCTTCTCTTAAGGATACACCTTATGATACTGGTATGGATCTAGAAGGATTAAGTGAAATAGCTGACTACTTTAAACCATTAAGAGATAAATATTTAAAAGAAGGTCTAATTGACCCTAAAGTACTTGGAGTAGATGCTAAGGCCTTAATTTATCAAGTGCCTGGTGGTATGCTGTCAAACCTTCTTTCACAGCTAAAACAGCAAAATAAAGAAGATAAATATGAAGAAGTATTGGCAGAAGTACCTAAGGTGAGAGAAGATCTAGGTTATCCTCCATTAGTAACACCTTTAAGTCAAATGGTGGGAACACAAGCGGTATTTAACGTTTTAGCAGGAGAAAGATATAAGATGGTACCAAAAGAGATTAAGGATTATGTTGGTGGACTATACGGTCAGCCTACTGTGCCTATTAAAGAAGAAATAAAACAAAAAATTATTGGCAATAAAGAGATAATCACTGAAAGACCTGCCAATCTCATACCTCCGCAGCTTGAAATCTTAAGGAATGAGATGAAGGAATATCTAGAACAAGAGGAAGACGTTTTATCCTATGCATTATTCCCACAGGTTGCCATGAACTTTTTTAAAGAAAGATGGGCTGAAAAATATAAAATAGAATCTTCATTGTATAATGAAGAGGAAAAAACACATCCAGTATAAAATAACATTTAATATAAAGTAATTTCCAGTCTTAGTGTACTGGAGTGATTAACCTCTCATGTATATAAGTGAGAGTGTAAGGGTACATTGTTGCATATGAAAAGGAAGAATCTAAATAGCTCCTAGGCTTACTAGGAGCTATTTAAGTACAAGTGTTATGTAGAAAAATTTTATTAAACTTATTACTATAGTATATAATGACTGCTGCAACACTATTTTGAAGAATGTTTTCATTGCATTTAAGACAAAGTAAACTTTTGCTTTTTATAAGTTCTTTGTCATATTGAATTTGTAGGTAACCATACTTTTTCCAACTTTTCCATCCAGTTTTACATAGTAAACTGCGATTTTCATAATCTGCATAAACCCATTTTAATATTCTGTGGAAATGAAAGGGATATTTAGTGTAACTTATAAATTCCTTAGGTAGTCCTAAGCTAATAGCATAATTCTCAAATGTGGCTTCAATTTTATCCTGAAGAGGGTTTTTGATTTCTGTTCTTATAGACTTATAACCATTCTTCTTAAACCATAAAATAACTCTATCAAACATATAGCCACGACATATTTCAATCCTTTCTTCCTTGCTGACATTTAGTTTTTTAAATAAGTTTCGTATAATTACAACAACATAATCAATGTAGGCTTTTTCTTCAAAGTTAATATCTTTATAATAATTTAAAGGAATAATGTCATATTCATATTCACCAGTCTCAACTCTCAATACCCCTATAACAGTTCCCCCAAGCAAACTACCACTACCAGCATCATCTATTTGTATCAAAGTATCACCTCAACTATGAAATTTAAATTCTTTACTTAATTATAGTATATACAATATATAAAATATATATAATAAAATTACATTTTCATTAAAGGAGGAAGACTATGCGTATTTTAGTTGCTAACGATGACGGCATATTTGCTGAAGGAATATATATATTATCTAAAGAACTACAAAAAATTGGCGAAGTTATTGTAGTGGCACCTAATTCTGAAAGAAGTGCTACTGGACATGCTATTACACTGCATCAACCACTGAGAGTAGAAAAAGTTAAGTTTTTTGACACACCTATAGAGGCGTATTCTATTAGTGGAACTCCTGCTGACTGTATAAAACTAGGTGTTGAAGCCTTATTAAAGGATAGAAAACCAGATATCGTAATTTCTGGTATAAATAATGGACCTAACCTAGGTACAGATGTTATTTATTCGGGTACTGTATCAGCTGCTGTAGAAGCAGCTATAATGGAAATACCTTCTATTGCTATATCGATGGGAACTACAGAAATAACCCAATATAATGATGCCGCAAAATTTGTTTGTCAGATAGTGAATCAAATAATGAATAATAGAGATTTAATTGATACTATTATTAATATTAATTATCCCACATGTAGTAGAGAAGAAATCAAAGGTGTAAAGGTCACTACTTTAGGAGTGCGAAAATATGAAAATACCTTCATTGAAAGAAAAGATCCTAGAGGTAATTCCTATTATTGGACATCAGGAATTGTAGCAGAAATAGAACAAAACCAAAATAGTGATATAATAGCTCTTAAAAACAATTATATATCCATAACACCTATAGATTTTGACTTAACTCATTTCAATACTTTTGAAAAAATTAAAGAATGGAATTTTAAAATATAGCCTTTTTGTCTAAGTTATATTTTTCATACTATTAGAAAATTTTTAAAATTGAAATTATAATTGCAAAAATAAAATTAGTTAAATAATAATGAAATTTAAATTGCATAACTTGTGGAAGTTTGATATTCTGATAATAGGGAATAGTTTGAAAATAATATTAAAAAAGAGGGGGATATTTTATGGTTATTTCAAACACAGATAAGGAGTTAAAGATAATAGAAAAATGGTGTAAAGGCTGTGGTATTTGTGTGGAATTCTGTCCGAAAGACGTGCTAGAGGTATTAGATGAAACTATTTTCATCAGAGACCTTGAAAATTGTATAAAATGTGGATTCTGTGAACTGAGATGTCCAGATTATGCAATTTATCTAGAGGGGGATAGCAATGAATAAAAGACAAATAAAGTTAATGCAAGGAAATGAAGCTTGTGTAGAAGGAGCACTAGCAGCGGGTATTAAATTTTATGCTGGTTATCCTATAACTCCATCTACTGAAATAGCAGAACTGTGTGCTGAAAAACTTCCACAAGTAGGTGGTAAGTTTATACAAATGGAAGATGAAATAGCTGGAATAGCAGCAACCATAGGAGGTTCTTTAACTGGCTTAAAATCAATGACTGCTACAAGTGGTCCAGGTTTCTCTCTTAAACAAGAAAACATAGGGTATGCTGCTTTAGCAGAAATTCCATGTGTTATCGTTAATGTGCAAAGAGCTGGTCCAAGTACAGGTTTGCCAACAGCCCCTTCGCAAGGAGATATTATGCAGGCTAAATGGGGAACTCATGGTGATCATCCTGTTATAGCACTATCCCCTACTTCCGTAAGAGAAACTTATGATCTAACCATAAAAGCCTTCAATTTTTCAGAAAAATATAGAACTCCTGTAATATTACTATTAGATGAAATTATAGGTCATATGAGAGAAAAAGTAGAAATACCCAACAGTGATGAAATAGAGATAATAGATCGACTAAAACCAAGTGTTGAAGATGCTGACGAGTATATGGCATATAAACCTAAAAAAGGAGAGCTAGTTCCTCCTATGGCTGCATTTGGAGAAGGTTTCAATTTCCATGTTACTGGACTTATGCACGATGATTTTGGTTTTCCAACAAATGATGCAAACATATCTGATCAACTTTTGAGAAGAATTATGAAAAAAATTGATAATAATGTTAATGATATAACAATGTATGAAGAAGAATTTATGGAAGATGCAGAATTTCTAGTTTTGGCTTATGGTGGGACCTACAGATCGGCAAGAAGTGCTGTTAAAAAGGCTAGGTTATTAGGATATAAAGTAGGATTATTTAAAGCTCTAACTATATGGCCATTTCCTGAAAAGAGGATAAGAGAAATATCTAATAAGATTAAAAAAATATTAGTACCGGAAATGAACTTAGGTCAGTATGTTCTAGAAGTTGAACGAGTAGTTAAAAATGAAAGTGAAGTTCATCATTTAGGTAAAGTAAACGGAGAGGCTATAACTCCTGAAGAAATTTTAAGCAAAATTAGGGAGGTTCTATAACATGAATACTGGTAGCCAATTAATAAAAAATAATTTTAGAGTAGAAAAATTACCCCATATATGGTGTCCAGGGTGTGGGCATGGAATATTAATGAGGGCAGTTACAGAAGCAATTGAAAATTTAAACCTAGATAAAAAAAAGGTTTGTATTGTATCTGGGATTGGTTGTTCCTCTAGGGCTCCAGGATATATGGACTTCAACACATTACATACTACACATGGAAGAGCATTAGCTTTTGCTACGGGAATAAAGCTTGCAAAGCCTGAATTAAAAGTTATTGTTATAACAGGAGATGGTGACTGTACAGCTATAGGTGGAAATCACCTTATTCATGCTGCTAGAAGAAATATTGACATTACAACAATAGTGTTTAATAATAATATATATGGCATGACTGGTGGTCAATACTCACCAACTACTCCTAAAAATGAGTTTGGTACAACAGCACCCTTTGGTAATATAGACAAAGCTTTTGATGTATGTAAGTTAGCAGATGGAGCTGGAGCCACTTATGTTGCTAGAGGAACTGCTTATCATGTAAAACAATTAATTAAATTAGTTGAAAAGGGGATTAATAATAAAGGGTTTTCATTAATTGATGCTATTAGTATTTGTCCTACCTATTACGGTAGAAAAAATAAAAAAGGTTTAGCTGTAGATATGATGAATTATCTAAAAGATAATGCTGTAGATGTTAAAGCGGTAAAGAAATTTCAAAAAGAAATATTAGAGGATAAATTTGTTATAGGTGAATTTAAAAACACAACAGAACCTGAATATACAGATGAATACAATAAGATTCTAGAAAAGGTTAAACATCTACACAAGTAATAAACAACAAAACCAAAAGGGGAGATATTATGGTGAGCCGGAAAGAAATTAGACTCAGTGGTTCGGGGGGGCAAGGCTTAATTTTAGGTGGAATTATTTTGGCAGAAGCAGCTATTCTAGATGGAAATAATGCTGTACAGTCTCAATCCTATGGTCCTGAAGCTAGAGGTGGAGCTAGTAAAGCAGAAGTAATTGTTAGTAGCAAAGCGATAGACTATCCTAAGGTAGAAAAGGCTGATGTGTTGTTGGCTCTGACACAAATTGCATATAATAAATATATTAATACCCTTGATAGTAATGGTATTTTAATAATTGATTCAACAATAGAACATGATCATAATAGAAATATTCATAAGGTGATACAAGCACCTATCTTATCCATAGCCTCTAATAAAGTAGGTAGGGCTATGGTGGCTAATATTGTAGCTATTGGTTTGATTCAGCAACTAACCAACGTTGTTACTAAAAACTCTCTTGAAACAGCAGTTCTTAATAGAGTACCTAAGGGAACTGAGAAATTAAACAAATCCGCACTATTAGAAGGATATCAATTAGCTAAAAATAAATATTATTTAGAAGCAGCTAGTGTATAAAACATTTTAAAATAAAGCATAGGTGAGATGATAACATGATAGAAGATAAAAAAGATTTAATAGAAGAAATTAAGAGTAAGTTTTCAAGGTTTAGTAAAGGTCAAAAACTTATTGGACAATATATTATCGATTATTATGATAAGGCAGCCTTTATGACAGCTTCGAAGATAGCAGAAAATGTAGGTGTAAGTGAATCAACTGTAGTTAGATTCGCCAATGCATTAGGTTTTGATGGCTACCCGGAACTACAAAGAGGTTTGCAAGATATTATAAAAGTTAAACTAACTACTGTTCAAAGGGTTGAAATGGCAAGAGACTACTCAAGTGAAGAAATGATTCTTAAAAAAATGTTCAAATCTGATATCGAAAACATTCGTTACACACAAGAAAACATGAATTTTCAAGAATTTCAAGATGTTGTTGATAAAATACTAACGGCTGAAAAAATATATATTGTAGGACTTCGCAGTTCTACCGCTTTAGCACAATATCTAGGCTTTTACTTAAATCTGATTTTAGATAATGTCAAAGTAGTAGGGTATGGAATTAGTGATATATTTGAACAAATGTTAAGGGTATCTGAGAAGGATTTAGTCATAGGTATTAGTTTTCCTAGGTATTCTAATAGGACAGTAGAAGTTATGAAATATGCAAAAGAACAAAATGCAACTCTCGTTGCCATTACAGACAGTTTCATGTCTCCAATATACGATATTTCAACTCATCGTTTAACAGCTAAAAGCAATATGGCATCGTTTGTAGATTCACTTGTTGCTCCATTGAGCTTAATAAATGCATTGATTATATCAGTAGGTATGAAGGAGAAGGAAGAAATAACACATTATTTCAATAGACTAGAAGGTTTATGGGACAAATACAATGTTTATGATAAGGATCGATAAAGTAAGAGGTAATACAAGCAGGGTATCTATTTAATAGGTATTCTGCTTTTTTCTTAATTAATTATAAATATAAAATCATGTGCACTTTTAAAAAAGAGTTTAATACTAATAGTAATAATTCTATGCTATTATGCAAATAAATAATTAAAATTACTTGAGGAGTAATGAATATGAAAAAACTATACATAGTAAGACATGGTGAAACCACTTGGAATATCGAAGGAAAAACACAAGGTGTTCAGGATTCGAAGTTAACTAATAAAGGGTTTCTACAAGCTAAACTATTGGGAGAAAGGCTATTAAAAGAAAATATAGAAGTTATATACTCTAGCAACCTACTCAGAGCAAAATCTACAACATCAATTATAAGCAACATAATAAAGGTGCCCTACAGTTATGAAAGTAGCTTAGGTGAAATGAATTTTGGAGACTGGGAGGGGTTAACAATTAGTCAAATAAAAAGCAAATACCCTTTAGCATTTAAAAAGTGGCAGGATGCACCGCAAAGAGCCTATATACCAAAAGGAGAGAGGTTAAAACAAGCTCAAGATAGAGCTGTTAATTTCATCAAAAGAAACCTCTATAATTCTAAAGAAGATAATGTTTTAATTATAAGCCATAGTACTATTATTAAGTTAATATTACTGCATGTTTTAAATATGGATTTATGTAATTACTATAAGCTTAAGCAAGATAATTGCAGTATAAATATAGTTGATTTTAGAGATTATGGTCCAGTATTAATCAAGTATAACGATACTTGTTATATGGATACAGTCAAAGAAGGTGAGGAGAATAAAAAACTCCTCCATAGATAATATGATTAATTATCACCATTATGAAAATTTATAAATTTTTATTAATGGAGGAAAATATAAAAGTTTTGGTAATGAAACAAACTAAAATATAAATTCCCCTAATTTAAATCAGAATATCGTAGTACATAAAACCTGAAAGCTTTATGTGAAATTCGCATTTAACAGCACTTGAGTAATGTTAAAAATTAATGTATAATTTCTATAGTGTGATAAGATATAGCGAATTAACTTCATATAAAGACCACCCCTATTGGTGGTTTATATAATTTAATAGGAGGAATATAATTGAAAAATCTACAAATAGCCATAGACGGTCCTGCAGGTGCTGGCAAGAGTACTATTGCTAAAAGATTAGCTGAGAGTCTTCAAATAACATATATAGATACTGGAGCTATGTATAGAGCTCTTACTCTTAAGGCTTTAAAAGAAAAAATCGATGTGGAAGATACTGAAAAAATAATAAAATTAGCCCAAAAAACCAATATAGTATTTTCTAAAAATATAGTTTACATTGACAATTCTTCTGTAGAGGAAGAAATAAGAAGTTATGAAGTTACTGAAAATGTTTCTTATATTGCTAAAATTCCAGAGGTTAGAAGGATACTAATGAAATTACAAAAGAAAATGGCAGAAAATGATAATGTTGTTATGGATGGTAGAGATATAGGCACACATGTATTGCCAAATGCATCTATTAAAATATTTTTAACGGCTTCTGTTGAAGAAAGAGCACAAAGGAGATATTATCAACTTTTAGAGAAGGGACATAAGATAAACCTTAAGGAAATTGAAAATTCAATTGAAGAAAGAGATAAAATAGATAGTGAAAGAAAATATGCACCCTTAGTGCAAGCGGAGGATGCAATAATTTTAGATACAACAGGATTGACTATTGATGAAGTGGTGAAAAAAATTATAAACTTAATAAATAAAGTTAATATTGTGGAATAATAAGAGCAGTTACATAAAAAAATAAGCTTAATAAAGAAGGATTTTTTTATATTATATAGAATTTGTAATAGATTATTCTATAAAGAAGTGCCTAATTAGGAGGTAAATTATGGAGGTAATTTTGGCAGATAACTCAGGGTTTTGTTTTGGTGTAGAAAAAGCCATGAATACTACCTTTAAAGAAATTAATAGTAATCAAGATAAAAAAAATATACTTTCTCTTGGACCACTGATTCATAATAAACAAGTAGTAGAAGAGCTAGAGGATAAAGGTGTAAAGGTTATTGATAATCTGGAAGAAATACCTAACGGATCAGTAATCATCAGGTCCCATGGTGTGCCCGAAAAAATATACGAAGTAGCCAAAAGTAAAAAACTTAATGTTATCGATACCACCTGTCCGTTTGTTCGAAGAATACAAAAAATTGTAAAAGATTATCATACAAAAGGCTATGAAATCGTTATTATTGGCAATCCAAAGCATCCAGAAGTAATAGGGATTAATGGATGGTGTGATAATAAGGCCACAGTCATAAAAGAAGAAGAAGATATCAATAAAATGCATAGAGTTGATAAGTTATGTATAGTAGTGCAGACGACTATGTCAGTCTCTCATTTTATAAAGATAAGTCAAGAGTTAGAAAATTATGCTGATGAAGTCATAAAATTCAATACCATTTGCTTAGCAACTAAAGAAAGACAAAAATCAGCTAGAAGTTTAGCTGAAAAGGTTGATGCTATGATTGTCATAGGTGGATATCATAGCTCTAATACACAAAAACTAGTGTCTATATGTAAAGAAATAAAACCAAATTCAACTTATCATGTAGAAACAAAAGAAAATCTACCTATTGAACTTTTAAAATGTTATAATATTGTAGGAGTTACAGCTGGTGCATCTACACCTAAGTGGATTATTAATGAAATTGTAAAAAAATTAAATAGTATATAATTATTTCAAGGAGGCTAACTTATGAATAATGAAATGGAAAACTTAATGGAGGAAATAGAAAAATCTATGGTTCAGTTACATAGAGGTGATATAGTAACGGGAAAGGTAATCAATGTTACTGATAATGAAATTATTGTTAACGTAGGCTATAAAGCTGATGGAATTATCCCCAGAACTGAAATTTCAAATGATACTTCTATAAATCCTCGTGAAATAGTACAAAAAGATGACGAGATTAAAGTATACGTAGTAAAAGTAGATGATGGTGAAGGTAATGTACTATTATCTAAGAAGAAAGTAGATGCTGAAAAAGGATGGCAAGATTTAGAAAAAATTAATGAGACAGAATCTTTATTAGAGGCCAAAGTAACAGATATGGTTAAAGGAGGGGTAGTTGCTGTAGCAAGAGGAATTAGATGTTTTATTCCTGCAAGCCAATTATCCAATAGGTATGTAGATGATTTAAGTACATTTGTTGGAAAAACATTTAATACTAGAATTATTGAATTTGATCCAAAAAGAAATAAAGTAGTATTATCTAGAAAAAAAGTACTTCAAGAAGAACAGAAAGAAAAGAAAAATGAAATTTTTGCAGATTTACAAAAAGGACAACAACTAAAAGGTGAAGTTAAACAAATAACTAATTTTGGTGCTTTCATTGATATAGGAGGAGTAGATGGATTAGCACATATATCAGAATTATCCTGGGGAAGAGTTAATCATCCATCTGAAGTACTAGAAACAGGTGATATCGTTAAAGTAGAAGTATTAGATTTTGATAAATCCTCTGGCAAAATATCTCTTAGTATTAAAAATACTCAATCACAACCATGGAAAAATATAGAGGAAAATTATAAAATTGGCGATGTCATTATAGGAAGAGTAGTAAAACTAGTGGACTTTGGTGCATTTGTAGAAATAGAGCCAGGTTTAGATGGATTGGTACATATTTCTCAAATTAGTGATAAGCATATAACTAAGCCATCAGAGGAATTGACTGTTGATCAAAAGGTTAACGTCAAAATATTAGACATTAATAAAGAAGAGAAACGTTTAAGTTTAAGCATAATAGCTGCAAAAGAAAAACAAAATGAAAAAGAAGAACCTACGAATTATAGGACAGATGAAGATGCTGTAACAATTGGAGATGTTATAAATACATCTAATGAAAATAAAGAGTCTTAGACTCTTTATTTTTTGCAATAAGGGGGAGATAATATGGAAGGATATTCTATTTTTAAAGAAAAAATATATAAGATGATAGGAATAGATTTATCTTGTTATAAAGAAAGACAAATGAAAAGGAGAATAGAATCTCTAATAACTCGTAATGCTTTTGATTCTTATGCAAAATATTATGATGCAATAAATAAAGACACTAAATTATTACAAGAATTTATTAATTATCTAACTATCAATGTATCAGAATTTTATCGTAATCTTCAACAATGGGAAACTTTAGAAAAAGAAATATTACCTAAATTAATTGTAAAAAATACTAAATTAAAGATTTGGAGTGCTGCTTGTTCAACTGGAGATGAACCTTACTCTTTAGTTATGTTATTATCTAAATTCTTTCCTTTAAATCACATTGATGTATTAGCAACTGATATTGATAAAGAAGCCATTAACAAAGCGAATATAGGTCTGTATACAAAGAAAAGTATTGAAAATTTACCACAGGAGTTTATTAATAAATATTTTAGCAAGGTGAGTAATAGCTATAAAATCTCTGATGAAATTAAATCAAGAGTTGTTTTTAAACAACTTAATCTTTTAGAGGATAAATATCCTGATAATTGCGACTTAATTATATGTAGAAACGTTATGATTTATTTTACTGAAGAAACAAAAAGTAAAATGTATCATAAATTTCATGATTCGTTAAATAATAATGGTGTACTATTTGTTGGTAGCACAGAACAAATTATCTTACCACACCGTTATAAACTTACACCTATTAAAACATTTTTTTATGAAAAAATGTTTTAAATTCCAATGAAAGGATGCTACATATGAAAATAAAAGATATAACAAAAGTACTTTCCGAAGCATCGGGGGTTTCAGGTAATGAGAGTGATGTTGCTGAGTTAATTAAAAAATACTTTCAAGAATATGTTGATAATATAGAAATAGATAAACTAGGGAATTTAATATGTTTTAAAAAAAGTTCAAAAGAAAATGCTAATAAGATTATGTTGGCTGCCCATATGGATGAGATAGGCTTGATGGTAAAAGATGTAGATGATAAAGGATATATAAAGTTTACAAATATTGGTGGAATTGATCAAAGAACCTTACTATGTCAAGAAGTTATAATTCATGGAAGTGAAAAAATATACGGTGTTATAGGAGTGACACCTCCACACCTAACAACAAATGAAGAAAGAAATAAGGCACTAACCATAGAAGACTTAACTATAGACGTAGGATTGGATAAAGATGAAGTAGATAAAGTAATAAAAATAGGGGATATAATCACATTTAAACGGAGTATTACTTTTCTTTTAAATGACTGGGTAGCTGGAAAAGCACTTGATGATCGTGCAGGTATAGTGGCACTTTTGGTCTGCTTAAAGGAATTGAAAAATCTAAAGCATGATGTAGATGTTTATTGTGTAGCTACTTCTCAAGAAGAAGTTGGTACAAGAGGTGCTATAACCTCGACTTATGGAGTTAATCCTGATATAGGTATAGCCATAGATGTAGGATTTGGGAAAACTCCGGAATTAAATAAGTTTGACACTATTGAAATGGACAAAGGGCCTGCTATTACAATGGGACCTAATATACATCCTAAGTTATTTAAGAAACTAAAAGAGGTGGCGAAGGAGAATTTCATAGAATATCAAATAGATGTAGAGCCTGGAAAAACTGGTACTGATGCCGCTGCAATACAAGTTAGTCAAGAAGGTGTGGCTACTGGACTTCTATCCATGCCTTTAAGGTACATGCATACTTCTGTCGAAACTATTAGTTTAAAAGATATTGAAAAAACTGGCAAGTTACTAGCAAGATTTATTATATCTCTAAATGAAGTAGATATGGAGGAGTTATTATGTTATTAAAAAAATTAACTAGTGCCTTCGGCTTATCAGGAAATGAAGAAGAAGTACGCAATATTATTTTAGATGAAATCAAAGAAAGTGTTGATAAGGTTAAAGTTGATAGAATGGGGAATATTATTGCCGAAAAAAAATCATCTAATTCCAAATACAATATTGCTATAACAGCCCATATGGATGAAGTGGGTTTTATGGTAAAAGGAATAGATGATAGTGGACTTATTAAATTTACACCTGTTGGGGGGATAGATGCACGAATATTAGTTTCAAAGATTGTTTTGGTAGGCGAGAAAAGAATTCCGGGAGTTATTGGAGTAAAAGCTATCCATATGCAAAACCCTGAGGAAAGAAAAAAAGCATTGACAATCGATCAACTCTACATAGATATAGGTTCTAAAAGCAAGGAAGAAACTGAGAAAATTATTTCTATAGGTGACTACATCGCTTTTCATAGTGAATACATAGAATTTGGTAAAAATAGAATAAAAGCAAAGGCATTAGATAATAGAGTAGGATGCAACCTTATTATTGACATTCTCAAGACTGAACTACCTGTTAATATCACCGGTGTTTTCACGGTTCAAGAAGAAATAGGATTAAGAGGAGCAGAAGTTGCTGCTAATCAAGTTAATGCTGACTTAGTTATAGTTTTAGAAGGGACGACATGTTCAGATGTTTCAGGTGTAGAACCTCATTTTCAGGTTACTGAATTAGATAAAGGCCCAGCTATTTCAATAATGGATATGACTTCTGTTTATAGTAAGAAGTATGTTGATACTTTGATTCAAACCGCCAAAAAACATAATATCTTATGGCAATACCGAAAAACAACCTTCGGTGGAAATGATGCAGGAAAGTTTCACACGGCTAAGACGGGAACACCCTGTGTGTCTGTAGCCGTTCCATGTAGATACATACATTCACCTGTTTCTGTATTAAGTAAAGATGATTTAAATCATACAAAACAATTAATTGTGAAATATTTGGAAGAGATTAGTAGAGGAGGTATTATTTAATGAATGGCATAAATATAGATTTATTAAAGAACATGTTATCTACTTATTCACCATCAGGGAATGAACTTAAGATAAGCGAAGTAATAAAAAGTGAGATAAAAGACTTTGTTGATGAGATTAAAACAGATGCATTAGGCAATTTAATTGCTAGAAAAAAAGGTTCAGGTAAAAAAATTATGTTGGCTGGACATATGGATCAAATAGCTTTAATGGTGACATATATTGATGATAAGGGATTTTTAAGATTTTCAAATATAGGAGGATTTTCTCCTGCCATTACTTTATCTCAAAGAGTAATTTTTGAGAATGGTACCATAGGTGTAATAGGAAGTGAGAAACTAGAAAGCTTAAAAGACCTAAAATTAGATAAGTTATATATTGATATAGGAGCTTCCAGTAAAGAAGAGGCAGAGCTAAAAGTGTCTATAGGAGACTCTTGTGTTTATTTTAGTACACCTCTCATTGATGATAAAAAAGTCATTTCTCAAGCTCTTGATGATCGTATAGGGTGTTTTGTTATGATAGAGGCTTTAAAAAAATTAACAGATACTAACAATGATATTTACTTTGTATTTACAGTACAGGAAGAAGTAGGGCTTAGAGGAGCTAAAACAGCTGCCTATAGTATAGATCCAGACTTAGCTATAGCTTTTGATGTTACCGCTACTGGAGACACTCCTAAGGCAAAATCTATGGCTGTGAAGTTAGGTGATGGACCAGCTATAAAGATAAAGGACAATTCTATTTTATGCCATCCAAAAGTGAAAAACTATATGATACAACAAGCAAAAGAGAATAATATACCTTATCAATTAGAAGTATTAGAGCTTGGCGGGACTGATTCTGGAGCAATTCACCTAACAAGAAGTGGTGTGCCTTCAGGTGTATTGTCCATTCCTTGTAGGTATTTGCATAGTGATTGCGAAATGGTATTTCTTTCTGATGTGAAAAACTCAATTGAACTAACTAAAAATATTTTAGAGAATGATTTAATACTAAATTAAATTCATTAACATAATATGTATCAATTCAAAAAGACATGGTTTCATGTCTTTTTCTGTCTATTATTATATTGTTTTACAATAGATTGGCTGAATTTGTATTACGAAAAAATAAACATTAAAAAGGAGTTTACCCCATGGATATTGAAAAAGTCTATAGGAGGTGGAAGTATGGAAACAGTAGCAGTATACTCTATTAAAGAAATTTCAAATACAACTGGATATAAACCTCATGTGATTAGGTTTTATGAAAAGGAATTCGACCTAACTATTCCTAGAGATGAAAATAACAGGAGGTATTTTACTCCTAAAGAAGTAGAGCAATTTAAGTATATTAAAAATTTACAACAAAAGGGCTTAAGTAACAAGCAGATAAAGCAAGTATTAAATTCTCCACAACAAGAAAATATGCTTATACAGGATACCGCGAAAGAAGAAATAGCAGCAGTTAGTAATCAGATTGAAGTGAAAAATATTGAGGATTATAGAGAGCAAAGAGATTCACCAAAGAAAGAAGAATTACAATATTTAATGGAGGAGATATTTAGTTTACTTAGTCAATTTGATCATAAAAAAGAAATTTATGAACTATCTTTAAAAATTGATGAATTAAAGGCTCAGCTTCAAAGTCAAGAAAAAGATGTGTTGCTATGTGAAAATGCAAAGTTGAAAATGAAAATGAAAGAAAAATCATATGAGATAGCAGAATTAAAGGACAAGCTTAAAAGAGAACAGAACAAAAAAATATCTATTTTCAATAAAATATTTGGTACAAAATAAAACAAGCTGAAAAATTTCTTTAACTTGTTTTATTAATAGATTTTTATAAAGTTTTATTAGGATAATTTTCTAATGCAATTTTTAATGTATACATAGCTTTTTTAAGATCGTCTTCATTTAGTATGTATGCGATTCTGGCTTCATCTTTACCTAGACCAGGTGTTGCATAGAAACCTTCTGCAGGAGCTAACATAACAGTAGCACCATCTACGTCAAAATCTTTTAGCATCCAAGTAACAAATTTTTCTGCATTATCTACAGGTAATTTAGCAACTACATAAAAAGCACCTGTAGGTTTTTTACATAATACTCCAGGGATTTCATTTAAAGCAGTGTATACGATATCTCTACGTTTTTGATACTCTGCATTAACTTCCTTAAAGTAACTATCAGGTGTTTTATACAACTCTACAGAACCTACTTGTTCTAAAGTAGGTACACATAAACGTCCTTGACATAACTTTAAGATTTGCTTTATAAGTTCCTTGTTTTTACTGGCAATAGAACCAATTCTAGCGCCACATGCACTGTATCTCTTAGAAACACTATCTACGATGATTACTCTGTCTTCAATCTCTTTAATATTTCCGAAGCTAGTATAATCAAGCCCATCATATACAAACTCTCTATATACTTCATCAGCTATAATATATAAATTATACTCTTTAGCAAGATCAGCTAATATTTGAATTTCTTCTTTTGTATAAACAACTCCTGTAGGATTCCCAGGATTAGATAGTATAATAGCTTTAGTCTTAGGATTAATTGATTCTTCAATAAACGCTTTACTAGGTAAGTGGAAGCCTTCTTCTGCTTTACAAGTAATAGGAGCAACATTAACATCTACAGCTGAACTAAATCCATTATAGTTAGTATAAAAAGGTTCAGGCACTAATACTTCATCTCCAGCATCTGCTACAGCTATTATGGAAAATAAAAGTGCCTCTGAACCTCCATTTGTGATTAAAATTTCATCCTGTTCATAATGCATATCATACTTTTTATAATATTGAATTATGGAATCGATTAATTCAGGCATACCTTGAGATAAAGAATAAGCTAATACTTTTTCATCAAAGTTACGTATAGAATCCATAAACGATGTAGGAGTTTCAATGTCAGGTTGACCAATGTTTAAATGATAAACATGCTTACCATTTGCTTTAGCAGCTTGAGCAAATGGAACTAACTTTCTGATTGGTGACTCTTGCATTTCTGTAACACGTCTTGAAAAATTCATAAACACATACCTCCTATAGTTAATTATATGCACAATTATATGATAACACAAATTGTAAAATTAAGACAAGGGTAACATTTTCAGTAAATTCAAGTAATAACATTTTAAAAATATCGTTTGGTTTTTAAAAAGTAGTTTATTTATTATTAAGTGTTAACTAATCTTATAGTAAAAATGTAATTATAATAGAATTCTTTTATTAATTTATGTCAATAATTCACTTAAGAGAACGTTATATAGGAGGTTTTAACATGAGAATTCCAACACATATAGGAATAATACCTGATGGAAATAGAAGGTGGGCTGAAGGCAAGGGGTTAGCTAAGGATAGAGGATATAATGAAGGACTTGGACCAGGACTAGAGTTATTTAAACTATGCAAAGAGATAGGAATCAAGGAAATAACTTATTATGGGTTTACAACAGATAATACAAAGAGACCTAATAATCAAAAACTAGCCTTCACTAAAGCATGTATTGATGCTGTAAAAATGCTTTCCAAAGAAGATGCATCACTTTTAGTATTGGGAAACTCTAATTCTAAAATGTTTCCAAATGAACTCAAACCCTTTACTAATCGAAAAAAATTTGGTAAAGGTAGTATAAAGGTAAATTTTTTAGTAAATTATGGTTGGCACTGGGATTTAAACAACTTAGGTATTAATAGAGTGAATAATAAGTCAGATCTGATGAAAGGCCTGTTTTCATCAGATGTATCAAGAATAGATTTAATTATCAGGTGGGGAGGGAGAAGGAGACTCAGCGGCTTTTTACCAGTACAGACAGTTTATTCAGACTTCTATGTGGTGGATGATTATTGGCCAGATTTCAAACCAAAGCATGTATATGATGCTCTTGAATGGTATGCTAAGCAAGACATAACATTAGGTGGATGATTTGCATGTTTTACAGGTGTAGGGTAATTTGAACCTACCCTTTTTTTATGATTAGTTTTAGGTTATAATATAATCATAAATTGAATCTAATGGTTGAATTGAATAGAAGGAGGAAGTAATCTTGAAAAGACAGAATAACCATGACATCAACTCTTTAGACCTGCAAAGACAACAGGAGATAATAGAAGAGATTTCTCATAAAAATAGAGCACTTTATGAAAGAAGTGGCAAGGAAATGAAGGTATTGATTGTTACTTATGGTTGTCAAATGAATGAGCATGACTCTGAAAAACTACTAGGCATGCTACAAGACATGGGATATAGTGAAACATCTAAAAAGGAAGAAGCAGACCTAATTATCTATAATACTTGTTGTGTAAGAGAAAATGCAGAATTAAAGGTATATGGTAATCTAGGCTCTTTAAAACCTTTAAAACAAAAGAATAATGATTTAGTAATTGCTGTATGTGGTTGCATGATGCAACAACCTAAGGTAGTAGAAGAAATAAAAAAGAAATATAAGCATGTAGATTTAGTTTTTGGTACTCATAATTTACACAAGTTTCCTGAACTATTAGGGAATTGTAAACAAGCTAATAATATGCTAGTAGAAGTATGGGAAAAAGAAGGAGAGATAATTGAAGGTATTCCTGCCATTAGAAAATATGAGCTAAAAGCTTTTGTTAATACTATGTTTGGTTGTAATAATTTTTGTACCTATTGTATCGTACCCTATACTCGAGGTAGAGAACGTAGTAGAGAAGTCAAGGATATCGTGGAAGAAATAACTCACCTTGCAGCAAATGGAACGAAAGAAGTTACATTATTAGGACAAAATGTAAACTCCTATGGAAAAACACTACATAATAGAGTAGATTTTGCTTATTTGTTAACAGAAGTAAATAAAATAGATGGTATTGAAAGAATAAGATTTATGACTTCACATCCTAAGGATATATCTGACTCATTGATAGATGCTGTTGCCGAATGTGAAAAAGTTTGTGAACATATACATCTTCCATTTCAAGCAGGAAGTAATAAAATTCTTGAAAAAATGAATAGAAAATACTCTAAAGAAAGCTATTTGGAATTAGTTGATAGAGTAAAGAAAAAAATACCAAACGTTTCTTTAACCACTGATATAATTGTAGGCTTTCCTGAAGAAACAGAAGAAGACTTTCTTGATACAGTAGACATTGTTAAAAAAGTTAGATTTGACTCTGCTTTTACTTTTTTATATTCTATTAGAGAAGGTACACCAGCGGCAAAACTAGAAGATCAGATAGATGATAAAGTAAAACACAACAGGTTCAATAGATTAGTTAATGAAATAAATAATATAAGTGGTGAGATTAACAGTAGTTATTTAAATAAAGAAGTAGAAGTTCTAGTAGAGGGTTTAAGTAAAACCGATGAAACTAGATTAATGGGAAGGACAAGACAAAGTAAATTAGTAAACTTTCCAGGTGATCAATCTTTAATTGGAAAATTAGTAAAGGTTAAAATAACAGAACCCAAAACTTTTTCTCTTAATGGTGAAATTATTAAATAGATTAAATTTAAAACTGGCTATATAGCCAGTTTTTCTTTGAAAATTATATACATCATAAAAAATATCATCATAAATGATAGTTCTTATGATAAAAATATGGTTTTGTTGTTTATAATTTTGCTATAATTAAAATATATATTCTATACTAAGGAGGATTTAAATGAGTACTTTAACTCCGATGATGAGACAATACATGGATATAAAGAATAAGCATACAGATGCTTTGCTTTTATTTAGATTAGGAGATTTTTATGAGTTATTTTTTGATGATGCAATAACAGCATCTAAAGAACTTGAGATTACTCTTACAGGAAGAGATTGTGGCCTAGATCAAAAAGCAGCCATGTGTGGTGTGCCTTATCATTCAGCAACGAGCTATATTAATAAACTAGTCTTAAAAGGATATAAAGTTGCTATATGTGAACAAGTAGAGGATGCTTCTGAAGCTAAAGGTATCGTCAAGCGAGATGTTGTTAGAATAATCACACCAGGTACACTTATAGATACTGATTTATTAGAAGAAAAGAAAAATAACTATCTGATGTGTATTTATGGTTGTAAAGAAGGATTTGGATTAAGCTATGTTGATATTTCCACCGGAGAGTTATTTTCTACTGAAATTATAACTGGAGATACTAAACAAAGACTAAAGGATGAAATTGCAAAAATTCAACCTAAAGAAATTATATACTATATAGAAAAACAAGATGCTTTGAATTTAGAATGGGACTTAGATCTCTATACTAATATATATGATGCATGGAGGTTTGAATATAAATATGCCCTTGAACAGTTAAAAGAGCACTTTAATATTCTTACTGTAGATGGCTTAGGATTTAGTAATCAGCATTTAGGAGTTAACTCTACTGGGGCTTTATTAGATTACTTAAAATCCACACAAAAAAGAAGTTTAAATCATTTGTACAAAATTGACATATATAACCTTAGTAAATGTATGACTTTAGATTTAACAACTAGAAAAAATCTAGAGTTAACAGAAACCATAAGAGAGAAGAGCAAAAGAGGGTCTTTACTGTGGATACTAGATAAAACTAAAACCTCCATGGGGGGAAGAATGTTAAGAAAATGGATTGAAGAACCATTACTTGACACCAAAATAATTTGTCATAGATTAGATGCTGTAGAAGTACTAAAGGAAGATATTTTATTTAGAAGTGAACTAAAGGATAATTTAAAGAAAATCTATGATTTAGAAAGATTATGTGCTAGAATCTCCTATGGTTCTGCTACACCTAGAGATCTTGTGGCACTAAAGAATTCCTTAACTCATCTTCCAAGTGTTAAAGCTTTGCTACAGGATAAGAACGGTAGTTTATTTAAAAACATACTGCAGCATATTGGTTTGCACTACGAAGAAAAAGAATTGATTGAAGCATCAATTTTAGATGAACCGTCTATTAGTTTAAAGGAAGGAAATATTATTAAGACTGGTTACGATAAGGCTATAGATGAATTAAGAATAGCTTCCACAGAAGGTAAGACTTGGATATCTAACTTAGAAAAAGAGGAAAGACAAAAAACTGGAATCAAATCACTAAAAATAGGCTTTAACAAGATATTTGGATATTTTATTGAGGTTACAAAATCTAACTTGCATATGGTACCGCAACAATATATTCGAAAACAAACTTTGTCTAACTGTGAAAGATATATAACACCAGAATTAAAAGAAGTAGAAACAAAAATATTAGGATCTGAAGAGAAAGTAGTATTGTTAGAATACCAGCGTTTTGTTGAAGTCCGAAATAAGCTGGAAGAAAAAGTAGTTAAAATACAAAGGACAGCTAGTGCCTTAGCACAACTAGATGCACTTTATTCTTTAGCAGAAGTAGCTGCTGAAAATGGATACATAAAGCCTATTATGAATAATAAAGGAACTATAGATATACAAGGGGGAAGACATCCAGTAGTAGAAAAAATGTTAGAAAACAATATGTTTATATCTAATGATACACATCTTGATGAGGAAAGTCGTGAAGTAGCCATTATTACAGGTCCAAACATGGCCGGTAAATCAACTTATATGAGGCAAGTAGCTTTAATAGTACTTATGGCTCAAGTGGGGTCATTTGTACCAGCTACTAAGGCTACCATAGGGATTGTTGATAGAATTTTCACTAGAGTTGGTGCCAGTGATGATTTAAGTCAAGGGCAGAGTACTTTTATGGTGGAAATGAGTGAAATGGCTAATATTTTAAATAATGCTACCTCTAAAAGTCTATTAATACTAGATGAGATTGGGAGAGGAACCAGTACATTTGATGGATTAAGTATAGCATGGGCTGTTGTAGAGTATATTAGTAAATTTTTAAAATCCAAAACTTTATTTTCCACTCATTACCATGAATTAACTGACTTAGAAGGAACTATGAAGGGTATTAAGAACTATCGTATTTCTATAAAAGAAGACGGAGATGATATTATATTTTTAAGAAAAGTAATAGAGGGTAGTGCTGATAAAAGTTATGGCATTCAAGTAGCAAGATTGGCTGGGCTTCCTCAACATGTAATTAATAGAGCTCGTACAATATTATCAGACTTAGAGAAAAATGATTTAAAGGAAGATAATATAAGTAATGAAAATACTAAAACTATTAATATAAAGGAAGAAGTCAAACAATTAAATTTTATAGACTTTACTAAACAAGAAGTTATAGATGACTTGAAAAACGTAAATCTTTTAGAAACGACTCCCCTTGATGCTATTAATATCCTATATAAGTTACAAAAAAAAGTAAATGTTCTATAATTGAGTTAGGAGACGTGCAAAATGAGTAAACTAATTAAAGTCTTAAATGATTTAACAATTAATAAAATAGCTGCTGGTGAGGTAGTAGAAGGGCCTTATTCTGTTATAAAAGAATTAATAGAAAATGCTATTGATGCAAAAGCAACTAATATAACTGTAGAAATCAAAGAAGGAGGCAAAAAATATATTAGAATTAGTGACAACGGAGCTGGTATTTACCATGATGATATAGAGGTGGCTTTTATGAGACATGCTACCTCTAAAATAATAGATCTAGAAGATTTAGACACTATTTCAACACTAGGCTTTAGAGGAGAAGCTTTGGCTAGCATAGCTTCTGTATCTCATGTTGAGATAGTTACCAAACCTAAAGATCAAAATTATGGTATATCAGTAAATATAGTAGGTGGAAAAATACTATCGAAAAAAGAAGTAGGTTGCCCTGATGGTACCACCATCATAGTAAAAAATCTTTTCTTTAATACACCTGCTAGACTAAAATTTATGAAAAGCCCACAAGCAGAGACAACCAAAATAAGTGAAATGCTATCAAGACTTTCACTGAGTAAGCCAGACATAGTCTTTAAGTATATTAACAATAATAATATTATGTTTACCACTCCTGGTAATAATAATTTGGGGCAAACTATTTTATCAATATTAGATAAGGATTTATTTAAAAATCTTATTCCGCTAAATGAAAGTACTAATGATATAACTATACGGGGTTTTATTAGTCAGCCTACATACGTTAGAGGAAATAGAAGTTATGAAATTTTATTTGTTAACAATAGATATATTAAAAGCAAACTGATTTATAAAGCTATAGAAGATGCATATAAAGAAAAGCTCCCTATAAATAAATTCCCCATTTGCATATTAAATATTGAAATATGTCCACGGCATATAGATGTGAATGTGCATCCTGCAAAGACAGAAGTAAAATTTCATAATGATACTGATATTTATAATCTAATATATAATGCTGTTATTAATAAACTTTCAGAAAAAACAACACTCTCAAAATTAACTTTTGAAAATAAGCAATTTAATAATAAATCCTCTAATGATGTTGATAATACAAGAAAAAGTGAAGACTACCTTGATACCTCTTTCAATGAGAATAAAAGCACTTATACTACGTATAATAACAACAAACCTATAGAAACACAGATATCATTGAAAGGTGTACATAACACTAATGAATTTAGAGAAATAAAAGATATGAATATTGAGAGTGCTGTAACAGAGAAAAACTTCGATGATTCACACCAAGAAATAACTCAAAAAAATTTTCTTGACAACCTGTTGTATAACTATAGAGTAGTAGGACAGTTATTTAATACTTATATTATCTTAGAAAAAAATTTGTCTATGTATTTAATCGATCAACATGCAGCTCATGAAAAATTAGTATTTAATCAAATGCTACAGGAGTTTAATAATGGCAGTATAGTGACTCAAAGTTTACTAGAACCCAAGATACTAGAATTGGCACATGAAGATTTCTTAGTTGTAACTCAACATATAGATAGGTTTCAAAAACTTGGCTTCAAAATGGAATGTTTTGGGCACAATACAATTATAATTAGAGAAGTGCCACTGATCATGGGTGTTCCAAGAGATTATTCTTTTTTAATAGAGCTTCTTGATCAATTAAAAAGTGAAAACTATAGTGATACTTATTTTAATGAAACTATTATAAGAAAATCATGCCGTGAAGCTATCAAAGCGAATGATAGGTTAAATATAAGTGAAATAACAAAGTTGATAGATGACCTAAGTTCTCTAGAACCTCCTTTAACTTGCCCTCATGGGAGACCAATTATACTGTCGTTATCTAAATATGAAATAGAAAAAAGCTTTAAAAGAATTCAATAGGGAGGTGGTTTTTTGAAAAAGAAGTTAGTAATTATAGTAGGCCCAACTGCAGTTGGAAAAACATCTACCGCTATTGAGGTAGCACAGAAATTGAATGGGGAAATTATATCCGCTGATTCCATGCAAATCTATAAGCACATGAATATAGGTACTGCGAAACCTACAACAGATGAAATGCAAGGTATTCCTCATCATCTGTTGGATATAATAAAACCAGATGAGGATTTCTCAGTGGCAGAGTTTCAACGGAAGGCAAAAGAAATTATAACTCAGATTACCACTAACAACAAAATGCCCATTATAGCAGGTGGTACTGGTTTATATATTAATTCTATTATTTACAATATGGATTTTACGAGCACTGTTTCTAATTGGGAACTAAGAAAACAATTGCAAGAAGAGGCAGATAAATATGGAAATGAGTACATACATAATAAGTTAAAAGATATAGATCTAGAACTAGCAAATAAGATCCATAAAAACAATGTAAAGAGAGTGATTAGGGCAATTGAAATTTTTCAAGAAAGTGGAGAGAAAATAGGAGATTTTAAAAATGATATTCAATTAAATAATGAATATGATTTTATCATTATTGGTCTAACTAGGGATCGTGAGGAATTATACGAAAGAATAAATAAACGTGTCGATATTATGATAGAGTCAGGGTTAATAAATGAAGTGGAAAAACTAATTGAAATGGGTTATTATGAAAACTTAATAGCTTTTAAAGGTTTAGGTTATAAGGAAATCATTAAATATTTAAAAAGAGAATATAGCTTAGAAGATGCTAAAGAAATTTTAAAAAGAGATACTAGACGATATGCCAAAAGGCAATTAACATGGTTTAGAGGATTAAAAGATATTAAATGGTTTAATTTATCCCAATACACTTCTCAGGAAAAATTAATAAATAATATTATAGAGGATATTGAAGGACATTTTAACATCTTATAGAATATTTATAATATATTAAGTAAATATCTATTTTGTATTTAATCCAAGGAGGGCAAATAATGAAAACTAATATTAATTTGCAAGATATTTTTTTAAATCAAGTAAGAAAGGAAAGTGTTTCTATAACTATATACTTAGTTAATGGCTTTCAACTAAGAGGGTTGGTAAAAGGATTTGATAACTATACTATTGTGCTAGAAACAGAGGGAAAACAACAACTTATATATAAGCATGCTATTTCTACCATCTCTCCTAGTAACAACATAAACTTTCTACAGAACACTAAAAATAACAACAATTAAAAAATATAATTTTTCTCAAAAATTCTCTACTGAAATTTAAAAGTAGAGAATTTTTTATGTCACATTTCTTCCCCTATTTGAATATGATAAAATATCAGCTATTTTGAGGTGATATAATGTCAAAAAAATTCAAAGACCATATAGACCATTTGTGTGTTTTATTACACAACGGCAAAATAGGTAGTAATGAGTTATTAAGAAACTTAATTTCAACCTCTAAGCAGGAAAAGGAAATAAATAATGACGTATCAGAGAACAGTATTCCAGAAGAGTCAATAGATGACATTTTAAAAGAATTACATCAAATGATTGGGCTTAATGAAGTAAAGAAAATAGTTGATGAGGTTTTAGCTTATGTTGACATACAGCAGAAGAGAAAACTTCAAGGACTAAGTGCAGCACCATTAGTATTACATATGATTTTTAAGGGGAATCCTGGTACAGGCAAAACTACAGTAGCTAGGTTATTAGGTAGAATATTTCGATCTAAGGAGTTGTTAGAAAAAGGACACTTAATAGAGGTGGAGCGAGCTGACTTGGTTGGCGAATATATTGGACATACAGCTTTAAAAGTCAGAGAAAAGGTAAAAGAGGCTATGGGTGGTATTCTTTTTATAGACGAAGCATACTCTTTAGCAAGAGGGGGGGAAAGAGATTTTGGAAAAGAAGCTATAGATGCTATGGTAAAGGCTATGGAAGATCATAGAGATAAATTCATTTTGATATTAGCTGGATATCAAGATGAAATGGATAATTTTATAGAAATTAACCCAGGTCTTAAATCACGCTTTCCTATACACATAGACTTTCAAGATTATAATATTGAGGAACTAGTTGAGATAGCAGAATTAATGGTTGCTGAAAGACAATACACCATATCAAAATCTGCAAAAGCTAAACTCTTTAATATGCTTTCCTCAAAAAGAAAAAGGGATAATAAATATTCTGGCAATGCTAGACTAGTAAGAAATTTAATAGAAAGATCTATAAGAAAGCAAGCAGTACGATTGAAAGATAAATCTTTTTGCACAATGGAGGATCTAGTTACCTTAAAACGTGAAGACTTTGAAGGGGGTGAGAATTTGTGAGTCACTGCATATTACTAGGAAAACCTAATGTTGGAAAAACATCTTTTTTCTTAAGTTTTATGGAATATTTAGGAGTAAATGAGTACACATTTGAATTAACTAATTTTAATGAAGAAATATCATTAAAAACTTATACATTAAATACGGCCAAAGCCCACCTGATAAGTTCCTCGCCTTTTAAAACAAAAGAGATATATAAGGCTAATTTATCTATACCTGTATATAAAGGAAGTGCAGACTTTTTATTTTTAGACACTAGTGGTCTAATAGATGGTATTAGTAAAGATGATAAAGTAAGACTATCTATGGCATTAACACTTAAAAATCTATATACATCTAGCATTATTCTACATATGATAGACACTTCTTCTGTTCTCCACAATAAAATGAGTACATTAAGTGAAATAGACTATCAAATCAACGAATATGGTAAATTGACGGGCAGTTACTGTATCTTAGCTAGTAAAATGGACTTATCAACTAGTGTAGCTGGTTTTAAGTTTCTAGAAAAAGAGTTTAATGATACTTATGTCATACCTATATCTAGTATTAAAAAAACGGGGTTTAAGGAGGTAAAGAAATTTGTTGCTAGAAATCTTTAAATCTTATATATCGCTGTTACTTTTAGGACTAGTTATAAAATTATTAGATGATGAAGTAGATGGTGATGAAAAATTAAAAAAATATAACAATAATACTTATTTACAGCTTATAGAATATAAATTTCCTTACTGTCTATTGTTTTTATCCTTAGCTATGGTTTTAACACCTGAAATATCCTTTTCTTTATTTACATCTGCTTATATGATAGGGATGTTCCACTTTTCAAATAAAAAGCTTCCTCTACAACTAAAAGGATATCATGAAATTATCATACTGATTATATTAAACTTGCTTTTAGTTGAGGTAAGGGTTTTTACTTTGGCTTTTACTTCAATGCTGTTAATTCAACTAGTGGATGATATAATGGATCATCAATATGATTTAAAGTATGGTTATAAAAACTTTGTTAATAAATTTGGCAAAGGAGAAATCATTATATTTTCAAATATTTTATTGGTACTATGTTTTATGCTATGCTGGATAGGATCAATAGTTATTTTTTCTTCTAGTTTTATAATAAATTACTTGTATTCTAAAATATAGGAGGGATATAATGTTGTATGGGTATATACTGATTTTCAGCTTAGTAATGGTACTAATAGGTTATAGTATTGGTCGTAGGATGGGTATAAAAGAAGGCATCAAAAAATCTATGCAAAATGCTGCTATTAATTTTAAAATTCAGTATTACAATCATAAAAAATGTCCTATATGTGCCAATAAGTATAAATTAAAACCAAAGAAAAATAGAGAGGAGATAACAAATGACTCATAATACACATTATCTACATAGTTTTTTTGGTATTGATGAAGAGTTAATTAATAAGTCACACAGTATAGAAGAAAATTTATTGGAGGAATTTAAGAAAGTAGATATTATAAAGCAACATAACCAATATAAAGTGTTAAAGACAATGCAAGAAGCTAAGCTTAGTGACCAACATTTTAATTGGACTACTGGCTATGGTTATAATGACATAGGAAGAGATAAGTTAGAGGAGGTCTATGCTCGAGTTTTTAAAGCTGATGATGCCATTGTAAGACCAACTATTGCTAATGGCACTCATGCTTTGACTTTGTGTTTAACCTCTTTACTTAACTCCGGAGAAGAAATGATTGCAGTAACTGGAAAGCCTTATGACACTTTAGATGAATTAATAGGTTTAAGTGGTAACTATCCTCAAAGCTTTAAAAATATAGGAATAACGTATAAACAAATTGATTTTCTAAAAAATGGTCAAGTGGATCTTGAAAGCATAGATACAGAGGTAACTACAAAAACAAAACTAGTATATATTCAACGATCCACAGGATATAGTTTTAGAAAGGCTCTAGATATCCAAACAATAAAAGAAATAGTTACAAGAGTTAAAAGTAAAAATAATAATATTATATGTATGGTGGATAACTGCTACGGAGAATTTTTAGAAACTCAAGAACCTACAGAGATAGGTGTTGATATATTAGCAGGATCTTTAATCAAGAACCCAGGAGGAGGATTAGCTTTATCAGGTGGATATATTGTAGGAAAAAGAGATTTAATAGAACTTATATCCTATAAACTAACCTCTCCAGGAATAGGCAAAGAGTGCGGTCTTACTTTTGGACAATCTAGAATTATGTTCCAAGGGTTATTCTTAGCACCTCATATAGTTAGTGAAGCCATTAAAGGTGCCATCTTCTGTGCTAAACTATTTGAAGAAGAGGGTTATGAGGTAAAGCCTAAATATAACGATAAAAGAAGTGATATCATTCAAGCTATTAAACTAGAAGATGAAAACAAAGTCTTGGCATTTTGCGAAGGAATACAGGCTGCTGCACCAGTAGACTCTTATGTGGTTCCTGTGCCTTGGGCTATGCCTGGATATGAAAGTCCTGTTATTATGGCCGCAGGAGCCTTTATACAAGGGTCTTCTATTGAGCTTAGTGCTGATGCTCCTATTAAACCTCCATATACTGTTTATTTTCAAGGAGGATTAACTTATGAGCATAGCAAACTAGGTGCTCTGATGGCTCTTAAAAACATAAAAAAGCTATAGAGGACTCATACTCTATAGCTTTCTAAATACACCTATTACTTTCCCTAAAATAATTACATCTGTTACAATAATCGGTTCCATTGTTCTATTTTCAGGTTGTAGTCTTATACAATTATTCTCACGATAGAACCGTTTAACAGTAGCATCATTATCTAGCAGAGCTACTACAATATCTCCATTAGTAGCATGTGATTGTTTTTGAACCACCACATAATCCTTATCAAGTATTCCAGCTTCAATCATACTTTCTCCCTGAATAGATAATATAAATATATCCTGATTTGTATTATTAACAAATTCTATAGGAAGGGGGAAAGTTTCTTCAATATTTTCCACAGCCAAAATTGGTTCCCCAGCAGTAACTTTGCCTATGATAGGAACATGAATAATCTCTTTATGTATTTTTAAATCATAATCAGAAGAATCACTATTTAATATTTCTATAGCACGAGGTTTAGTAGGATCTTTTCTAATGTATCCTTTTTCTTCAAGTTTAGTCAGATGTCCGTGAACAGTAGAAGTAGACTTTAGTTCAACCGCTTGGCATATTTCTCTAACAGAAGGAGGATATCCTTTCTTGTTAATTTCTTTTTTCATGTATTGTAAAATCTGTAATTGTTTATTATTTAAATCTTCATACATCGAAAGACTCCTCTCAAAAGTGATTTTATTTACTTTCAGTATAGCATACAATCAATCTGTTATCAAAACATTTGTTCGCAAATTCTTTTTTATTCCTCATCCAACCATTCAAAATTTTTAATAATAGATCGTTTCACATCTATTTTATGAGCTGCATATAATTGTGTAGTTGTAACATTATCATGGTCTAAAAGATTTTGAACATCATATATTGAAAACCCCTGTTGTATTAAAGAAGTAGCAGCGGTAGCTCTTAATTTATGAGGACTATATCCATTGTCACGACTAGTACCTAAGGCTAAAGCAGTATATTTCTTAACCAAATTACGAATAGAACGTATAGTCATGCGTTTTTTTTGTAAGGATAAAAACAATGCATCCTTATCTATTTCATTGAGCTCTGTTAATGCCGACCTCTCCTTAACTATATAATCTTTAATAACCTTTTCGCAGGTTTTATTAAGAGGCATTAAAACCTCCTTACCACGTTTTCTATAAATTTTAAAATCTCCTCTATTAAAATTAAATGAAGATATATTAAGTTGTTGTAATTCACTAACCCTCAACCCATATGTAACAAATAATACAATAATAGCCTTATCTCTAAGTTTTGTTTTTTCCCAATATTTTTTTTCTCTTTCACTAAAGATATTACCATTTTCTATAATATCTAACATTACAGCTACCTCATCAATTTCAAGCTTTTTAATAGCATCAGGTTGGGGTTTAGGTAGTCTTATAGGATTAAAGCCATCCGTAATATTCCTTTCTATAATTTCATCTCTATAAAGAAATTTAAATAAAATAGACAGAGAAGACTTCTTCCTAGCTAGAGCTCTATTATGATTTTCCATTACTTTAACATGTTGACCTTGATCCGTAGTATATCGACTGCAATAATCACCCAAAAACCTATTTATATCTTTCGCAGTTATTTTATTGAAATCATCTACTGGAATAACGTTAGTATTGTCTACATTACTTAGGGTAGATTCATTTATTAAATATCTACAGAAAAACAATATATCTTCTAAATAAGCTAATCGGGTAGATATAGCGACCCCACTTTTCAGATATAAGAAAAAGTCTCGCATAAAAGCAGGTAATTGATTTTCAATCTCTAAACATCTTTCAATTATCTCGTTTTCCTTTAAAACAATATTATCAGGCCTATCAGATTTATTATGTATATGTAATTTATTCTTGGACATAAGATCACACCCCTTAATAATCTATTTTAAAATGTTAGAAAGATAAAGGCAATAGGTAGTTGAAATTAATTGTAAGTAATTACATCAAATAAGAAAAATTTTGAATAATCCTATTATCAAGTTATAAGGTACTATATTACCTCTAGGATAGATGGAATTAGTGTGATATTATTAATGTTGACTGTTAACTGTAGGAAAGAAATTTTGAAGATGGTACAGTTAATTACATAAAAAAACTTTACTATATTTACATAATAAGATTTATGGATTAAGGAGGAAATAGAGTGTTCAAATCACAAAAACAAAATTATGGCAATGATAGCCTTTCAACATTAGAGGAAAAAGATAAAGTACGCCTCCGACCTGGTGTTATATTCGGTTCGGATGGAGTAGAGGGTTGTCAGCATACTTTAACAGAAATAGTTGGAAATTCAAGAGATGAAGCTAGTGCAGGATATGGTGATTTAATAGAGGTTACACGGTTTAAAGATAAGTCAATCGAGGTAAAGGATAGGGGTAGAGGGATACCTATAGAATATAACCCTAAAGAGAATAAATATAATTGGGAAATTGTATTTACGATCCTTTATGGTGGTGGTAAATATGACAATAACTCTAGCGATAGTAATTACCAATATAGTATAGGTTTAAATGGCTTAGGTACAGCCGCAACACAATTTTCCTCTGAATATATGGATGTAACTGTTTTAAGAGATGGTCATAAGTACCAATTGCACTTTTCAAAAGGTGATAATGTAACTGATAGTGTTGAAGGGTATATAAAAAGCAAGTGTAATTATGACTATACAGGAACCTTCATTAAATGGAAACCAGATCTTGATGTGTTTAATAGTATAGATATCCCACTAGAGTTTTTTCAAAACACACTTAAAAGACAAGCTATAGTAAATAAAGGTACTACTTTTAAGCTATATGATGAAGAAAGCAACCAATTCTTTGAGTATGTTTATGAAGATGGGATTGTGGATTACGTTAAGGAAAATAATGAAAACAAAGGCTTTACTGATATAAAATACTATGACATAGAAACAAAAGGAAAAGACAGAGAGGATAAACCTGAATATAAGCTAAAACTAGAAATGGCTTTTTGTTTTAATAATGAAAAAAATTTATTAGAGTATTACCATAACTCTAGTTACTTAGAGTATGGTGGAGCACCAGACAAAGCCATCAAGGCTGCTTTTATATATGCTATAGATCATGCATTAAAAGAAAGAAATTTATATAAGAAAAACGAAAAAAAGATTACCTTTACTGATATAGAAGATAGTTTAATCTTGATTAGCAACTCTTTTTCTACTATTACTAGTTATGAAAATCAAACAAAAAAAGCAATTACTAATAAATTTATTCAACAGGCAATGACGGATTTTTTGAAAGAAAAATTAGAGATCTACTTTATAGAAAACAAACTAGATACCGACAAAATATTAGAGCAAATATTAGTTAACAAACGAAGCCGTGAAAAAGCTGAAAAAACTAGGATTGATGTAAGAAAGAAATTAAGTAAAAATGTGGATAATATTTCAAATAGAGTTAAAAAGTTCGTGGACTGCAGAACAAAAGATAGGTCCAAAAGAGAACTTTTTATAGTGGAAGGGGATTCTGCTTTAGGTAGTACAAAGATGGGTAGAGATGCAGAATTTCAAGGCATTATGCCAGTGAGAGGTAAAATACTAAACTGTTTAAAATCTGATTATGAAAAAATATTTAAGAATGATATTATTGTAGATCTACTAAAGGTTTTAGGATGTGGTGTAGAGTTACAATCAAAACACAAAGATTTAGATACTTTCGATATAGGAAAATTGAACTGGAATAAAATCATTATCTGTACCGATGCAGATGTTGATGGTTTTCAAATTAGAACCCTTATTTTAACCATGTTATACACTTTAACTCCTTCACTCATAGAAGAAGGGTACGTATACATAGCAGAATCTCCCCTTTATGAAATTACTGACAATAAAGAGAATACTTATTTTGCCTTTAACGAACAAGAAAAAAAACAAATTATTAAAAACATAAAGGGTAAGCATCATATTCAAAGATCTAAAGGTCTAGGAGAGAATGAGGCTGATATGATGTGGGAGACCACAATGAATCCATTAACTCGAAGACTCATACAAGTAACACCTACCGATGCACAAGCTACTAAAGATGCTTTTGAATTATTTTTAGGTGATAACCTGCAAGGAAGGAAAGAGTATATTGCACAATATGGTCACGAATATATTGATGTATCTGATGTAGTGTAAAATTTAATAAGCAGGAGGAAAAAAATGCAAACCCATACAACACAATTAAATGTTATAGATACATTAAAAACCAACTATATGCCCTATTCAATGAGTGTTATTGTTTCTAGGGCTTTACCAGAAATAGATGGCTTTAAGCCTTCCCACAGAAAGCTTCTTTATACTATGTATTCCATGGGGCTTTTAAAATCAAATAAAACTAAAAGTGCTAACATAGTGGGCCAAACGATGCGACTTAATCCTCATGGTGATGGGGCTATTTATGAAACTATGGTAAGGTTAACCCGTGGAAACGAATCCCTACTACACCCATTTATAGACAGTAAAGGAAACTTTGGAAAAAACTATTCTAGGGATATGGCTTATGCTGCACCTAGATATACAGAGGCGAAGCTAGAAAAAATAAGTGAAGAAATATTTAAGGATATCAATAAAAATACGGTTGACTTTATGCCTAACTATGATAATACCACTGTAGAGCCAATGCTATTACCTACAACTTTCCCTAACATACTAGTCAATCCTAATTTAGGAATAGCTGTTGGTATGGCCAGTAGTATTCCTAGCTTTAATCTAAGAGAGGTGTGTACTACTACAATAAAATACCTTAATGATGAAGATGTTAAGATAGAAAAACATTTAAAGGCACCAGATTTTTCTAATGGTGGAGAATTAATTTACAATATAGATGAAATAGAGAAAATCTATAGACAGGGTAGAGGAAGTTTTATACTTAGAGGAAAATACACCTACGATAAAAAGAATAATTGTATAGATATCTATGAAATTCCTTATACCACCACTATAGAAGCTATTATTGATAAAATTACTGATTTAATTAAAGAGAACAAAATAAGAGAAATAACTGACATACGAGATGAAACTGATAAAGATGGTCTTAAGATTACTCTTGATTTAAAACGAGGAACTAATGTAGAGCAGCTTATGACAAAACTATATAAAATGACAACACTACAGGATAATTTTAGTTGCAACTTTAATATACTTATTAACGGTGCCCCTATGGTACTAGGAGTAAAAGAAATATTAAAAGAGTGGTCTATCTTTAGAATAAGTTGCATTAAAAGACAATTAGCCTATGATATTGACAAGAAATCTAAAGAGCTTCATTTGTTAAAGGGTCTAGAAAAGATTCTATTAGATATAGATAGAGCTGTGAAAATCGTTAAGGATACAAGGGTTGATAAAGAAGTAATACCAAATCTAATGAAGGGATTTGAAATAGACAAATTCCAGGCAGAATATATTGCCGAGATTAAGCTGCGTAATTTTAATCAAGAGTATATTTTAAAAAAGACAAAAGATATTAAAGCTTTAGAAAAGGATATTAAAAGTCTTGATATCACCTTGAATAGTGAGAAGAAAGTTAAAAATATTATTATCAAGCAATTAGAGGAAGTTGCTATAAAATATGGACAAGAAAGAAAAACCACTATAATTGAAAAGGAAGAAGTTAAAGAATTTACAGAAGAGCTTTTAATTGAGGACTATAACTTAAAGTTCTTTATAACTAGGGATAATTACATGAAGAAAATTTCGCTAGCATCCTTAAGAGGTAATAGTGAACACAAATTGAAAGATAATGATTGTATAGTACAAGAAATTGATGGGACCAATAAGGATGACATTTTATTATTTTCAAATAAACATACCGTATATAAGTTGAAGGCCTATGAGATCGAGGATACAAAAGCTAGTAATCTAGGTGATTTCCTCCCTAATTTACTTCAGCTCTCAGAAGATGAAAAAATAATTTTTGTAGTCTCTACAAATAACTATGAACATCATATGTTGTTTTTCTTTGAAAATGGTAAGGCTGCAAAGATTCCTTTAAATAGTTATGAAACCAAAAAGAATAGAAAACAATTAGCTAATGCTTATTGTGATGAAGAGAAACTTGTTTATATTACTCATCTTAAAGAAGATAAAGATTTAGTTGCTATTAGTAGCTTAGATAAAGTATTGGTTTTTAATACAGAACAAATAAATCCCAAATCAACTAGAAATTCAAGAGGTGTCCAAGTATTGAAGTCTAAAAAAGGTAGTATACTTACTTCAATTAAATCTTTAGAGGAAGTAACTTTTGATGATATTAATTACTATAAAGGGAATATTGCTACCATTGGAACTTATTTGCGAAAAGAAGACAGGTTAGATAACTTAGAGCAATTAACACTAGTTTAAAAAGGTAAGAAATCATCCATATTAAATTTACATATAAAACACCTTTTAATTATGAAAGGTGTTTTATGATTTTATAATAATAGTCTACAAGATAGACTTATATACTTTTAGAAACTATCTATTATTTAGAGCTTTGATAAATAATATAAGATCTATAAAGACTAGTAATATGGGGAGTGGTAGAATCCAAAGCATAAGTTAATAATTTCAGTAAAAACATAGTTTATAAATACTTGACCTAACAAACTATTCCCTAAATATACATTTAAAGAATAGTTTGTTAGGTCTTTTATTCCAACAATCTCAGTAGATTTTACAGTGTTTTTTACTTTTCTAACTATACTCAACTACTGTCTCTATTTACATCAAGTTTTAACTTTAAAATTCTCCAATGTAAAAAGATTATTTTATTATAAGAATTTATGTTTATGTAAAAGATATTACTGTTAACAATATTAAAATGCTACTATAAATAAATATTGTAATTTTTTCGACATCTCACGTGCTGATTTTGTCAAAAAATCCATGTTCACATATTGATCTATATGTCGATTTACTACCTTTCAAATGTCGCTTTATGTATAGTTTAATACGACAAATTTTTGCCATCTTGTCGTATTGCGCTTACGAGTTTTATAAATATGTCGATGGTATTATTCGACATATTTATAAAACTTGCATTTTTATACATTTATATTTTACCTTTTGGGAAATAATCTATTTACTCTTTTGTTAATTGATAATATATATCATATGATATATTCATTATACTATACTGCTATATTTTGTTTAATGACTCTCCTACTATTTGAGCATATTAATAATTGAGGTGATAAACTTGAAAATTAGACTAGGTTATGTTGCTATTGCACTAAATGTAAATAAAGGCTCCCCTAATAAAACTGTAACTTTTAAGCAGTTTGATAAACTACCAGATAACGATACTAAGCTATATAAATTAAAGACTTTAACAAAAGAAAATCTAGATACTACTAAAAGAATTTTATTCTACAATAAAGCTCATAATATTGCTTTATACCGTTTAACGTCTAAATTAGTACCCTTAGCTACACATCCAGAAGTACTAGAGTGGGATTACATTAAAGAGTTTGAAGATAGATACATAAATATAGGAGAATTTATCTTAGAGAACAACCTCAGAGCAAGTGCTCATCCTGATCATTTTACTCTAATCAATACTCCAGATGAAAAAGTATTTGAAGCTTCTTTACGTGACTTAGAATATCATACTAAAATTTTTGAGGCCATGAATCTATCTGAAAAAGATGCTAAATTAGTTCTACATGTTGGTGGCACATATGGAAATAAAAAAAAGTCAACAGAACGCTTTATTCACAATTTTAATAATTTAGATGAAAGGTATAAAAATCGCATAATTTTAGAAAATGATGATAAATCGTTTACTGCTAAAGAAGTATTAGCTATTTGTCAACATCTATCGATTCCAATGGTATTAGACATTCATCATCATTGGTGTAATAATAATCAGGAAAATATCAAAGACTTAATTTCTGATATCTTTAACACCTGGAATAACGAGAAACATCCCCCAAAAATTCATGTTTCTAGCCCTAAGAATGATAAGAATATTCGTGCTCATGCAGATTATGTGGATTTCAATTTTCTAATGGACTTTATTAAAGCATCAAAAAAGTTTGATCATGATTTTGATATAATGATTGAAGCTAAGAAAAAAGATCTAGCATTGTTTGAGCTAATGAAAAATTTTAAAATAACTCCTGATGTAAAAGTTATTAATGATGCTTCTATTGCATTAAATTAATTAAAGTAGCAGGGTGTTTTCTACTGTCTATCCCCTGCTACTTTAATCAACAACCTCTTTATAAGAGTCTTTCGTTATATATATTTAATAAATTTAATCTTTCAACCTTACTCTTTAATTCTTCTGTGTCAGTACTATATAGATCCATTTTCTTCATTCTCTCAAAATAATCTCCACCAGCAAATGTATATCGCCTTTTAAGTCCCTCTTCCTTCAGTATCTCTTTATTTGCATATGCAATTATATCTCCGGATGCAAGGTTTCTTGGTAGTTCTAATAAAGGCATTCCTAATAGTATCCGTACACTATTATGTCCTGCTAAACTTCCTGTTACTATTGCCTCGGTGTGCCCTACAAAAAGTCCTGCCTTTTCCCCACCACATAATAAATTTTCAAGGCCACTTACCTTCATACTATTATTTCTAGGCGCTATGGACAAATATCTAACAGAGTTTCCTATCCCACCAGCATATGGATCCTCGAACCTAGCATTCTCTAATCCTTTGAATTCTCTTAACTTATCTAATGGATAAAAAGGTGCCATAAGTTTTGCATGACCTGTATCTAATAAAATTAAATTTTCAGCAAAATCTTTTAATGCATATTGTTGACATACCTTTACATTTAATTTATCCATGTTGATTTCTTCCTTAGGCACCGGAATGATTACAACACCTTTTTCATTTAGTTCATCTATTATGTCCTGAGATAATGAGTCTTTGTTTAATTTGCAAGAACCACTGAATGCACCAAAAGAGCCATTTGCTCTTTGTCCAAGTATATCATCTATACCAGCTTTATGTGTCAAACTGACTCTCGGGCCAAAGGAAGGGCACCTTAATATACACATTGCACAACCATTACCATACTTCAAACAATTCCCCATTGGACCTGTTGAACCAGTAGTTTCTATAAATACATCCCCTTCTATGATACTTTCATCCTCTAGTATGATAGCTGTTATTTTACTATTATTCTTTACTACATCTATTATTCTATGTTGAAGATATATTTGTACTCCTATATCCTCAAGAATTTTTTTAACATTAGGTTCGATAGAAGTTACATCATATAAATTAGCATGTTTATGACCAGGAAAATCTATCCCTTTATGACGAGAATATTTATCACATAATTGGAAAAGTTCATTAGCTCCTAGTAGTATTGATTCTTCTGCCGCTGTATATCTTCCATTATTCCTCATAATTCCACCGACGTTTCCTAACCCTAATAACATATCTGTTCTTTCAAATATAGAAACCTCTGCACCAGCTTTTTTAGCTGTTAATGCTGCAGCACATCCAGCCCAACCTCCACCTATTATAATCACCTTTGGCTTTGGCACAACGAATTCCCCCTATAATATTTTTTTATATTAATTTATATTAAATAAAAGATTTTTTCATTTATATTCTCTATTGGTTACTGTGCACCATCCTATAAAGATTTGTCTCTAATTTGAGTTTTGCAGGTGCGTATTGGAATACCATTCACATCATGTACAGTACATGCCCCACAAATCCCTTCTCCACAACATATTTCATTACTATTTAATGTAACTATTTTTTTGTTCTTTAAGCTTTCTATATTATTTAAAAGTTTGTTTTGTAGAAAGTTCGATGCCCCCACAAAAATAAGACTGTAATTTTTTAGAGCAATCTTCTTATCTATATAGTCAATTACCTCTAGATCATATAAGTCACATTCTTTTACAATATTTACATTTTCATTCCCATAAAACTCTTTCATAAAATTATAATTCGATGAACCTTCATCTATGATTACATCGATTTGATTATTATTATTTAGTAGATAATTTATCAGTAACATTGCTGGTGCCTGTGCTATTCCCCTAGCTATAATTAAGGAATTAGAGTCTTTTGTTTGCTTTAAATACTCTAAACCAAAGATACCGTTCCAATACGGTCCTCTAATAAGAATAGAATCATTTACATCTTTAATGGATTTGGTTTTTATTCCATGAATCTCTATAGCTATTTTTATTAAATCCTTTCTAATATCCGTAGACATGATTGAAATAGGAGCATCAAAATATTGATTAAGTTTTTTATTTCTAACAAAAATATAAGAGCCTGGTTGACTTAACTGCCTAGCCATATAATGAGGTACTTTTAACGTAAATATAGTTATATTGCTACCATGTTCTTCTTTTTTAACAATTAATGCCTCCATATCTTCTCTTGGTACTTTCTTTTTATCTCCTTCAAAAGCAAAAGCTTGGTATATACACACACCCCTCCAATTACAATCACAAAATTCTTTTCCCTGCAAATGAGAACAAGTAATACAATCCATAGTTTCAGCTAAGTAACAAGGACAATAATCACTGCCGGCATCAATACACTGCCATCTATAGTTCTTCATATTTCCCCTCCTTTTCATGTCAACAATATACTATAATATTAGAATATTTTTTTAAGCCAATATTGTTACAAAGTTTTTTAAAATCGTAAGAAAAAGCGACTTATATAAGCCGCTTTTTCTTTATTTACAATTAATTAAAATTTAAAAAATCTTTTTATTTTATCCAAAGTAGTCAATCTTTCTATATCTTCACTAATTAACAAATCTGCTGTGCCAAGTAATTTCCCATCTAGATAAGTAGATATTTTACCAATTTTTTCACCCTTACTTACAGGTGCTTCTATAACTTCTGGTACCTGTATGATAGATATAATTTTTTCCTCCTGATTTTCTTTAATAGGCAAAACAATAGCTTTTGAAACCTCTAAGTACACATTTTCTTTTGTACCATCCTCTACTAATATCTTTTTAACTATATCCCCTTTTTCTAAGACTTTATAGGAGCTATACTGTTCAAAAGCATAGTTCAATAATGCTTTTGTTGTATCAAACCAACTATAGTCGTTAAGTGTTATGGCTATAAACTGCATATCATCTCTTGTAGCAGAAGCTACTAAACATCTTCCTGCTTTCTTGGTATAACCAGTTTTTACACCATCTCCACCTTCACATATATTTAAAGTTTTATTTTTGTTAGCAAAGTGCTTGTACCCTTCCCTTTCTGCTGTCCAAAATTTTGTCTGTACTACTTCTTTGAAGGTTGGGTTCCTTAGAGCCTCTCTTGTAATAAGAGCCAAGTCATAGGCGGTAGTATAATGAAGATCATGGTGTAATCCATGTGGATTCATAAAGTTAGTGTTATTAGCTCCTATCTCCCTTGCTCTAGCATTCATCAAATCTGAAAACTCTTCTACAGAGCCACTGACCTCATAAGCAATAGCTGTTGCTACATCATTCCCAGATCTCAGCATTAATCCATAAACTAAATCTATAGCTCTAATGTTTTCATTAGCTTCTAAATAGATAGAAGAACCTTCCACTCCAATAGCATTTGGATTAATTTTTATCATTTTATCTAAAGGTATGTTCTCTATTGCCAACAAAGCTGTCATAATTTTGGTAGTACTTGCCATAGGCAGTTCTTCATATATATTTTTTTCATGTAACACTAATCCCGTTTCTACATCAATTACTATAGTAGCTTTTCCTCCTACCACTGGTTCTTCAGCCCATATTTTACTAGGAAGTAATAAACATGTAATAAATACTATTATTATCATAATTTTTTTATTATACATTTCAATCTTATCACCTCTCTTTTAATCTTTACTCCATTTATTATAGACAAAAGAGATGATACTCATTCCTTAAAACAAAAAATGATAAGTATAATGCTACTTATCATTTGATTTCATGTTGTATTTCACAACCAAATTCTTTAGCCAATTTTTCAGCTTCCTTAATATCCTCTCCACCCCAAATTGACCATCCACCCTTTAATTCTCCATCCACATAAATTTCAACTTTATTTTCTTTAAATATCATAATTTTATGATTACGCTTTTTCATTTGTTCAACTTGTTTATTAACAGCTTCTTCTACATCTACATCTAATACCTTCATTGCAATAAATAAACAAGACATAGCATCTTGCAACTCTCTTTTAGCTTTATCTATATCACCTTTCATTAATGCCTTTAATGATTCTGCCACTTCCTCGTTTAAATGACTAATTGCAGCTTTAGGATCATCTGTAGTGTATTTTCTATTATTCCAGATGATTTCTATAGCATCTCTAATATCCATAGTGAGTCTTTCCCCCTTTTAAAAGTCCTTTAAAATACATTTACTTAATTATACATCTATATACTTTAACTTTCAAATACACAACATATGATTTTAACATTATTTTAAAATCTATTTATTATAAAGTAAAAAAATAATAGAGGACATGCATATATCCTCTATTCGTAAGTTATTATATTGTCTCCATTTTTCTTATTATCTTTTGTATTAAACATGCTTTGTATGCTATTAATTACTTTTGGAGTGCTATTAATCAAATTATCTATCATATTTGCTCTTTGATCAACTGGCATTAATTTTATCTGCCCATTTCCAACCACCATAAAAGCTACTGGTTGAACAGATACACCTGCACCTGCACCACCTGCAAAAGGAAACTTTTCTTTGACTACAGGTTTTTCTTCACCCTCTTCTTCCTCCGGTAAGTTTACATTAGTATAGTCTCCTCCACCAGATGCAAATCCAAAGGATACCTTAGAAATAGGGATGATTACTGTACCATCAGGTGTTTCAACTGCATCTCCTACAATTGTATTAACATCAACCATTTCTTTTATGCTTTCCATTGTTGTCTTCATTAGTGCTTCAATTGGATGCTCGCTCAATTTTCTCACCACCTCTAAATTTTATTAAGAGAAATTTAATGCCCGCAATTATAATATATCCTATTTTTATATTGACTATACAATTAAAAGTTGTAACTAATTTAGGTGCATTATAATTTGGGTTTACATCAATTATAGCATCCTTAAGTATAAGGTTATTTTTAAGAAGCATGATTAAATTAGATTTCACACCCCACAACATACCTACTAAAATTGCTGTATAAGCTGCATCGTCAGTACCAACACTAGTTTTCCATATTACTTTATTTATTATGATCTTCTGATATATATATTTTATCGTATGCCAATATACTCTGTGTAGTTTTTTAATTCGTTTTAAAATCAGTTTTATTTCATTAGTATTGAATCGCTCTTTCCTTTCTTGGATTTTGGTTTCATTGTTCCAACTACCAATGTTTTTTTCAATTTTTGCTTTTATAAATCCATTTTCTCCATCAAATAAGTCAACAAAGGGAATTTTCGTATGATATTTTAATAAACCATTAAGTGCACATATAAATACATTAATTTCATCATCTTGTCCTACTCTCTTTATATCCATCTCAATTTCTATATTTGAATATAAGACCCAAATAATAATTAATACTAAAACAATAATCATTCCAAATATTGTATAAACCTGTAGCAAACATCTTCACCTCCAACCTATATATTACTATTTTTTCCACTTTTCCAATAAATAGACTTAGTAAACTAAATTGATATGATTTATTAAATTTATTTTTTTAATATATAAATTATAGAAAATTTTTTTTCTGTAAAAACTATTGACTTTTTTTCAAAAACCTTTATATTTAATATAGGTAAACAAAAAGTTTACTTTGAGGAAATAAGTGCATAGTATATCATGGGTCAAAAATGAGAGGTGATAGATTGGATATAGGCGAAAAACTCAAGAGATTACGTATACTAAATGAATTAACACAGGATGAACTAGCCCAAAGGTGTGATTTGACAAAAGGTTTCATCTCTAAAATTGAGAGAAACATCACCTCACCATCTATTGCCACCTTAATAGATATTCTTGAAGCTCTAGGAACTGATATACAGAAATTCTTTAATGAAGATGTTCAAAGCAAAGTTGTGTTCTCTAAAGAAGATATGTATGAAACAGAAAACGAAGCATTAAATCACAAAATCACTTGGCTCGTACCCAATGCACAAAAAAACTTAATGGAACCTATTTTAATAAAACTGGACAGCAATAGTAGTAGCAATATAGAGAAGCCTCATGAAGGTGAAGAATTTGGATATGTTTTGAATGGTAATATCGATTTATGTTTAGGAAATAAAAAATTTAAAATAAAAAAAGGAGAAAGTTTTTATTTTAAATCTAATTTAATTCATTATATTGAAAACACCAGCAACAAACCAGCAATTGTACTTTGGGTGGCAGGTCCACCATCTTTTTAACTATTTTTTTATTATTGGAAGGGAGTTGTTTTAATATGAAAATGGAACAATTAGGGAGACACATTCTAGCAGAATTTTATAACTGTGATTCTGATATTTTAAATGATCACAAGTTAATAGAAAAGTACATGGTAGAAGCTGCTGAGGAAGCTAATGCCACAGTTGTTACGAGTAATTTCCATATGTTTAATCCTTGGGGAGTTAGTGGTGTGGTAGTCATTCAAGAATCACATCTAACAATCCATACATGGCCAGAATATGGTTATGCTTCTATCGATTTATTTACATGTGGTGACGATGTAAATCCTTGGATTTCATTTGAATATCTAAAGAATAAATTGAAGGCAGAACATACAGATACAGAAGAAGTTCCAAGAGGTATTGTATCTAAAATAAGAAAGAACTCTAACAATAAATACGATGATATAAAATATAAAGTATCTGTTTAAGAAGTAAATTCAGAGCCACTCTTTTAATTAATATATAAAGGTGGCTCCTTTGTTTATTTATTATATATATCTTTTATGTCATCAGTCTCTTCGTTGTCAAAAATTAATTCTTTCATATCTGGAAGATCTTCAATGGTTTTAAGACCAAATGACTTTAAGAAGTTAACAGTTGTTCCATAGAGTATAGGTCTACCTATTCTTTCTAATCTGCCTTGTTCTGATATTAAATCTTTGTCCATTAAGGTGCTTATTGCTTTGTCGCACTTTACCCCTCTTATTTCTTCTACTTCACCCTTAGTAATAGGTTGCTTATATGCAACAATTGCTAATGTCTCTAAAGCTGCTTGAGTCAATCCTTTACTTTGTTTAGGCTCTAATAATTTTCTTATATAGGGATAGTACTCTGGTCTTGTAGCTAATTGATAATAGTCATTCATTTTAATAATTTCAATGCCTCTTTTATTATAATTAAAATCATCTATCATTTCTTTCAAAACACTTTCAATCTCTTTAGTATTTATAGTTAAAGTTTTACTTAGTTCCTTTGTTGATATAGGTTCAGACCAAGCAAAAAGTATGGCTTCTATAATTGATTTAATTTGAATTTTATCCATTATTTATTTACACCTCTACTATAATAATATATCGACTATTTTAAATGTCTATACTCTATGGTAATATCGCTAAAACATAAACTTTGAACCACTGTTACTTTTTTCATTTTAAGCAACTCTAATAGTGCTAAAAAAGTTACTATGATTGCAGTTTTATCCTCTAAGTTTTGGAATAAATCATAAAAACTTATTTGTTCTGTTTCTTGTAACTTAGTAATTATTTCTTTTGACTTATCCTCAATAGTAATAGTCTCTCGTTCTATATGTCTCACATGACTGTTTAATACATCAGTATTGCTTTTGTATTTATTTAGTAATATTTGTGATAATACCTTTAACAAGTCATCTGCTTGCATATCTTCTATGGATTCATTATCTTTATCATGGCTTATTATAATTTCTTCCTTAGGCTTAAAATAAGTTCTACTATAATGTTCTCCTTTTGTTTTTAACTCTTGGGCTACAGCTTTATATTTTTTATATTCTAAAAGCTTTCTTACTAAATCACTTCTGGGATCTTGCTCTTCTTTTTCTTGCACTTTACCTTCAGATGAATCTTTGGGTAGCAACATTTTAGATTTAATTTCTATTAAAGTAGCCGCCATAACTAAAAATTCACTTGTTATGTTTAAATCTAATTTTTCCATTTTATATATATACTTAAGATATTGTTCGGTGATTTCATTTATAGGGATATCATAGATATCTAATTCATTTTTTTCTATGAGGTGAAAAAGTAAATCAAATGGCCCTTCAAAAGCTTCTATTTTAATAGTATAGTTCATTATTCTCCTCCTAGATGATAAAAGTAACCAAAGTCATTAGTAGATTAAATAAATAGAAAACTATAGGAAATAGCACTCTATTTATAAACCCAAAATATAGTAATAGTATTAAAATAATATAAGAATACTTTTGAAACCTATAGTACTTTTCTTCAAAACTTCTTGGTAAAAGAGTTAGTATTATTTTGGATCCATCCAAAGGTGGAATGGGAAACAAGTTAAATACAGCTAAAACCAAATTAATAAATATTGCAAAGTATAACATATTATAAACAAGTGTACTCATATCGAATTTAATTAAAAAACCTAAAATAAATGTTAAGAAAATTGATAGTAAAATATTAGACATAGGACCAGCGATAGACACTAAGAAGTAACCAAGCTTCCTATTAGTAAAATTATTAGGGTTTATAGGTACAGGTTTTGCCCATCCAAACCTAAAGAATATTAACATTAAAAATCCTAAGATATCTATGTGCGATATAGGGTTTAAAGTTAATCTACCATAATGTTTTGCTGTAGGATCCCCTAATAAATAAGCACTATAAGCATGTGAAAATTCATGAACAGTTAAAGCCAGTAATATACCTGGTAATGTTAATAGGATAGTATTTATATCTAGACTAAACATCATATCGCTCCTTCAGATTTTCATATATAACCTTGGCATGCTTTATTTCATCATTTTTATTATGAATAGCACCCTTAACTTTACATTCTAAAATCGACTGTAATATTTCTCCATATATTGGGCCCGGAATTATATCAAGTGCTAATAAATCCTTACCTGATAAATGAACCTTAATATCTTTTAAGTGTAGCATATAATAGTTAATATAATGCTTAATATATGGATTTTTACAATCGTTGTAAAAAAAAATCAAACTTTCTAATCTATGTTTTTGTAAAGCATTGTATAAAACAAATTTATCCAAATCCTCTTGTTGAAGTAAAGTATAAATAATATTTTTCTCCTCTAAGGCAACCTGTATTTCTGCTATTGCATCCTTATTGCAAATAAATTTATAGATAATTTGTGGCAATTTATCTGTGGGGAAATTACCTAAAAGTTGTAATACAATAATTATTTTTTTGTTTACTTCTATCGTATTAACTCCACTAAGATAATCGATAGATTCTTGGATGCTGTCTAATTTTTCTACAATTTCAGTAGATATATTTAAATCACAGTGTAAAGCTGTAAAAATATCAAAATCCCTCATCAATACTATACTTCTACATAAATGTTTTTCAGTAATAATATATGCTATTTCCTCTCTTACCCTATCATCACTAACCTTATTAATTAAATTATTCTTTACTGCTTCAATAATAAATTTTTTTGTTTCTGATTCAATTTTAAATCCTAGCCTAGAGGAAAAGCGAACAGCACGAAAAATCCTTGTAGGATCTTCTACAAAGCTTAAATTATATAAAACTCTTATTTGTTTATTTTCAATATCCTCTAATCCTCCAAAATAGTCGATCAACCTACCAAAACTTTCTTTATTTATTTGAATAGCCATACAATTTAATGTAAAGTCTCTTCTAAAAAGATCATTCCAAAGGGAACTTTTTTCTATCTGTGGTAATGCAGCTGGAAAATGATAATACTCACGTCTAGCAGAAACAATGTCCAACACATTACCATCACCTAACTTAATGGATGCAGTTGCAAATTTTTCATGAAGTACTAATTCGCCTTGCAATTTTTTATTTAGTTCTTGTGCAAATGCAATCCCATCTCCTTCAATGACAAAATCTAGATCAGAATTATCTATACCTAGTAATAGATCCCTAACAAACCCTCCTACTATATAGACATTTTTATTTAGTAGGTCTCCCGTCTCTCCTATGATTTCTAGAATAGAATATATAGCAGGAGGTATATTTTTTATTTTTTCATAACAATTTAATATCTCTTCTGTTACAGAAAAATTTCTTTTATACCAATAAGGCTGATTTTTACCATGTAGCATTCTTAATAAGTCCGTTCTTGTTACAATACCAATCATTTTATTATTTTCAATTACGGGCAATCGGCCTATATTATTACTAACTAGCAAATCATTTATTGTGTTTAAAGAAGTTTCAGGACCTACTGTCTTCACTTCTCCTTTCATAAATCCCTTTACTGGTGCATGGATCAATCCATGAATAGTAGCTTTATCAATATCTGTCCTTGAGATAATGCCTATTAATTCATCATCTTCTACTACTGGTATGCCAGTATGCCCATATCTAAGCATAATTTTACTTGCTTCTTCTATTGTTACATCTTTTGTAATAGTTTTCACAGGATAATTCATAATATCTCTAGCAGTAATTTGTGGTTTGATTTTATGATGTAAATTTCTCATCAAAGTTTCTTTTACTTTACCTAGATCTCCTATTCCATCAAACTTTACAGCGGCAGATGCTGCCCTTAGATGCCCTGCTCCTTTAAACTCTTCCAGTATAAAAGGTATATTGATATTGTCATCTAGACTTCTCCCTACAATATAATATCTTTTCTCCATTTCTACAACTAAAAAGACTGCATCACAATCTTTAATCTCCAGCATCTTACTTGCTATATAGCTCAACTCCCCAATATATGTATCGCATTTATACGTTGAGAGTATGATTTTATAATTATTAACCTCTATATTTTCCATATTTAATAAAAGAGATAAGAAAAGTTGATGATGCTCATCACTAAGAGACTTTTGGATATGTTCAGTAGTGATCTCTAAATCAGCTCCTTTTCTCAGTAAATACCCTACTATTTCTGCATCTTCTGGAGTTGTGTTTGGAAAAGTTAAACAATTGGTATCTGTATATATACCTAAAACAAATAGAGTTGCTTCAAAGGGTGTAATTACTATTTGTTTTCTTATTATCTCCTCCACCAAAATTGCTGTACAGGAACCATATGGCTTGATGATTCTGTTGCCTCTTTCTATTGTGTTTTCCGATTCTAAGTGATGATCATATAGGTTTACATCAACACTTCCAATTTGTAAGTCTCTAAATTTACCCAATCTGTTTATGCTGTTGGTATCTACTATAATTACTCCTGTCACTTTGTTAATATCTATATCCGATGCCTGTTTTATATGTAAAACATTTTTGTAGAGACTATAGAATTCTTTAACACCTTTATTTAATTTTCCAGTAAAAACCATAATAGCATCAGGGTATATTTTAGAGGCTGCTACCATACTAGCTAATCCATCAAAATCTAAGTTCACATGACTAATTATTATCCTCAAGCTTCACCCCTCCTATAGTATGTTCTATTGACTATTTTAATTAATTATAACATATTAAGATATATTATAAAAAGCAAAGTAGTACATCACTGTACTACTTTGCTTTTTAATAACCTACCATTGCTTTAAACATTCTATTCATCATATTAATTACTGATGCACGCTCTACACCTTCATTAGTAACAATATCTACTTTTCCAACCTCTCTTCCATCTAAAGTAACAATAACCTCTCCTACTTTAGCACCTTTAGCAATTGGTGCTTTCATATATTCTGGTAAAATTACCTCTTTTTTTACTTTTGATTCGTCACCTTTTTTAACTAATACATTTAGATCCTCATCGGCTACTGCTAATAATTGTTGTTCTTTCCCCTTACCAATATTTATATTTCCTAAACTCCCACCTTTCTCAACAATTTTTACCGTATTAAAGGTGGCAAATCCATAATCTAAAAGCTTAGCAGTTTCACTAAAACGAACTGGAGAGGTAGGTGCACCCATCACCACCGCAATGAAACTATTACTTCCCCTAGTTGCAGAAGCAGATAGACAGTACTTAGCTTCTGATGTAGAACCTGTTTTAATTCCAGTTATCCCTTTGTAAGTTCGTATTAGCCTATTAGTATTAACTAATTCTTGTGTAGAAGGTGTTTTCTTTCCTACATCTACTGTGTCCATCCAGGTAGTTAGCCATTTATGTACTTCTTTGTGCTTTAAAAGTTCTCTAGACATCAGAGCTATATCATAGGCTGATGTAACATGTCCTTCAGCAGGCAAACCATTAGTGTTAATAAAATGAGTGTTATTCATACCTAGTTCTTTAGCTCTACTATTCATTTTTTCAACAAATACATCTTCTGTGCCTGCAATGTGTTCTGCTATGGCAACAGATGCATCATTGGCTGATCTAATAGCTATACTCTTCATTAAATTCTCTACTGTTTGTACTTCTCCTGGTTCTATATAAATTTGAGTTCCACCCATAGAGGAAGCTCTCTCACTAATAACAACTTTATCGTCTAGGGAAATTTTATTGGATTCTATGGCTTCCATCGCCAAGAGCATTGTCATAACCTTTGTTACACTGGCAGGGGGGAGAGCTTCATCAATATTCTTTTCATATAACACAGTACCAGTAGAACCATCCATCAATATAGCTGATTTAGCACTTATATCAAAGGGTTGTGCTTCAGCTGAAATAGTAGAACCGCTAAAAAAGGCCATTATTATAAATACAAAACATAAAAAGTTAGCAAAGATTTTTCTCATATAAATTCCTCCTTGTATTCCTTTTTAACATTAGGTTTTCCATCTATATAATTAGTTATACAAAGAGTCATCAAAAGAGAAAGAGACTTTTTACAGTCTCTTGATTTCTTTCTCTGTTACAATTCCAAATACTAATGGTTTAGTACTGGGCTTTGTTTTTTCAATATCGTAAGCAGTTTTTAATTTTTCTATGGCATTATTTCTCCTATCTATATTATTACTATGTATGTATGCTAATACTTCTCCCTTTTTTACATAATCTCCAACCTTTTTATTTAATACTATACCTACTGACAAATCAATTACACTGTCTTTTGTATCTCTACCTGCACCTAATATCAATGCACTCATACCTACAATATCTGCTTTTATTTTATGTATGTAGCCATCCTCAGTAACTTTTAATGGATATACTTCTTTTGCCTTTGGTAACAAATCAACATTTTCAATATAGGCTACATCTCCACCTTGATTTACAATAAATCTTTTTAATGTTTCTAAAGCTTTTCCAGAATAAATTGCCTCTTTTATTTTAACTCTACCTTCATCCACTGAGGAAACTTGCTGTGCCAATAGTAACATATAAGAACCTAAGGTTATACATAGCTCTTCCAAATCCTTTGGACCTTTTCCTTGTAATAGTTCGATTGCTTCCTTCACCTCTAGACTATTTCCTATGGTGTAGCCTAGAGGCTGATCCATATCTGTAACTACCGCTACAGTGTTTCTGCCCATATTAATACCTATATCTACCATTTCCTTAGCTAATTCAAAGGAATCATCAATATCCTGCATAAATGCTCCACTACCAGTTTTAACATCTAATACTATCGCATCTGCTCCTGAAGCTAACTTTTTAGACATGATGCTCCCAGCAATAAGGGAGATATTATCTACAGTAGTAGTTACATCCCTAAGGGCATACAATTTTTTATCAGCTGGGGCTAGGTTAGCAGTCTGTCCTCCTACAGCTAATTTAACATTATTCACATTGTTTACAAACTCTTCCTTAGTCATATCTACTGAAAAGCCTGGTATGGACTCTAACTTATCAATTGTTCCTCCTGTATGTCCTAAGCCCCTTCCTGAAAACTTGGCAACAGGAACACCACATGCTGCTACTATAGGTCCTAGGGCAATGGTAGTTTTATCACCCACACCTCCAGTACTATGTTTATCTACCTTTATTCCTTCAATATTAGATAAATCTATAACTTCTCCAGAGTTCATCATTGCTTCTGTTAAATATGCTGTTTCCTCTTTGTCCATCTTTTGAAAATAAATAGCCATTAATAAAGCTGCTGCCTGATAGTCCGGTACACTTCCTTTGGTATATCCGTCAATAAAATGGTTAATTTCCTCCTTGCTTAAAACCTCTCCGTTTCGTTTTTTTAGAATAATATCATACATTCTCATTATATCTTCACCTCTTTAAGAATACCTTTAACCAAATTAATAAATTTAGGTCTAGTTTTGTTAGCTACTGCTACGACTTCCTCATGACTAATAGATTCTAATTGGTCTGGTATTGCCATATCAGTTACAATAATAGACTTAGTATAACTTGCTGCTTCATGAATATTTTTAGTAATAGACATACACAAATCCCCTTTATTTAATTATTAAGTTTTTAAAGCTTTTTCCTTTATTTGTATCTGGAATGTTTAAAGCCTCGGCAATGGTTGCTGCTATATCTGCAAAAGAACTTCTAATACCTATGTTTACGTTATTTTTTAATTGCTTTCCATATATAACTATAGGTATATACTCTCTTGTATGATCACTACCTCTAAAAGTAGGATCATTACCATGATCAGCTGTGAAAATAACCATATCATCCGCTCTTAAGTTATCTAATATTTCAGGTACTCTTGCATCCATCTCTTCTAAAGCTTGTTTATACCCTTTAACATCCCTTCTATGACCATACTTAGAATCAAAGTCTACCAGGTTAGTAAAAATAATTCCTTTATTAGTTTTTTGCAAATATTTAATTGTTTGATCTATTCCATCCATATTGTCCTTCGTATGTACAGCTTCAGTTATGCCCTGCCCATTAAAAATGTCCTCAATTTTACCAACTGCAATAACGTCTAGTCCTTGTTTTTTGGCTATATCTAGCACAGTCTCTTCAGATGGAGACAACGAAAAATCACGTCTATTAGAGGTTCGTGTAAAGCTTCCAGCATTACCAATGAATGGTCTAGCTATAATTCTAGCCACAGCATGCTCACCCATCATTATTTCTCTTGCCACCTTACACATTTCATATTGCTGTTCTAGGGGTATAATTTCCTCATGAGCAGCTATTTGAAATACACTGTCAGCAGAGGTATAAACTATAGGGTAACCGGTTTTAATGTGCTCTTCACCTAACTCTTCAATGATAGCCGTCCCAGAAGCCGGCTTATTCCCTAAAACTTTTTTGCCAATCCTTTTTTCAAACTCATCAATTATTTCTTTAGGAAAGCCATTTTCATATGTCCTAAAGGGTTCTTTTAAGTGAATACCTACCATTTCCCAATGACCTGTTGTAGTATCCTTTCCTAAAGAAACTTCATCGGATTTCCCATAGCACCCTAAGGGTTGATCTATGGGTTGTACTCCTTTAATGCCATCAATGTTACCTAGCCCTAATTTTTGGAGGTTTGGTAAATGAATGCCTCCCTCCTTCATGGCTATATTGCCTAAAGTATTGGCACCGACATCTCCAAACTTTACAGCATCTGGTAATTCACCAATGCCAACACTATCTATAACAAATAACAAAACTCTTTTAACCATAAAACTCCTCCTTTAAAATCTTTTATATTATTGTACCCTATGAAGGCAATAAATTTACAAGTTTATTTAAAGATAAAAACAGGGCCTGTTGCTAGGCCCTAGGATGGGTTTTTTTGTATACATCTTTAATCTTATTTTCTGTCAAAGTAGCATAAATTTGAGTTGTGGAAATATCTGAATGTCCTAGCATTTCTTGAACAGATTTTAAGTCTGCTCCATTCTGTATTAGGTGAGTTGCGAAAGAGTGTCTTAAAGTATGGGGGGTAATAGTTTTGTCTATGTTACATTGTTTTGTATAGTACTTTATGATCTTCCAAAACCCTTGTCGTGTTAATCTACCACCCTGCATATTTAAAAATAAAGATTCTTCTTCGGTATTTTTTAAAAAATGCTCTCTGCCTTGTTCTAAGTAATCAGTTAAAGCCCTTAATGCTACTGACCCTACAGGAATTACTCTTTCTTTATTATGCGTAGTACATTTAATAAATCCTAAATCTAAGTGTACATCTTCTATATTTAGTGATATTAACTCAGAGACTCTAATGCCTGTTGCATATAAAAGCTCTAACATTGCTTTATCTCTCATACCCTTATGAGTAGATTCTTTAGGTTGACTTAGCAATATATCAATTTCTTGCAAAGTAAGTATATTAGGTAACTTTTTTTTCGATTTAGGAGACTCCAAATTTAAAGTAGGATCTTTAGAAATAGTGTTATTTATCATCAAGTATTGATAATAACACCTAATAGAAGCTATACTTCTAGAGATGGTAGAAATAGCTCTCCCTTTAGTTTGCAAGTATATAATATATGTAATTACAGTAGTTTTGCTTGTTTCAGCAATATCAGTAATCTCGTTCTCTTTTAAGTAGGATAAGTATTGCTTTATATCCCGTAGATAAGATTCTAGTGTATTGCTGGATAACTGCTTTTCATTTGTTAAATATTCAGTATAATTAGAAATAAATTGGTTCATGTTTAAAATCTCCCTTTACTCATCCTACAAATAACTATTCAACAAATGATAAGTAATTCCTGCTAAAAAATAAAATTTTAAGAATATAGTTGTAAAAATTTCTAACGTTAAATTATGTTACTTACTAATAGTCGAATAAATACAGGAGAGATATACCCTTCTATCAATGCAGCTAATAGTACAAAGATAAATAAAATACAATATAAGCTACTGTATACTAAAAAACGTTTAGAGTATTTAGTGGCTTTTGTTTTTTGAAGTTTATCCTTTAAAAATATAGTAGCAAAAATTATTGAAATAACAGATGATATAATAAAAACTGGTATGATAATTAAATTTTGAGGAAAAATCCCTAAAGTAAATATTAGAACACCCCATAGCTTAAATTCCTCAATTAACAAGCCTGCTGTAAATCCTATTGTAAATCCTTTAAAGCCAACAATTACTAGAACTAAAGGAGCTGTAATTATTAAAATTCCTAATATCCAGTTTAAAACTAATAATTGTATATTATTTATTAAAGATTGTTTTAAAATATTTACTCCCTGTAGTTCATTGTTATGGAATATTTGAAAAAAATCTCTTAAATAATAAAATAGCTCTTCTTTGTGATGTTTGTCTACTATTTTCACAGTAAAAGCACCTACTGATACTCCGATTAAAAAGCATAGTAAAACTATAGAATATATAAGTAAATTTTCTTTTATATGCTTTTTCAAAAAAATAAAATTTTTGTTTATCACAAAACAACCTCCATTCTTATGTATATTGATATTAAAATCATTATGCAAAAGAAGGAGATTTTATGACATGTCCTTATGATATGCCTTGTAAATTTTTATAAGCTAGAATAGCTACAATTGTTTTACTATCTTTAATAATACCTTTACTTATTTGTTCCATTGCTTCATTAATAGATAAGTAAATAGATTCTATATATTCATCTTCATCAGGCTCTGCATCACCTTCTTCTAGATCTTCGGCTAGATAGATATGCATAACTTCATTCGAAAAGCCAGGGGTAGTGTAGAACTCCATTAGTTTTATTATATTTTTAGTTGAGTACCCTGTTTCCTCTTTTAGTTCCCTTAAAGCACATAACTTAGTATCTTCATTAGGTTCAATTTTACCAGCTGGTATTTCTATTAATACTTCTTCAACAGGTTTTCTAAATTGTTTGACTAAAATAATTTTCTTGTCCTTTGTAACTGCTAATATACCTACAGCCCCAGCATGCTCTATAATTTCTCTTTTGGAGTACTTTTGCTTCGGTAATTCAACAGTATCTACCCTCAAATTAATAATTTTTCCTTCATAGATTCGTTCTGACTTTAGTGTTTTCTCTTCAAAAACCATATTGGAAAATCTCCCTCCTTTAAAGAAAATAAGATTACTTAGTTTTCATTATACTATATCCATATTTAGCCGCTGCTGCACAAGTTAAAAAGAAATACTTATCTTCATTAAACTCTCTGCCCATTGTTTTAACAGATAAATCAAACTTTTTAAGTGCATCTATAAGCAGAGTGCCATCTCTTTCAATAATATTATGTTTTTTTAAAATTTTCAAGTTTTTAATCTGTTTATATATAACTTCTCTTTCTTTGGATGGCATGCTATGAATAACTAGGTTGCTTCTAGTTTTGGTTATTTTATCAAATACCGTTAAGCTATGATGACTTATCCCTTTATGTCTCTCTCTTCTATCAGCAAAACTTATTCTGGCTACTCCTATAGCACTTCCCCCTAGATCATTTGCAGCATCAAGAATATACCCCTGCTCTATACCAGTAAATCCATAAGGGGTTCCCGTTCCAACGATCCCTGGCCCCATAGTTACAATAGCCACATCACACTTAGCTATTTCTTTTGCTGTAATTAGTCCATTATAAATATTAACAGCTTCAAAATCGCCTCCAAAAGCATGCCCTATAGTGATGGTGGCATCAATTAACTTATTACTTTTTAACATATATATACTATTACTAAAATCTATTGGAAGAGCTGCTCCATCTGTCATAATATAGGCAATTTTTATATCTGAATCTATATATTTTAGTGTAGCTACTATAGGTGTCACCATACTGTGTAATTCTCCTACAATAACTGGCATCTGATGAAGAGATTCAAACTCATGGAAAATATGATGATATGGACTTTCTTGCTCTTCTGCTGCAAGAACTTTAATCTGAAATGGTGTATAACGTAGTTTCATTATATGTCCATGAGCATCACTATTATTACAGTCATTATCTAAGTTGTATATGACAAAATGATATCCTCCAGTACCTAAGCCAAGTTCTATAGCCGTAGTATTTATAATCACTTCATCTTTTTTAGTTATATCACCTGTTAGCAGATTATAATTTATAGCTTTTTCTTCTTTTCCATCTACAACTACACAAATTACTGTTTTCTCTTTTGTTGATGTTATAATTTCTTTAACTTTTCCTTTTTTCATACTCATCATAAATATATGTCACCTCTATAAATTCTCTTTGATTAGCGTCCCAGTTGATCTAAGTAATTTAAGATGTAGTTATTTTTTATTATTTGGGATAAGGAGTACTTTTCACAGATTAAATGTATTAATACTAAGAAAATAAATATTAAATATTTTATGTTCATAGAAAAACTCAATACAGTTGCTATGCCTAAAGTTATCCCTAAAGTATTAGATCCTGCATCTCCCATCATACTTCTCGCTTTTAAGTCTTGAGGTAAATATGCCAAACAATAGCCTATAAATATAGCTACAATTAATCTAGATGTTCCTGTAATACCTAACATCATAAATAGAGCAGCTATAATTAAATAACCCTTCAACGCTCTACCTGGTCTTATATCTAATAGATTAAAAAAATTAGTAAATAAAGTTATAATAAATGTATTTATTAAAATAGCAATAAGTCCATCAGAAACAATAATACTAATAAATAATGCTAGCAATCCCCCTATAGCTGCCTTCATAAATCCTGTAGTAATTTGACCCTTTAGTGCACAGCTAATATGCCCTTTAAATCCAACTGCATTCCTATTGCCGACCAAATCATCTAATATGCCTACAAAAGACATAGTTGTAATTCCCACTAAAAAAAATAATAAAATAGTATAGGTATCTTGATAAAATAGTATTAAAATTAAAAAGCTAATTAAAGTTACTGGCACTATTGTAATTCCCATACCTGTAGGGATTAGCTCGCCTTTGTAATTTTTGCAAACTATATCAGCCTTTGATAACATATTCATCACATACGGAATAAATATAATCGTAAAGAAAATGCTTATACCAGTTACCATAACTTCCATATCTTATGTCCTCCCATACTTAAGGCTCTTAGAGGTCCTTCTCGTTAAAACTTTTAATATGTGAACAAATTGCTTGCCTCTATGGAGAAATCCTTTTATATTTCTTTGGCTCTCGTTATGAAACATATTTACATGTATTTCTTTAATCATATATCCTTGATTTAGTATATCTATTGTCATTCCTAATTCTATTCCATAGCCCTCATAGTCAAAGCTAGTATTTTGTAGTACTTCTTTTTTAAATGCCCTTTGTCCCGATAATGTTGTATCAAGTATTACTCCTGTATATAAATATACACCATATTTAGCCAATTTTTTTACTAAACCAAAACCACCTTTTTTTATAGGAGGTGGGAATTTTGCAATAGTAACATCCGCTTTATCATTTATGATAGGATTTATTAGCTCTGTCACTTCTTCAGCACTTTCTTTTAAGTCTGCATCTGCAAATACAATAATATCAGAAGTATTTATGGCTTCATCAACACCTAATTTTAATGCATGACCCTTACCTTTATTTTCTTTAGATGCTATTAAGATAATATCATCTATTTTTAATACTTTTTCAACGGTAGCATCGGTAGAACCATCATCTATAACATAAATTTGTGATATAGATTTTACTTTTTTTAAAGCTAGTAGGGTTTCAACAATTCTCTTTTCCTCATTATAGGCAGGTATAATAACGGCAATTACTTCGTTCAATATTTATCCTCCTTTTTATTGAGTACCAATGGGAACCAATTTTTCAGCATAATCTTTTATTCCAAAAAATCCTTCTTTTCCTTCTAATACAAGCACTAAAGATATTTGACCTATAATACTATCAATATTATCTATAGTAGAAACTCCACTGTTTTTATAATAGGGAATATGAGAATAACCTATATCTGCATTTTCTACTCCCACAGCTTTTATATTTTTACTTTTAAACTGTTTGATCAAATCTAAATCTATCTTAGTGATTTTTTCTTTTCTTTTATCTTCAGTACCACCAGCTATAATCACATAATCTATAGGTGCTTTGAAAATATTATTGTGTTTAGACTGTATAAATTCTTTGTGAAGAACATATTTTAAAAAATCAGATGATTTATCATACATTATGAAATCCACTATATCTTTATTAATTTTCATAATTATTTGGTTTTTGTCTAAATTAATATTAAATTCATGGTTTATTTCATCTATATCCTGTTTTGATAAAGAAAGTAATTTGCTATTATATACTAAATGAGTAGGGACATTTCCTCCTGCATTTTCTATACATTCTCTAATACTATTATAAGAGTAATCTTCTGATGTTTGGATAATAGCTATATTAAAATTTTTCAATTTATTTTCTGTAAATTCTTTATAGGCATTCTCAATAAATGCAATATTTCTTGATTGTTCTAGTTCTAATTGCTCTATGGTTTGATGAAGACTTTCACTTTCCATTCTTAATTGACTAAACCTATTTTCTAAACTATCTACTAATTGCTGTTGTTGTTTTAAGTAAATTTCCTCACCATCCATATTGAAGCCTATAAAAATACCAATACCTAGAGAAATAAATATTGCAGCAATCGTTATAATATAATATTTAATATCAATTACCATATCTGTGTCCTCCTATATTCCTAAGAATAATCGCAATCTAATAATTAAGAGCTTCAACAAATTTCTTATTGGTTGTGAAATTGATATGATGACTATTATAGGAATAAACGATGCCAATATAAGCCATAAAATGTGCTTAATTTTAATGTTACTACGATATAATTTACTTACACCTTTTGCATCTACGAGCTTTGATCCGACTTTTAATCGAACTAAAAAGGTGCTTGCCATACCTTTTCTACCCTTTTCTAAAAAATCAATCATATTTGTATGTGTTCCTACAGCTACAATTAAATCTGCTCCTTCTTCAAAAGCTAAAAGCATTGCTATATCTTCACTAGTTCCAGGAGCTGGGAAAATCATGGCTTCTAATTTTAATTTGTTAATTCTCTCCATTCCTGGAGCATTACCATCCGGATAGGCATGTACAATAATCTCCTTACATAATTTTAAACATTTATCACTAACACTATCCATATCACCTATTATAATATCTGGAATAAATCCAAATTCTAATAAAGCATCTCCTCCTCCATCGACCGCAATAAGTATAGGTTTCTCTTCTTTTATATAGGGAAGAACTGTACTTAAATCTTCTCTATAATTTTGACCCCTAACTACCACTAATACTTGTTTGTCTTTTATAATTGTTTTAATTTTAGGATTTTTTAATCTTCCTAAAATAAAATCTTTTTCTTTATGAGCATAACTTAGTGTATTATCTATAAACTTTTCCAATTCTTCTTCTATGTTACTCTCTGCAAAACTTAATAATTTTTTTATTTTTTCATGAGTCATAGGCATAAGGACAGCTACTAATTTATCATTGAATATTACTTGATTGTCTTTTATTTCAATAATATCTGCATTATCTAACACATTAAATAGATCGCCTTCAATTACATCATATAGATGTATATTTGCTTTAGCCAATATAATAGGGCCTAAGTTAGGGTATCTACCACTAATTGAATTCTGACAGTTAATAACTGCTGAAACTTTTTTATCCACTAACGAATGTGCTGCTATTTCATCAATATCTTTATGATTAATAATAGCAATATCACCTTCTACAATTTTATTGATTAATTTTTTTGTTTTTTTGTCCAATTTTACCGGTGCTCTTATTTCCATGATGATACCTCCACATTTCCCTATGATTATATTATTTGTATTAATACTAGAAACATTCTTAAAGTACCATCATGTTTACTACCATTTAAAGTAAACTTATGCTATTATTTAAATTATTTTATGATAAAATATAATAACCTATGTAATTTGTGTATTGTTTTAAACAATACACAAGAGATATAGAAAATGATATGATTTAGTATCATAATATTTATAGATTATTATCATTTATGATAATATTAATTATGATTTTAATGTTATATTACAAATAAAAACACCTTCTGTATATAAATATTAGAATCTCTAATATACAGAAGGTGTTTTTTAGCTTACTCTTTTTTCAAGTCTTAATTTATCTGCCACCATTGCAATAAATTCTGAATTTGTTGGCTTGCCTTTGTCATTGTGAACCGTATATCCAAATAAATTATTGATGGTATCAATTTTCCCTCTACTCCATGCCACTTCGATAGCATGTCTAATAGCTCTTTCTACCCTACTTGGTGTGGTATTAAATCTTTTAGCTATAGATGGATATAGTTCCTTCGTAACAGCACTTAATAATTCAACGTTTTCTATAACCATTGTAATAGCTTCCCTCAAATATAAATACCCTTTTATATGTGCAGGTACTCCTATTTCATGAATAATATTTGTTATGTCAGCCTCTAAACTATTACTATTATTTATAAGTGTTGACTGTCCTCCTTCACTTGCTCGCCTTCTCATAACAGAATTAACACTTGCACCTGTCATCTGTCTTATTCTATCAATAAAAACTTCAAAGTCAAAAGGCTTTATAACATAGTAGTCAGCTCCAAGACTAATAGCACGCTGAGTAATCTTATCTTGTCCTACTGCTGACAACATAATTATTTTAGGGAATTTCTTTAGGTTTATTTTATTCAGTCTTTCTAAAACCCCTAATCCATCTAAATGTGGCATAATTATATCTAATACCACTACATCTGGTTCTTTTTCTTGTACTAACTCAACAGCTCTCAATCCATCTTGAGCAATACCTATAACCTCAATATCTGTCTGTCGTTCTAAGTATTCACTCAAAATATCACAAAAGTCCTCATTATCATCCACAATTAAAATATTAATTTTTTCATTTTTCACTGTAAACCCCCCTGAACTACTCTCTTTTTTATTTTAATAAAGTTTCATAGTTAAATAATTCGACAATTGTATTTTTATTCCTCCCAATATGAAAAAATATTTTAAAATATTGTAATATTTCGTTCTTGTATTTTTCCTAATTTTCTACAACTTTTTTAAATATTTTATCATAAATTCCCGATTCCTCGATCATCCACTCAATAAAAATACCATAACCTTGTGTCGGATTATTAATCAGAACGTGAGTTACTGCACCTATTATTTTACCATCTTGTATGATAGGACTTCCACTCATACCTTGAACTATTCCACCGGTTTTTTCAAGTAATTTTTCATCTGTTACTTTAATAACCATACTTTTAGAATTAGCTTTAGATTGATTATTTACTTTTAGTATTTCAATATTATACCTCTCCATTTTATTAGACTCTACTGTTGTTAATATATGTGCTGGCCCTTCTTTAATTTCATGTTGATAGGCTACTGGTAAAGGAGTATTTATAATTTGATTCTCTAAATCATCTAGCAATTCTCCATACACACCAAAATTCGTATTTTTCTCCAACTTACCTATAGGATCATTTGTATCATAAAATATTCCTCTTATTTCTCCTGGTTTTCCTCTTTTCCCCTGTTGAACTGATATAACTCTAGACCTTACGACTTCTCCATCTTTAATAGATAGTAATGAGCCTGTATCTACATCTGTAATAGCATGTCCTAATGCACCAAATTTTTTAGTTTCTGGGTGATAAAAGGTCATAGTTCCCACACCAGCAGTTTTATCTCGAACCCATAAACCTACCCTATATTTGTTATCTTCAATTGATTGTATAGGAGATATAGATGTTGTATATTTTTTACTATCTCTCTTTAATACTAACTGTAGTTTTTCACCATAACTGTCTTTTATAATTTCACCTACATGAACAGCATCATTAACTTTGATGTTATTTATTGAAATCAAGGAATCTCCTATCCTTATGCCGGCCTCTTGAGCTAGATCATGATGTTTACCTTCTTGGTCGATAATTTGTGTGGTTCCAACTACTAGCACACCATCTGTATTTAATTTTACTCCGATTGATTGTCCTCCTGGCATAACTTGTAATTCTGGCACCACATTAACTCTAATGTTTCTATAAGGTATTAATCCTAATACTTTTAATTGTAAACTTGTGGTTCCCTTATCTATTGTGTTCAATTGTAAGCTTTTGCTAAACCTAGATTTCGAATGATTCAGTTGTATGATCTCTACTATTGAGTTTTCATTAGAATCTGTTGTAGAAAGAAGAATAGGGAATCTTTGATTAAGTGTATAGTTGTCTCCAATAGAAATATTATATTCTCTATTCAAACCTCCTGTAATTTCTACAAAAAATATATATAAAGTAACTATCATAAATATAGACATCAATAATCCAACAGTTTTTTGATACCTTTTTTTGTTCATCAAAAAAATCACTCTCCTGCCAAACTTAATCTAGTAATTAATTTGCATTGATACTTTCTTCTGTCATAATTACTTAAGATTAATTTGGCTTTTTTGTAGAGTAATTATAATATATAAAATATTATAAAGTTGTAACTATAATCCTTTTTTGGGTTTTATATATTTAAAAACATTTTAAAGATTCTTCTACTTTACTTTTTACGGGCTTTGTTAATCATTTCTTCTGCATGTTTTAAAGTAATTTCTGTAATTTCTCCTCCTAAAAGACGTCCTAATTCCTCCACACGCTTTTTCTTATCCATTTTTATCACTTTAGTTTCTGTTGTATAATTTAGTGTGCTTTTTTCTATTAGAAAATGTGTGTCTGCCATTGCAGCAATTTGCGGTAAATGAGTTATACATATAACTTGATGATTTTTAGAAATATTATATAGTTTCTCTCCAACAGTTTGAGCTGTTAATCCACTAATACCAGTATCTATTTCATCAAAGATTAATGTCGGGATATTATCTAAATCAGCCAAAAGTGTTTTAAAGGCTAACATAATTCTAGACATTTCTCCTCCAGATGCTATTTTTGATAAAGGTTTTAAAGATTCACCAATATTTGTAGATAACATAAATTCCACTTTATCGATTCCTTTGTAAGAATATTTATGATTCCCCTCATCATCCTTAACTTGAGAAATAGCAACTACAAAATCAACTTTTTTCATATTTAATTGTTCTAGTACTTCGATAAGACTTTTTTCAAAGAATTTAGCAGCTTTTTCTCTAAGAACACTAATATCTATTGATAATTCTTCTACTATTCTCTTTTCCTTATCAATATCTATTTTAATTTCATTTATTTTTTCTTGACTATTAGTGTAGCTTTCAAGCTCTTCATAAATTTTTTCCCTATAATTTAAAATTTCATCAATCGAATTACCATACTTTCTTTTTAAATTATTTATAGTATCTAATCTATTTTCTATATCCTGTAGAACTTGAGGGTTGAAATCAATTTGATCTTTATAGTTTCTTATTTCTCTAGTAATATCTTCAATTTTGTACTGAATCTCTTCTAATGTATTATAAAAATAGCTTAGATCAGCATCTATAGAAGATATATCCTGTAGAGCCCTCACATTCTTTCCTACATTATCTAAAAGAGAATGTCCCATACTGCTATCATAAAAATCTTCATATACATTACTTAACACAGTATATATTTTTTCGCTATTAGACAATAGGTTTTTTTGTTGTTTTAATTCTTCTTCTTCACCTAACTTTAAGCTAGCAGCATCAATTTCCTCTATTTGAAATTTAAGTAAATCTGTTTTTCGTTCTCGTTCCATTTCATCATAACAAAATGAACTTAATTTCTTTTTTAATGACACATATTTTTTATATCTTTCTGATAACATATTTAGAAGCTTACTTATTTCATTTCCTCCATAAGCATCTAACAAATCTATATGAAAATCAGTATTTAATAAAGATTGATGCTGATGCTGCCCGTGTATATCAATTAGCTTCTGTGTAATAATTTTTAGAGTGCTTTGATTTATAATAACTCCATTAATTCTACTAGTACTTCTTCCATTAGAGTAAATCTCTCTGGTTACAATTAAAATATCTTCATTATCCTGTTCTATTCCATACTTTTCTAGTATTTCATTTATCTTCTTTGATTTCTCAGTAGAAAAAACAGCTTGCACAGTAGATTTTTTAGAACCTTCCCTTACAAACTGTCTATCTGCCCTTTCTCCAATAGCCATATTGACAGCATCTATAATGATAGATTTTCCAGCACCTGTTTCCCCTGTCAATATATTTAATCCATTTTCAAAATTAATATTTAATTGATCAATTAAAGCAAAATTTTTAACCTCTAGCTCTATAAGCATAAAGGCCCCCCATTCTATTTCATTAGTTTTCTAAATTGATCTATAACCTCTTCCATTTTGTCAGTATCCCTTACTACAACAAATATAGTGTCATCTCCTGCAACTGTTCCTACTATTCCTTCAAAATTGGTTGCATCTATAGCCGAAGCAGCCGCTTGTGCTGCTGCGGGAATAGTTCGAAGCACTAGCATATTCCCTGCATAATCATAGGATATGATAGAGTCTTTAAATAGTCTAACAAGTCTATCTGATAAAATAGAGTCTTGATTTTTTAAAGTAGCATATTTATACTTCCCAGATTTTGATAGTACTTTTATTAATCTTAATTCTTTGATGTCTCTAGAGACAGTGGCTTGAGTAACATTAAGCCCCATTTTCCTTAATTCTTCTGATAATTCCTCTTGTGTTTCTATTTCTTGATTTTCTATAATTTCCAGTATCTTTGCATGCCTAGTATACTTCATTTAGATCCTCCTCATAGATATCATTAATATTTACAACATTGAAGATTAACGTTGGTTTTAATATTAATTATTCTTCATAAATTTACATTATCCTTTTAATTATTACAATTATTATCTTCTATATTACGAGGTTATGTTTTGGGATAATACTTTATGAGATTCATTAATCTGTTTATCAATGTACTCATCTGTTATCATATTATCACTTTCACTAGCTTTGCTTAAATGAAGCAAATATTCTATATTTCCCTCTGGTCCTTTAACGGGGGAATAGGAGAAATTTACTATAGAGAAATCTAGTTTCTTTGCAATAGTAATTATATCCCACACTACTTCCTTATGTATATGGATATCTCTTACTACACCTTTTTTCCCCACCTTGTCTTTTCCCGCTTCAAACTGTGGCTTTACTAAAGCTACAATTTCTCCAGATTCATTTAATAAGTCCCTCAATACAGGTAAGACTAATCTTAAAGATATGAATGAAACATCTATAGAGGCAAAATCTCCTAAATCACTGAGTTCTTTGGGTTCGACATATCTAATATTGGTTCTTTCCATTACAATTACTCTTTCATCTTGTCTTAATTTCCAGTCTAATTGGCCATAGCCTACATCTATAGAGTACACCTTTTGTGCACCGTTTTGAAGCATACAGTCAGTAAATCCACCCGTCGAAGCTCCTACATCTAAACACACCTTGTTTTGTAAAGAAATATCAAATTCTCTTATAGCTTTTTCCAATTTTAATCCACCCCTACTAACATAGGGGATGGGGTTTCCTTTTATGGTTAAAGTAGCATCTTCATTTACTTTTGTTCCTGGTTTATCAATTTTTTGATTATCAACTAAAATCAAACCAGCCATAATAGTTCTTCTTGCTTTTTCTCTACTATCAAAATGTCCCTTCTCTACTAACAAAGTATCCAGTCTTTGCTTTCTCATTTATACATTTCCCCTATTATTTTGTAATAACAACATTTTTAAAAGGTTTAGCTAAAAAATCAGTACATATCTTTTGTAATATTTCTTCTTGGTTTAAGCCACATATATCATATAAACAGTTTGTATCGCCGTGCTCAATAAATTCATCTGGTATTGCTATAGTGTTTACTGTGGTATAGATGTTATTATCGTTTAGTATGTTTTGTATTTGAGACCCAAACCCACCAATTTTAGCATTATCCTCTATAACATATATTTGTTTGTGTCCTTTAGCATGTTTGATAATTAAATCTTTATCTATCGGTTTAATAAATCTTGGGTTAATCAGCGTTGAATATATTCCTTTTTTCATAAGGCTATTACATACCTTTAAAGCTAAAGTATTCATATGACCAACTGCTATTATAAGGGCACCCTCTCCACTATGATAAATAACCTCACCCTTGCCTGTTACAATATCATTTTTAAGTTGTTCTTCTATTGTTATAGCAGTACCTCTAGGATATCTTATAGCTACAGGTCCATTTTTCTTATTGGCATATCTTATCATAGCCTTTAATTCTGTACTATCTTTCGGAGATAAAATTGTTAAATTAGGTATTATAGATAAGTAAGAAATATCAAAGGTGCCATGATGGGTCTCTCCATCGTTTCCAACCAATCCAGCCCTATCAATTAAAAAAGTTACAGGTAAATTTTGTAGAGAAACATCATGTATGATCTGGTCATAACCTCTTTGCAAAAATGTTGAATATACAGCAAAGTAAGGTTTATATCCAGCTGCCGCCATACCTGCAGCAAAAGTCACCGCATGTTGTTCTGCAATACCAACATCAAAAAACCTATTTGGAAAACGTTTGGAAAATGAGGTTAGTCCAGTTCCAGCCGGCATAGCCGCAGTAATAGCCACTACTCTATTATCTTCTTCCGCACATTCCATTAAAGTATTGCCCACTTCTTCTGAATAAGAGGTTTTTTTACCTCCTGAAAGGGATTTGCCAGTTTCTACAGCAAATGGGCTTACACCATGAAACTTATCTGGAAATTTCTCCGCCATAGGATACCCTTTTCCTTTTTTTGTCATTACATGTAGTAAAATAGGTCCAGAGATATTTTTACAACTATTCAAAACCCTACACATTTCATTATAATTATGTCCATCTATTGGCCCAATATATTTAAAACCAAATTCTTCAAATAGAACACCAGGAACAACAAAATACTTAATACAATCTTTAGCTCTTTCTGCAGTTTTCATAACACTTTTCCCTATAGCCGGGATATTATTTAGGAGGCTTTCTACATCTCCCTTTACTTTAGAATACACAGAGTTTGTCCTAATTCTATTCAAGTAGTTAGATAATCCACCAACATTTTCAGAAATAGACATTTCATTGTCATTAAGAATAACAATCATATTTTTTTTCATTTGTCCAGCATGATTTAAGGCTTCTAAAGCCATACCTCCTGTTAATGCTCCATCTCCTATCACTGCGATGACAGCATGTTTTTCCTTGTTTAAATCTCTCGCAGCAGCCATGCCTAAAGCTGCGGAAATAGACGTACTACTATGACCTGTATCAAAATGATCATGAGGACTTTCATATCTTTTAGGAAATCCACTAATACCCTTATGTTGCCTTAGTGTATCAAATTGTGTTCTTCTATTGGTCAATATTTTATGTATATAACTTTGATGTCCAACATCCCATATTATTTTGTCATCTAAAGTATTGAAGACAGTATGTAAGGCTAAAGTAAGTTCTACAACCCCAAGGTTAGAAGCTAAATGACCTCCTGTTTTAGAAACCGAGTCAATTAAAAACCTTCTAATTTCTTCTGCTAATATTTTCATTTCATAGCTATTTAATTTTTTCAAATCCTCTGGAGAGTTGATTTGTTCTAAAAACTTATACATAAATATCATCTCTCTTTCCTAGTTTTATTGTTCGTTTTGGAAAATAAATCCAATCCTAATTTTTCATTAAAAAAGTTTAAAGTTCTAGCTGTATTAAATACTATTTCATGGGAATGAAGAATAGCAACATTTTTGCCTATGGCTTTACCACCAACAGTAAGGGAGGCAATAAAACCACTCATGACTACAATCAACAGAGCACGATTCATAGGGAAAAGTAAATCTTTTAATTGCAATGCAATATTGACCCCTGCCACACCACTTACAATGCCACATATATCTCCTATAACATCATTACAAAAATTAGATACCGGGCCAGCATTTTTTAATAGTTTGATGGCATATCCAGCACCCTCCACTTTATCAGCTGCCATTGCATGGAATGGCTTTACGGAAGCGACAGTTACTGCAATACCCACCATATCACTTATAACTCCTATTAATATAATGATAATGAAAATAATGAAAGCAAGTATAACTTGTACATTTATTAACACCATCTCTGCTATAATACTAATCAAAATGGTTAAAACGAATGTCCATATAGATATTATAACAACCCATTTTAAGTTATATCTTTTCCAAATATCCTTATTATCATGATTATATCTATCATTTTTCTCATTATTTCTAGGCAAAATAATCCCTCCACCTATTATACTACGATACTATAAGGTTATCTACTTCTTTAGTTAAATATGTATATAGAGAAAATAATCTTTATCTAGTCATATATTATTTTTCATAAATTTAAAGCTGATAGCTTAAGCTATCAGCTTTAAATTACAGTGGTAGTATATTAAGTAAATTTTACGGCTTAGGTCCAGTAGGATTTCCCAAGGCAGTACTACCTGTCACCATAGTAGCGGTTTCCCTTTAAACTGACTTTTGCTTTGTCGCCATAAGCATGACTGGAATGCCACTCAGTCCGCACTGTAATCCTTAATATACCTCATAAAGAACAGTCTAGGAGTTTTCCTCAACAGTATAAATTAGCTCTTAGCCTCTTTTGCAGAACAGATTTCAAATAGCAATAGTTTCACACATCGGGCCCTGATGCATAAAACCTGGTCTACTTATCTCCCTGTTCCACTCAAGGCAGGCTACTCTACGGTCTGCACTATTGCACAAACCTATAGGTTTCTACCATCTTAATTATATTGTATAATTAAAACGGCCTCCACGGAGCGAGGGTCAACGCCCGCATGCCCTTGCGGATCGCCCCCATCTCCTTACTCTCAGAAACAACCCCCAACTGGGCGTCAGAAGCCGAAACCAAGAACTTCATCGATGTGCCCTTCAACGGATTTTTAGGCCCGCCTTCCAAGCTAATTTAACTGACTAGAATACTGTACCACCTTAAGTAATATAAAAGACATTATAACACATACAATTTAATTAATCAAATAACTATATTTGCCACAATGATCCCTAGTATAGCACCAGCTAGAACTTCCACAGGGGTATGCCCTATTAACTCCTTTAATCTATTTTCTGTTAATTTTTTGTCTTTTTTATGATGAAGATCCTCCATCATTTTATTAAGAATGATTGCTTGCTTTCCTACTGCATTTCGCACGCCTGCTGCATCATACATTACCACAAGAGCAAAAACTAAAGACATAGCAAAAATTGTAGAATCCCAACCATCAGTAAGTCCTATTCCAGTAGTTAGTCCCATAACAAAAGATGAATGAGAGCTAGGCATACCCCCAGAACCTACAAATCTAGAAAAATTAAAATGTTTATCTACAACTAAAGTATGAATAACTTTTAAAGATTGTGCCAAGAACCAAGCTAATATAGAAGTTAATAGTACTTTATTGTCAAAAACTGATTCAATAAAATTCACTTATGTTCCTCCTTGCTTAAGACTCTCTACTAACAAGATAATTACTTAGTTCAGATAAAAATCTAGCTTTGCCATTATATTTACTTAGTGCTTTATTAGCATTGGAAGTTAATTCCTTTACCTTTTCAATAGAGTGGTCAATTCCATGTATAGCTGGATAGGTAGCCTTTTTACTTCCTTCATCACTCCCTATATTTTTACCCAATTTTTCTTGAGTTCCTACTATATCTAAAATATCATCTCTTATTTGAAAAGCTAGCCCTAGATTTTCACCAATATAGCCCATATTTTCAATATCTTCTTGATCTGCCTGTGCTATAATAGCACCTATTTTAAGAGGGGCAGTTATTAGTGCAGCTGTTTTGTTTAAATGAATGTAATCCAATGTTTCTGCATCTATTGCTTTATTTTCACTTTCTAAATCAACTACTTGTCCACCTATCATTCCATTAACTCCAGCGGCTGCTGCTATTTCATGAATACTCTCTACGAAAGGTCTTATGTTATTATGTGTTAATGCATCCCGAAGCATGATTTCAAATGCATAATTTAATAATCCATCTCCTGCCAATATAGCTATGCCTTCTCCATATACCTTATGGTTTGTTGGCTTTCCACGACGATAATCATCATTATCCATAGCAGGTAGATCATCATGAATAAGAGAATAAGTATGTATCATTTCCAAGCCACATGCATAAGGTAGGATATTTGCTACATGATCATTAAAAATATCATAGGAAGCCAAAGCTAAAACGGGTCTTAGTCTCTTACCTCCTGCTTTCAAGCTATATTCCATTGCTTCAATCAGTGTCTTGTTTTTATCGCCCTTTGAACTTATATACTGTTCAATTTCCTTATTAATAATGTTTATATATTCATCCAGTCTTAATCTCCAATCCATCTTTAATCCTCCAAATCTTCATATGAGATTTCCTTCATTTTATGATTTTCTTCTACAATCATCATAATTTTTTCTTCTGCTTCATTAAGTTTACTGTTGCAAAATCTATACAATTCTATTCCTTCTTGAAATAACTTTAAAGAATCATCAAGTGTCAGCTCATGATCTTCAAGATTACTTATAATTTCTTCTAATCTTTTAAAAGATATTTCATAACTATCTTTTTTCAAGCGACATGTCCTCCTTTGTTATATTTAACACTTTTGCTGTAGCTTTGCCATCCAATAAATTTATATTTAATGTATCACCCTCATTGATGTCTTCAATACTTTTAACAGTATTATTTTGATCATTTTCAACAATTGCATATCCTCTAGAAAATATAGAAAGTGGATTTAAGTTATTTAATTTTTCCACTATATGTCGCAATTTTTCATCCTGTCTATCTTTGTTTTGCTTTGTAATTTTACATAATCTCTTATAGCTCTCATCCAAATGTTGCTTTTCATCATATATATAATTCAATGGATATTTGAAATGATAGTTATTTTTAATAGCATTAAGTTGTTCTTGTTTTGTATTGATTTTTGTATTTATAGATAACAATAACCTTTTATTGAGGGAATTTAGTGTTGCTATCACATCTACTAATCTTGGTACAACTAATTCTGCAGCTGCAGAAGGTGTATTAGCCCTTATATCCGCAACAAAATCTGCTATAGTAAAATCTGTCTCATGACCTACTGCTGATATAACTGGAATCTTACTCTTATAAATAGCTCTAGCTACCACTTCTTCATTAAAAGCCCATAGCTCCTCAATGGAGCCCCCACCTCTACCTACAATTATAACTTCTATATTTTGAAAACCATTGCACTCATCTATTGCTTTTGCAATAGATGCTGCTGATTTTTCCCCTTGAACTAACACAGGAAAAATATACATTTCAACGTTGGGAAACCTTCTTTTGATTACAGAAATAATATCTCTTATGGCCGCACCTGTAGGAGATGTTATTATGCCTATTTTTTTAGGGATATAAGGTATGGACTTTTTCTTGCTTTTATCGAAAAGGCCCTCTTTCTCAAGTGAATCCTTTAATTGTTGATACTTTATATATAGATCACCTAATCCTGTAGCTTCTAGTTCATTGACATACAATTGATACAATCCATCCCTTTCATATAAGGAAATATATCCCTTGGCCACAATATTCATCCCATCATAGGGTATTTCCTTTAGTTTTTCACCATTGGACTTAAACATAATACAAGAAATTCTACTGTTATCATCCTTTATGGTAAAATACATATGTCCACTACTATGTAATTTAAAATTAGATATTTCACCTTTTACAGAAATATTATATAAAATAGGATCATTTGTTAGAAGTCTTTTGATATAACTATTAACTTGAGACACTGACAAAGTTTTTATTTCCATTTGTTTAATCACCTAACTTCTTATTATACTCATACTCTAAAAAACTTTCTAACCCCAAGGCTGCTATGCCTACTGCATTATCTGAACAATATTTAGGTTGACCAAAATGCACCTCAATACCATCACCCTGAAGATTATCCTTCAAGAAGTTTTTGATTATATTATTTGATGCAACACCCCCAACCACCAACAGTGTATCTAACTCATATAATTGCAGAGTGTTTTTTATTAATTTATTTAAAGTTCTAGCCACACAAGAAAATACACTGTATGCAACTTCTTTAGCTTCTAAATTTTTTTCTCTTATCATTTTTTGCACATAGGTTTCTGGACCAGAAAAACTAATAGAGGTCCCCTTTACAGAAATAGGAACATGTATATTATCAATTACTGTATCTTCGCATAATCCTTCAAGATGGGGCCCAGATGGAAAGGGAAGATCTAGACTTACTCCTATACGATCTATAAATTGTCCAGCACTAATATCGCCAGTTCCTCCAATAATCTCTATATGATAACCTTTAGATTTAGGTACTACTTTAAGTATTTCCGTAGTACCTCCTGATATATGTAAAGCTAAAAAAGGCTTGTCTAATTTTAAGGCAATTGACCATAATCCCGCCTCTATATGACCCTCTTGGTGACTAAATTCATAAAAGGGTATATTCCATAAGTTGCTTATTGTTTCACCAAGAGATTTAGAAGCTAAGAAAACTGGCATATAGGAGTCTTCAATAGGCCTTGGTTTGGTAGCACTGCTTATAGCCACTATTTCATAATTTGAACTAATACTTTGCATCTCTTTAGTTAATAAAGGCAGATTTTTTATATGCTGAAATAGTGCTTCAGATTGACGCAAACCTAAATTTCCTTCTTTAACAAACAACATTTTCTTTTCTTCTTTTATAAGCTTGCCTTGTCTATTCATTAGCGCAACAGATGTCGTATAATTACTGGTGTCTATTCCTAATATTACTTTCTCTTTAGTCATGCTTTTTAATGCCTTCTTTTTCTACGAAACCACCTAATATCCCATTAATGAAAGATGCTGATTCATTACTGCTATATTTTTTAGTAAGCTCTATAGCCTCATTAATAGATACATTGTAGGGTATAGTATCAATATATATAATTTCTACTAAAGCCAATTGTAAAATAGATAAATCTACTTTTGCAATTCGATCTAATGTCCAACCTTTTGAATAAGTTTTTACAACAGTATTAATCTTCTCCAAGTTATTAATAACAGTCTCTAAGACTTGGGATATGTATTCTTTTTGATTTGTCATATCCTCCTCTTCTAAAGTAGAGTTTGCCAATAGTTCAATATTATATTCTTTATTCATATTCATCTCAAATAACATCTTCATAACTAATTCTCTTGCTTGTTTTCTATTCATATACATTTAACCCTCCTATGATAAAAGCCCTTTTATTAATTTATTATATACAATGATAGTACCCCAAACTGTAAATTTTTATAACGAATAGATAGTCAACTTAACTGAAATTAACCCTCTACATGTGAGAGGGTTATTTACAGGTGTACTATCTTAATTTTTAGCTTGTTGATTTTCTTCTATTTGTTCTTTAGGAAATTTTACTCCTTGAACATGAATATTAACATTAATAACATCTATACCTGTCATGCTTTCTATAGTTGTCTTAACATTATCTTGAATTTTCCAAGCAATATCTGGAATCTTAGTTCCATAATCAACAATAATATACAGATCAATAACAGTACCCTCTTCTAAAACTTCCAACTTAACACCCTTGGACAAACTTTTTTTACCTAGGATTTCTGCTATACCACCTACAAAGCCTCCACTCATTCCAGATACCCCTTCAACTTCCATTGCTGCTAATCCTGCTATTGTTGATATTACTTCATCAGCTATTTTTATTTCTCCATATTCTAATTTCTCAATAGAATCCATTTATTATACCTCCCAAGAAGTAGCATGTTTCAAATTATAATTTTCTTAATTATACCAAATTCACTCTCTATTTACAAACACTTCTATTTTTTATTCATTATTGTTATGCGGTCCATCCCAATATTCGTTTCTCTCCTTATAATATCTACAATTTTTGCTACGTCTCCTTCTGTTAATGTATTGCTATTTACTACAACATTTACAGATTTATCCGTTAGGTGCACCACAGCATCATTAAATCCTTTACTAATAATCATATTTTCTAATAAAACTTCTCTTTCAGTACCAGTAATCATATTTAATTTTAATCCTTGTGCTTGGTTTCTCATTTCCTCGCTAGTTAATTCATTGTTTATAATATCATTTAGATAGCTTATCATTTCACTTCTCTTTTTATCTCTCTCTAATTTACTTTCAATGAAGTATATATTACTTTTCATTAATTCTTTATTGGTAATAACTTCAGCAATTTCAGCACTGGTCTCTTCTACAAAATCCTCTATCTCACTATGATCTTTACTATCCACCATCATCACATTGTTTGTGTCTATGTCTTTATCCTCTATATCAGCAGTATCTACTAGGTCCATTTCTTCACTTTCTAATAAGTCTACTAATACACCACTTTCCTCCATCATTGACATTTTATATTGCTCTAACTCACTGGAAGTTTGTAATAAGGATTGCTTGTTTAAGTTATAATTAACATAACCTATAAGTCCTAACATAACTACCAAAGAGAAGATTACAAAATTTTTCTTGCCCACTTGTGAAAATTTCATTTTAACTCCCCCTTAATTATTTTTTAGAGTATACTTGAACTCTGTGTCCAGGTACTTGAAGCACAGTTCGCACTGCATTATATAAGTTGGCTTTTACCTCTATATCATCAGCACCTTCTGCAACTACAACAACACCATTAATCTGAGGTTTAATTTCTTTTAAAACCAAAGGTCTATTTTCACCAGGATCATTAGAAACAACCACCGTCTCTGTTATGCTTTCTGATTCTATAACCCTAGTTCCTCCTCCTGAATCATTTTCTTCAGTAGTATCAGTGGATCTTGTAGTATTAGATGCTGGAATAATCTCTGACCCCATCTCAAAGGTAATCATAACTTCTACTTCTCCTGCTCCTCTAATATTCTCCAGTATTTTTTTAAGTCTATACTCTACTATTTCTTCTTCTGTCTTTGGTTGCTGAACCTGTTGGACCAAGACGTCGTCTAAAGGATCTTTTGAAAAATTTTTAGATCCAGAATCCTTCACTAAAAAATCATTTGAAACTATTAAAGCCATAACAGCTACTGCTAATAGCACCAATATATTAGCAATATATTTTTTTGATAAAATCTCTTTAAACCCGTTTTTCCACTTATTATTATCCATTTTCATCCCCCTCTTTTTATTTATCTTTAAGTATATGAATGTTTATATTTTCTTTAGGCACATCATAATAAATACTGAAACTATTTCGTATTTCTTTCTCCTCATTACTTAACAATATGCTATGAGTTTCTGCAGTATTATTATTTTTATTAATTGATACTTGAATATTTACAGGCTCGATATGTTTCGTTTCAGGTGTTTCGGGCTTTTTAGAATCTTGTAATACAATATCTAATTTGTTGATAGTACCAAATTTCTCTTCATCAGTTTCCTCTACTTCTAATTTAATATCTTGAACTATGTAATTTGTCGTACTATTTAATCTATGTTTCATTTGATCAATCAATTTAGTCTTGTATAGTTCAATTACAGCTTCTTTTTGCATGACACTCATATTACTATCCATCCTATTTGACATAGCCCTATACTCAATTTCACTGGATGCCTTCAATATACCCTCTTCTAAGTTTATATCTTGTCTCAAAAGATGAAATAGGGGATTTAGAATAACAATCATAATTAAAATTCCTACAACAACATTTACATACCTTTTATTGTTGGAATTCGGCACCAATATCTCTACAAATGTTATAAATATAATGACAGACGTAATAGTAATGATCCATTCCCGTAGCATATTCATCTCATTCACCTACCTCATCATAACAGTAATGTTTCCCGTCCCTACAATTATAGTTATTGTTATAAAAAACATAATTGCTACTGAACTCACTGTTGCAAATAATAATATTAATGAGTTACTCATAGTATTTAAGCAATCTACTATTCCATTCTCAGATATAGGTTCGATAACTGCTGCACACAATTTGTAGATAACAATTAATGCTAAAATTTTTATCATAGGCATTAAACAAATAATAAATATAGATATCAACCCTATGGCACCAATAGCATTTTTAAGTATTAAGGAACCACCAATTACAGTATCCATAGCATCTGATAAAAAACTTCCCACTATTGGTACAAACTTGTCTACTGCAAATTTAGCTGTTCTTATAGTCACACCATCTACTGTTGATGCAGCAATGCCTTGAATAGATATAATACCTACAAAAGCAGTTAAAATAAATCCTAAAATAACTGCTGCAGTCTGTTTTAGCAATCCAGCCAACTTTGTAACTTGAATTTTTGAAGATAAATTATTTACTATTGATAGTACAGCTGAAAATAATATTAGAGGTAACACTATCGTTTTAAGAATTGTACCAACAAATCCTACCGCACCCAATAGCACTGGATGCAAGAAGGCAGAAGTTGTAATTCCACCTATCGCTAGTAACATAGTTAAGAGAATCGGCATTAAAGCTTGCATAAAAGTAACCATTAGATCTATTGTCTCTTGAGCTATGTTAATAGCTATCATAAAACTTTTGATTGTGATACTAATAATTACTAGGTAACAAGCATTGTGAGCCAATTTCCCCACCGCTTCATTTTCAAAAGCACTTTGGAGGTTCTTTAATACAGCACATATGGATGCTAGTACAATTATTTGACCTAATAACTTCCAATTAGCTATGATTTCCCTAAATAAAAATCTAACACTTCCATTTAAAATTTCATTAAATGAAATCGTGCTGTTTCCTCTTAAGACATCAAGCATAAACTGTTTGAATTCAATTTTAGGAAAATACTCATCTAAATCTCTATTAATTACATCCATTATATCCTCTAACTCTTTAGTATCCAGTCTATCCATTTGACTCTGTATAATGCTCTCTGGGGTTATCCCCCCTTCTTCAGCCCATATAAAAGAAGTAAATAGCAAATAAATTACTATAGACATGAGCAATATCTTTTTCATATAATCACATCCTAAGGTACTATATTAATAATCAAATCCATTAAAGATACTAATATCGGTACAGCCATAACCATGATTAAGATTTTTCCTGCAAATTCTATTTTAGAAGCAATCACTCCTTCCCCTGCATCTTTGCATACCTGTGCTCCAAATTCTGCCACATAAGCTATTCCAACAATTTTTAATATAGTAGATAAGTAAATATCATCTATATTAATTTTATTGGCTAATTGATTTAATATTTCAATAACTGATTGTAGCTTTGCTGCTATAAATATAAAAATAATAACTCCTGTAACTAAACCAATGTATATTCCTATCTCAGGCTTTTGATTTTTAATAAGTACGGATAAGACCGCCGCCACCAGTCCAATAGCTACTATTTGAAAAATTTCCATATGATCACACCCTTAATACAATTGAAACATGGTTTTTACTGTATCAAATAAATCACTTACTAAATTTATTACCATCATTAATACTACAATAATTCCTGCTAAAGTCGTCATCATAGCTTGTTCTTCTCTACCCGCCCTCAATAGCACTTGATTGAGTACAGAAACCAAAATACCAATTGCTGCTATTTTAAAAATCAAATCTACACTGATAATCATTGTATATCTCCCCCTCTATTTACTAGAAAAATATAATTACTACAGTAATTCCCATCAAAAATCCAAGACTTCTACAAAGTTTAACATTTTTCTTTTGGTCTAAGATAGACATTTCATAGCTTCTTTTCATTTCCTCCATAGCTAACCGTATGTGCTTGACTTGATCATTACTGTCTGATATTCCTAGATTATTACCTAATGATAATAATAGTTCAATGTCTTCCCTTGTGAATGCCGTTCCCTTAGTTTCCTCTTCTACAGCTGCTCCCCAAGCTTCTGTAAATAATAACCCTTCCTTCTTTTTCAATTTATTAGATGCACTTTCTAATATACATGCTATTTCACGTTTACTTTTTCTTGCAACCTTCTGTAATAATAACGGTAGTGGTGTAGCACTATATACAATCTCTGTCTCCAACATTTGTAAAGTGGATACTGCATTCCCCAACAGTTTTGTTCTCTCTACAAATGAGTTAGCATATATGATACCTATTAAGGAGCTGCAACCTATTATTATTAATGAAATAATTAGTTTTACCATCATACTATCCAACCACCTTATTTCTTATAGAGTTATTTAATAGGTCCTTCAATGTATGTCCATCTATAACTTTTTCTATGGTGCCAACTCCTTTTATATTAGATAGGACCAAGATTCTTTCAAATATTTTTTCTTTCACTAGTTCTCCTATTACTTTTCTTGATAATATATCCTCTAATGATTTTCCATGTACAGTAGTGATTAGTTTGATGCCGGCTAATAAAGCTTCTTGGATCGCCATACTATCTTCTGCTCTTCCGATTTCATCTGTTGCAATTATTTCTGGTGACATTGCTCTAATCAACATCATTATGCCTTCCGCCTTTGGACAAGCATCTAAAATATCAGTTCTTATGCCTAGATCATTTTGTGGTGTTCCTTGAAAACATGCAGCTATTTCTGATCGCTCATCTACTACACCTATTTTTGCTCCATTAAATTTTAAATTAGGAATACCATTGCTTAAATTTCTAATTATATCCCTAAGAAGTGTTGTTTTGCCACACTGGGGAGGTGATATTATTAAGGTATTCATAAATCCACCTTTAGAATTAATCAAATATTTTAATATGATAGAAGATACACCTTTTTTCTCTCTTGAAATCCTAAAGTTTAATCCTGTGAAATCTTTTATTGTTTTTATACCTTTCCCATCATATAAAACCTTCCCCACAATACCAATTCTATGCCCACCTTGTACAGTTATATAACCTCTTTTTAATTCTTCTTCTACTGAGTAAATGGAATAGTCCGTGATGAACTGTAAGGTGTTTTCTATGTTTCGCTTTGTTACTATATAACTATCTTTGTAGTCCAATAACAGCTGCCCCTCTGTCCCTACAAAATAATCCTTGTTATTTGAATAAATCATTAAAGGCTTTGTTATTCTCAGCCTTATTTCTTCCATATCATCTTTTATGTCTTGAGGTATCTTGTTTATAATTGGTCTAATTTCTGGACATAGATATGCTTCTAGATTATCAACTACATTTTTTTTAATAAAATTATTTATTTGCATATTCATAATCACAACATGTCCCTCCTTATATATATATAGATATTTACGTTGCTCCTTAATTATTCTTATTTACAAAAAAAAAAAATAAAAGCCAATAGCATAGTACTATTGGCTTTTCAATAATCTTAAGAGATATTTATTTTTTTACTCTCCATGATGATGGTTACAACCATCGTCATGACATTGGAAATCTTCTTCTATTTTTATTGTTCTGTTACAACGTGGACATTGGACCTCTGAAACTTCATCATATAATAATTCTTCATCTACAAATATTTCTTCATCACAATTTGGACAATCTATTTCCATAAAATCTATATCATCATCTTCGTCTAACTCTTCATCAAATAACTCATCTTCTACATCTGCTAGATCCTCATCCAAAGCCTCTACATACTCAGTTAAATCTTCTTGATCTTCATTAACCATAACTATAGCTTCAGAAAAATCCTCTAGTGTGTCTATAATATGTAACAATAACTTACCTTCTTTAGAAGATTCTTCAATATCCAACCCTTCAGCCAATCCTTTTAAATATGCTACTTTTTCAAATAAATGATTCATAATTTTTTCCTCCTTTTTATAATAACATAACTGTTTAATAGTATTACCAAAATAATTTTTATTATACTCTTGACATATATTCACCTATTCTAGTATCTACACGCACTTTATCTCCTATATTAACAAATAAAGGTACTTGTACTACTGCACCAGTCTCTAAAGTAGCTGATTTAGTAACATTAGAAGCAGTATCTCCTTTAACACCAGGTTCTGTATCTGTAACTTCTAGTTCTGCAAAGTTTGGTGCATCTACTTGGAAAACCCTACCTTGATAAAATTTAATGGTTGCATTATCATTTTCTTTTAAAAATTTGATAGCTCCTTCTACTTCATTAATAGTTAGAGGCACCTGTTCAAAGGTTTCATTATCCATAAAATAGTAAAATTCCCCATCATTATAAAGGTATTGCATCTCTTTTGTTTCTATATGTGCCCTTGGAAATTTATCTGAAGGATTAAAAGCCTCTTCTCTAGTAGCGCCTGTTTTAAGGTTCTTATATTTAGTCCTAACAAAAGCCGCCCCTTTTCCAGGTTTAACATGTTGGAAGTCTAACACTACAAATGGTTCTCCATTCATTTCAAAAGTATTTCCTTTTCTAAAATCTCCTGCTGAAATCATAAAATCCCTCCATTTTTGCTTATGTATTATATTTTTATTTCAATTAACTCTTTTGGAGTTTTTGATAAAACTTTATAATCAGTATCAGTAACTAAGACTAAATCCTCAATTCTTACTCCACCAAAACCTGGGACATATATACCTGGCTCAATAGTTAAAATCATGCCAGCCTCTATTGGTGCATCACCTATATAATTAACATGTGGTAATTCATGGACTTCCAGGCCTAATCCATGTCCTAATCCATGTCCAAAACACTCACCATAGCCTTTGTCTGTAATAATGGTTCTAGCAATTTCATCTAATGCTTTTCCAGTAATTCCCGGCTTTACACTTTCCAGTGCTTTAATTTGTGCCTCTAATACGATACTGTAAATTTCTTTTTGTTTATCATTAGCTTTTCCAACCACAATAGTTCTAGTCATATCAGAACAATAGCCTTCATAAATACAGCCATAGTCCAAAGTGACCATATCATTTTCTTGGATTATTTTATCGGATGCCACACCATGTGGTAAAGAAGACCTCACACCAGAAGCCACAATAAAACTAAAGCTTCCTCCACTGGCACCTTTTTTACGCATAAAAAATTCTAATTCTAATGCTATTTCTTTCTCTGTAACACCTGGTTTTATTATTTCTAATATGTATGTAAAAGCTTCATCTGCTATAGATGCTGCTTTTTCAATGTATTTAATTTCATCACTGGATTTTATGGCTCTTACCTCAGTTAAGGCACCCTCCAGTGCTATGATCTCTAGTTTTTCCAATTTAGATTTAAATTGTGTAAAATCTTTAAAGGTATAGTATTCTTCTTCAACACCTAATCTATTTAATGGGAGTTCTTGAATTTTATTGGTTAGAGGCTCGAATCTGCTGATCTCTACTATATCGTAGCCACTACATTCTTCTTTTGCCTGCTCCATATACCTGAAATCAGTAAAAAATTTAGCTTCATCCTGTGTAATAAGAACATATCCAGTAGTTCCAGTAAATCCTGAAAAGTATTTTCTGTTTTGTGGTTTATATATAAATATACCATCTAAATTTTTATCCTTTAAGATTTCCCTAACTTTTTCAATTCTCTTTTGCATTTCGTACCTCCTACAATTTATTTTTATTGATAAGAGCATATAATGCTAAAATATAGCTGTAATATCCAAAGCCACTAATTTGTCCAATACATGCAGCAGCAGTTACAGATTTTTTTCTAAAATCTTCTCTAGCATGAATATTGCTAAGATGCACTTCTACAATTGGTATATCAATAGACCTAATTGCATCATGAATTGCTATACTGTAATGACTATAGGCAGCTGGGTTTATAATGATTCCTTGAAACTTCTCATGCTCATGTAATAAATCAATAATATTTCCCTCACTATTACTTTGAAGTATGTCCAATTCAATATTGTTTTTTTCAGCTTCCTTCAATAATTTTTCATTTATATCTTTTAGTGTCATTTTTCCATAAACTTCTGTTTCTCTTGTACCTAAAAGATTTAAGTTTGGTCCATGGATTACTAAATATCTTTCCATTATTGTTAAACACTTCCTTTATTTAAAATCCTATACCATAATATCATACTTTTGGGGTTTTGAATAGATT
>JAFIFG010000048.1 GCA_020832135.1 Clostridiaceae bacterium
ATAGTTTTTTATGATCTTAATCCTTGGAAAAATACAACCAGGATAGCTAAAGGTGCAACGTATTTTACTAAGAAGCTCCAAAACCCAGCAAGCTTAAAGGAAATTTTCCCATTATTGGTAGCTTCCTTAAGAGCATTATCAATTCCCCATATCCATCCAATGAAGATACATAGGAAGAAACCTCCTAATGGTAGCATAATATTACTTGCAATAAAGTCAATAGAATCCATGAAGTCATTACCTCTAATGAAGGTTAAATCACTCCATATACCTTGTCCTAGAGAAGAAGGTATTCCCAGCAGAAATACTGCTAAACCTAATAATGCTGCTGCACTTTTACGACTTAATTTAAATTGATCTACTACAAAGGAAACAGAAGCCTCCAATAAAGATATAGAAGAAGTTAAAGCAGCAAAAAGTACTAGTAAAAAGAATATAAGAGCAAAGACCATACCTAAAGGCATTTCAGCAAATACTGCTGGTAAAGTAATAAATAATAGAGATGGACCTGCATCAGGTTCAAAACCAAGGGCAAATACTGCGGGTAATATTGCTAGTCCTGCTAATAAGGCAATTCCTGTATCAACCAAAGGAATGGTAATGGAGTTTTGAGGAATATTTTCACTTTTACCTAAGTAACTACCATAGGTAATAATAACCCCCATACCTAAGCTTAAGGAGAAGAATACTTGTCCTAAAGCCGCCAACATAACTGATCCATCAATCTTTGAAAAATCCGGAGCTAAGAAAAATTTAATTCCTTCGGAAGCTCCAGGTAAAGTAACAGAACGAAGCATAATGATAATCATCATAACAAATAAGCCTGGCATTAAAATTTTACTATACTTCTCAATACCACCACTAACTCCACCCATAACGATTCCTACAGTTAAAGAGGCAAATATAGCATGGTATAAAATAGGTTGAATTGGATTAGTAATAAAACCAACAAATAAACCTTCATAAGCATTTGTATCTGCTAAAGCAAGTCCACCAGTAACTGTTCTGACTACATAATGAACTACCCAACCACCAATAACACTGTAAAAAGATAAAATTAAGAAGGAAGCTAAAACACCAATACCTCCAACCCAAGCCCAATTTTTTCGAATTTTTCTATAGGCACCAATTGCATTTAATTGGGTATGTCTTCCAATAATTAATTCTGCCAACATTAAAGTAAAACCAACTAAAAATAAAATAACAAAATACATAAGTACGAATGCTCCACCACCATTTTGGCCAGCTGTATAAGGGAATCTCCATAAATTTCCTAAACCTACAGCAGAACCAGCAGCGGCTAAAACAAATCCAATCTTCGAGCTCCATTGATCTCTTTCATTTGAATTCGATAAGTTCGCCATAAAGTAACCCCTCCTAAGTTAGTTTAATAATTAGAATGTCAAATAATACATAGGACTACGGATAATTATTCTCTAAAAATAAAAAATCTGAAAACGATATCATGTTAATTATTTAACTAGTTGCAAAAAACAACTAATTTTAAAAATAGTAAATACATATAATTTTTAGAATTTTGCAGCCCACAATCATATATTATATATAGTTGCAAATTAAGATGCAAGTGTTAGTTTTTTAACATTTTTCTACATTCGCCTCAAAGGTTTCACATATACAAGCACCAAAACATAAAAACTGGATAAAATAGTAATATGCACGGATATTCTATGAAATACGAGGAGGGTTACTATGGAGTATAAAGGAAAAATAAAAAGGTTGTTACCAGGGGGCAATACCTCACTAGGGTTTTATTCATACTTTGATCATATTATGGATTTGAAAGAAGTTAGCAAAGTCTATATTTTAAAAGGAGGACCTGGTACAGGTAAGTCCAGTATGATGAAAAAGATCGGTGATGTTATGGTGGAAAAGGGGTATGATATAGAATTGCATCATTGTTCAGCAGACCCTGACTCTGTAGATGTATTAGTAGTACCAGAACTAAAGGTAGTAATGTTAGATGGTACTGCACCTCATGTAGCGGTCTCGTAAAGACAAAAAACAAATTATTTCTTCATTAGAATATTATTTCAATAGCCTTAAAGATAGCCAACTTGGCTATCTTTTTGAGTGGACCTAAATTGACCTTAAAAGAATACCCTTAATTGAAAATCAATATATACTTGACTTAATGCAATATATATATTACAATATGGATACAATATATTGAAGTATGTAATGTGAGGAGTGGAAACGTGGCAGTAAGTAAAATTAAAGTAGCTCGAGTAGAAAAAGATCTTACCCAAGAAGATCTAGCCAACATTGTGGGTGTTACTAGACAAACTATTAGTCTTATTGAAGCGGGAAAATATAATCCCTCATTAAAACTATGTATTGAAATAGCCAAGGCCTTAGGTAAGACCTTAGATGATTTATTTTGGGAAAATAATTAGTTTAGGAGGTTATATTGATGAAACTATTAAAAGATGAAAGAATACAAAACTATGAAAATAAGGTTAAGGCAGAGGCTTACAATATCATGATGTCCCTAGCTTTTGTCTATATCTTAGCAGAACAAGTATTTTCCATTAATCTTGGCATAATCAAGGAATTTAATGTGTTTATATTATTTTTGACGGGTACCCTCTACACCACCATTAGATTAACTATGAAAGACTTAGGAAGTTACTCGCCTATCAAAGGAATGCATCCATTTACATTTTATATGTTAATTTGTGCTACAGCAGCAGTTGCTCATGGAACATTAATGACAATCAGAAATTCACGATTGTACTTAGATGGTCAATTTTCTTATTTATCTATTGCAGTGTTTATTTCCAGTGCGGTATTTGTGTTTATGATAACCGCAGCATTTTGTTCAATAGTCTATTTAATCTCTAAGAAAAGAGAATCAAAGGATATGGAAGAAGAACCAGAAGAATAATAAAAATTAAAAGGTAATCGAAGGAATAATTTGTGGCTATTGGTTTGAAAATAAAGAACCCTGTATTTTGTAAACACCATTATAATTATTGTTTTTAGGGGAAATATATAAAACAGTAGTTATTAACTATTTAGGAGGTGTGCAGATGAGTACTAAGGGAAAAATAAAGAGACTATTACCAGGAGGGAACACATCATTAGGGTTCTTTTCTTATTTCGACTATATAATTGATTTAAAGGATGCCAATAAAGTATACTTTTTAAAGGGAGGCCCAGGAGTAGGCAAATCCCATATGATGAAGGAAATTGGAAATGAAATGACGAATCAAGGCTATGATATAGAATTTCATCACTGTTCAGCTGATCCAGATTCAATAGATGCTGTTGTAATACCAAAGCTAAAGGTTGCAGTATTTGATGGCACAAGTCCCCATAGGATGGATCCTAAATATCCTGGCGCAGTGGATGAAATCATTAATCTGGGTGAGTTTTGGGATGAGGGTGCTTTAAGGAAAAAAAGAGAAGAAATTATTGAAGCAACTGATGAGAATAGTAGATTGTATAAAAGAGTATATAAGTATCTAGAAGCTGCAAAAGCTATACATGACGACATTGAATGGACCTGTAATCAAGCTATGGATGCTGCAAAATTTAAAGAAGCTTCAATGTTATTAGAAAAGAAAATTTTCAACGGTATAGAAATAAAAGATAGATTAGCACAAGAACGACATTTATTTGGTAGTGCCTATACCCATAAAGGGCATATAGACTATGTAGAAACCTATATGAACGATGTAGAAACTATATATCATCTAAAGGGATATGCCGGGACAGGCAAATCTAGTATATTAGAGAGAGTAGCCCAAAGAGCCATGGATTATGGTTATGATGTAGAGTTTTATCATGAGCCTTTGGTTCCCAAGAAAATAAAATCCATTATTATTCCAGAGCTTGATATAGCTGTAACCACCCATGTAGATTATCAAGATAGAGAATCAATAGATTTAAATAAATTTATTAACAGAGAAAAATTTTATAAATATAAGGAAGAATTAGAGTATAGCACCAAACTATTTCAACAACTAATCGATGATGTAATCTACAACCTAGGGAGAACAAAGAAAAATCATGATTTTATAGAAAAATTCTATGTTCCTAATATTGATTTCACACAAGTTGATGAAGTGAAAAACAGATTGATAAAAAATATTTTGGTGCATTCATAATCTTTGAATAGTGCTAGAATAGTGCTAATACACTGATTAAGCAAACAACCTTCTTAGTTAACTTCTAAAAGGTTGTTTTTTAATTAAGCTTACAAAAATGTATGTGCTATTTATAAGAGTTTTACACAAAGGTCTATAAATTTATGTTATTATAGATAGATATGGAGATTTAATTTAAGGGGGGATACTGTGGGGATTATAGTGGGGAAAAATGCTTTAATTAATGAACTAGAGATCCTGCTAGAAAATGACGAAATCAAGAAAGAGATATTAGTACATGGCATAATAGATAAAGAAGTTATTCATTCTATTGTTAAAATGGCTTCAGCTGCGGAAAGCACTGTTTTATTTAACATTGTTATCCCGAATTTAAGTAACTTTAATATGATTAATTGGTTTAGAAAATATAAGAACAACCACAATCATTACAAAATAAGAACTAATCCTAAATGTAATAGTCAATTTATCGTTATTGACGATACATTTATTTTTATTTCCGGTAACACCAAGGAACCGGTTAAGGTTTTTAATGAAGAAACTATATGCGTATTAGAGAAACAACATACAGCAGCTAATCAACAATTGAAGGAGATATTTTATCATCATTGGAAGCAGGGATATGACCTACATTTGTAATCTTAAAGAGGAGTGAATAAAATGCATATTATTATTGTAGGGGCCGGGAAATTAGGCTATAAATTAGCTGAAACTTTGTCTCAAGAAAATAGTAATGTAGTTATTATTGATATAGATAATAAAGCACTAGAACGTGTTAATAATAATTTAGATGTTCTTACTGTTAAAGCCAACGGTGTTGAACTAAAGGTCTTGAAGCAATTAAATATAAAGAATTTTGACTTAATGATTGCAGTAACCAGTAGTGATGAAACCAATATACTAGTAAGTTCTATGGCGAAAAAGTTAGGATGTCATAGAGTCATGGCTCGTGTTCGTAATCCTGAATATGGGAATCAGTTGGACTATATTAAAAGACAAATGGATATTGATTATATTGCGAATCCAGAATTGGAAACAGCAAAGGAGATAGCAAAGTATTTACTGCAAACCCATGCTGTACACATGGAGGATTTTGCAAAGGGAAAAGTTGGAATGGTAGATTTCCGTGTAAAAAACATACAGGATATGGTTGGGAAAAAACTAAGAGAATTAGACATTCCTCAATGTGTATTGATTGCAGCTATTCTCAGAAATGGAGAAATTATTATTCCTCATGGAGATACAGAACTTCTGTCTACTGACATTATTTATGTCATTGGTCAAAAAGAAAGTATTAATAGTTTTTCAAAAGAAATCGGAACACCAATTAATAAAAAGGCAGTAAAAAAGGCTTTAATATTAGGTGGTGGAAAAGCCGGTTACTACCTTGCTAATAAACTTATTCAAAATCATGTTGCTGTTAAAATTATCGAGAGGGATAGAGAGCGCTGTAAGTACCTTGCGGAACAATTCCCGAATGCATTGGTGATTCATGGAGATGGAACCGATAGTAACCTATTGTCAGAAGAAAATGTTTTTGAGATGGATGCATTAATTTCTTTAACAGGATATGACGAAGAAAACCTATTATTAGCTTTATTAGGAAAACAATATGGCATTAATAAAGTAATAGCTAAAGTAAGTCGACCTAACTATATACCAATTATCGAGAAGTTAGGGATCGATGTAGCTATGAACCCTGTTACCATTACAGCCAGTGGTATCCTTAGGTTTATACAGGGTGGAAGAGTAGCTTCTCTTTCCTTATTATTGGGAGGACAAGCGGAGGTTTTAGAGATTATTGCTAAGGAAAACTCTAAAGTTGTAGAAAATAAATTGAGTAGTTTGGGCTTGCCTAAAGGAATGATTATTGGGGCAGTTGTCCATAAAGGCAATGTTATTATTCCCGATGGTAATGCTGTCATTTATCCTGGTGATCGTGTCATCGTATTTTGTTTGCAATCAGAAGTTGCATCCATAGAAAAACTTTTTTATAGGCAAAAAGGAGGACTTATAAATGAATTATGGGATAGTTATAAAGGTACTAGGAAGTCTACTTCTATTTGAAGCTATTGCTCTTGTACCATCTTTAGGTATATCCCTCTATACAGGAGAACACGATAGTCAAGCTTTTACCTATACTATTTTAATTTTAATTACAGTTGGTTTTGCTATGGTGAAAATACCTAATAAATCCCGTAGGATTAAGTCAAAGGAAGCATTAACCATTGTTACATTAGGGTGGATACTGGTTTCATTTTTCGGTTCCTTACCCTTTGTCTTTTCAGGAAGTATTCCATCTTTTGTAGATGCCTTCTTTGAGACAATTTCAGGACTTACTACTACAGGAGCGACTATTATTGATGATATTGAAGTACTACCTAAGGGAATCTTGTTTTGGAGATCCTTTACCCATTGGTTAGGAGGAATGGGAATCCTTGTTCTTACACTAGCTATTTTGCCAGCCATAGGAGTAGGTGGATTTCAAATTTTTAAAGCAGAAAGTCCTGGACCAATATCAGATAAATTGGTACCTAGAATGAAGGACACAGCAAAAATTCTTTATACGGCTTATTTAGGTATCACTATATTACAGATAATTTTATTATATATTGGAGGACTATCTTTCTATGAATCATTGATTCATACCTTTGGTACTGTGGGTACAGGAGGTTTCTCTACACGAAATAGCAGTATCGGTGCTTTTGATAGTAGCTATATTGTGTTGGTTATCGCCTTTTTTATGATTGTCTCTGGTGTTAATTTTTCTCTTTATTATGATCTATATAAAAGACGTTGGAGAGGAATTATAAGAAATTCAGAACTTAAGTTATACCTATCTATTATTGCGGCTTGTGTTCTTTTGATTACAATAAATTTAAATGGGAAGTTATACGACTCTCTTTTTGATACCTTTAAACATGCATTATTTCAAGTAGCTTCCTTTATTACCACCACCGGTTATGCTACTACGAATTATGAAGAGTGGACAAGTTTCAGTAGAGCAATACTATTTTTTCTAATGTTCGTTGGAGGTAGTGCAGGCTCCACTGGAGGAGGAGTAAAGGTCATTCGATTGCTAATTTTATTTAAATTAGTAAAAAGAGAAATAGCAAAAATTCTACATCCTAGGGCTATGATTCCTGTGCAAATTAATGGGAAGGTAATATCCTCTGATGTGGTAGCAAGTGTTACCAGCTTTTTCTTTTTATATTTAATCTTGTTTGCAGTAGGGACGTTACTGATTTCATTAGAAGGGATTGGTTTTTTAAGTGCAAGCAGTTCTGTTGCTGCTACACTAGGTAATATCGGGCCTGGCTTTGAGTTTGTTGGTCCTACTCAAACCTATAGTCAATTTACTGTACCAAGCAAATTATTTTTATCTCTTTTAATGTTATTTGGACGTTTAGAACTATTTACAGTTTTTATTCTTTTAACACCTAGTTTTTGGGAAAAATAACATAGGATCAATCTGTTGGTATGATAATTAAAAACCTTCTTTGGCTAAATTTAAGCAAGAAGGTTTTTTTATTATTATATATATGCAAGGAATTTCAATGTTTGCTAGGAGAATACTTTATATCCATCTATTTCGCTTGGTATCATTAGATATAAGGTTGCATATATAAAGATACCACTACCTAAAAATAGGCAAGATAATAAGAAAAAGGTTCGAACTATAAAAGAGTCAATACCAAAGAATTTACCAATTCCCCCACATACCCCGCTAAGTTTACTGTCAGTCACTGATTTCTGTAATTTATTGATTTCCATAGAAACCCTCCTAAAAGATGATATAAAACTTATTGAATGATAAAAAATTAACAATTAAATACAAAGAATATTAATGTATGGTTGATTCCCCCCCCCTTAATGCAAACCCTTATTTTGCACTAGGATAACACTAGTAATAAAAATAAGAAATAGAATAGAATAGAATTGCTAATTCATTTTATATCAATATCATAGCATATCTTGTTAAAAAAGTAACTATATTTTTTAAATTTTATCAAAAATATTTTTCAGGACAAAATTTTATTTTATGTTGAATTTAAATCATGAAGAAAGTCATTATGATAAGGTGATTTATGTAAATTATCACTATTTATTTTTTCCAATAACAATATTATTTTCATAACTAACCCAATCACTATAGCCACCTACATAGAGTTTAGGGTTAAGTCCTACCTCCTCCATAAACAAGACATTGACAGTCCCTGTTATACCAGAACCGCAATGGACAAGGATCTCATCAAATTTCTCTAAAGGTTTAAAGTAATCTATCAGATCCTCCAGTGTCATCATTTCTCCATTATTAACCAAATTAGTCCAAGGATAATTTAATGCATTGGGAATATGACCTGCTATTTTATCTAGTGGCTCGATTTCTCCAGAATATCTTTCTGGGACTCGAGAGTCAATGATTGCAATGGTATTAGAATCAACAGCTGCTTTTACATAATGCATATCTACCTCCATGGAATGATTTATATTTAAGGATAAAGATTTAGATGCTGGAGCTTGTGTTATTTGATTAGTTACTTCTAGGTTGTTAAGAAGCCAATGTTTCATACCACCCTCTAAAATAAATACATCCTTCTTTCCTATGTATTTTAGAATCCACCATAATCTTCCTGCCATTGCTAAATCACCATCATCATATATTACTACGATAGAATCATTGTGCATCCCCAATTCCATCATATCGGCTATGAATTTCTCCATATTTGGAAGTGGATGCCTACCACCATGAATAGCTATTTCACCTGTCATAATTTCTTCAAGAGAGATAAATTGAGCTCCCTTAATATGAGCCTTTTTATATTGGCTAAATCCATGTTTAGGGTTATTTAGGTCTGCTCGAGCATCTAATATTATTATGTTTTCTTTAGATATATTATTGATTAACCATCCTTGAGATACGATATTTTTCATGATTACCTCCATTGTTTAAAATTTATAATTGATTTAGTTATAATTTAAGTATACCCAAATATATTGGTGTTTCCACAGTTTCATCAATTGGATAGTAAGCATTCATATACAAATATTGTTAGTATCTATATATTTTCCAACACAATATAATATAATTAGGATTTCTATGCCGATGGCGGCCGCTGTTTACGTTCATCGTTAGTTACTGAAGTAGGTGGAAGAGGCCATAGAAGTAATATAATAGGATGAAAATAGTGGAGGTGCCTTTATTGAAAAATATAAACAAGGAAAAAGAAAAGTGGAATAAGCAAAAAAATAGTGGGAGAAAAAAATTTATTTTAATCCATGGAGTATTATTTGGGGGTGTTTTATATGCTGTTTTATATAGCATATTCACTATGTTTCTCCACCCCAAGGCACCGGATTATACCACAACACAAATTATTACGAGATTTATAGCTTATGCAATGATGGGTGGGTTAGCTGGAGTAGTAATTGGTAGTCTACAATGGAATGCAAAAGTAAAGAAATTTGGCAAATGATGCTTAATGAAGTGTAATTTAAAATATTCCTCCATTAAATTTTAACATAGGACAAATCCCCTCCTTCATAAATATTACTGGGGGGTTTTTTATGTCCAGGGAAATAAAAATTATAGCTGAAGAAACATTTAAAGGTGAAAATCAAGAAGAACGATTAAAGGGCCTCGAGGAATTGATATGCAAAATCATAGTGAAAATGGAATCCAGTAATGAGGGGGAGTAGCTACTTGGAAAAGGTCGCTATCTATTGCAGGTTAAGTGATGAGGATCGAGATAAAATCAGTAGACTCCAGGAAAGTGAAAGTATACAAAATCAAAAGAATTTACTGATGAAATATGCAACGGAGCAAAAATGGGACATTTATAAGATCTATAGTGATGATGATTACTCAGGTTTGGACAAGGATAGACCAGAATTCAGTCAAATGCTGAAGGATGCACAGGAAAAGAAATTTCAAATTATCCTCTGTAAACATCAATCTAGATTTTCAAGGGATATGGAACTAATAGAAAAATACCTACACAAAAAATTCCCAGAGTGGGGTATAAGGTTTATAAGTGTGACGGATTACATTGATACTTTAGATAAAGGCAACAAGAAATCTAGGCAAATCCATGGTTTGATCAATGAATGGTATTGTGAGGACATCAGTGAGGCAATTAGGGCCACCTTTAAAATCAAAAGAGAGGAAGGTAAATTCATAGGATCCTTTGCTCCCTATGGCTATAAGAAGAGCATACAAAACAAAAGTAAGCTTGTTATAGATGAAGAGGCTGCTACTGTGATAAAAATGATTTTTGACTGTTATCTACAAGGGTATGGTACACAACATATAGCTTATATGCTAAATGAAAAGGGAATACCAAATCCTACACAGTATAAACGGAACAAAGGGTTAAAGTTTCAAAACTCCTCTCAGACGGATGGCTATGGTCTATGGAACAAAACCACCATTAGAAGAATATTAAGAAATGAGATATATATGGGGAATATGGTGCAGGGAAAAGGAGAAAAGATTAATTATAAGTCTAAGAAGGTTCTTACAAAATCTCAAGAAGATTGGGTTGTAGTTGAAGGAACCCATAAACCTATCATAGATATTGATACTTTTCATACTGTACAGGAAAGATTAAATAGTAAAGTAAGAACTACAAAGCAGGGTAAAGCACATCTATTTGCTACAAAGCTAAGATGTATGGATTGTGGAAGCACCATGAATAAAGTGAGGGCAGGTAAGGGAAGAGAGTATCTAAGATGTAAACTTTATGCAAGAGATCCTAAAAAACAATTATGCACAAGTCATAGCATTAGGTTAGATTTGCTACAAAATATGGTTGAGGAGAAAATAAAAAACCATATTAAAAGGATAAACGACAATGATTTAGTTTATAAATTAAAAAAAGAAGATCATTTCCTACAAAAACAAATGGATATAAATAATGAAATTAAAAATTTAGAAAAACGAATAGAAGAGAAAAATAGAATCATAAAAAATTTATATATAGATAAAGTAAAGGAACTTATACCCATAGAACAGTTTAGTCAGTTGAATCATGATTTCATAAGTGAGAAAGCAAGCTTACAAGAGAGATTAAAGAAGATGCAGCAGCAGGTTGAAGGAACAAAGGAAAAGAGTAAAACTGTTGATCGATGGTTTGACACAGTAAGGAAGTATAAAAACTTTAAAGAATTATCTCATATGATGGTGAATGAATTGATTGAGCATATTGAGATAGGTGAAAAAGATCAAGAAACTGTAGAACAGAAAATAATCATACACTGGAAATTTTAAAGGATAGGGTAAACAATTCTCCTTAAAGTGATTAGAAAATCCCTAGGAGAATTGCTTACTTTTCATTTATAAAAACATATAATGGTTTTGTTCTTTAAGGAAACATACGGTATCCATTGTGGATATCAAAACCTAATCCAATCAGTCCCCCCATAACAATCAGCATAAAAATACAAATCATTAAAAATCGATCCCATTCTCTTGCCTTTATACTTCTTCTTAGGGTATAGATAGAAAGGATCAGTGTTGGCAAAATAATTAGAGCAAAGTAAAAAACAAGTCCAAAGTTTTCAATAAACCATTCTATTAAATAATGAAAAATTACAAACCTAGGAGCTAACGAACTATTATCATTCATGATTACTCCTTCTTTCCTATTTTAGTACTTTTTATAATAACATAAATATTCAGAGAATAAAACGAAGGATTTTAAAACCTGATTTGTGCTGGTATTACAGGTCTTCATTACCCTTAAAGTTTGGTATTGTCATAGTAATTAAGGCGCCTATTATTGCCGGAATAAACCATCCAAATCCTTGTTGGGCTAAAGGTAATCTAGAAACGATACCTACAATATAAGAAAACTCAATGCCTACTGTTGATAGGGCATCAAATAAACTAACAATTAGAGCTCCGAACACAGCTCCAGGATAAGCTGACCTCTTTGGTACGTATATATCAAAGATATTCATTATAATTAATACAATAACAATTGGATATAGAGTTACTAATATAGGTACTGCGAATCCTACAATTTTCTCCACACCAATATTAGCAAATACTGCACTAAATAAGATAGTAGCTATTACGATGCTTTTATAGCTTAGCTTACCATTGGAAAGCTTATTGAAGTATTGTCCTGCAGTGGCAGTTAAACCAATAGCAGTAGTTAAACAAGCAAGTGATACAGAGAGAGCTAAGGCTATTGTTCCAAAAGTCCCTAAAAGATTTTGAGTAACAGCAATGATGAGTGCGCTTCTCGTAATATCAGTACTAAAAACACCACTAGCAGTGGCACCTAAGTATACTAATCCACCATAGACAACCCCTAGCCCTACAGCAGCAATCATACCTGCTTGTATTGTCAATTTAATTTGATCCTCTACCTTTGTATAACCCTTTTGAACAATACTACCAATGATGATACTAGCTAAAATTACTGATCCCAAAGCATCCATTGTTTGATAACCCTCTGTAAAGCCTATGGAAAACGTTTGTCCTAAATCCGTAGAAATAGGGGTTCCTATAGGAGAGGTTATCCCTTTATAAATAATAATTCCTAATACTGCAAGTAAGCAGGGTGTAAGGATCTTACCTATCTTGTCCACTACGTTAGTAGGATTTAAAACAAAAAACAAAGTAATAGAAAAGAAAATGATTGACCCAATAATTGGACTAGCTTCAGGAAATAGAGGTTGAATACCTATTTCAAAAGTAGTAGCACCAGTTCTAGGAATAGCTAAAAGAGGTCCTATAGCTAACATAATCATGGCCCCTAATATTTTAGCGAAAATAGGATTTACTTTATTTGCGAGATGATCTACTGTTCCACCTGCTCTAGAGACTGCAATAATCCCTAATAAAGGCATGCCGATCCCTGTTAATAAAAAACCTAACATTGCAACTACCCATTGATCTCCTGAAATGAACCCTAATGAAGGTGGGAAAATAAGATTTCCAGCACCAAGAAACATAGCAAATAGTGCAAATCCAAGAACAATAACATCTTTTGTTTGTTTAGGCATTTTGAACAACTCCTTTTATGTATTTGATTTGTGAATGAATTAAAATTTAAGAGGAATTCAAGAAATTTGTTTTATGCTGTCTCGTTGCATCACCCCCTAAAAAAACATACGGTAACATTTTAACATAATTAGAATAAAATGTCATATATTTCTAACTAATTAATAAATTTAAAATATATTTGTGGGGAAAGTACTTTATGGTAAAATACTTATAAAACATAGGAGGAGGAATTATTATGCAATTTATCATTACAGCATACGATGGCAAGGATGAAAAAGCACTTGATAGAAGATTGGCAGCCCGTGATGAGCATTTAAAGCTTGTTGGGAAATTATTTGAGGAAAAGAAATATTTATATGGTACTGCTATACTTGATGAAAATGAAAAAATGATAGGTTCCTGTGTCGTTGTTGATTTTCCTACAAGGGGAGAAGTAGAGGCATATCTAAAAATGGAACCTTATGTTCAAGGGAATGTATGGCAGGAAATTGACGTAAAACCCTGTAAGGTCGCACCTATATTTATGGAATTACATAAATAAAATGAGACTTGAAGTACTTTGAAGGAGGAGTAGAATAATAGCTACTTCTCTTTTTTTTATAATAAAACCTATCAAGCCTCTAATATTGCAAAAGTTTGGATTATAATAAAAAAATAATTAAATACCTTAATGATGAAAACGAAGGAGAAAAAAATGAAACCTATAACAAGATTTCTAAATCTTCAAGAGTAAAGATTGTGATGAACGTATTGTGTTTACGAGACACCACCCCATGTTATAGACCCTAAATACCCTGGAGCAGTGGATACTATTATACATCTAGGTGATTATTGGAATGAAAAGAATCTTAGAAAAAATAAAGATAATATAATAGAAGAAATTAATGCAAATGGAAAAAGATATAAGCGAACCTATAAATATTTAGCAGCAGCAAAAGTTATTCATGATGATGTTGAATGGACTTATACACAAGCCATGGATTTTCGCAAGGTAAATCAATTAACTAATGAAATAATAGATAGGTTTATAACAAAACAACCAGAGTTAGATAAATTGGCTAAAGAGAGACATCTTTTTGGAAGTGCCTATACCCACAAAGGACAAATTGATTATGTGGAAACCTATATAGGTGAAATAAGGGATATCTTCTATGTAAAGGGAGCACCGGGTATAGGGAAATCCACATTATTGGAGAAAGTAGCTAAAAGAGCTACAGAAAAAGGATATAATGTAGAGATTTATCATGAACCACTAGAACCTGAAAAAATAGAACATATTATTATACCAGAACTGAATATAGCCTTTACAACCAATACTAAATATCAAGAGAAAGAAACCTTTGATTTACACCAATTTATCAACTTGAAAAAGCTAAATAATTATACAGAAGAACTAAAATATAGTGAAAAATTATTTAACCAATTAATCCAAGATGTTTTCCTTAATTTAAAGAAGACTAAGGTGAAGCAAGAAGCAATGGAGGAGTACTATGTACCTAATATACACTTTGAAAAGATAGATGAAGTTAGGGAGAATATAATAAAAGAAATATTAACGATGGAATAAATGAATGATTTCAACATCCAACCTTTTAGTAGGATCTTGTAAAAAAGGCTGGATGTTGTTTGTTGTACCGACAGTAGAGTTGGACCTTAGATTCCCAATAGATCTTAACGATAAATTAAGAATAGAATATGAAGCTGAATGAGATCGACGAAAAATTAGACAATAAAAAATACTAAGATTTAAAAAAAATAACTAAAAGTTGGAACATTTTAGCACCGTAAGCGTCTAATATATAGGGTGTATTTTAATTTTCACTCAAAAGGGGGTGGATTATTTGATAGATTGGCTTACGGAAGTGTTAGTATTTGATAGGATTTATTGGTATTTAGCCATACCCTTCACTGTATTACTAGTAATACAACTAATAGCTACTTTCGTAGGATTTGGCGGTGATGGTGACTTTGATAGTGGGGAGGATGGGTTGGATGTAGGAGATGATGGTGATTTTGAGCCGGGATTCAAAATATTTACTGTAAGAAACTTGATTACTTTTTTTGCAGTATTTGGATGGTCGGGAATCACATTTTCCCATGCAGGATTGGGGCAATTTGCCACCATAACACTATCTACCATACTTGGTATCATTGTACTACTTATTGTATCGGCACTTTTTTACTTTATAACAAAGCTAGCCGACAGCGGTACCATGAATATTCAACGGTCTAAAGGAGCAACTGGAGAAGTGTATTTGCCGATTCCAGCTAAAGGAAATGGAGTAGGAAAGGTGAGTATTACCTTCCAAGGTTCTTTTAGAGAGTTAGATGCCATGACGGATGAAGAAGAAGTGATTTCGAGAGGAACGATGATTGTGGTGAAGGATGTAATCAATAATAGTATTTTATTAGTTGAAAAAATAAACAAGGGGGATGTATAATGGGTTCAGCATATGGAGTTATTTTAATAACAGTTATTGTAGTTATTGTATTTGGAACAATTGCGGCACTTTTTGCTAGATATAAAAAGTGTCCATCGGATAAGGTTTTAGTAGTATATGGTAAAGTAGGGAAAGAAGGAGATGAAAATAGGTCTTCTAAATGTATTCATGGGGGTGCCGCCTTTATTTGGCCAGTAATCCAGCATTATGAGTTCTTAGATCTTACTCCTTTATCCATAGAGGTAAACCTTCAAAATGCTCTAAGTAAGCAAAATATAAGGGTAGATGTGCCTTCGCGCTTTACAGTGGGGATTTCCACTGAACCAGGTATTATGCAAAATGCCGCTGAAAGACTATTGGGGTTAGGTCTTACAGAAATACAGGAACTAGCAAAGGATATTATCTTTGGGCAATTAAGATTAGTTATTGCCACGATGGATATAGAGGAAATCAATACCGATAGGGATAAGTTTCTTGAGGCGGTTTCCAGCAATGTAGAAACAGAGCTTAAGAAAATAGGTCTACGATTGATTAACGTAAACGTAACAGATATTAACGATGAGTCAGGATATATAGTGGCATTAGGAAAAGAAGCAGCTGCTAAGGCTGTTAACGATGCTAAAAAGAGTGTTGCTGAAAAAGACAGAGATGGTTCTATTGGTGAATCACAGGCAAGAAGAGACCAAAGAGTAAAGGTTGCTGAAGCTGATGCTACAGCTGTAGAGGGTGAAAATAGATCCAAGATTACTGTAGCCAACTCTGAAGCAGAGAAAAGAGAGAAAACTGCCGAGGCAGAGAGAAGAGCTAGTGCCGCTGAAAAGGTTCAAGCTGCAAAGGCATTAGAGGAATCTTATTTAGCTGAAGAGGAAGCGGAGAAATCTAGAGCTAGAAGAGAAAAAGCTACAAAAGAAGCCGATGTACTTGTCCATGCAGAGGTTGAGAAGCAAAAACTAGAGATTGAAGCAGAGGCGCAGGCGGAAGAATTTAGAAGAATAGCTAGAGGTGAAGCTGATGCTATATTCGCTAAAATGGATGCACAGGCTAGAGGTACCAAGGAAATGCTTGAAAAACAAGCGGAAGGCTTCCAAAAACTTGTTGAAGCTGCAGGTGGTATTCCTGAAAAGGCTGTTATGATGATGATAGCTGATAGACTACCAGAATTAGTGAAAATACAAGTAGAAGCAATAAAAGGTATCAATATTGACAAGGTAACTGTATGGGATAACATGGGTGGAGGAAAAGATGGCGGCAAACCAGCCACAGCCAACTTTTTATCAGGAATGATGCAATCTCTACCTCCTCTACAGGATGTATTTAATAGTGCAGGATTGGATTTACCTAACTATCTCCTACAAAATAAAGAAAGCCAAGAAGCACCTATGGCTACAAATCAAGTAAATTCAGAGGAAGATATAGAAAACAAAGAAAATCAATAGTAAGGCTAAATTAGGCATGATTTCTTAGTTCAATAGAAATCATGCCTTTGTTAAGGTCAAAGTATCCAGCTGATGTGATGAAGGATTTTGGACTCTAGTATAGAATATTAATAAATAGTAGGTTGAATATATTTGTGCTTAAAAAAGAAGGAGTGACATCATGAAAAAAATTCAGATTTTCACCGTAGCTGCCATGGCCATACTTTTGATTACATCCTTTAATCAAAGAGCCACCATCAATCAGCTCAACCATACTGTCATGAATCAAAACCACCAAATTTCCAGTATAAATAATGGTTTGCAAAGTATTCATAGATCAGTAGATAATTCTTTGGCAAATTGGGAGCGAGAAAATAGGTGGCTACAAAACGGCACACATAGTATAAATGCTATTTCTGATGATGGAGAAACCATAGAAGTAGATGTAAGTTGGCAGTTTAATGAATTGAAAAAAGATGAAGAAGTATATTTAATGGTTGGAGAAAACACAGGTTCATCTGAATATTCATGGGAAAAAATAAAGATGGATCCCGCAGGAGATATGCACTTTCAAAAGACCCTAACCCTAGCTTTAAAGGGTGATTATAAACTGGATGTTATCGCTGAAAATGTAGAAGGCAGTAGGCTGGCTGAGCTTGGAAGAGTTGATTTTTATCGAACCCTTAGGGAGAGATTTCAAGTTCATGGTGATATTCGGCCTATATCCACAGATAAAGCCTATATAAGTGTAGATATTTTTACTGATAGTTATAGATACATGTATGCACATAACCAATTCTCTCCTGAATTTATTTCTAAACTTGAAGCTAAATCTATTATAGTGGAGATATATCTAGATGATCAACTTGTTAAAAACATCGATTTATTAGAAGAAACTACAGCAAGATATCATCAGGAATTAGAAATAGAAAGAGGACACTATCCTGAGGAATTCATAAACATACATAAGCAATTAGAAATAGAAGGTATGAATTCAGGAAAGCTCAGTGCTTTGGTTAAAATCACCGACGGCTTAGGAGAAGTTTATGAATATCAGCTTCATTAAAACATACTGGAAGAGTATTGCAACTACATGGTGGCAATACTTTTTTTATCACCTAAATCAACAAGTGCATGGAACTTTCTACTATAGGCTACGTCTTATATAGTAGAGGTATTTATGATATTTTGCAGCAATATTATATACTAGATGGCTTCGATATAGTAAGAAAATAAGGTGAAGAAGGATATAATGAAATTAGGAGGAACAATAGTATGGAATTAAAAATGAAAATAATCGCTATTTTAATAGCCTCAGTAATTATATCTTTATTGATACCAACCATGGTTTTTGCAAACTCCACACCTGTTTATCTAGAACAGTATCCAAGCTTTAGTATTGCACCTATGAAGGATGCTCCTGTAAAAGTAGATAGAGAAAAATTAACCTTTAGAATAGATAAGAATTCCTCACGTGAAGCAATGGTTACTGCAGAGTACACACTGTCAAATACATCTAATGAGAAGATAAGTGTGCCAATGATTTTTCCTTTTGTTTCATATGGTGGATATAGCAGTTTTGTTACTGAAATTAAATATAATGGTAAAGCTGTAGGTTATGAAGAATATATTGCGGGGTACGTGAACGTCAGGGATTATCTTAAGGAACCAGAAGTGTTTAATCAACAAATTGAGATAAATAAAATTATAGACAACATGAATCAGGCTCTTTATGAAGCTAAGAACTTTGATGATGGGGCTGATGCCACATTATATGAAGTAACATTTAAAGCACCAGCTGATAGACGTTATAACATTAGTTTTCATATAGACACAGATAAAACAAGAATTTTAATCTTTGGATTTTCAGGGTTTGAAATAAATAGCAATGGAGTCTGCACTGTTTCAACCTTTATTCATCCCGATGCTACAGGGGGAAAAGGCTATATTTTAGTGTTAGGGGAAGATACTCTTGTGGATATTACAGGAGATCATAATGATTCTATAGATAAATTAACTGTAAATACCAGAGATTTTATGATTGATCAGATAGTAAAAAATGAGGATAGCTGGTACCGCAAAGAAAATAGAAGTATAGACAACTTTTATGCTATGCTTATAAAAGAAATAGATAGTTATTTTGAAAATAATCAAGTTGCCTTCAGTCATAATATGGTTATAGAAAATGTGTTATATAAAAATAATATATCAGCTCTTTTATATGAAGTAGATTTTGAAGCTGATAGTACAAACACTTTAACGATAACATACCCAATGATGGCAACTATGGATAGGAGAAATACCAGTAGTTATATAAATACATTTGCATATATCTTAAATCCTGCTAAAAACTTTTCTGAATTTGTTGGTATTGATATTGAAATAGAGTTAAATACGGAATATCCTTATATCATTGAAAGCAGTATACCTCTTAACGAAGTTAAATTAGGCAGCTATGCTGTGTCATTAGATGGGTTGCCTGATGAAGACTTAGTGTTTTCAACCTACGATAAAGAAGAAATAACGATTTTAGATAATACAAAAGCACAATTTCAATCCTTTAGCTATGGAGCACTGATGATAGGATACATGATGGCACCTCTATTTTTGGTTGTTCTTCTAATTATTTTAACAAGATGGATTGTTAACAAAACCAGAAAAAATATTTAAATAGTAGAGAAGGGGGAGGTTTGTGTTATGTATGTAGAAGGATTTAAAAAATTATATTGGGGATTTTTATTTGTCATGATTGATTTTAGAATACAAGGTTTTAGTATTTTACCTGGTATTGTAGGCTTCATATTTTTCTTTGTTGGTTTGGGAATGCTGGCTTCTAATAGCGAGTATTTTGGGAAAGCTCGTAATTTTGCTACACCTATGATAGCATTATCAGTATTTACCATATATCAAAGACCTCATCACGATATAGGATCACAAGTAGGAGCACTTTGGCCGTTAGGTATATTATTAATGATAGCCTCCTTAGTTTTAACATTACTAACTGTATATAATATATTCATGGGAATTAAAGACATGGCACAACAGCAGGAAGAAATGGATTTATACCATGAGGCTGAGGGTAAATGGAAACAATATTTAGGTTTGCAGATAGCATTAATATTTACATTTGTCTTGATGGTAGCTCCAGCATTATTATTTATGTATGCAATTGTTCTATTTATTGCTACTATAACTATAGCTGTAGGGATTATGAAGTTTATGAAAAAATGTGGAGAGAATTTATAAGGACAGGAGTATTATCAAGTTTTAGAAAAAAATTTGAGAAGAAAACAGGCGAACATTGGGGGGTAACAGATGAAAAGAAAGACTAAAAATACAATGCTTACTGTATTGATGTTAGCATATATAATAGGCTCCTTAGCCTATTATGCCTATAACAATCGCTATGAAGAAATAGCTTTTGATATAGACCTAGCGGAAGATATTCTTATGGAAACGTGGCAACCAATATGGCAATTTGACCAAGATGCAATTATTGATAGAGATCAGAATGAGATTTTGCCACCGGACTATGTTCAAAGTAGGGAAGATTTTATAAATTTTGCAAATAAAACTTTTTCACAACACGATGCTGAAAGGTTTTTCGATGATCTTATGGAAGACAAAGAAAATGGAGATCTGCTAGTAAAACAAGGGGTGTTTTACCCAACGATTTATGAAGAGGGGGCCTATATATATAAAGCCTATACAAGACAAAATCGTAGTATGCAGATGCCAGAACTTATCATACAAGAAATGGGTGTTTTGGAAGGTAGAAGAAATTATAGTAGAAGAAATCACTATAAAATGAATGAAAATGGAGAGTGGCAGTTCCGGTATTTTAATGGAAGTGGTTTGTATGGAAGTGCTGAAGATAGAAGATTATAATGCAATTTATCCCATATTCATCATATTTCTTGTATAGCATAGGGCCATTGTATAGAATATATATAGACATCATAAGAATCTTTAAAGGAATATAGAGAAAAAATAGCAATAATAACTAATGAACTTAACCATGAGGATATGGAAGAAATGTCTTTAAGAGAAATATATAAAGTATTAGATGGAGTAGCTGAAAAATTAAAATAATAAAGATGGACCTTCTTGATTTTGTTCAAGGAGGTTTTTTGTTAAATATCTATCTAAACTTGGAAATTGTAGGAATTTTGCTTATAATAGTGTTAGTTATGGAACAAGGAAGAAAAATACTATTTATAAAAATTATATGGAGGGATTTCGATGCTAGTTATAAAACATTTATCAGAATGCAAAGAGCATATGGATCTAGTTACTCATTGGTTATGGAGAGAATGGGGTAATGAAAAGAATTATAGATCCTACAAAAGTATCATAGAAAACAGCCTAAGTGAAGATAATTTACCACAAACCTTCGTTGCTCTTATAGATGATAAGCCTGTAGGAACAGTTGGGTTATGGCGATGTGACTTAATGAGTAGACAAGACCTATACCCATGGCTGGCATCCCTATATGTCGAACCAGATTATAGGGGACAAGGTATAGGTACAAAATTACAGAATTTCTTAGTTGAACATAGCAAAGAGCTAGGATATGAAGAAATTTTCCTTTACACAGAATTGATGGATTATTATGAAAAAACCGGTTGGGAATACATAGGTGATAGTATTACCCCTAAGGGTGAAGAAGTGAGAATGTATAAGATACAAACAGGGAAAAGGTAACAAATACATAAGCTATTCAAGAAGAGTTCCACAGTATATAAGCTTCAACTTATATCTGTTGGAACTTTTTTTATTGTTTTTCGTCTAACTACATAATAAAACAATTCATAAAACTTCTAGCAGAAAGTACTACTTGCATTTAAAAGAAATGTTTGTTAAAATGAGGGCTACTTATTAAAGGAGGTCATATGAAATGAAAAAGAAATTAGTTTTAGTCGCAATAGCTACTTTGTTGGTGATAGGGCTTGTTGCCTGTGGTACTACGGAGCCCAGTGGAGATACTTCAAAAAATGAAGATAATACAGAAATAGTGAATGGTGAGGAAAATCATAAGGAAGAAGATAACAAAGAAGATAACAAAGAAGAGGAACAAGTAGAATATGAGCTTACAGAAGAGGGTATTATAAAGCCAGAATTTGCTGAAGAGATCATTAAAGAAACGGTGGATAGGCTGATACATGCAGTAAGTGAAAAGGATGCAGAAACTATTTCAGACTTTGTTCATCCAGATAAAGGTATAAGATTTACTCCCTACACTCATGTTTCCCTAGAAGATGATATTGTTTTTAATCAAGAGGAAATGAAGGACTTCTTTAAAGATGAAGAAGTATATTTATGGGGACATTATGATGGGAAGGGTCATGAAATTTCTCTAACTCCTGCTGAATACTATGAGGAGTTCATCTATTCAGAAGACTTTACAGAGGCTGAAGAAATTGGATACAATGAAATACTAAGTAGTGGAAATATGCTAGAGAATCAATTTGAAGTCTATGAAAAACCTATTGTAGTGGAGTACTATTTTTCAGGATTTGATCCTGACTATGTAGGAATGGATTGGAGAAGTCTTCGTTTAGTCTTTGAAGAATATGAGGGAGATTGGAAATTAGTAGGTATGATCCACAACCAATGGACAATATAACAGGAAATAAATAATTAACAATCATAATTAAAGAAGTAAATATTAGAGGATCCACCTATATATGAATTTATGAGGTGGATCCTTCTGGTTTCACAAAATAGATGACCTTAATACTGATTAAGGAACGAGTCTCACAGCTCCTTTAAACCGTCTTCTCCAACTAAACTGCTGTAAAGTATTTTTTGTGACACCAACCAGCGGTCGTGTGTGTAGAAATTCTTTATCGTTAATCATGATGCCAATATGTGTAATGATACCATAATTTATAGCAAAATAAACCAAATCCAAAGCCTGTAAACTATCCATATCAACCTCTACACCATTTAAGCTATTGATACCCTGTATAAATCTCTCGGGCTCCTTGCGATACCAAGCCTTATCTATGAACTGTCCATCGTCATTAGGGATATGAATACCGAATTCCTTATAAAAAAGTATAACCAACCCTAAACAATCCACACCTGTTTCTAAGGAGCGACCGTTGTGTACAAAAGGTACATTTCTAAACTTATTCATTACATGTTGTATTTTATTTTCATGACTATTTTCACCCATGTTCTTCCCTCCCCAATCCATAAAGTTTAGTCTTGATGCTATTATTTTATGAGGGGAACTGAGGAAAGTGTCATATAATCGGGACCACTAATGGATTTTTACTCCAAACATCTTGCCTCCCCTTGTGGCCACTACAATATAATCTCTAAAGATAGCGGGAGAGCTTTCAATATTGCTGCCAAGGTTGATTCTATGTAGTTCTCTTCCTGTTCTGCCCTCCAGTAAAATCATATTTCCCATAGAATCACATTGAATGAGATAGCCTCTTCCTTCATCATTATAAAAATCAACGGGGGATGACCATCCATAATGGTTCATTTGATTTTCCCAAACTTCATCACCTGTTGTTTTATCTAGTGCCATTATGATACCTTCATTAAATTTGCCATACCTTGCAAGGGTAGAAATCACTAAATTATCTAGATTGTTTTTGCCTACGACATTTGTAGCAAAGGCACCACCATCAATAGGATTTTCTCCTTTTCTAGAATAACAAGGATAGTCTTTCTGCCAAACTAGTTCACCTGTTACACCATGAATCTTTCTAACCTGAGAAGGACTACCGCTATTTCTAAAGTCAATCTCATTGGCAGTATATAAGAAGGGAACCCCATCTTCTATATCTAATGTAACAGTGGCATCTGTGTCATCCTCTCCATCAAAAATCCAAAGGGGATTTAAAGTGGTGAGATCAATACATTGAATATAACCGCTATTATCAGCAAAATATAAAAGGTTTTTATACACGGCCACGGAGCTTTCTATACCTAAGCGTCTTTGTCCTTGTACTCTATATACATATCTGATTACTTGAGGCTCTAAGGAAATCTTTGCATTATCTAGGTTAAAGATAGTATTCAATCTAACAATATAGAGAAGCCCATTTTCTCCAGGGATAATTAAGGTATCTGTTTCTTCATGAACAATTCCGGAAGAGTCAAAGGCTCCCCAATTCCTCAGAGCCTTGGGATCTCTACCGTTGATAAAGAATAATTTTTCACCATCAATCAAACTAAATATATGATAACCAATAGTATTTTTTTCTGGGATACCATCCCCCACATATAATAGTGGATAGCCTCTAGGGTCCAGGGATAAGCTACCCTTTAAAGGATTGCCTATGGAGATAGGACTTCTGCTTTCCTCACCACTTTTCAAATCAAAGAAGTAGATGTTTCCATCAAGAGAAGCATAAATTACCTCCACAAAATTTTCATCCTTCTTAAATTTTTCTTTGATGTTCATAATTTGTTTAACATCGTCTTTCCATTTTATGATGGTAGGCTGTCCAGTCCATCCAGCCCCTCCACCCCAAGTACTGGAGGAGGTTCTAAATTCCCAAATTTTTTCCAATCGCTTCTCTTGAATAGAACTAGAACCATAGGAGGGAGAGGTTCTTTTAAGATCACCTCTAAATGTTAAAACACCTTCTTGCTCTGAATAATTTTCCTTAAATATTAGTTTAGGTAAAAAATCTTCTAGCTGCAGCCCTTCAGGGGAGTATATCCTAAAGGCTAAACCCTCTATTTTCTCGGGAAAAACCTCTATCTTCTTTAAGGAATCCTCTTTTGGATTTTGTGGTTTCTCTAACAACCATTCACTTAATACCTTTAAGGACTCACCCTCTATGTTACTTGTATAAATCTCTATTTCATCAGCAGGAGATATATTCTGTGGTGGTGTAAAGATGATGATCAAAAAAATTGCCACGACTGGAATTAATATATAATTATACTTCTGCATACTTCTTCCTCCATATCTTTTTAATTTACACAAATCCTTATAAAAGATATTTTTAAAAGGAGAAAAATATGATTCAACTTTACTTTAGTTTAAAAAATAATAATTAGAGACAAGCTGTACCACATATATGAAAAAGGGTATTTATTTTAGAATTCCAAGGAGGGGACTAAGGAGGGTGAGAAATATCATGATAATAAAGCTAGTGACGGTGGTGATCTGTTTAAGTTTCTTAGTATGTACTATGAACTATACTTATGCTACTATGGTTAATATTGTAAACCCCCATGAAGCAATTACCTATGGAAAAATGAAGCAGTATATAGATGAATTAGAGGAGAAATTTCCTATATTGATTACAAGAGAGGTGATAGGAAAATCTGTAGATGATAGGGACATTATTTTAGTAAAGATCGGGAAGAGTGATACTTTAATACATATCAACGGAAGTATGCACACCAGAGAAAGAATAACCACCAATATAATTTTACAAATAACATGGAAGGTAAATATCCATAGAATTTTTTGAGAAATATTTCGATATGGAAATTAGATTAGAAGAATAATAATGTCACTCCTCTTATGTTTGTGAGGAGTGACATCATCTGTTATAGCAGATAAAAGCCTATGTGTATTATACAGGTCATAAATTTTTTTTACTTAATATTGTTAGCTACTTATTATTTACTAATTTTTGAACACACTAAGAAAAAACAAAGGGAATGGAAGGGTTAGTATGAGGTTTATAGATAGAATGAAAAAGCTTCTAAACTTGAAGAAAGATAAAGAAAAGAAAAAGATAAAGAAGAAAACTCCTGAGCATGCGATGCTTAAGAAAGTTTATTTAAAGAATAATCTAGATGAAAATCTTCAATATATAAAAGATAAATTTAAAAACAGCCAAGATATTATCTATAGAAGCTTTTCTGCTGGTAAGGAGAATTCCATACCAGCTGTCATGATTTATGTTGATGGGATGGTTAGCAAAGAAATAGTTAACAATAATATCCTTCATCCTCTGATGCACACAAAAGACATTCAAACCTCGGAACCCATAGCATTAAATAAAATAATAGAAAATATATTGACTGTATCTGAAGTGGAGACGAGCAATGATTTTCAACAGTTGGCAAATAAACTATTGTTAGGTAGCACAGTGGTTCTAATAGAGGGTTATAACGAAGCATTACTTATAGAGAGTGAAGATGCAGAGGTAAGGGCAGTAGAGGAGCCCAATAATGAACAAACCCTAAGGGGTCCTAGGGATAGTTTTGTAGAGGGGATTCAAAGTAATATTGTTTTGATTAGAAAAAGAATATGTAACCCTAGATTAGCAGTGGAGTTCTTTACACTGGGGAGACAAACTCAAACAAATATAGCCTTAGTCTATTTAGAGGGAACTGCCAGTAGTAGTATTCTCAATAAAATAAGAGATAAAATAAAGAAAATTAATGAAGATACCATTACCAATAGTGCTAATGTGGAACAATTGATAGAGGAACATAAATGGTCTATATTTCCACAGATTATGGCAACAGAACGTCCCGATAGAATTGCAGGTGGTATTCTAGAGGGAAGGATAGCTATCATGGTGGATGGAACACCGATTGGCTTGATAGCTCCTACTACCTTTGCTATGTATTTTAATAGTGCAGATGACTATGTTGAAAGATCTGTCATCACCTCCATGGTACGAGTTATGAGATATATTAGCTATTTGATTGCTACCACCTTACCGGCACTATATACTGCATTAACAGCCTTTCATCCAGGTATGCTGCCTACTCGATTTGTATTATATATTACTGGAACTAGGGTGGGGCTACCCTTTCCTTTTCTTGTGGAAATATTGTTTATGGAATTTACATTAGAAATGCTACTGGAGGCTGCTGTACGACTTCCTAAGCCGGTGGGACAAACGGTGGGTATTGTAGGGGGTCTAGTAATAGGTCAGGCGGTTGTTCAAGCAGGGATAGTAAGTCCCATCGTTGTTATCATTGTAGCATTAACAGCCATAACCTCCTTTGCATCACCCAACTATACTTTTTCATTAAGCAATAGAGTGATAAGGATAGGTTTGATTATAATAGCTGCTACTTGGGGACTATACGGTATTGTAATTGGGTGGTTAATCATTCTTATCCATATGGCATCTATGGAAAGCTTCGGTGTCAGATATCTAGAGGATTTCTCCCCCTACAGATTAGAGGAACTAAGAGATACCATCTTTAAAGCACCAAAATGGCTGTTAAAGGGAAATCCACAATATTTTAAAGATAAAAATACAAAAGAATGATTTTGAGGGATGAAACTATGAAGGATAAATTAGATAGTGTGAATATGCTGGCTCTAATTATACATAGTATGGTAGGGGTAAGATTACTAACATTACCTAGGGATATAGTTCAATATGCAGAAAATGATGGGTGGATGTCGGTGATTTTAGCAACGATTTTATCCTTAATGATGGGTTTTTCCTTCTATTGGATAGGAACAAAACACCCCAAGCTAAATTTTTCCCAAATTTGTGAAGTGGTGCTGGGTAAATTTATGGGTAAACTTATTATGGTGGGGATAGCTGCTTATACAATGCTGTCTATTGCCTTATCACTAAGGGCATTTGGAGATAGTCTCAAGATCTTCATATTAGACACTACACCCCTTTATATCATTGTTCTAGTAATGCTGTTGACTAGTGTGTATTGTTTAAGGGGAGGTATTAAGACCATCAGTATTGTTTTTGATCTATTACTTCCCTTTGTAATTCTTTCTATAGTGTTTTTGATACTATTGGCAACCACCAATATGGAAAGTAAAAACCTACTGCCGGTATTCTACGGAGGACCTAAGCCTGTATTCCAAGGATTTTTGGAGATTGTACATCCCTTTTTAGGTGTGGGTGTTATAGGCTATGTTATGCCCCACTTCTACCAAGTGAAAAAAGTGAAGTTATGGATTCTTCTAGCAATCTTAGGTGTTGGACTGACGTATTTTTTCATTGTAATTATGTGTATCATGGTGTTCGGTAGTCAAGAACTACAAAGATTAATTTTTCCTACGATATCTTTGTCAAAGACGATTCAACTAGATGTGGAAATATTTGAAAGGGCGGAGAGTTTGTTTATGACGGCATGGATTCCAATTAGCTTTACCACCATCGTTTCATACTATTTTTCCTCCTCTTTAAACCTTAAGGCTTTGTTTAACACCAAAAGAGATGACTTAATCATCTATGGGCAGCTTCCTATTTTATTTGTGATGGCTCTAATACCTCAAAATATTGTGCAGGTTTATTACTATTTGAGTATCAACAACATATTAGCACAAGTCTTAAGCTTTGGTCTTATGCCTCTTATTCTTATAGCTACCTTTATAAAAGAGAGGAGAAAAAGCATATGATCAAAAGACAGCTACGATTATGTATAAAATACTTACCTATTCTTATGATAGTAGTTTTAACAGGTTGCTGGGATTATACTGAAGTAGAAGACCGGGGTTATGTTTTAGGTCTTTCTATAGACAAAGCATTTCCCATTCCACGTGGATTAGATGACCTTGACGAATATTTAGGTGAAAGAGAGCTAGAAATAATGCCCCTACAGGAGGGAGACCCCAAATATGCCTATACCGTACAAATTCCCATCATACCAGAGGCTGTTGTCAAACCAGAAGGAGCCGGGGGTGGAGGTGGTGCCGAGGAAAGAGCTTGGAATTTAACCATAGTAGGAAATAACTTTTTTGAAGTAAATAGACAGCTTTCAACGAGGTTAGACTTTCCTCCCTTCTATGAGCACCTTAAGGTAATCGTCATTAGTGAAGAAGTGGCAAGGGAGGGTATTATGGAGCCACTAGATATGTTTTTACGAGATCATGAGATGCGAAGGCGAACGAGGCTTTTTATAACCCCCCATGAGGCTAAAAAAGCATTAGATGTCTCACCAAGAATAGAGGATTATGCCAGTATATATCTTGAAAAATTACCTTTTAATGCTGATAAAACTTCAAGGATTGCTCATAAGACGGACTTAGGAGAGGTATCTAAAAGTATCCATGGTGGAGTGGATTTTGTACTACCTAGGATTATAGCTATAGAGGATGAGGTTAAGAATGCTGGAGTTGCTATTTTCAAAAATAATAAAATGGTGGGATGGCTAGGGGAAATAGATACTATTTATGCAAAATGGGTGAGGGATGCAGTTCTAGGAGGAATTATAGCAGTAGAGGGCCCTGAGGGTATAGGACAATTGGTGGTAGAAGTGACACAGGCCAAAACCCAAGTAAGACCTAAAGTAAGTAATGATGATATTACAATGAAGATAGATATAGAGGCAAAGTTCAACTTTGTTGAGGAGTTACTTCCTAAAGAGATTAATGCTTTTGATAGAGAGTTTATAAAAGATGTGGAAAGAAAAGTGAAGGAAAAGCTAGAGCGGGAAATAAAGGATACGGTGGAATATGTCCAGGAGGAGTATG
>JAFIFG010000056.1 GCA_020832135.1 Clostridiaceae bacterium
AATAAACTTCTAGGTCTATCTCCTTTGGTAGTAGATAGGATTTATACAAAAGAGATTTACGATGTTATTTTAGTGGAGGCTGATGGCTCTAAAAGAAAACCTATAAAAGCACCTAATCATCATGAACCAGTTATTCCAAAGGGTACTACAAGAGTCGTAGGTGTAATTGGGCTAGATGCATTAGGCAAGGAGATCAATGAAATGACGGTGCATAGACCTCATTTGTTTTGTAAAGTAACCAATAGCATCATGGGAGAACTTATAGATACGTCTAAAGTAGTAGCATTGACTACCCATAGAGAAGGATTATTTAAAAATACACCTACGAATAGTAGAAGATATTTATTGTTGAATAAGTCAGAGGATCCAGAGAAACAACAAAAAGCATTAGAAATTATTGATGCTGTAAAGAAAACAAAAAATATAGATGGCTTTATTGTAGGTAATATGAAAGATAATAAAGCTTTTATCACTTGGAGTGAGGACAATTGATTACTGGTATTATCATGGCAGCAGGCTTTTCTAGAAGAATGAAGAGGCAAAAGTTGATGCTTACATTAGATGGGATGCCTATTATAGAAAGAATTATAAGGGCTACAACAAGATCTCAGTTGGAAGAGGTAATCCTAGTATATCGAGAAGATGAAATAAAAAAAATAGCTGAAAAATATGGTGTGAAGGCTATCTATAATGATAATGCAGAGATTGGCCAAAGTGAGTCCATAAAACTAGGAGTTCATGCAGCAAATGAAAGTGCTAAGGGGTATATGTTTCTAGTGGGAGATCAACCATTTTTAGAGGAAAAAACAATAAATCACTTAATAGAAGCATTCCATAAAAATAAGCATGGTATTATTGTCCCGTTATACAATAAGGAAAAAGGAAATCCAGTTATTTTTTCTAGTAAATTTCGAGATAAATTATTGCAGACTTCTGGAGATACAGGTGGGAAAAATATTATTAAGGAAATGCAATCTAACGTAGACTTTATTTCAATAGACAATAGTATTGTTGGACAAGATGTCGATACATGGGAAGCCTATGAGAAAATACAGAATGGAGATGAAACCTTATGCTAAAGGATATTGTGGTGGTTAGAGGTGGAGGAGATATAGCCACAGCGATTGCACATAAACTTCACCGAAGTGGTTTTAAAGTATTAATCTTAGAAACAGCCCTACCACTTGCAATAAGAAGAACAGTTGCTTTTGCCCAAGCTATATTTGATGGAGAAATGATGGTGGAAGAAATCAAGGCTAAGAGGGCAGACGGGCTACATGAAGTATTAGAAATATGGAATGAAAATTGTATTCCTATTATGGTGGACGATGAGGCTAGTATTACGAAAGAATTTCCGGTAGATACTTTAATAGATGCTACTTTAGCTAAAAAGAATATTGGCACCAATAGAGATATGGCTTCAATCACTATTGCTGTAGGACCTGGATTTGAAGCGGAGTCAGATGTGGATTTGGTGATTGAAAGTAATAGAGGACATCATTTGGGTCGCTTAATCTTTAAAGGCAGGGCAGAGGAAAACACTGGAATACCAGGGCTGATTCATGGTTTTGGTATAGAAAGAGTTATTAAGGCCCCAAGTAGCGGAAAAATAACAAATGTATGCAATATAGGAGATACGGTAAAAAAAGGTGATGTCATAGCCTCTATAGAGGGGCAGCCTGTAGAGGCTACAATAGATGGTGTTCTAAGAGGACTTATTATGGATGGTATGTATGTAAAAAAAGCGTTAAAAATAGCTGACATTGATCCTAGATGTAAAAAAGATCATTGTTATACCATATCTGATAAGGCAAGGGCTATAGCTGGCGGAGTTTTGGAGGGCATCCTTTATATGAGAAAGAAGAAAAATATTCATACTTAAAATAAGTTATATACTTAAATTTTCTAGGTGTAAGACAAAATTCCTTGTTTTATACCTTTTTTATGAAATTCATGCTAGAATATCCTTTATAAGGGACTTATGTCCTTTATGAAAACCTTTTCTTCATATATACTATAAGAAATGAGGGAGCTTGGTGAAGGCGGAAAAGATTATTGAATCAAATGCTATTATCATGAGGATGTTAAGGGATTGTCCCTATGATATTTTCAAACGATGGGAAATCAAGGAGTATTCTAAGGGGCATATTGTTTGTGAACAAGATATGCACTATCCTTATTTTTATATTATTGTAGAGGGTTATGCCAATATTTACATAGCAGCAGAAAATGGGAAAAAGTATGCTCAATCTATTTATAAAGACGGGGACTATTTTGGTGAATTAGAAATATTTGAAAATAAGCCTTATATTTGTTCCGTTGAGGCTTTAACAAACTTAACACTCCTGAGGATAGATAGAGAATATTTCATAAAGTTGATAGAAAAAGATAGAAATTTTCTGTTGTATATCACCAAAACCTTGTGTAACAGCTTCTATAAACTTTCAAAGAAAGCAGGAGAAGACACTCTATATTCTCTTAAACATAGAGTTTGTAATTATTTAATATACTGCCTGGATCAAGGTATTAGAAGAGAAAATGGGATAGAGATAAAGGTAGAGAAGGAACATCTTAGCCAACAATTTGTTGTGACCCAGAGAAGTATCAACAGGATTTTAAAGTACTTAAAGGAACAAGAGATCATAGAGATTAGAAACAAATCTATCTTAGTGATAAACGTAGAAAAATTAAAGCAAGAGGAAGAAATAAGTCGTAATGAATAAAATCCTTACATTTTAGTTTAGTTATTCAGTTCCTCTTAAAATATAAGGGACTGGGATTTAAATATTTATAAATAAAAAAGTCTAAGGGGGAAGAAAGTATGAAAAAGATTTTAGCATTTATATTGGTCATGGTATTAATAGCTACGTTTGCATTAACGGGTTGTTCACAGCCAGCAGACACAGAGCCGACAGATGTTGATTCCACTGATGAAGTGACAGAGGAGACTACTGAAGAAGCACTGAAGGTAGCTTTGGTAGTAGCAGGTGGATTAGGAGATCGTTCTTTCTATGATTCATCCAATGAAGGAATCGAAAGAGCTGTAGAAGAATTAGGGGTAGAAGCAAGAGTATTTGAATGTAGAAACGACCCTTCATTATTCAATGATCAACTAGTTCAAGCATCTCAATATGGGTCAGTAGTGGTTATAGTAGGCTTTGAATTCTATGATCTTGCTCAAGAGATAGCAGTTGCTTTTCCTAATGTAGAGTATATTTATGTAGATAATGCCATTGAAGGTATAGACAACCTTACTACCATCAATTATATGGAAAATGAAGGTTCCTTCTTAGCGGGTGCTATGGCAGCTATGCTAACCACGGATACATCTATTGATGGAATCCAAGAAGAAAAGATTATAGGTATGGTAGGTGGAATGGATATTCCTGTAATTAGAAACTTTAGAGTAGGCTATGAAGCAGGGGCAGCTTATATTGATCCTGAAGTAAAAGTAGAGACGATATTTGCTGGAGACTTTGAAGATCCTGCAAAAGGAAAAGAAAGTGCTTTAGCCCTTTATTCAAGAGGAGCGGATATTGTGTTCCAAGTAGCTGGTAAAACTGGAGAAGGTGTATTCGAAGCAGCTGATGAAATGAATCGTTTTGCTATTGGTGTAGATTCTGATCAAAGATATATAAATCCAGATGCTATTGTTGCCAGTATGGTAAAAGGTGTAGGATTATCTATATTTGAGTCTATTGAAAGAATACTTGAAGGAACATTTGAATCTGGAAAGGTATACCATTACGGTATTGAAGAAAATGGTGTTAGATTATCCTATGGTACATCAGATATGCCACAGTACATTACTGATGAAATGATGGAGACTTTAGAAGAAATAAGAGAAAAAATCGTTAGTGGTGAAATCGTTGTTCCTGAAGAGTATTAAATAAGAAAGTAGGTAAGCATAAAAACTCCTAATTTAAGGAGAAGTAGAATAACTACTTCTCCTTTTTCAAAACCAAAACTATTTGCTGAAAGAGGTGATGGAATAGTGGGACAAGACATGATAGAACTTAAGGGGGTTACAAAGCAATTCCCTGGTGTGTTGGCAAACGATGCTATTGATCTTTCTATTGAAGAAGGAGAAATCCATGCCATTGTGGGAGAAAATGGTGCAGGAAAGTCAACCTTAATGAAAATACTTTATGGACTGCAACAGCCCGATAAGGGAGAAATTTTTTTCAGAGGTAAGGCTGTGAAAATTTCTAATCCATCTGTTGCCATCAATATGGGTATAGGTATGGTACATCAACATTTTATGTTACTACCCTCCTTTACAGTGGCGGAAAATATTGTGTTGGGGATAGAACCTAGAAAAAGAAGTATTTTTATGGATTATAAGAAGGCTGTGGAGATTACACAGGATTTAGTAAGAACCTATGGATTGAAGGTAGAACCTCAGCTTAAGGTTAGGGATGTATCTGTGGGGATACAGCAGAGAATAGAGATATTAAAAGCATTGCATAAAGGGGCTGACATCTTGATATTAGATGAGCCAACAGCAGTATTAACACCACAAGAAACAGAAGAACTTTTTGTAGTTATAAGGAAATTGGTAAAGGAGCTAAATAAAACTGTTATCATCATCACCCATAAATTGCAGGAGGTGATGGCACTATCACATCGTGTGAGTGTTATGCGTCAAGGAAAGTTGATAGGTACTTTGGAGACCAAAGATGCTAGTGAACAAATAATAGCAGAAATGATGGTGGGTAGGGAAGTATTATTGGAACCACTAGAAAAAACCACAGTGGAAGGAAAGACTATTTTAGAGGTTAATCATTTAAAAAGCAGAGATAATAGAGGGTTATTGGCTTTAAGGGGTGTGAATTTACATGTAAAGGAAGGAGAAATCCTTGGTATTGCAGGAGTAGAAGGCAATGGACAGTCGGAGTTGGTGGAGGCCTTAACTGGACTGAGGGAAATAGAATCAGGTGAAGTAATGGTTTTTAGTAAAAATTTAGCAGGTAAAAGCCCTAGGGAAATTAGGGAGTCTGGTATAGCCCATGTTCCAGAAGATAGATTGATTACGGGCTTAAGTAAAGATGCTACCATTACAGAAAATATGATGATGGGGCTTCATGACCAAGAGCCCTACGCTAAAAAAGGAATCCATACAAATAAACAAACCATTCGTCAAAGAGTAGAAACACTCATTAAAAAATTTGATGTTAGAACACCCTCTCAGGATGTGCTGGTAGAAAACTTATCAGGGGGAAATATGCAGAAAATTGTTATAGCCAGGGAATTTGCCTTTGATACACCAATTTTAATTATATCACAACCCACTAGAGGTGTAGATATAGGAGCTATAGAATTTATACATCAACAAATTGTAGAAAAACGTAATGAAGGATGTGCCATTCTATTGATTTCAGCAGAATTAGATGAACTTTTTAGATTGTCCGATAGAATTATAACCGTATATGAAGGAGAATTAACCGGAACATTTAATAATGGAGAAATAAGCAAAAAAGAAATTGGATTATATATGACAGGTAAACGAAAGCTTAGTAAAGAAGGGGGGGCATAAGCAGTGAAGAAGGTATTTAATAAAAAGGATATGGAATATTTAATCTCTCTTTTTCTTTCCATAGTAGTAGCATTAATTATAGGTGGATTTATAATGATGGCAAATGGAAGCAGTCCTTTTGAAGGATATAGGGCACTTATAAGAGGGGCCTTTGGTTCTCAATATAGCTTAGCTAATACCTTTGGAAGAACAGTGCCCCTTATTCTTACAGGTTTAGCGGCTGCTATTTCCTTTAGAAGTGGTATTTATAATATAGGTGGAGAGGGACAGCTATACTTAGGAGCCTTTGCTGCTGCCTATGTAGGCATTACCTTTACATCATTGCCAGGACCGGTGGGTATTTTACTAGCTATTATTGCAGGTGCTGTAGTAGGGGGGATGTATGCTTTTATTCCTGCTCTATTGAAGGTACGTTATAAGATAGATGAAGTAATTACTACGATTATGCTAAATACAGTAGCTATACTACTGACGGATTATTTGGTTAATTATCCTTTTGCTGCTAGCCAAGGGAAAATGGGAGGTACAGATATGGTGGAGGGGAGTTATAGATTAACAAGGCTAGTCCCTTTATCTACCTTTAATACAAGTATTTTTATGATGTCATTTATTGCTTTAACTATTTACTATATTATGCAAAAAACCTCTGCTGGATATAAGTTTAAAATGGTAGGACAAAACTCTTCTTTTGCAAACTATGGAGGTATTGATGCCAAAAAACAGATGATCATAGCCATGATTATTTCCGGCGGACTTTGTGGTATTGCAGGTGTTTTTGAGGTATTGGGAACTCATTATAGATTTTTACAGAACATTTCACCTGAATATGCCTTTGATGGACTATTAATAGCTTTAATTGTAAAAAGCAATCCCATTGGAGTTGTTTTTATGGCTATCTTTTTTGCCGCATTAAAAACTGGGTCTATTACAATGGAGAATACAACATCTATCCCTTCTGAATTAGTACTGGTAATTCAATCCATTATCATTTTATTCATTGCCGGTGAAGCAGGCTTTAAGGGAATGTTTAAAAATTTTCTTATGAAAAGAAAATTACAACAAAAGGTAGGTGAAGAATAAAATGTTAGGACAAGTATTTAATTTATCCTTATTACAAAACACCATTAGAACAGCCACTCCTTTAATTTTAGCAGGCCTAGGTGGATTGCTTACTATGCATGCTGGTATGCTAAACATAGGGATGGAAGGAATGATATTATTAGGAGCGTTTTTTGGTGTAGTTGGAAGCTATTTTTTTGCCAGCTCCTTTATGGGGGTTGTTTTAGCAGTAGTAGTAGGTATTATCATAGGAGTAATTTATGGTTTCTTTGTTATTGAGTTGAAATCTGATGAATTTATTATTGGCATTGCTATAAATATTTTTGCAGGAGGCCTAACGATCTTTTTATTGAGAAGTATTTTTGGTGTAAAAGGAGCATTTTCTTCACCAGGCATTGTATCCTTACCAAGAATCAGTATTCCTCTGTTGGATCAAATTCCTGTACTAAATACAATTTTCAACAATCACTCTGTATTTGTCTATATAAGCTGGGTATTGGTGGTATTAACCTATATTTTCCTCTATAAAACACCCTATGGCATGTGGATAAGGGCAGCGGGAGAGTACCCAGAGGCGCTTGAAACGGTGGGGGTTAGGGCTAAAAGAATGAAGTATATAAGTTCTATAGCATGTGGTGTATTTTGTGGTTTTGCAGGTGCACATCTTTCATTAGGTTATTTGACTCTTTTTACAGAAAACATGAGTGCCAATAGAGGGTTTATAGCTCTAGCAGCTATTATCTTTGGAGCTTCTAATCCTATAAAAACCTTTGCTGCAGCTTTGTTATTTGGATTTTTTGATGCTTTGGGAATACGCCTACAAGTTGTAGGGATACCTTCGCAGTTTACACAAATGATACCCTACTTAATGACTGTAGTCATACTATTTATAGTAGCTAAAAAGCATATGATGCAAAAGAAAAAAGTACAGAAAGAGGAAGGGGCAATACAATAATGATGGAAGAAAAGGTATATGATGTTCTAGTTATTGGAGGTGGCCCAGCGGGATATTATTGTGCTTTGCATTGCAGTCGAGGTGGTTTAAAGGTTGCTCTTGTTGAAAAGGAAAAACTAGGCGGAACAGGACTAAGATGGGGATGCCTGCCGGTGAAGAAGGCTTTAGATTATGTTAAATCTATAAAGTCATTGAAAAAATTATCCATAACTCCTAAGGAAAACTTTAGGGAAACCATGATTGGCACTTTTGCCAAGAAAATGTTAGGGATAGAAGAGAAGATGGAGTCAAATCTAAAAGAACACAATATTGACCTTTATTTTGGTGGGGGAAAATTTGTTGATGAAAATACTTATGTCATAGAAACAAATATAATAAAAGCAAAAAATATTGTTATTGCCACTGGAACAGAAGCCTGTAGTTTGAAAAATATAAAAAAGAATGAGACAACTATTATTACCCATAAAGAAGCTATCGATTTTGAAAACCTACCCAGTAAAGTCATTATCGTTGGAGGAAATGTAGAGGGCTGTGAATTTGCATCTCTTTATGCTGAATTAGGAGTAGAAGTGGTTTTAATAGAAAAGGAAAATTCATTATTGAAGGGTAATGATGCAGACCTTGTGGCACCCCTAGAAAGTTATTTAATGGAAAAAGGGGTTGAGATTTATAAAGGCTTTGGTGCTACAGAAGTTGTTGAAGAGAAAAGTGGAGTGAAGGTTACATTGGAGGATGGGAGAGAAGTAGAGGGAGAAAAAATACTTATTACGATGGGGAGAAAACCTAATTTTCCAGATGGAATAGAAAAATTAAACTTAGCTATAGAAAAAGATAAAATTGTGGTAGATTCAAACTTAAAAACCAATATACCCAATATATATGCTATAGGCGATATCAACGGTATATTAGGAATGGCACATGTAGCTATTCAGCAGGGAATTGCTGTGGCGAATCATATTCTATATAACAAAATGGTGATTATGAACTATGAGGTATTACCTAGGGCCATTTTTACTATTCCTGAAATTGCCGGTGCGGGAGCTCAAGAGGATGAATTAGTACATAAAAATATTTTCTATAAAAAAGGTTATTTTTCCTTCTCTGATACATGGAGAGGATTTTCTAAGGGTATGGAGGATGGATTTGTAAAAGTATTAATAGGTAAAGATAATAGGGTTTTAGGTGTATGGATGGTGGGGGAAGAAGCATCCGAATTAGTGGGCTTATTAGGTGTGCTTTTACATAACCAAGTAACAACCGATGAAATTATAAATAATTTAACCGTACACCCAAGTTTATCTGAAGCTTTTATGGAGGCAATATTAAATGCAAAATAGAAGGAGGTTGAAGAAATGAAGCAGCCACATATTTTATGTACTATAGAAGACATATCAGAATATGTTCTTTTGCCTGGAGATCCCAAGAGGGTAATGCGTGTAGCTGAATTTTTAGATAGTTGGGAAGAAATTGCTAACAATAGAGAATTTAAAACAATTACAGGATATTATAAGGATGTTCCTGTGACCATAACTTCAACAGGTATTGGAGGAACTTCTACTGCTATTGCCATTGAAGAGTTAATAGCTTGCGGAGCAAAATATTTCATTAGGATAGGTAGTGCGGGGGCGGTTCAGTCGAATGTGAAAATTGGAGATTTGATTGTTGCTACGGCAGCAGTTCGAGAAGATGGGGCATCTAAAATGTATATAAAAGAGAACTATCCAGCTGTAGCTGATTTTAAATTAACCTCTACTATTGCTGATATCTGTCAAGATCTACAATATAACTATCACACAGGGATTGTTCGTAGTCATGACTCTTTTTATATAGATGAGGAAGAAGAAATAATGAAATTTTGGAATAGCAAAAAAATATTAGCATCAGATATGGAAACAGCAGCCCTTTTTACTGTAGCTCAGCTGCGAGGTGTCTTTGCTGCTAGTATTTTAAACAGTGTTGTGAACTATCAGGAGGATATAAAAGAAGGCATTAAAGATTATGTATATGATGAGAAACTAGCTGCTGAAGGTGAGAAAAAAGAAATTTTTGTTGCATTAGAGTCTATCTATGAATTGAATAAAAAAATTACAAAGTCTATCTTTTAGGTAGACTTTTAATATATTTTAATTTCTTTCAAAAACAAGGAGAATGTGATACATTTTAACTAATAGAAAAAGATAAGGAGTGTGATAAAAGTTGCAGGAAAATACTAATCATGAAGGACAAAGAAGCTTTGTCCACCTCCATGTCCATACGGAATACAGTCTATTAGATGGATTTACAAGAATTGATAAAGTAATGGATAGAGCTAAGGAATTAGGCATGAAAGCCATCGCCATTACAGATCATGGTACTATGTTTGGAGTTGTAGATTTTTATAAGGCGGCTATTAAAAAAGGGATTAAACCTATCATAGGCTGTGAGGTTTACACAGCAGCCCGTGGAATGCAGGATAAAAACCCTAGTAAAGATAAGAATCAAGGACACTTAGTACTTTTAGCTAGAAATCAAGAAGGTTATCAAAACCTTATTAAGCTTGTGTCAAAAGCATATATAGATGGTTTTTACTATAAACCTAGAGTAGATTATGAAGAACTTGAAAAATGTAGTGAAGGATTAATTGTATTGAGCTCCTGTCTTGCGGGAGACGTACAACAACATCTATTAAAAGGTGATTATGAGAGTGCAAAAAAATTAGCAATAAAGCTACAAGATATCTATGGAGAAGAAAATTTTTATTTAGAGCTCCAAGATCATGGGATTAGGGAACAAAAAGAAGTAAATCAACAGTTGATAAAATTAAGCAGAGAAACAGGTATACCTTTGGTTGCTAGTAATGATGTCCACTATATCCATAAAGAAGATGGAGATGCTCATGACATTTTACTATGTATCCAAACTGGTAAAATCCAAGAGGATACAGAAAGAATGAAGTTTCCAAATCAAGAATTTTATTTGAAATCTCCTGAGGAAATGGAGAAACTATTTCCCTATGCAAAGGATGCACTAGAAAACACTGTGAAAATTGCTGAAAGATGTAATGTGGAATTTGATTTTAATACCATACATTTGCCTCAATACGATACACCGAAGGACTATACTGTTCAAGAATATTTAAGGTTTCTCTGTCATGAAGGGTTGAAAGAACGTTATAAAAATCCTTCTGAAAAAATACAAAAACGACTAGAGTATGAATTAAAGGTAATTGAAGAAATGGGCTACTGTGAGTACTTCCTGATCGTATGGGATTTTATAAAGTATGCTAAGGACCATAATATACCGGTAGGTCCGGGGCGAGGCAGCGCAGCTGGAAGTATTGTTGCCTATACTTTGGGAATTACCGATATCGATCCAATTAAATATAGTTTAATTTTTGAGCGTTTTCTTAACCCAGAAAGAGTGAGTATGCCGGATGTGGATATAGATTTCTGTTATGAAAGACGGGAAGAAGTAATTGACTATGTTAAGAGAAAATATGGTCAAGAAAAAGTTGCACAGATTATTACTTTTGGAACTATGGCCGCCAGGGCAGCCATAAGGGATGTGGGTCGTGTAATTAATCTACCCTATAATACAGTAGACAAAATAGCTAAAGAGATTCCCTTCGCTCTAGGAATAACCATTAATAAAGCATTAGAAATGAACCCTAATTTAAAGAAACTATATGAGGAAGATCGGGATGCTCATTATTTAATAGATATGGCAAAAAAGTTAGAAGGAATGCCAAGACATGCATCAACTCATGCGGCAGGTGTGGTTATATCCAAAAAAACCTTAGACAAGCATGTACCTTTATATATGCATGAAAACAGTATCACTACTCAATTCCCAATGGGAACATTGGAGGAGATAGGGCTCTTAAAAATGGACTTTTTAGGTTTAAGAACGTTAACGGTTATAAGAGATGCTATTGACTTGGTAAAGATAAATCGTGGTATAGATATTGATTTCTCTAATTGTGACTATAAAGACGAAAAAGTTTATAAACTTATTAGCAAAGGGGATACCCTAGGTTTATTCCAATTAGAAAGTGCTGGTATGATTCAGTTCATGAAGGAATTAAAACCCAATTGCTTTGAAGACATTGTGGCGGGGATATCTCTATTTAGACCGGGTCCGATGGACTCTATCCCCAAATATATTGAGTATAAAAATAATCCCTCTAAAATTCAATACCTACATGAAAAATTAAAACCTATCCTAGAAGTAACCTATGGTTGCTTAGTCTACCAGGAACAGGTAATGCAAGTGGTGCGAGACTTGGCTGGATATAGCTATGGAAGAAGTGATCTAGTACGTCGTGCCATGAGTAAGAAGAAAATGGATGTCATGGAGGAAGAAAGACAATATTTCATCTATGGTAAAGAAGAGGAAGATGGTACTATTGAAATTCAAGGATGTATAAGAAATGGTGTGCCTGAGGATATAGGGAACAAAATATATGATGATATGATTGATTTCGCCAATTATGCCTTCAATAAATCCCATGCCGCCTCCTATGCTGTTCTTGGTTATGAAACAGCATATCTAAAAACATATTATCCTGTGGAATTTATGGCAGCTCTTATTACTAGTGTTATGGGAAATACCTCGAAGGTTGCCCAATATATACAAGATTGTAAACGCATGGGAATAGAAGTTTTGCAACCAGATATTAATAAAAGCTTTAGTAAGTTCACAGTAGAAGGCAATAAGATACGTTTTGGTCTTGCAGCGGTGAAGAATGTTGGTGTCAGTATGATTGATTCTATTGTGGTAGCCAGACAAAATAAGGGGGACTTTACAAGCTTTACGGATTTTTGTCAAAAGGTGCAATCAAAAGATTTGAACAAAAGAGCTGTAGAAAGCTTAATAAAATGTGGTGCCTTTGATAGATTTAGGCTTTATCGTTCTCAATTAATGGCTATTTATGAAAGAGTCATAGATAGTGTATATCAAGATAAAAGAAGAAACATAGATGGGCAAATAGGACTTTTTGATATCAATAAAGAAAATAGTATTAGTTTCAAAAATGATTTAGCACCGAATATTAAAGAATTTAATGATAAGATTAAGCTAGGTATGGAGAAAGAAGTATTAGGTCTTTATATAAGTGGACATCCATTAGCTGAATTCCATCAAGAATTAAAAGATTTCACCACTGCCAATAGTGGAGATCTATTGGAAATAGTAGAAAATCCAACAGAAAGTAAATATAGAGATAGACAAAACATTATAGTGGCAGGAATGATTATAGAAAAAGTTACAAAAACTACTAGGAACAACGAATTAATGGCCTTCATTACTATAGAAGATTTAGTTGGTACTGTGGAGTGCATAGTTTTTCCACGGGCACTATCTAGATACAACAATTTAATTGTAGAGGAAGGCTTTGTTGTAATAGAAGGGTTATTAAACTTAAAGGATGAAGAACAGCCTAAAATATTAGTTAATAAAGTAAAATCCTTAACAAAAATGGAAAAGAATAAATTATTTGTTAAGGTGCAGGAACAAAAGGACTTAAGTTTATTAAAAGAGGCAGAAGGTATCTTTAGAAAACATCATGGCAATGTACCTGTATATGTATATATTGAGAAGGAAAATAAAAAACTAAGAGCACACAGGGACTTATGGGTAAAATTGAAAGAAGACTTAATTGAAGAATTAACTGAAGTATTTGGTGAGGAATGTGTTAAAGTAAAATATGAAGATTGATTACTTCTCCTTTTATAAAAGGAGAAGTAATTTAAAATCAAGGATTTTTTTAAATAATTCTATTTGAAAATAATGACGAAATTATATATAATTGTTATTAAGTAAAAAATAGACAGTGTGAACTCATAGGAAAACCTATGAAAAAGGAGGCCTTGAAGAATGTGGACTGTTGTATATATGGCTAATACTAGAGAAGATGCTGAACATATCGAAAAAATACTTGTAAATGAAGGTTTCTTGGTAAAAATAAAGCCTCTTAGTAAAAAAGGTACCTGTGAAATACTAGTTCCTAGATCTGAAGCTGAAGAAGTTCATGGTATTTTATTACAAAGCGGACTTTAAACACATTGTTTAAAGCCTTAAGTTTTTTTCTTATAAAATGAGATGGACTAAAATCCTATATCAGGGACTAAAAATGTCCCTCTAGGATAAAACGGAGGTAATATAATGCAAACAATTGGAGTATTAACTAGTGGAGGCGATTCTCCTGGCATGAATGCTGCCATCAGAGCTGTAGTAAGAAGCGGCATATTTAAAGGATGCAGGGTGATGGGGGTAAAAAGAGGATATGACGGGCTGATTAATGGACAATTGGAGGAAATGAATTTATCTTCTGTGGCGGATATCATACATAGAGGAGGAACCATGCTAAGAACGGCTCGAAGTGAAGAATTTATAACAGAAGAGGGCAGACAAAAGGCACTAAATGTATTAAAGGTATTTAATGTGGATGGTATGGTGGTTATAGGCGGCGATGGATCTTTTAGAGGTGCACAGAAACTAAGTGAATTAGGAATACCCACCATAGGAGTACCAGGAACCATAGATAATGATTTAGAATATACCGATTACACAATAGGCTTTGATACTGCTGTTAATACGGTGGTAGATGCCATCAGTAAAATCAGAGATACCTCTACTTCCCATGGTAGAGCTAATATAATTGAAGTAATGGGAAGACATTGTGGGGATATTGCACTGTATGCTGGTTTAGCAGGAGGCGCTGAAAGTATTATTATACCAGAAGTAGGCTTAGATATGGAACAAGTATGCCGGAAACTAATAAAAGGAAGAAACAGAGGTAAGTTACATAGTTTAATTATATTAGCTGAAGGTGTTGGAGGAGCTATTGAGTTAGGGAAAGAAATAGAAGAGAAAACTGGAATGGAAACGAGAGCAACCATACTAGGACATTTACAAAGAGGTGGTAGTCCTACTGCATTTGATAGAATCTTAGCCAGTAAAATGGGAGCTACAGCTGTAGAATTATTGTTAGAAAACAAAGGGAATCAAGTAGTAGGTGTAAAGGGAAATAAAACCTTTAGCATGGATATTGAAGAAGCTTTAAGTCTTAAAAAACAGCTTCATGAAGATATTTATAAGCTAACCGACATACTTTCAATATAAAATAAAGGGAGGAAACATTAGTGAAAAGAACAAAAATTGTATGTACATTAGGACCAGCCAGCGATAAGAAAGAGGTATTAAAACAATTAGTACAAAGTGGATTAAATGTTGCTAGATTAAACTTTTCTCATGGGGACCATGAAGAACAAGGTGCAAGAATAAGAACTATTAAAGAGGTAAGGGAAGAATTGAATGTTCCAGTGGCTATCCTTTTAGATACCAAGGGACCAGAGATTAGAACTGGAAAATTTAAGGATCCGGAAGTGAATTTAGAAGAAGGACAAATTTTTACTATTACCACAAGAGAAGTAATGGGAGATAGCACTATCTGTAGTGTGAGTTATGACGGATTAGCTAAAGATATTAAAGTAGGAGATACTATTTTAATAGACGATGGGCTAGTAGGTTTAAAGGTAGAAAAAATTTCTAATGAAACAGATATAGAATGTACCGTTGAAAATGCAGGTGTTATAAAAAATCACAAAGGTGTTAATGTACCTGGAGTAAAAATAAATCTTCCTGCCATCACACCAAAAGATGAAGGAGATATTAAGTTTGGTATAAATATGGATATTGATTTCATTGCTGCCTCCTTTGTAAGAAAGGCGGAGGATGTATTAGCTATTAGAAAAATTTTAGAAGAAAATAATGCGGAACACATACAAATAATTTCTAAAATTGAGAACCAAGAGGGTGTAGATAATTTAGATGAAATTATTGAAGTATCCGATGGTATTATGGTAGCAAGAGGAGATTTAGGAGTTGAAATTCCTGCAGAAGAAATTCCTTTGGCACAGAAAGATATGATTCGAAGATGTAATAAAGTAGGGAAACCAGTTATTACAGCTACTCAAATGTTAGACTCTATGATTCGAAATCCAAGACCTACTAGAGCAGAAGTAACAGATGTAGCTAATGCTATTTTAGATGGTACTGATGCTATTATGTTGTCAGGAGAAACTGCAGCAGGGAAATATCCTGTAGAAGCTGTAAATACCATGACAAACATTGCACTAAGAACAGAATCTGCAATTGATTATAGAGAAGTACTGCATAGCAAAATGGTAGAAAAAGAAAGAACCATTACTGATGCAATTAGTCATTCAACCTGTGCTACTGCAATGGATTTAGATGCCTCTGCTATTATTACTGCTACTTCATCTGGTTATACAGCTAGAATGATATCAAAGTTCAAGCCTAAATCACCTATTATAGCCGCCACCACCAGTGAAAGAGTAAGAAGGCTACTAAGTTTAACATGGGGTGTGAATTCTGTTTTAACTGAAGAATTGGAAACTACTGATGATGTTATTACTAGATCCATAGATAGATCACTACAGGAGGATATGATTAAAAGAGGAGATTTAGTCATCATTACTGCTGGAGTACCGGTAGGTGTGGCAGGGACAACGAATTTAATCAAAGCTCATATTGTAGGAGATGTAGTATTGTCAGGTACTGGTATAGGCAAAACTGCTGCTACTGGCAATGTTGTCATAGTAGATGAGACATCAAGTAATCCTATAAATATAGAACCAGGAGATATTTTAGTAGCCCAATCTACAGATAAGCATTTAATAGGTGCTATGGAAAAGGCTGGAGCTATTGTTACAGAAGAAGGTGGATTAACTAGCCATGCAGCAATTGCAGGTCTGAATCTAGTTAAACCAACTATAGTTGGAGCTATAAATGCTACAAGAAAATTGAAAAATGGAGACATTGTAACAGTAGATGCTAAAACAGGTTTAATTTATAGTGGAAAGACAAGAGTACTGTAAAATTAATTATACTCAGTTAATATTACTTTTGGTTTTTGAACACCAAACAGATGATTTTCACATATAATATAAAAGGTAATGAACATTCTCCCCCTTTATTCAAATAAGTTGTATAAAGGATAAACCTACATGGAGCCTGCGGTTATATTGCAGGCTCACTTTTTTAGAAAATAAACAAAGGAAAAAAACTTTTAATATAGAATTAATAAATAGAGAATAATGTTATGGTAGGAGGATACATCATTGAAGAAAAATCTTAGCGAAGTTAGAGTGAGGTATCAAGAAACGGATCAAATGGGGGTTGTTTATCATGGGAATTATTTCACTTGGTTTGAAATAGGACGAACATCCTTTTTAAGAGAACTAGGTTATTCCTATAATAAACTAGAGGAAGAGAACATAATGCTTCCTGTAGTGGAGGCGAAATGTAATTTTAAAGCACCAGCAAAATATGATGATGAAATTATAATAGAAACAAAGATAAAGGAAATAACAGGTGTAAGAATTACATATCAATATAATATATTAAAAAAAACTGATGACAAACTACTGGCTACAGGCACAACTACCCATGCCTTTGTAGATAACAATTTTAAGCCTATTAATTTTAAAAAGACTCACCCTGGTCTTTATGACAGTCTGACAGTAAGACTAGAGTAAAATGGAGTAAAAACTTCCTAAAGAGGTGTTGCTATGTTATTAAAATTGATCCTAATGTTCACCATTATACCTATTGTGGAGTTAGCTGTTCTATTAAGAATAAGTGGTCACATAGGTCTATTAAATACGTTGCTTATTGTATTTATAACAGGTGTAGTGGGTGCATACTTAGCTAGAAGTGAAGGCAGAGGTGTCATAAGGCGAATTAAATTAGAAATGGCACAGGGACAGATGCCAGGAGATGAGCTAATAAATGGTTTATGTGTAATCGTGGGAGGAGCATTCTTATTAACTCCTGGAATATTTACTGATATCGTAGGGTTTTCTCTAGTATTGCCTTTTACACGAACAGCAATAAAAGTAGCTATTAGGAGAAAAATTAGTCGAATGATTGAAGAAGGAACATTTACATTTTATTATAGAAAATAGCATATAAGATAAATAGGTATAAATTTTACCAAATTGGTAAATAATGCTTAACAGGCAATTCGAAAATCAAGAGGCAACTGATTCTAATCACTTAGAGCACATTATGGTGCTCATTTTTTTTGCAAAAGAAAAAGCAGAGGAGTCTCTGCTTAGTATGTTTCTGGGTTTATGTAATTAGCGGGGACTATAGGCTTATTGAGAATGACACCATCAGGTAGAGTAGATGGAGGGTTTTCTATATGGAACTCTATTGAATCTACATCGTCTAAAGAAGAAAATGTATACAATAATGAATCAACCATAAATGCCCCTCTATTATAATCATCATAAAAAGTTTCTATAAACTGACTGTTTATCTGAAGGCTTAATATACCCTTCTCAAGAGTATAATCCAATAGCTCCACATCCTTAGGAACACTAGGCTGTAATGTGTAGCTGTAATTAACAAATTCATTACTAAATTTAAGGGATTTAAATATTTCTGTAACAGATAAATTTTCATTGTTTGCAGGTAAAGGCAATAATAGCATACGGTCTTTTGGTGTTATATAACCAACGAAAATCTTAGGATTCATATCCTTATATATAGGCTCGTCCATAATCATACCATGAAAGCCTTCCTTGACTATTTTGTTATTAAAATAAAATTGAACACCATCAACCTCTCTTATAGAGGACAAAGAATTTACAATACTTGAAACAGCCATTCTAGCAGAAGAGGCATATTCACCATAGACACCTATGTTGTCTGAAAAATACACTTGTGCAATACCTCTACTTAAGCCTAATCCTTGTATTTCAGGAATAGAAGCACCTTCAAGCAAACCTAAAGCTTCATGAGGCCCTTTTAATAGATGATCTTGGGTAGCTCTTAAAGGTCTATTGGTATAGGGAATAGTTCTAGTAATTGGGATTAAGTAGCTAGAGTTATTGTCTGGGAAATATAAAGTCAAAGCAGTTTTATTTCCAACAATAGAGTTAGAAGCCTGAATATAGGTGGCTTCTGAATTATAAGATAAAGGCAACCTACTTGAGGTGACGGGATTTTCCATGTTTACAATATGTAGTTGTACCTCTAATTCATAATTACCATTTGGAACATCTAAAAGTTTTTGTGGCAGGTCAAGTACGAATGAAAATGATTCGTCAGAAATAATATTCTTTTCAATCCTTGAAAATGAAGGGTCTGCATCTAATAAATTAATAGGGGCTACTCTATCCTCATCGTGGTATAAGAAGACTGTAACGGGCTGTGTTTCATTAAATTCGATAGGTAAAGCTTTAGAACTTGAGGTTAAAGTTATCTCCAGTTGAGGATGTGATGGTGATAACATGGTTATATTACTATCTAAAACAATAGTATCTTCTGTTGAAACTCTAGCATTTTGCAACAAATCTAAATGCATTGTATCAGCATACAAAGGTATACCTGAGGCCGTTATAAAAATCATAATAAGTAAAATAATAGTAGTAAGAGATCGCACCATTTTTTCCAACTCCTTTCTAAGCTTGTCCATCTATGTGATAGTTAATATATATTATAATATAGGGTATACATATGGTAAACAAAAACCGTAGAACAAAAGTTGCCAAGAAAGTGGTAAAATAGTGTAAAATAAAACATAAGTGATTTAATTAGACAGAAACAAACAGATAAAAGAGGAGTGTCATACAAAATGCTACAAAAGAATAGGAAATATAATATTACGATAGAAGATTTAGGACATAGTGGCGAAGGCGTAGGTCGTATAGACGGATTTACTGTCTTTGTAGAGGGTGGAATACCAGGGGATGAATTAGAAATTAAGATTACCACTGTGAAGAAAAATTATGCAATAGGGAAGACAATTGAAATCATCACCCCTTCAAAAGTCAGAGTAAACCCTATGTGTTCCTTAGCAAATGTATGTGGTGGGTGTCAAATCATGCATATGGATTATCAAGCCCAATTAGATATTAAGAGAAAAAGGGTAGAAGAAACTCTAGAAAGAATAGGAAAAATAAAAACAACTGTACATCCTACCCTAGGTATGGAAAATCCCTACGGTTATAGAAACAAAGCACAATTCCCTGTAGGAACCATACAAGGCAAAGCCATCATGGGTTTTTATAAAAAAGGGAGCCATGAAATAGTAAATACAGACCATTGTCACATTCAATCACCTATAAATAAAGAAGTAGTAGAGATTATGAGACAATATATAGACCAATATGGAATAAGTGTTTATGATGAAAAAATTAGGAAAGGCTTAATTAGACATGTAGTAACAAAAACAGGTTTCACTACTGGAGAAATAATGGTGGTGATTATTACAAATGATAAAGAGTTACCCCACAAAGAGCAGCTTATAGAAACACTTAAAGAGAGAATCAAAGGCTTGAAAAGCATAGTACATAATATAAATGATAGAAATACCAATGTGATTTTTGGAAAAGAAACCCATACTATTTATGGTGAAGATAAAATAGTAGATTACATAGGAGATTTGAAATTTCACATTTCAGCCCTATCCTTTTTCCAAGTAAATCCTATGCAGACAAAGGTATTGTATGAAAAGGCTTTGGAATATACAGCATTAAAAGGAGAAGAGAATGTATTTGATATCTATTGCGGCATAGGAACTATATCTCTATTTTTAGCACAAAAAGCTAAAAAGGTAATAGGTGTAGAGGTAATAGATGCAGCTATAAATGATGCTAAAGAAAATGCTTTCATTAATAATGTCACCAATGCAGAATTCTATGTAGGCAAGGCAGAAGAAGTTATACCACAATTATATAATGAAGGAAAAAAAGGTGAAGTAGTGGTAGTAGATCCTCCAAGAAAGGGCTGTGATGAAAAGGTACTAGAGACGATGGTCAATATGAATCCTGAAAGAATCGTATACGTTTCTTGTAATCCAGCTACATTAGCTAGAGATTTAGGTTATTTAGAAGAAAGGGGATATAAAACCGTAGAGGTACAGCCGGTGGATATGTTTCCGCATACGGCTCATGTTGAGTGCGTAGTATTGATGTCAAGGGTTGATAAATAAAAAGGTTAGAAATGCCCATAAATAAAGGGTTTCCAGATACTGAGTTTTTCTCGAGGCAGTTTTACCGGAGGTGCTCATATCAGGAAACCCTTGTTTTTATTGTTTATTGGAACATATCAACCACCCTTAAAGTGATAGGGTTGAGTTGACAGATTAGATAATGCTTATTTTCATAGGGGTTGAGGAGATAGCTTAGATGTAGGATTTAATCTTCTCTCACAGCATCTGTATCGAAAATTCTGTCAAGCTCCTCGTTAGATGTAATGCCGCGCACTTTATTTCTAATCGTTGTCTTACCCATGTCTAAACGGAAGAAGTGCTCCCGCCCATCAACACCTTTTTTTAGTCTTATTAACTGAATTCTTTCGAATTTGTCCCAGTGCTTTTCTGCGAACTTAGCCAGTCCCACCGCTTTAGGATAGTTGTCTTTTCGGCTAGGATCATGTGGCTCTAAAATATCAAAGACATAACCTTGAGAATCAGCACGTACAATTACTAAATCCGGGAACATAGAAGTGGTAACACCACTAACTTCATACGGAATTTCAAGCGACCATTTCTTACGGTCAAGGTTTCGAAGCCAACAAACAGCACCGTTTTCGAGTTCTTCTTCAACAACCCCTTTTTCCCATGGGTTCAATGATGTGTGAAATTGACCATCTTCAGAACAATAGAGATGCTGATCATAAGCTGTGCTGTTCTCCGGAACAGAAACATCAATTGAGTCTGGCAATATCCAGGGAACAGAGATGGGTTTAGCTGAAGCATTCGTTAGTCTCTCATAAAAAGTCTTACGTGCTTCGTTTAGCTTGGATATAGGCCTTTTATTATCATCATATAATGCAATAAACTTTTCTTCTGCATAAGCATTTAACTTTTCCATTGCATCCGTATCATTCGTTAAAACTATAATTTCTATTTTTACTTCAATGTGATCTCGTGTACTATTGCGAATCCAATACTCTTTGTGCAAACCTTCTCCTAAAAGCCTCCCAGCTTGTTCAAAATGTCTTGAAATATCAAATTCTGTTACCGTCATAGTTTGTGATGCTTCGTCAAAGGAATATGCGTTATCTCCATAGTCAAATGTCAGTGTGCCGAGTGAAAAACCGGTGATTGAAGCTGCTCTTTCATCAAAATCGCCATTCTCTTTGATCCTATTAATTTCGTTAGTCATTTTTGATAGGACTTCATTTTTTATAGCTTTCTGAGCTCCCAGGTCAATACCGTCCATAGTTAATGCGCGCGATATCTGTATTAATAGCTTTAGTGGTGATTGCTTACGTACTGAATCTATATTATAAGTAATAAGAGAGTCCATTGCATCAAATACGTCTGTAAATTCTAAGTTGCGGTCAAGAGTGACGAGTTCTTTGCTAGTCCCAGTTTCTGTCGGCAATATAGCTTCACTGTCTTGGAGAGCCTTAACAACATTCTCTACTGTTTCCTCATTGAAATATGGAAGGAATAAACTAACGCTATTAAGTTCAGCATCAGAAGATATCCTTCTAGCTAAAGGTGTACGAATTACACGCCCCAATAACTGAGCTATATAAGTGTAATCCTGCGCACTACGGAATGACATCATTGTTTCAGCTCTTGGACAATCCCAACCAGTAGAAAGATTCATTTTAAAGAATACAACCATAACCTTATCATCGTCATTAATTCGTGAAGCTTCGATTTGCTGGATTTCTACATCACGAACATTAAGAGTGCCGTGGTCATTAAAAGTGTGAACAACTTCTCCTGGCTGCAATTTTCGTCCTAGTGTCTCCTCAAGCAATTCTAGACAAGTTCCTAAATCAGTATGAGTTGCTTCACGATCATTTCCGTCCTCAACTTGAATAACTAGAATAGGATTCACCATTTTTTCATCTTCTCGGTCACAGTAAGTTTTCCAATGGGCACCTTTTTTACGCCAGTTATCAACTGCACCTTTAAACATTGTCATATCAGCACTTAATTGGATATCTGGATAATGAATGATTATTCTATCTTTCAATAGACCAGATTCACGAACCTGTTCAGGTGGAACTATAACTTTTTGAACGGTTGATGTGGTTCCTGCAATCAAGGTATCGAATCTCTGTGGAGTTGCAGTCACACCGATAACTAAAGGCATGACACAAAGTCCATCTTCCGTGCTACCTTTGATAAATTTTTGCATTATAGATTGTGCTTTGTTCTCCGCTTGAACAGATGTATGGGTACCTCTATGTGCTTCATCAATTACAACATAAAATTGTTTTGGATTTCGTTTGGCAGTGTTAGTAAGTGTCTCCCAAATAGAATATTGACGAGTATCGGAGGTTCCAGTTAGTAATTTATCAGTACCTAGTTTTTGAGTGTTTAAAAAATAAATATGTCCTCCCTCAAAGTACTCAGAACTGAAATTCGAATCAATTGTCACCATGTCACGAATTTGTATTTTGTCGGATTTACTTTCAATTTTTAGCCTTGTTTGTTCATTGAGCTCAGGGGAGTCAGATAACCATACAAAGATGGAATCAGGATCTCCAATACCATCTGCACTACCATATAGAATATCTTCGAAAAGTGTTGTCATTATGATAGTTTTTCCTGAACCAGTTGGTGCAGAAAAGGAGATAATTTGTGGATCTCGTTCGCTCCACATTACATGAGCCTTTTTGATTTTATCATGCAATTCGTCAAGAGCTGTTTCTTGAAAAGGAAATAATATATCTCTCATCTATGAATCCCTCCTACTTCCCAGTACAAAATTATCGATATAATCACGATATAACTGATATGTGTTATTAGCTTTTACTCCAGCAGTCATTTCTCGAAAAGCGTCCTCAGAATTTGTTACGAAGTAAATAACTTGAATATTCTCTTCTTCTGAAAGTTTACTGGTGAAATCTGCGAACTTTGTTTCATCAACTAAAATAGCAAATTCATTTTCTGGAAGAATCAGCATCTCCGGTTCTTCAGAGGTATTTATTTCAGGACGTTTTCCCCCAAAATCACCTCCCAGATTTGGAGCAAGCACGACAATTAGTTAGAGGTGGTCACTTTGATGCACTAGAGCTTTTATACGACTCTGTTCCCGGCGTCTTATCAGAACTGATCCGTACTGCTTTTGTGCCGAAAAAGGGCCACAAGTTTATTGTTGCGGACTTTAGTGCCATTGAAGCTCGCGTCATTGCGTGGCTTGCAGGAGAAACCTGGCGAAACGAAGTCTTTGCTACACATGGAAAAATCTATGAAGCGTCTGCTTCCCAAATGTTTAGAGTGCCATTAGAGGAAATGACCAAAGGAAGTCCGCTCAGGCAAAAAGGTAAAATAGCAGAGCTAGCCCTTGGCTATGGCGGTTCAGTAGGAGCTTTAAAAGCAATGGGCGCTCTGGAGATGGGCCTTACAGAAGAAGAACTAAAACCACTGGTTAATGTCTGGCGAAATGCCAATCCCAATATCGTCAGGTTATGGTGGGATGTTGATGGAGCGGCGAAAGATACCGTTAAGGAACGAAGTAAAACTCAAACCCATCGCATCCGCTTTGAGTACCGAAGCGGTATGCTTCTAATCTGGCTCCCCTCCGGGAGACAGCTATCCTACGTAAAACCAAGGATGGGCCTTAATAGCTTTGGCAGCGAATCTGTAACATATGAAGGCGTCGGTGCCACAAAGAAATGGGAACGGATTGATAGTTATGGCCCGAAATTTGTCGAAAACATCGTCCAAGCCATTTCAAGAGATCTTCTTTGTCATGCTATGAGAAATTTAGATAAAGCTGGTTACCGGATTGTCATGCATGTCCATGACGAGGTGGTTCTAGAAGCTCCCAAAGAAGAATCTGTAGAGAAAGTGTGCGCTCTTATGAGCCAGATTCCGACTTGGGCGAAGGGGCTTATGCTTCGTGCTGATGGATTTGAGTGTAACTTTTATCAGAAAGATTAAATGGAGGGGGTTCGATACCTCCTCTTTTTTGGCTTATAGGTGAGGGCAAGATTTTGTCGCCCTACAACTTATATGCTGGAGGTTTTGCTATGAAAGATTTAAAAGTGTTCAACTACGAAGGCAGTACAGTCAGAACGGTCGTGAAAAATGGTAGCCCTTGGTGGGTACTCAAAGATGTTTGCAGTGTCCTAGAAATTGGAAACAGTCGAGATGTGATGGCCCGTCTGGATAGTGATGAAAAGGGAGTCGATAGTGTCGACACCCCTGGAGGAAGACAAGATGTAACCATTATCAACGAAAGCGGACTTTATAGTGTCATCTTGCTTTCCCGAAAGCCAGAAGCTAAAAAGTTTAAACGCTGGGTAACACATGAGATATCGGTTCTCTATGCCAAAACCAGAACAGCTTTATGACGATCCGTTTAAACAGGCAGAGTATGCTTACAGCTTGATAGAAAGCGAGGTGATTGAAGATGGCAATGAATAGAAGCGTTACGGTCATACCGGCACGTGCCCGTAAGCGAAATGGTGAAAAGCAGGAAGCAAAACCGAAACTTCGAGTAGCGGCTTATTGCAGAGTATCAACGGATAGTGAAGAACAAGCCTCCAGTTATGATGTTCAGGTGAAGCACTACACTTCTTATATTGAAGGAAACTCTGAGTGGGAACTCGCTGGAATCTTTGCAGATGACGGAATATCAGGAACCAATACAAAAAAGCGTGAAGAGTTTAATCGGATGATTGAGGCCTGCATGGAAGGCAACATCGATATGATCATTACCAAATCAATCAGTCGATTTGCCAGAAACACCCTGGACTGCTTGAAGTACATCCGGCAGCTAAAGGATAAAGACATTGCTGTGTTTTTCGAGAAAGAGAATATCAACACGATGGACTCCAAGGGTGAAATTATGCTGACCATCATGGCTTCCCTGGCCTAGCAAGAGAGCCAATCCCTAAGCCAAAATGTGAAGCTAGGCATTCAGTATCGATACCAGCAAGGCGAAGTTCAGGTCAACCATAACCGCTTTCTCGGGTATACCAAAGATGAAAACAAGCGACTGGTGATTGATCCGGTAGGAGCAGAAGTGGTAAAACGCATCTACAGAGAGTACCTTGAAGGCGCAAGCCTGCTGCAAATCGCACGAGGATTGGAGGCAGAAGAGATATTGACAGCGGCAAACAAGAAAAAATGGCGACCGGAAACCATTAAGAAAATACTACAGAATGAAAAGTACATCGGTGATGCGCTTTTACACAAGACCTATACCGTCGACTTCCTTTCCAAGAAAAGAGTCATTAATAATGGCATTGTTCCTCAATACTATGTTGAAAACAGCCACGAGCCCATTATCCCGCGCGAAATTTTCATGCAGGTGCAAGAGGAGCTGGTAAGGCGGGCCAACCTTTATACAGGAAAGAATGGAAAGAAACGAGTATACAGCAGTAAGTACGCTCTGTCCAGCATTGTCTACTGTTCAGAATGTGGTGAGATTTATAGAAGGGTCCACTAGAACAATCGAGGATGCAGGTCTATTGTCTGGCGCTGCGTCAGCCGCCTTGAAGAAAAGGGTTCCGACTGCCCCTCCCCAACCATCAATGAAGAGACTTTAAAGGCAGCAGTTGTAAAAGCAATGAACGAGGTGCTAGCCGGAAAAGGCACTTTCCTAGCATTCTTAAAAGAAAATATTGCCACCGTTTTGAATGAAGAATGTGACAAAGCCACAAAAGATATTGATGAAAAACTGGACGAGCTTCAAAAAGAATTATTAAGACTGGCCAACTCCAAAGCGGATTATGAGGGAGTCGCTGATGAGATCTATCGCCTTAGGGAATTGAAGCAAAGTGCTTTAGTTGAAAGTGCAGAGCGTGAAGGAAAAAGACAACGCATTATGGAGATGGCCGAGTTTTTAGATGAGCAACCGGAATTATTAGAAGAATATGATGAACAGCTGGTAAGGAGGCTCATTGAGAAAGTGACAGTTTTTGAAGAGAGGTTTACGGTTGTATTTAAGTCAGGTGTTGAGACTGACATAGAAATTTAGAGATATATGAAAGTTAAACAATCTAAATAATAGGGCTAGATAGCTGGATGTACATGGTACTGAATGGAAATATATTTGTAAACTTCTGTTAGTCAAATATGACCTGTCAAGGGTGATTCTAGTATCCTAGAGATTAAGTGCGAAAAAGGAAGGGTTCAATGAAATGAACACTATAGTCTGATATAATAATCATTAAATAGTATTATAGGAACGGAAATAACCAGAAACCGCGCATATAATATTACGCTTCAGGAAACTTCTTATCCAAAAATGTGAAAAGAATAGCAAGTAAAAAAACTTGGTAACAAAAGATTGTTTTAGGAGTAATGTTCAGGACTATATATTGAGAATAAAGGCTTAAAACCGTTGAAGATTAGCGTGTTTTGAGTCTTTTTTTTGTACGCTTACCTTACTGTACCTTAAATTAATCTAAAGATTTCTTTAGGTTAATTTAAGAAGGAATTATTTATAATATAACGAATAGATAAGTATATTAACAAATATCTACAAATATCGACTAAATTGATAATTATTAGTAGGATAAGTAGTGGGGAGAAAAAAGAAAGAAAGTAAGGATATTTCTCATTTAATGGTCAAAAAATGTTGCATAGGAGCTTAGAAATATACTACAAGAACAGGGGGAATAATATGAAATTAAAAAAAATGATATCTTTGTTATTAGTAATTTGTATGGTAATACCTATATCAATTAATAATTTATCTGTTTATGCTAGTAATTCTATACCAGAGGACTATAATATAAGGTGGAGATTTGAGAGCAACAGGTTTGACGAAAACGGTAATGTGCATATAAATCAGGATTGGGTGGGTTCTGTGCAGTTTGACAACACAGTTTATAAAGAAGGAAATTATTCTGCCTATTTTGACGGATCTACAGTTATTTATAGTTGGTGGAGTGCTAATCCAATGGGGGACGGACTATACAATTTATCAGATTTAGGGACAAATAACCAGATTACAGTATCATCCCTTGTCAGAATAGAAGAAGATGTCAGTCAAGGTATTTGGGAATTCTTGACCTCCTATAATGCCGGATTATACATAGAATATAATGCATTTGATAAAAAAATACATATGGATTTTATGGGGACACAACTACAGTCAAGTGAAGTAATAGAAATAGGTGAATGGTACTTAGTTACTTACATCTGGGATGGAGATGACGTAAAACTTTACATCAATGGAAAAATTTCAGCTAGTGATAGCTACTTAGAATCAATAAATATTAATAGCGGTTACAAGGAAGCCTTATGGGTTATCGGTAATAGGGGTTTTAATGGATTTATAGATGATATGGTTATTTATGGTAGAGAATTGACCCCAACAGAAATAGAAACGATGTATAATTCCTATTTTCCTGAAGAAATAACACAACATACCGTCAGTTTTGATGTAGATGGAGGGACGCCAGTTCCAACTCAGACAGTGGATTACAATGGAAAAGCCACAAGACCCGTACCAGCTCCAACAAAAACAGGTCATACATTTGATGGATGGTATACCGATGGCAGCTTTACAACAGACTTCGACTTTGAAAATACACCAATTACCCAAGATACATCTGTATTTGGAAAATGGGATATCAATCAATATACAGTAGCTTTCAATAGCCAAGGGGGAAGCCCAGTGGCAAGTCAAACAAGGGACTTTAACACACTTTTAACCCCACCAGAAGAGCCAGTAAAAACAGGCTATAGCTTTGGCGGATGGTACAAAGATGTAGGATATTTTAATCAATGGATTTTTGCAACAGATGTAGTAACAGGAAATACCACTCTCTATGGAAAATGGAACATCAACCAATATACTGTAAGCTTTAACGTAGATGGTGGAAGTCCAGTAGCAAACCAAACTATTGATCACAATGGAAAAGCCATAAGTCCAGTTCCTCCAACAAAGACAGGTTATACTTTTGGTGGATGGTACACCGATG
>JAFIFG010000062.1 GCA_020832135.1 Clostridiaceae bacterium
TTTATATAGATGATATAAAACAAAATGGTTCTTTTAATAACGGTGATGATGGCGTCTTAAATTATAGTTTTCCTAATAACATAAACGATGGAGAACATGTGCTAAGGGTTATTGCTAATGGAGGAGCCTCCAATTTTAAAAGGTTCGCCACTGGAGAGAATGCTGCTATATCCACACCTGAAGAGTACTTTTCTTTTACTCCTCACACAGGTACAATAACTGGATATAGTAATGACGGGCCAAAAGATGTGGTCATACCTAGCACCATTGATGGGGTCCCTGTAACCAGTATCGGAAACTGGGCATTTTTCAATAAACGATTGACACGTATACACTTACCAGAAGGAATAACCAGTATTGGAGTTCGGGCATTTTCCAATAATCAACTAACTAGTGTACACATACCGGAAAGCGTAATTGCTATTGAAGATATGGGATTTTTCGATAACCGGCTGACTAGCATACATATACCAGAAGGTGTAACTAATATTGGGAATTATACATTTTACAATAATCAACTAACCAGTGTAAACATACCAGAAGGTGTAACTAGTATTGGGAATTATGCATTTTACAATAATCAACTAACCAGTGTAAACATACCAGAAGGTGTAACTAGTATTGGAGATGGGGCATTTTACAATAATCAACTAACTAGTGTAAACATACCAGAAGGTATAACTAGCATTGGAAGATTGGGGTTTGCAAGTAATAAAATAACCAATGTAACTATTTTAAGCAGGGATATAGAATTTGATAGTGGTGTTTTTCTGTGGAATCAAGCTAACCTTAAAATATATGGTTTTGATGATTCTACAGCTAAGGCCTATGCAGAGACTAATAGACATATATTCATCAGTCTGTATAGTACAGTGACCTTTCAAGACTATGATGGTAGTCTACTAAAGACAGAAGTAGTATATCATGGTGAGGCTGCAACAGCGCCTAGTAGCCCCACCAGAGAAGGGTATACCTTTACTGGATGGAATAAGGCATTTGCTAATGTAACAACTGATTTAGACGTTATAGCACAATACGATATTAACCAGTATATAGTTACATTTAACTCCCAAGGAGGTAGTGAAGTACCAGAGAAAACAGTAAATTATAGTTCAAAAATTATAGAACCAGTATCTCCAACTCGGGAAGGATATGCCTTTGTAGGATGGTATAAGGATGAGACTCTAACTGATTCATGGAGTTTTAGTACCGATAAAGTAAAAGAAAATACTATGCTATATGCTAAATGGCTATCAAATGAAAGTAATATTATGTTGGCTAGTCCGAACAATGTCATAATTGATGAGGACTTTAGTGAAACATTTACTTTAAGTATTCAAAACAATACTGTTACTAAAACGGTGTATGCTTCAGATTTAAGTTTAAGTGGTGCTTTTAGTGGTCTGAGTATAAGAGAAGTTAGTCATAGTAATCATACAGTAACAGCATCAGTATATGGTAGTTTGAGTAATACAGGAATAGGTACGATTACACTAAATCCAAATAAATTAGCTATCGGAATAAGTCCATTATCAGCAGATGTGACAGTAAATCCTCTTCCAATTCCAACCTATACAGTAACCTTTAAGGACTATGATGCTAGTATATTAAAGACAGAAACAGTAAATCATGGCGAGGAAGCAACCTCCCCTAGTAACCCTACAAGAGAAGGATACACCTTTACTGGATGGAATAAGTCATTTAATAATATAACCTCTAACTTAGAGGTAATCGCTCAATATGATATTAGACAATATACAGTGATCTTTAAAGACCATGATAATAGTGTACTAAAGACAGAAGTAGTAGATCATGGTGAGGCTTCAACAGCACCTAACAATCCTACCAGATCAGTATATACCTTTACTGGGTGGGATATAGATTTTACTAATGTAACAAGCGATGTAACGATTACAGCAGTCTATACCAGAAACCGTAGATCTAATTCAAGTTCAGATGTAAATTCAGATTCGCGTTCAGATTCAAACATACAACCTGTAGCTGAAGAAACAGGCACAAGTATAATTGTGAATGGACAGGAAGAGATAGCAGGTACGGAAGTCTTAAGTGAAATCAATGGAGAAAAAAGAGTAGCGTTTAAAATAGATTCTAATGTGCTCAATCAAAGGATAGATCAGATCCTAAAAGAAAATGAATCAACTGACACAGCAGGAGAAAATTTGTTAGAGATACCTATAACATTTAAAGATGTCCATGAAATTCAAAGTATCCTGACAGGTGACATTGTGGAAAAGATGGAGCAAAATGATTTTTCCATTTCTATTATCACGGAAGATGTAAATTATATTATTCCAGCCAAGGAAATAGGTATCCATCAGATAGCATCAAACCTAAATGTAAAACCAGAAAGCTTGAAGGATATTGAAGTTAATGTGGAGATCAGAAAGTTAAATAAAGCAGAAGCAGAAGAGGTAGTAGAAAAAGGCAAAGCCCAAGGGTATGAAGTACTCACATCACCATTAGAATTTAGAGTTGTAGCAAAAACAACAGCAAATACTGGAAAAGTAAAAGAAGTCACAGTTTCAAAATTCTCAAACTACGTATCTAGAATATTACAAATCCCAGCAGGTATAGAGCTAGAAAAAATAACTACGGGTATTGTGTATAATCAAGACGGTACATTTTCACATATACCTACTATGATGTTTTCAAAAGATGGAAAATGGTATGCAAAGCTAAATTCACTTACGAACTCAAGCTATGCTGTAATTGGAAACTCCATTATAGTGCCAACAGTAGAAAACCATTGGTCCAAGGAATATGTTAATGATATGGCAGCTAGACTTGTGATAAAAAATCCAGAAACCTTTACACCGGACCGACCTATCACAAGAGGCGAATTTGCAGAGTATATTACAAAAGCTCTAGGTATTTATAGAACCGATATAATTATAACCACTAAATTTATAGATGTAGGAGAAACTGATGAACTAGCTACAGCCATCACTATCGCCACAGACTATGGCATCATTACAGGTTATCCAGATAATACTTTTAAACCTAACACAAAAATTAGTAGAGAAGAAGCTATGACCATGTATGCCAAAGCAATGGACATTATAGACTTAGTTGCAATTAATAACAATAACATAGAATATTATACAGACAAAGAGCAAATTGCAGAGTGGGCTTACGAGCATGTAGTGAACACTGTCAGTAGTGGTGTGTTTAGGGGTAAAACTAAAGAAACTATTGATCCAAAGGGTACATTCACCTATGCCGAAGCAGTAACAGCTATTAGAAATTTACTTAGAGCAGCAGATTTGATTGATGACTAGTTCATAATTTATTGACATATGCAAACCTATCAATCTAATAGGGGGCTAAGGTAAGAATCTCCCTGTAGGTATTACAAATTTTATTCTTACTATAGTTAACTCCTAAAGTAACTTCTGCATCGAAGACTAAATCATTGTCTACATAAGTACTTTTGATTGCTTCATTGAAGCATTTGAAACCTGTATCTTCATCGTTCCTAATGAAAATCATTCTCTCAATAACTTGATAAGTTGGTGTCAGGGAAACCTCCGAAAAACTAGTATAAAATTTAGAACTTCCCTATCGCTTGAATAAAAAGAAAGGGGCTATCCGCCAATACAAAACAAGCCATGGCAACCTTACTCCTTGCCATGGCTTGTTTTAATATTTTGCTAAATTATTATTTAAGATACTTTTATTTCTTCACTATCATCTATAGCATCAAGATTGTCATTCCATAAATACTTCCTTGTTTCAGCTACTAAGACACCACTTAGGGCCACAAGTGATATTAAGTTAGGAAGAGCCATAAGTCCATTCATAAGGTCTGACACATTCCATACAAACTCCAAGGAGAATATAGCTCCAAAGAAGGTCATAATGGCCCAAAGAATTCTATAAGGCTTTACTATACTATCTCCTAGCAGATATTGTATTGATTTCTCACCATAGTATGACCACCCAAGTATAGTTGAGAAAACAAAGGTTATTAACCCTACAGTTAACACAAGCGGCCCCACAACTGGTATGGTTGTAAAAGCTTCTTGAGTAATAAGACCTCCGTCAAGTCCGGACTTCCATGCTCCTGTATTGGTAAGAACAAGTCCTGTTATAGCACAAACCACTACCGTATCCCAGAATGTAGCCGAGCCTGAAACCAAGGCCTGTCTTACAGGATTTCTAGTTTGGGCAGCTGCTGAAACAATAGGAGCTGACCCTAATCCTGATTCATTAGAGAAAAGCCCTCTTGAAACTCCAAATCTCAATGCCATCATCATTGTAGAGCCTACAAACCCACCTAATGCAGCTTGTCCAGTAAAAGCAGATCGAAGTATAAGCACTATAGAGGCGGGTATGGTTCTATACCCTATAGCAAGTATGATAAGACATCCTATAACATAAAAAAGTGCCATAAATGGAACTAGTATATTACACACCTTAGCTATTTTTTGAACACCACCCAAGATAACTGCTGCAACAAGTATTGCCGTAACAACACCAGTAATCCATGTGGCAATTCCAAAAGTTTCACTAACCATAGAGGCCATGGAATTTGCCTGTACCATATTTCCTATACCAAAGGCAGCTATAGATGTAAATAAGGCAAAACATATAGCAAGCCATTTTTTACCCATTCCATGCTCTATAACATACATAGGCCCACCTGCCATAGTGCCATCCTTCGTTTTAACCCTATACTTTACAGCGAGAAGACCCTCTGCATATTTTGTAGATATTCCTAAAACTCCTGTAACCCAAGTCCAAAACACTGCTCCAGGTCCTCCTATAGACATTGCTGTAGCAACCCCTACGATGTTTCCCGTACCGATGGTAGCAGCAAGGGATGTGGCAAGAGCCGAAAACTGCGAAACATCTCCTGAAGAAAAACCTTCATCCTTTGTTACCGACAGCTTTATAGCCGTTCCCATATGTTTTTGAATAAATTTAAGTCTAAATGTTAGAAAAATATGTGTACCTAAAAGTGCAATAAGCAAGGGCCATCCCCACAAAAAACTTCCTATTTGTCCAATAATACCGTTTAATGTTTCCAAAAATATCCCTCCATTTTTATTTTTTTAATTATACGATTTTAAATATTGGGGTAATTTTGTTTTTTTATTAACGAAATTAATTAAAGAATATTCATTTGTCTAATTTTAGTTTTCTGAATATACTGAAATAATTATATTTTTCAGAATTCAGCACATAACAAGCATTACTTAACTTCATCCCCCCCTTTCTAGTTTACGATTATATCAGGAAAACGTTTCTAAATCAATTGAATATATTAAAAAATTCAAAAAAATTTATTATTATGCATATTTTTGTTAATATTTAAATAAGTTTAAATATTCAAAATTATTTTTAAATAATGCTTTTATTAAAACACATCCTAAAAAATGCTATACAACTAAAGCTAGAGTGGAACTAATCAAAGCCTCTCTTCATACCTCCTTTAAATTACTCTATTAGTTTAAAGAGAAAGTAGAAGAGGATAAAGTAAAACCCTGAGAAAGAACTAGATAGCAATAAAAAACCAAATCTAATCAACCGGCTTATAGCTTTGAGGTTGATGGGATTTGGGTTTTAT
>JAFIFG010000063.1 GCA_020832135.1 Clostridiaceae bacterium
AGCAGAAATACCATTTACAATTCCATCACGATGGGCAGCTTCAACATATTTAAATGCCCAGTGGTCTGTAGGAACATCTTTAAAAGTGGCCTCTTCTGGTAGATCGTATGTATCCACCTCTAAAGCTCTAACGATCATAGTTATCATTTCTCCACGACGAACTGTGTTGTGAGGTCTGAAATATCCATTTTCATCGCCTTTAATAACGTTTTTTACTGCTAATTCCCTGATGGGTTCCATAGCATAACTAGAACTTTGTTCAATATCTTTCAAAGTACCTTCAGCAAAGGCAAAACTAGATAATGCCACCAACATAATCATACTAATTGCCATAAACTTTGAAACTTTATTTTTTATTTTTTTCATTTTTCTCCCCCTATGGTTTTTTCACCTAATAGAATATAGGTATTCACCTAATCATCATATCAATGTTATGTAAACCTGTATACTGAAAATGATTTCCAAATTTTCATATAGTATTAACAATGATACTTATAACATTATAGCATTGACACTCTTGGTTTTATTAGCTAGATAAAGGGCATAAGTAAAGCAACAAATTTATTTAATTGTGATAGATATCACAGCTATATTATTATTTTATTGCTATAATATGGAAAACGACATATAAAAGAAATTGACTAAGTAGCTAACTAGACAATAGATATAACACTAGAAAAAAACATGCTATTCTAGGAAAAAGTATTCTCTATTAAGATGTATTAGCGAGAGATATTTATAAAAAGGAGGTAATTGTATTGAAGTTACTTATTATTTGTAGCGAAAAAACTGACTTGTTACCCAAAGACCTATTTGAAATAAAATTAGACACTAGATTTGCTAATATTAAGTTTATTCCTCATTTCCAAGATGACCCTTTAGCTTGTAACTTATGTGGGAAGAAATGTTTTTGGTGTAGAGGACAGTATGATTTAGATTTTTCGGATAACATTGTAGACATCATCAAACTTCCCGATGTTTATCCTTTACTTCTAGATCATCCATTAGAGCATTTACCAGAAAAATTCAAAGAGCATGATGTGGCTGTTATCATAGGTATACATCAGGATATTCTAGTTGAATTACCTAAGTTAATCAAGGAAAGTGGAGGAAAAGCCATTATTGTTCCTGAAGAAGGTCACGACTGGGTTTCCAGGTGGACTAGAGATGAAACGATAGAAAAATGTTTAGAATATGGTTTAGAATATGCCTTTCCAAAACCCTTCTGTGCATTAACCTATGGTAAATTTCAACTGATTAATGATTTTATCGATGAATTTAAAGTAGGAAAGCCTAAATTAAGACTATTTGTAGATCAAGAGGATATTATTCAAAAAGCAGAGGTTATCATTTCTGCACCCTGTGGAAATGGATACAATGTAGCAAAACATCTTGTAGGAAAAAAGCTAGGAGAAGAAGCAAAAAAATGTGTAGCTAAGTATTGGCATAGCTTCCCATGTATGGGGGGAATGCATATTGATCCAGAAATTGGAGATACCATCCTGCATATAGGTGGATACATGCACTATGCTTCTTTAGATAATGCTGAGATCATTAGATGTGAATAAACAATCTCATGCAAAAACACCCTTCTTCATGAAGGGTGTTTTTATGCTCTTACTATCCTATAAACTGTGTCATGTCTTCTTCTACTGTTGTTACTGCATTAATACCAAACTTATCTACTAGTACCGTTGCAACATTTGGTGACAAGAAGGCCGGTAAAGTCGGTCCTAGTTTTATTTTTTTCACTCCTAGATATAAAAGAGCTAATAATACAATTACTGCTTTTTGTTCATACCATGCTATATTATAGGAGATTGGTAACTCATTGATATCATCAAGTTCAAAGGCCTCCTTTAACTTCATGGCAATCACTGCTAATGAGTAAGAATCATTACATTGACCAGCATCTAGTACTCTTGGTATACCTCCAATATCTCCTAGATCTAATTTATTGTATCTATACTTTGCACATCCTGCCGTTAAAATCACTGTATCCTTTGGCAGTGCTTCTGCAAAGTCTGTATAATATTCCCTGGACTTCATTCTTCCGTCGCATCCCGCCATAACAAAGAATTGTTTAATTGCACCAGATTTTACTGCATCCACTACTTTGTCTGCCACTGCCATAACTTGATTATGGGCAAATCCACCTACTATCTTACCCTTTTCGATCTCTATCGGCATAGGTAGGGCTTTTGCGTGTTCTATAATACCAGAGAAATCTTTAGGTTTACCATCTACTCGATCCGGTATATGTTTAAAGCCTGGATATCCAGCCGCTCCTGTTGTATAAACTCTATCTGCATAACTAGTGGCTGGAGGCACAATACAATTTGTCGTAAAAAGTACCGGTCCGTTAAAACTCTGGAATTCTTCTTTTTGCTTCCACCATGAATTTCCATAGTTACCTACAAAATGATTATATTTCTTGAAGGATGGGTAATAATGAGCTGGTAACATCTCAGAGTGGGTATATACATCTACTCCTGTGTCCTTCGTCTGCTCTAACAATTCTTCAAAATCCTTTAAATCATGACCACTAACAAGGATTCCAGGATTATTTCCAACACCAATATCTACTTCAGTAACCTCTGGATTGCCATAGGTAGAAGTATTAGCTTCATCAAGTAGGGCCATCACATCTACACCATATTTTCCTGTTTCCATTACTAGGGCTACTAAATCATCTGCTGTCAGAGAATCGTCCTCCGTTGCAACAAGAGCTTTTTCTATAAATTCAGATATTTCCGGTTTGTGAAAACCTAAATTATGGGCATGCTCTCCATATGCTGCCATTCCTTTCAAACCAAAAAGAACTAAAGATCTTAAACTTCTTACATCTTCATTCTCTGTATGTAAAATTCCCACCTCTAGCTGTTGTGCTTTAGCATCAAATTCACTTCTTTGACCGGTCCATGTAGCAAAGTCCATATAACTTTTATCTTCTAATTTAGCAGCATTCTTTAGGATTTCTTTAATTGTCTCTCTTTCTTTTAAGGCTTTTTCAATTCGATCTGAAATTGCTTCACCGTCAAAATTAGCATTTGTAATGGTGGAAAATAATGCATCCATTACCAAGGCATCTGTTTCTGGACGATTAACACCTGCTTTACGTGCTTGAAGATTAAATTCCGCAACACCTTTTAGTACATAAATTAATAGGTCCTGTAAATTAGCTACGTCGCTGGTTTTACCACAGACACCTGCTTTGGAACTACAGCCCTCTCCCCTAGCCGCCTCTTGGCATTGATAACAAAACATCTTCATTTCTTATTTCCTCCCTTTTTTAAAGAACAAAGTATATACTTAAAATTCATACTATTTATGTATTACCCGAGTTTTTCTAATGAAAACAAAAAATCCACCTATCGTAATAATATTATTAAATATATACTTCCTTCTTAGCTACTAAGAGAAATTAAATAGTTGAAAAGCAAAAAACTACCAAGACTATATATAATCTTCTAACTTTTCTTCATCAACTATAATGATTTTTTTGATACCTGCTAGTTTGATTACCCCTTCCTCCTCAAACTTCTTTAATTTTCTACTGATGGTTTCTCTAGCAACACCTATATAATTAGACATTTCTTCTCTAG
>JAFIFG010000088.1 GCA_020832135.1 Clostridiaceae bacterium
AATAAACGGCTCATGTTGAGTGTGTAGTGTTGATAGAGAAGGAATAAGTTGCAGTCTGTGATTAAGAAGGTTTTAGATAAAAATTGAAGAGTAATACAGGACCCCCTAGACGTTTAGGGGGTTTCATTTTAGAGGAAGGAAGAATTTTTAACTGTTATACTAGGGCACTTTTAGAGTACCAATTACTGGTTTTTATGATATGGATAGCGGCATGGTTTTAATTGATGGTAAACCTATTACAGAATTAAAGTGAAATAGCCTTAGAAAATGTTTTTCAGTGGTGTTGCAAGATACCTGTCTTTTTACTACTGGCACAATTATGGATAACATTGGTTACTCCCAAAAGGATGCTACTGATGAAGAAGTGATTAATAGAAATTATATATAGTGCTTATATTAGGAGAATTATTCATTTCTATACTGATTAGGAGAAATATTATTTAGCTTTTTAAATAACATATTGTAGTAATTCTGATTATTATAACCTACTGCAATAGCAATATCTAAAATGTGCTGGTCTGTATTTTTTAATAATTCTTTACTCTTCTCAATTCTTACCTCGTTTAATACTTGAGTGAAGGTTTTATTTGTATCTTTCTTAAAAATAGAACAAAAATAAGGTTTACTAATCCCCAGTTTTTGCGAAACACAGTCTACAGTAAGGGGCTCGAAGTACCTGGTATCAATATAGTCTATAGTTTTTTTGACATACAAACTGTAGGGACATTCCATCTTTTGTCTGATTAAATCTGTATCCGCAGCTATATTACGAAGTAATGTAATCAGATGAGGAATACAATCAGAAGGTTTATATAACATATCATTTTTTGCTATCGGACTAGAGGTATATGGACCTATAACATAAACACCCCGATCAACGTTTCTAGGACAGATATAAATAATTGTAAAATCAATATAATTTTTTGATAGTACCAGCGAGGCGGTACTATCATTTTTATTGAGGCCTTTATCAATTTTGTCGATAAAGTTTTGTTCTTGAAAAATAGATTCCGTTATATGGGTATGACCTTCAGAATATATAACTCTACCTTCTATATCAATGGATTTAATAGGAATATGTGTACATAAATGAAATTTTTCCATAATACCAGCTACATGTTTTCTACCTTTTAAACAACTCTCGTTTTCCATAAAAAATCATCCCTTCTTAAGAAGAATATATAAATATTGTTATAAAAAATAAATATATTTAAAGTTTAAAAATTTTTGTTATGGTAATATATAATGAGTTAAAAATGATAATTAAATTCATTTAAGGTTTCTTTTCAATTATAATTATATTGAAAAGAGGTGTCAAATAAAAAAATCCATTAGTTTAGGAGGAATTATGAAGAAAAGATATTTAGTTATTGCACTTATTGTACTGTCAATTATAGCACTATTCATAGGGGTAAAAAATATCAGCTTTTTAGACATAATCCGTTTTGAAGATGAAAAAATTCAAATTCTTTTAATAAGTAGAATACCTCGTCTAGTCAGTATTATTGTTGCCGGGGTCAGCATGAGTATGGGAGGGTTAATCATGCAACAGCTCACCCGAAACAAATTCGTTTCTCCAACTACTGCGGCAACTGTAGATAGTGCTAGATTAGGGATACTAGTATCACTTTTATTATTTTCATCCTCCAGTAGCTTTACGAAGATGGTTATATCCTTTATCTTTGCCCTAGCTGGAACTTTCTTGTTTTTAAAGATCATGAAGGGGATTAAGTTCAAGAATAAAATCTTTATACCCTTAGTTGGGATTATGCTGGGAAATATAATAGACTCCATCACCACTTTTTTTGCTTACAGGTATGATCTTGTGCAAAACATATCCTCTTGGCTCCAGGGTGATTTCTCTATGGTAATAAGGGGGAGATATGAACTTTTATACTTAAGTATTCCTTTAGTAGTTATTGCATTTATTTATGCAAATCAATTTACTGTAGCAGGAATGGGGGAAGACTTCTCCTCAAATCTTGGTTTGAATTATAACAAGGTGGTCAATATAGGACTTATTATTGTGGCACTGTCCACATCTTTAGTTGTGATAACTGTTGGAAGAATGCCTTTTTTAGGATTAATTATCCCCAACATCGTTACAATCTACCAGGGTGATCATTTAAAAAATAATCTAGTACCTACTGCCTTACTTGGTGCAGTATTCTTACTTTTTTGTGATATTCTAGGACGTATTATTATTTATCCCTATGAAATCCCCATTGGATTAACCGTTGGGGTAGTAGGTAGTTTCCTATTCTTGTATTTGCTTCTAAGGGGGGATGAATAATGACGAATAAAAAAAAGCTGATATTATTGGGGGGGATATTTTTAGTACTAACCATTCTCTACTTAACCATTGGGTTAAATAGCCGCAATTGGGAGTATGCTCTACCTAGGAGAATTCCAAAGACTTTTGCAATATTGTTAACCGGTTCAGTTATTGCTTTTTCATCATTAATATTTCAAACAATAACAAACAATAGAATTTTGACACCAAGCATTTTAGGGCTAGATGCACTATATATGTTCGTCCAAACAAGCATTGTCTTTGTACTGGCAGATAGAACATTTGAGATAGCTAATACTACATATAACTTTATACTGTCTATCCTAGTCATGATGTTTTTTTCAGCAATTCTGTATAAGTTACTCTTTAGAAAAGAGAAGCAGAACATCTATTTTTTATTGTTGATAGGGATGATCTTTAGTACATTTTTTCAAAGCATAGCTTCTTTTATGCAAATGTTAATTGACCCTAATGAATTTACTATTGTTCAAAATAGAATGTTTGCCAGTTTTAATAATGTGAATACTGGGTTGTTAAATATATCTGGAGTGATTTTTCTAGTATTAGCAGTATATACTTATCCCTACCTTAAAAAGATGGATACCTTTTCTTTAGGAAGGGATCATGCAATAAATTTAGGGATTGATTATGATAAAGTAGTAAAGAAAATGCTGGTTGTTATCGTCATAATGGTATCTGTAGCCACTGCTTTAGTGGGGCCAATCACTTTTTTAGGATTGCTGGTGGTAAACTTGGCTAGAGAAATATTAGGTACCTATAAACACAAGTATTTAATAGTGGGGTCAATGCTATTGAGTAGCATTGCTTTAATTGGTGGACAGCTAATGGTAGAGAGAATCTTTAACTATCACACACCACTAAGTGTAATAATCAATCTTGTTGGAGGTATCTATTTTATATATCTGCTATTAAAGGGGAGAAAATGATGATAGAAGTTAAAAATCTTACGAAGATTTATGGAAAAAAAAGAGTTGTTGACAATGTATCTATAAAGGTTCCAAAAAATAAAATAACTTCCTTTATTGGACCTAATGGTGCAGGCAAAAGTACCTTGCTGTCCATGGTAAGTCGTTTATTGAAAAAGGACGAAGGGGAAGTGTTTATTGACGGAAAAGAAATTGGTGAGTGGGATACAAAGGATTTATCTAAAAAAATTTCTATTTTAAGACAATCTAACTATTTAGATATTCGATTAACTATAAGGGAGCTGGTAAGTTTCGGAAGATTTCCCTATTCCCAGGGAAATTTGACAAAAGAAGACGAAGTGCAAATTGACCAAGCTATAGCTTATATGAAACTTGAAGATATTCAAAATAAGTTTATAGATCAATTAAGTGGAGGTCAAAGACAAAGAGCTTATATTGCCATGGTTATTGCCCAAAATACAGAGTATATTCTTCTAGATGAGCCTCTGAATAATCTAGATATGAAACATGCGGTGGAAATTATGAAAATCCTAAGGTGGTTAGTTGAAAACCTCAATAAAACAGTAATTATTGTAATCCACGATATCAACTTTGCTTCATGCTATTCTGACTATATCGTAGCCATGAATGAAGGAAGATTAGTAGAAGAAGGAACCACAATAAATATTATTGATGAAGGAGTTCTATGTGGAATTTATGATATGGATTTCAAAATAGAAAATATTAATAATCAAAGAATCTGTGTTTACTTCTAAGGAAGATAATACATATAGTTTTTAAAATAATAAAAAGAGGAAGGTGTAAATAATGTTTAAAAAGAAAGGTTTAGTTTTAGTAGCACTTTTAATGTTTGTTTCTATGGTAGGATTAATAGGTTGTAGCTCTACAGAGGTAACAGGTGGAGAAGAAGTAGAAAGTGTTGAGACCGTCACCATTACCCATGAATTAGGGGAAACAACTGTAAATAAAAATCCACAAAGAGTAATTGTTTTTGATTATGCAACTCTTGACTCTTTAAACCAAATGGACATCGAGATTATTGGTTTGCCAAAGTCTAATATTCCTGGTTACTTAAGTAAGTACAATGATGCCAAGTATGAAGATGTAGGGACATTGTTTGAACCAAATTTTGAAAAAATATTTGAGCTTCAGCCTGATTTAATTTTGATTGCAGGAAGACAAAGGGAACTATATGGTGAGCTTGCAGAAATAGCTCCAACTGTATTTTTGGCATTAAATAACCAGGACTATATTAATTCTTTTAAAAGCAACGTCATAGTTTTAGGAGAAATTTTTGATAGAGCAGACTTTGTAAATGAGGAAATCAATAAGATCGAAACACAAATCAATGAATTAAATGCCAAAGTAAAAGAAACTGATCAAAATGCTTTAATTATCATGGCAAATGACGGTGCTTTAAGTGTATATGGTAATAACTCTAGATTTAACTTAATTCACCAAGAATTTGGTTTTCCGGCAGCTGATGAAAACATAGAGGTTTCTAACCACGGACAAAGTATCTCCTTTGAATATATCTTAGAGGTAAATCCAGATATTATATTTGTAATTGATAGAGCAGCTGTCACAGGTGGTAGTAATGCAGCAGAAAGTGTATTAGACAATGATATAGTGAAAATGACATATGCATATAAAAATGATGCAATAAATTATTTAAGTGCCCACGTATGGTACGTGGCATCTGGCGGATTCGAGGGAACAAAAATAATGATAGAGGAAATAGCATCTGCTTTAGAATAAAATCCATTTTGAATATCAGGAGGAAGTATCTTTCGACACACAGGATTTGGGATGACTAAGTAATTATCAGTTTTGTACCTTGATGTTAAAAATAATTCTGTGTTTCAGTATCATCATTTTATCAAAATACATGTGGAAACTGTCGCTAAACTATCTAGGATTTAGAAGGGTTTCACAGTTTGAATATCTTAAAATTTGCCACCCTGCCACCCATTTGCCACCGCTTTTTCTGAGTGGGTGGCAAAATTACTTTTTAAAAGCTTTTTAATAAAAAGGAGTCAGGCTTTTGAATTGCTAAAAAGTTAAGAATTCAAAAGATATCATATATTGGAAAAGCTAGTGTTCTTCTAAGTGAGAATCATTGTAATATTAAGTAATAAGTTGCTATCTCAAAAGCTTAAATTATCATCATCAATGATATCGAAGATAAGATCAGGAGATAGTAAAGTCACAGTTAATCATCTTCATTTACTACTAATGGAGGACAAGGAGCCATTAGAAACGATAAGTCCCTCTGTGTAGAAAACGATATTTTATTTGCATGAGATCATCAATCCTAGCTGGTACTTATATTTTAGCCAATACAAGTTTTGATTTTGGCACAGCTAAAGTGGCTTTTTCCAGTTTAAAATTGCTCTGTAGTTCTTTTTTATTATTATTGATCTGATTTAACAAAAGTTCTATTAAATATACTGCCCATTGAAACCCATAAAGGGTGTATTTTCAAATATTTGTATTTGATGTAAGTTAGGGTTTGATATTTGGATCTTCATAGGAACCTTATTAGCCATCTCAATTAGTATTCCATCACCAAGAGTAATTTGAGGATCTAATTCTTTTAAAAGGGTCTCTTTTTCTTCTTCTGATGGGTTATATACAATTTTTTCAGCTAATTCCTCTGATATATTTCTAAAGCTAGCTTTCTTAGTGCCATGGTTTACAATCATCTTAGATATATCAATTGAAAGTTCCTCTGTAATAAAAGGAATTATATCAAACACAAAATCATAGTTTCCAGAAAGAATACCTTTCAGTTTCTTAAAGGTAAATGTAGCCCTTTTAATTCTCATTAAAAGCTTTCCAGATTCCTCCCTCTGTCTGATGAGAAAAATTTCATGGCTATTTAAGTTGAAGGTTTTTTCCATGCCCTTTATCCAAGTGATTGTACCTTTAAAACCATAGGGTGCACCAAGGTAATACTCCATCTGGAATTTTTCCTTTAATATTTCAGCACATTCTGTTCCTTCACCCCTAAGAACAAGGTTGAATTCTGCTTTAGCAGCTTCTTCGATTTCTTTAATAGAAGATTTAGCAGTAAAGACAGCATTTAATCTATACCCAAAACACTCCATTATAATTTTTTCTATTTCCTTAAGGTCTGAAGCGAAGTTAAAACTGTCTATATTACTTCCAATAACATTATATGTCTTAGGCAATTTAGTTTCAGGCTTCTTTACTACATATTTTGCAAGGGACGTCAAAACCTCTTTGATTCCTAAGGTATAGTCTCCCCTTAGACCGCCATTTGGTTGAACACTTTCACAAATGTTCTCTATATCTACCCCAATGATTGAGGAAATAGTGGATGCTAGCACAAAAATCACCGAAGGATTATATACCTCATCCACTTCCTTAATCGTTTCTTCAAGGTCCTCAGTGTCTCCCATGACGATATTTGTTTCATCCATATGGGTAGTAAATAGCTTAGCCCTTAGCTCCGAATTCAGCTGACCAAAGCCTTCAATGGCATAGTGGGTGGTTCCTGCAGGACCATATTCGATAATGCAGGCATCTTTAATAGATAAAAGGGCCCATAATGTTCCCAGCCTGTCAGATGGTAGAGGTAAATATTTATAAAGCTGCATGGTTATTCCCCTTGGTTGCCATATTTTCATAATGATCCATTAAGGCAGCCAGCATTTTTAATACTGTCATAGGCACTTCGAAGCCTAGCTTTTTAGCTACCATATCTAAAGTAACTTTTATGATTCCTTTTTCTATCAGGTTCCTAGGATTTTCGTGACCAATATAGAAGTTAGGTTTTATTTGCCCATAAATTTGTTGTAGGGGGGCTATATTTGCTATCCTTACTACATGGGGTTAAAACCCATATCATTTATTTCCTTCATATTATATATCATCATTAGTATATAAGCCCCTGGTCATTATAAGTATTGGCACCATCCCCATCTGGCATAAAAAGCTATTTAACTCAAATGCTAACATGGGGGTATTGCCATATATAAAGGATTTTCCTTTAAACATGGGTTTTACTTTTTTCATTAGAGCATCAGCAGTTTCTCTGAAAAGGCTAATTTCTTTGCTTATATTAATATTGAGCTTTTCAACTAGTTCAACATATCCCTTTTTGATACGGTCAAAGCTCAAATACTTATCAAAGTATACATAATCTGTGCCAAACTTTCTTTTCATTTTTTCTGCTAGATTTAAGGCGGAAAAGTCAGTAACTATACTTAGTGTAAAATTATTGTAGGCAAAGAAGCAAAAAATAAATAGAGAAGAGTCAAAAAAGACTCTTCTCAAGAGCACGTTTTTCCTGTAAATTGTTAATTGACGAGAAAAACAACGAAAGGAAGACGTGCTATGTTAAGTGTATCTGGAAAAGAGTTAAATTTCAAGAGGGTAGAAAGAAAATTTTATGAAATTGGCTGCGAAATAGCAAAAATCATGATGAAGGAGTTTTTAGAAGGATTAGATGAAGACTTAGCAGAGAATAGAAATAAAAAAGAATTAAGACATAAAGGGAAAAGAAAAAGAGCATTAAAAACCCTAATGGGGGAAGTAGAGATAGAAAGAAATTTATACCGCAGGGTAAACGATAAAGGAGAAGTAGAACACATTCATTTATTAGATCAAGAGCTAGGATTTGAAACCATTGGAACAGTATCCCCTAATTTAGCTGAAAAAATTTTGGATCAAATATGTGAGATGCCCTATCGAGAAGTATCTAACTCTGTGTCAGAATTAACAAATCAAAGGATTAGCCATCAAGGGGTATGGAATATAGTTCAAGAAGTAGGAGAAAAGCAAAAAGAAAAAGAAGAAAAATTAGTTAAAGACTATAAAAATCAGAAACTTTCTGGTAGTAGAGAAGTAAAAGTATTATTTGAAGAAGCCGATGGTGTTTATTTAGCAATGCAAGGAAAAAGTCGAAGCAAGAGAAAAAGAAAAAAAGAATTAAAAATAGGAATAGCTTATGAAGGATGGGAAGAGAGATATCCTGGGTCTAAAGAATACAAAACTGTGGAGAAAATAGCTTATGCAGGCTATATTAGTTCAGAAGAATTTAGCAATATAAGAGATGCTTATGTAGCAGAAAAATATAATCCAGATGAGATTGAGTATAGGATTTTAAACGGAGATGGAGCAGCTTGGATTGAGAAAGGACATGATTGTGAAAACAGTGTATTTCAATTAGACCCCTATCATTTATCTCAAAGCATTATTAGGGCTGTAAGAGACAAAAAAGCAAGAGTACATATTTTCAAATGGTTAAAAGAAGGGGAATTTGAAAAGGTTTATGAAAAGCTAGAAACATTAAAATATAACTGTGATGGGTTAGTAAGTGAGATTGAAAAGTTAAGCAATCTACAGAGATATTTAAAAGCTCATGAAGAAGGGATTATGGGCTATAAAACACGTAAAGACCTTAAGCTACCAGAACCTCCAGAAGGTTTAGAATACAGGAATCTAGGAACAATGGAGAGCAATGTAAATCGCTTTGCCAGCAGGATGAAAGGTAGAAAGAGTTGGAGCGAAGAAGGAGCTACAAACTTAGCAAAAATCATTGCATTAAAGCTTAGTGGCTGTTTTAAAGATAAGATAGGAGGACTCATATCAGCCAATCTTTGTGAAAAATTACAAGAGCGATTTGAAGAAGAAGTCATCAATGTAAGAGATTTTATAAAAGAACCGAAAAAGAGCAAGATATATCCAATGCAAAGGGGTTCAATGCCTTTTGAGGGTAGCAGTAAAACCAACGGCAGAGAAGCAATTCAAAGGCTATTTAACTATAGGAATTTTACAGAGCTAATATATCGATAAAATTAAAAAAAGACAATAAAATTAAAGGAATAAGTACAAGAAACTAATGGTAAAAATTTGAAATTGAGAGAAAAAATTAGTTGAAAAGCTTAAGCAATAAGGTTTTTTAAATTAACAAACAGGGAAAATAAAAAATCTGCCCACAATTACTTGACACATACCACCTTGGGGATGAATTGGACATATGTATTTTTTTCTGATATGATGACAGAGAATATAATTATAAAGGAGCGTTTAATTTATGAGTGAAAAACAAGTTTTAGCGGTAGTAGCTAACCGTGAAATTACCCAAGAAGATGTT
>JAFIFG010000096.1 GCA_020832135.1 Clostridiaceae bacterium
AACCTTAAAATTTCAGATATTGCCAGTAAAAACATGCAAATAATTATTCATAGTGGTAAAAGAAAAAAGGATAGGAATACTCTACTGTCCCAGACTAATCTTGATATCTTAAGGGAATACTGGCAAGAGTATCATCCCAAACCCTTTCTATTTCCTGGAGCAGATAAGAATGGACCCATCTCAGTGCGTACAATTCAAAGGGTTTTTCAGAATAGCAAAGAAAAAGCAGGTATTAAAAAAGCTGCAACCGTACATACCCTTAGACATAGCTTCGCCACTCATCTTCTAGAGGCAGGAACGGATTTATTTCACATCCAGAGACTTCTAGGACATAGTTCCATCAGTACCACCACAATTTATTTACATTTAAGAAGAATGGATTTACTTAATGTAGTAAGCCCATTGGATACATTAGCAGGTATGAAAAATGATTGAAGTACAAGATATCTTTAATCAACATGGTGAAGCCTACAGAAAAAAACACCCTCTTCCCCATCACCTACTAAAAACCATGTCTGCCATTGAAACATGCAGAACATCGAAATTGGGAGGACATGTAGATAAGTGTGATAGCTGTGGACATTTGAAGATTTCATATAACTCCTGTAGAAACCGCCATTGTCCTAAATGCCAAACCTTAGCAAAGGAAAGATGGCTACACAACAGAAAAAAGGATCTTTTGCCAATAGGATATTTTCATATAGTCTTTACTATTCCAGAAGAATTAAACTTTATCGCCCTTTTAAATCAAAAAGAAATGTACTCTATATTGTTTAAGGCAGCATCTGAAACACTGCTGGAGCTAGGAAAAGATGCAAAATATCTAGGTGCTGAAATTGGCTTTATGTCTATCCTGCATACATGGGGGCAAAATCTAATGAATCATCCTCATCTACATTGTATTGTTCCAGGTGGGGGTATGTCTCTAGACGGCAAGCGTTGGATTAACAGTAAAAAAGATTTCTTTATTCCAGTGAAGGTACTATCAAGAAAGTTTCGAGGTAAATTTTTATATTATTTCAAGAAAGCCTACTATACCAAACAGCTGAAGTTTACAGGAGATGTAGAGTTATTAAAAGAGAAAACTCATTTCAAAAGTTTTATAGATAAGCAATACAAAAAAGAGTGGATAGTATATTGTAAAGCACCCTTTAAAAATGCAGCCTATGTATTAGAGTATCTAGGAAGATACACCCATAGGGTAGCTATCTCCAATAACAGAATTGTAAAAATGGAAAACGGTAATGTCACATTTAGGTACAGAGATTACAGAGATGATAACAGGAAAAAACTCATGACCATCACAGCAGAAGAGTTCATCCGAAGATTTTTAATGCATGTTCTACCTTCTAAGTTTGTAAAAATTAGGCATTATGGTATTCTAAGCAACAGAAATCGTAATCTCAAGCTTAAAAGGTGTAAAGTACTTACTGGAGTAATTTCAAGAAAAAATGAAGTTGAAGCAATGAAACTAACTGCAAGGGAACTACTTTTAGAGATAACAGGCATAGATATGAATAGAGAGAAAAACATTTTTACAAAATTAAGTAGGAAATCAAAGAAAGAGTAGGAATTTTACGAAGATAGAGAAGATCGAATCCCCATAGGTATCGTTGGGCGGCTTCGTTCTATAATTTGTTTCGGCAATTGAGCAATTTTATACTTTAACCAACACTTTTAACTTACTTTGAAGGTGTTGGTTTTAACCGGCTCAACTTCCGAATACAAACCTATTCATAAAGTGTCATAGATTGGTCATATATGTGAATAGCTTTTTATGTCTTTTGAAAAACACCAAGCTAAGTATAATGTGAGGAGGGTATTAATTGAAGTATTTTATTCTAATGATGTTAAGTGTAATTTTGATTGTAGGATGCGAAACAGGGGATAAAACGTCACAGTTAGAGGCTGAAAAAATGGATTTCATTAATCAGATGAAAGCCAATGAAGACAGCATGGAGGAATATACTATCTATGGTGTTTATGATTTTTATCAATTAGAAGATCCTGAGGAAAGATTAAGACATATTAATATGCATGCCGAATTGCAGGAGAGATTAAATAAAAGCGAATGGAAAAATACTATGCATTATTCATGGACTCAGAATGGTTCGGACACAAAGTTACTGGAAATGTTCGATATTAAAGAGCTACCTACATTTTTCGTATTTGATAAAAAAGGGATTGTTCTACAAACAACTAACTTAGACGATATATTCTGAAGTATGCAGAATTAAATTAGAGCGATTTAAGCTAAATTTAGGGAGGAAAGTTAACATGGCAAAGTATGAAAAAGCAATGACAGGTAATTTTGAAGAAGTCCTTAGTCATTTAGAAAATGATATTAGTAATAGTGCAATGACTATGAACTTGGTGGATGAAAGTAGTTATAGTTGTGGAGACACTAAAATCGCAGTCCGAGTATATGACAAATATTTTATGCGGAACAAAAGCAGGGCAAGCTTAAGTCTGACTATAATTGGCAATGGAACCGATATTTTTATTTCGGCAATTGGTGCTGGTGGTGGACAAGGAATTGTATTTAACTTCAGTTTAGGTGCTGAAGATAATATGGTAAATATAGTAAGAGAGTGTGTAGAGCGAATAGGGTAAGGTTTATGGATTGCTTGTTTATAATACTCTAACAAGATGATACTTAGGTATTATTTTATTTGGCAGTTTCTTTATAGAAGGATAGCAAATAGCAAGTACATCAATTATGAGATAAGAGGTATTGAATACATGGAAAAAGGTGCTTTAATTGGCAAGGGAATGACAGCGGAAGTTTATGAATGGGAACAGAATAAAGTTTTGAAGTTATATTTTAATTGGGTTTCTTCTGAAAGTATTATACATGAAGCAGAGGTCGGAAATGTATTGTGGCAGGTTGGACTACCTTCTCCTGCGGTATATGATATTGTGGATGTAGAAGGTCGTAAAGGTATTATATTTCAACGTATTTATGGGAAGGCATTGCTAAAACTTATGGGAACTAAGCCATGGAGATTATCAAATTTTGCCCGAAGGATGGCTAATTTACATTTTATAATTCATAGTTGTTCCATAGACAAGCTGCAATCACAAGATAACAGGTTCATAGATAACATTACATGTGAATCCAATACACTTGAGGGGAAAGAAAAAAGAATATTAAATTATTTTAAAAGTTTGCCTAGAGGACTAAGTGTTTGCCACGGTGATTTTCACCCTGATAATATTCTTGTAAACGAAGACGATATGATAGTAATAGACTGGACAAATGCATATCAAGGAAATCATTTAAGTGATGTAGCTAGAACTTGTATCATGATTACTACCCCTTTTATGCCAACAGGAACCCCCAAAGCAATCCTGTGGTTTTCTAAAATCCTTAAAAGCTTTTTTTGTGAGGCTTATTTGTGTGAATACATACAACTCTCTAAAGTTAAACGTGAAGACATAGAAGCTTGGATGCTTCCTGTAGCGGCTGCAAGACTCAGAGAAAAAATACCTGGAGAAGAAAAATGGTTATTAGGTATTATTAATAAGGAATTAAACCGATTAGGTATTTAAATAACAAATAATAACCGCAAAATGGTTTTAGTCATACATACTTATCAAATTAATTGGAATTAGTACCTTTTAAATATTATGGCATATATGATGATACTGATTATGATGAGATAGAATATATCAATGGCAAATACAATGCTAAACAATTGGAAGATGCCTTGTCTATAAGTCATAGAGCGGATTTAATATTTAAAAATTATTTAAGATACAAGGGTAAAAAGACACTAGGCTTTTGCTCCTCCATAAAGCATGCGGAGTATATGGCAGCGTTTTTTAATGATAATAATGTTAGGGCTGCATCTGTCCATAGTTCTAGCGCAGCTTCTGAAAACAAGTTAGATAGAGAGGAAGCTATAAGAAAACTGGAAAATGGAGAGATAGATGTTATTTTTTCAGTTGATATCTTTAATGAAGGTGTGTGCATCCCCTCTTTAGACACCGTTATGTTTTTAAGACCGACAGAATCCTATGTTGTTTTTCTACAGCAGCTAGGGAGAGGATTAAGAAAATATGCTGAGAAGGGATATTTAACGGTTTTAGATTTTATTGGGAACTACAAAAGAGACCACTATATTCCTAAGTTACTGGCAGGAGAAAATCCCCTATCCAATAAAAGCAATGATTACAGGAAAATAGATGAGCTAGAATTTCCTGAAGACTGCTATATTAGCTTCGATTTTAAGTTAATGGATTTATTTGATGAAATGAGAAAAAGAGACCCATTAGCCAAAAGAATGAAAGAGGAATACTATCGACTTAAGGGGGAACTAGGGCGGAGACCTACTAGAGTGGATATTTATGAAGGAATTGATATTAACTTAAGAGAATACTTAAAGAAAGGATATTTAAGATTTTTAAATAGTATAGGTGAATTAAATGAGACCGAAGAAGGTTGGTTAGAGACTGCTGCTGAGGAACTATTGAAGGAACTAGAAAAAACCTCTATGACAAAGTCCTATAAAATTCCTACTTTACTAGCCTTTTTGAGCGAAGAGGAACTAAAAGAACAGATTACATTTGAAGAAATAGGAAGAAGTTTTATGCATTATTATAAAGGCTATAAACAACATAGCAAAGACTTAAACAATAAAAGACATAAAGGCTGGGAAACCTGGGGTTTAGAGAAATTCACAAAAGAGGCTGTACAAAACCCTATTCATTTCCTAGCGAAATCTTCTAAAGGGTTATTTAAACAAGATGAAGTTAACAAAGTTTTTTACATGAAGGAAGAACTACATCCCTATTTAGATACTACTTTGAAGGAGCATTTTGAAGATATCCTAAAGTATAGGAATATAGATTATTTTAGAAAACGATTTAAGGAGGACTAGATTTGACTTGCATATTTTGCGACAAAGAAAATTTAGAGATAGTAGTAGAAAATAAGCTAGCTCTGGCTATATTTGATAAGTTTCCTGTAAATAGAGGACATATGCTAATTATTCCTAAAAGACACTTTCAAAACTTTTTTGATGCAACGGAGGAAGAAATAGTAGCTATATATGACCTACTACACCAGTGCAAAGGTATCTTAGAAAATAAGTATAGTCCTGATGGATACAATATTGGCATCAATGTAAATGAGGATGCTGGGCAAACAATTATGCATCTGCATGTGCATATTATACCGAGATGTAAAGGGGACGTAGAAAAACCTAGAGGTGGTATTAGAAATCTAAAAACACCATTAGTTCCATATTAAAATGCAGGAGGATTATTAACATGAGTGAAAAAATCTACAATAAACTTGTTAGGGATGATATCCCTAAAATCATAGAAAATAACAATAAAAGGTATGAAACGGAAGTTGTAGAGGGAGAAGAACTGGAGGAGCTATTAAATCAAAAATTACAAGAAGAAGTTCAAGAATACCTTGAAAGTAATGATATTGAAGAACTAGCAGATATATTGGAAGTAGTTCATGGAATTTTGCATCATAGGAATGTGACGATGGAAGAGTTAGAGGATGTCAGGATTAGGAAGAAAGAGGAACGAGGCGGATTTATTAAAGGAATTAAATTGACGAAAGTTTACTAGATAAAATAGAAATAGCCTTATTACTTTATTATTAAGTTAATTACAGGGTTCACTTTGAGGGTTTTAAAATTCCTTTGTGCAATAAACTACAATAAATACCAAGTAGGTTACAAAGCTTAATAAAAGTTAAGGAGGACGGAAGAATGAATAAAATAACGGGGAACGCTGTTGAAGTTAATAAACTTTTTAATAATAGATATACAGTGCAGTACTACCAAAGGGAATACAATTGGGAGAGAAAGCAAATAGAAGAACTTATTGAGGATTTGACAAATGAGTTTCTAGAGTTTTATCAAGATGGTGATACACAAAGGGATGTAATGAGATACGGTAATTACTTTTTAGGTCCGATTATTTTAACCAATGACAATGCCATCATTGATGGGCAGCAGCGACTATCTTCTCTAACTTTACTACTTATATACTTAAATAATTTACAGCATAAAAATAATGGAATAAAGGTTAATGTTGATAATCTAATTTACTCTGAGAAGTATGGACAAAAAACTTTTTGCATTAATGTACCTGAAAGAGAACCTTGCTTAGAGGGTTTGTTTGATAATGGAGAGTATGATATAACTAATGAAAAATCAGAAAGTGTCATTAATCTTTATAACAGATATAAGGATATTATAGAGATTTTTCCAGATGAAATAAAGGAAGACATCCTTCCTTTGTTTTTGGAATGGCTTATATATAATGTTGTATTTATTGAAATAAGAACAGATTCAGAGCAGGATGCACACAAAGTTTTTGTAACTATGAATGATAGAGGACTAAGGCTTACTCCTACAGAAATGTTAAAAGGGTATTTATTATCGGAAATTAATGATAATACTATTAGAAATAAAGCTAATGACCTTTGGAAGGATAAGGTGCTGTCCTTAAAAGAAATCGAAAAAGATGGAGACTCGGACTTTATCAAAGATTGGTTAAGGGCTCAGTATGCTGACACTATAAGAGAAGGTAAAAAGGGTGCAGTAGACAGGGACTTTGAAATCATAGGTCAAACCTTTCATAAGTGGGTTAGAGAGAATAGGCAAATGATTGAACTAAATAAAAGTGTTGACTTTGAGAAATTTATATTAAAGGAGTTTGCAACCTTCTCGAATGTATATAAAAGATTGAAAGGGTATTCAAGAAATTTTGATAAGAACTATGAATACGTATTTTACAATGCAGACAGAGGGTTTACTCTACAATACCAAATAATTTTATCAGCCATAAGTCCAGAAGATACAACAGATATAATTAATAAAAAAATAAAACTTGTCTCCTGTTTTATTGACCAATTTATTGCGGTCAGAGTCTTTAACTTTAAGACGGTAGATTATTCTTCTATAAGGTATACAGTATTTAATATTACTAAAAAAGTAAGAAAGAAAAGCATAGGTGAGTTAATAGAAATACTAAAGGATTATATTATTAACATGGAATATAAATTAGATGGTATAGATAATTTCTACCTCAATCAGTTTACGGGAAGATATATGCTTCACATTTTATCTAGGATGACTTATTATCTAGAAACTAATAGTGGTATAAATAGCAATTTTCATGATTATGTAAATAGACAGCAAAAGAATCCTTACGATATAGAACATATATGGGCGAATGATTATACTCAAGGAAATCATCAATTAGACTTTGCTACTGAAGATGAATTTAGCAACTTTAGAAATAGATTTGGCGGTTTATTAATTCTTCCAAAAGATAAAAATAGAAGTCTCCAAGCTATGGAGTATGATAGAAAGGTTAAAAAATATGATAGTGAAAATCTATTAGCAAGAACATTAAATGCCAACTGTTATAGCAATAACCCATCATTTCTTAGGTTTATACAACAAGAGCATCTAAACTTTGAGCCGTACCAACAATTCTACAAAGCTCAACTAATAGAAAGACAGCAATTATATAAAGAGATATGTAAAAAAATATGGGGTATAAAACTTTTTGATTTTATTGCTAATTCATAAATAAACCGAAGAGGATGACCTACTCATCCTCTTCAATCATTATAGCACCTAAAATCATCATTAAAAGCTCATCAATATCTTTAGCATCTTCATTCACTGAAAACTCCTGAATAATATTATTCACATAACATCCCCCCTGAAACTATATGTCCATTTTTTAGGCAATAGAACTATACATAGATAGCTAGGGGAGCTAAAGGTAGGATTTTGAATAGTAGTTGAAGAAATATTTAATGAAATAATTACTAAAGGAGTGTGAACATCAATGGATATAGAGAAGCTTCGTGAACTATGCAGTCCTCTTTCGAATGAGAAGCCTTACTATAGACCTTTTACTAGTGATGGAGATGTACAAGATAAAAATATATTCTTTGTTGGCACTAATCTAGCTACAGCAATCTATCCTACAGATATAGATTTAGATAGCTATGTAAATTTATTGCTAAATTACGATGAGTTTATTGCTTATTATAAGACCAATCGGATAGTTCAAGGAAAAACTGAACTATCTAGAACAAGGATAGGGATGAATGCTTTTATTAGATGGTTAAAATGTCATACTGGTTCTACCATAATAGAAACAGACGTTATTCCATATCCAACCGCTAAGCTGAAGGATTTAAAGAAGGAACCTCAGGAAGTTAAAGATAGAGGCAAAGAGATATTCTTTGAAACTTTAATGGAATTCCAGCCTTGGCTCATTATTCTTCATGGAAAAAAGACAGTAGATAACTTTATAGATATACTAACTAATAAAGGAATAATACAAAATCAAAGTGATAAATTACCACAGTCTATTGAAGAAATGGAAGGGGCAGGTCCTTTATTTGAAATTACTTACCAGGATGGAACTAGAGGCATTGTAATGGCATGTAGACACTTTATGTACTATGGCAGTGTTGGAAATTCCTATGAGATATTTAGAAATAATATTCTAAAGGTAATTAATCATATAGACTGATGTAGAAGAAGAGCCTAGGTAAGAACTGGATAGAGACAAAATTAATGAACCATCCATTAGAAGGATAGTTCATTTCTTACTGGGAGTTATAATGTAATTTCTACAATGCATATTTTACAGAAAAAAACACTTAATCAGGACTAGAGATATCAATTTCACTTGGTACGTTTCGATAAAGTGATAACATTAATGCAGCATCTATTGCAAGTGAATCATTTCCACTAATATTATGATGCTTTTCCATATGTGTGATAACTTTATCAATGATTTCCTTATTGATAGTAATTCCTTTTTTCTGCTTTCTACTAGTATAAATTTCCAAAAATCTTTAGATAGGGCTGAGTTTTTTTCATAAGGATTATCTTGCGGAATTTCAAATATTAACTTTTCTAATTGCTTAATCTCATCAGTAAGATGGGACGATTTTTCATTGGTAGTTACTACAGACTTAGTTAATTCATCGACCTTTTTCATAATGGCATTTTGAACAAGGGGGGGGAAGAACACAAGATGTAGCATTTTGTTCTGTCTCTTCTTCCTCAGCTTGTACCCACTTGTTTTGTTTTTTATCCCACCTTTTTTAAAAATTATATCTTATGTATTTATATAAAACTGACTCTGAGTATGCGAAAACACCTTTTTCTTTTAAAGCTCCGTCTTTATTGGTTAATTCAGCATATATTGAACTGATATTCTTTTCTTCCTTTATCATACTTTCAACAAGCTGTTTTTGAGCATTAGTAAGCTCTGCTTTGTTCTTACCCAATTTAATCACATCCCCTTCAATATTAGATAATGCCTATAGTTCAAGGTATTATAACTCATAGGAATTTATAACTATTTACGACAAAAAATTTTAAAAATGACGGGTAATAGTACTTTTTTATAAAAATAGGTATGATAAGATAGGCTTTTAAAGTAGGATAGGACCCTAGGTACTGCTTATGTAGTAGTATGTAAATATACAGCTGTATAAGGTTTACTGGTGTCAAGGTTAAATAGTGCATTTGGCATAGGGGTTATTAGATTAAATTATGAAGACGTTATACAAAGTGAAATTGTGTTACCTGCAAGGGAGAGGATAGATTTAGATTGGACTACTATTGATAGATTGATTAATGAGAATAAAGACTTTCAAGATTTCTTTAAAGACATTACAGAAGATTGAAAGATTGGAAAAGTAAAGAGCAATTATGATGAAGTTAAAAGCGATGAAGCTATGAAAAAGTTTATTGAGCTTAGGAATATAGGTGTTACTAAATAGTAAACATCAATATATCATCTCTTAAAAACAATATTATTCATAAGTACTATTTGTAAAACAAAATGCAAAACAAAACAGCTAATGTCCTGCAACCCCAAGGCATTAGCTGTTTTACAAATTGTTTTGCAACAAATTTCTGTTTGCTTATCTTTAACCCGCAAAATACCCCCTATAATAAAAATAGCTGGTAGAAAGAAAAGAAAAAGAAGGTCGGTTATAGGAGTATCTGTTAATAATACAATTGCGATTGGAAAAAGTAATCCTATTAAACCTGCAATAATCATTAAGCTAGGATGTTTGGTTAAGCTTGAGATATGTCTGGGAACCCTTCCTGTAACAATATAGTGTCCAGGATTATATTGATTTTGTTGCCATTCATTTAAATCCTCCATATCCTTCTAGAAACCATTATCTTCTTTCATGGAATCAACCTCCTGTTAAGACTTTGATAGTCAATAAGACCAATACAAAATTTACTATGAATAATTGATATTTTATATTTGTGTCGCCTTGAATAGAAAATAAGTAGCAACGACTACCTAGCTATTTTAAAAATAACTTCAAGCTATAATATCATCATTATCACCATTTTTTTGTATATACCTACTTAATAAACCCTTTATTGTATTGATTTTTTCTTTATTATCAACTTCCCACTTAACTTTTTTGCCCTTCTTATTAAACACAGATTTTTTATTAGTAGTAATTTCTATTATTTCTTCAGTTTTTACAGCAAAATATTTTATACTCTGCCACTCTAATATGCTGAAATTAGCATATATACCTTTTTCTCTAATTTCTCCATTTTTGTATAAAAGGTAAATAACCAACAAATTAATAGCACTAGGTGCAATATCTCTAATAACAAATACTAATAAAATGGTATCATATGATTTGTAGTAAGAAGTTAGACCATAGATAGCCATGCCTATCCTTAAAATAAGCATAAGTATAAACACAACCATTCCTGCACTTTGAAGTCTAGTAAAGACCCTATATTCTAATCTACCCAACTGTTTTCTAATATAAATCGAATTAGCTGCTATACCCAAAAGTATGGGTATAGCAATAAATCCATGAATAAATAGTAAATACTCCATATCCAGCCTCCTAAGAAAATTCTATTAATGAATCTAATGGTGTTACAGATAATTTATTTGTAACGATTTTAAAATATAATGGCTAATTATCTAGTTTTATCTTAAGGAATGTTAGAGGTTTCCTATAATAACAATAAATATCGCTGGAATAAAAAGTAGTAATAATAATACAGCCCATACACCTAATATAGTTATTATATTTTGTTTTGCTTTTTTACGTTCTGCATCACTTTCTGCATTTTTATATGCCTGAAAATCCTTTAGTAATAGCCATTTGAAAATCCCCATGTAATCGTCCCCCTAAAAACTAACGAATTAAATGTTTTTGAAATGATTTTTTAATATTTTTTATTGTGTTGTTACTAGTTTATATATAATAAATAATAGTATAAAAATCCCGCCTAAAAACACTACCATATACTGAATAAACATAGCATTTAACCATCGTCTGTCTACGTCCTTTTTCTTCTGCGGATTATGAGACCTATTAAATCCATTGAAAATATATATCAATGCTATAATACTTATTATTAACCTAAGTAATCCCATAGAAACCTCCACTATTTTTTGATGGCATATAGCGTAGTGGTACCTACACTGATTTCGCTTTATGTATGATATTCAGTGCTATTTGGTACCATCACTTCAGTAATATCTACTTTTCATTGAAGATTTGAACCTCATGTTTATTCTACTCACCTAACAATTATCTAATGTTTTGACTTTGGGTATTCTGTCGCCTTATATGTCAATCACGACACAAACCTCTAACCCAAAAAAGTAATACAACCCTAAATAAATATTTTACCCTTTAAAATACCATATCAGAAAAATGCCCAGTACCATAAATCCTATATGTAAAACCAATGACATAGGACGAATGGTAGATTCTAGTTCTCTAATTCTAAGATTTAACTCTGTTATTATCTCTTTATAGAAGGGAAGGTCTCTAATCTTTTGTAAATCTACTTTAATGGCATCGGAAGATTCTTCGTAGGATATAGATTTATTAAAATCCTGTAAAATAAAAGTTTTTCCTTTATGTTCATACCGAATTCCCATTTTTTCTAAAATAGAAGCTAACACATCGCTTATCATTTGACTATCGAGATTGTATAAGATGTATCGACCTCGAAGTTCACGTGCGACCAATAGGAGGCATAAGAAAAGAATCCCAAACAAAATAAAAAGTTCTCTACCTGGAGGACCAAGCCATATAAAAAGGTCTAGCATGCCAAATACAATAGGTGTAATGAAAGTAATGGGAAACTCATATGCTATTGGTATCATTAATTTTCTCCCTGTTGATAAAAAAAGATGAAAGAAAATTAAAATAGCTATATATCCATACATAAACCTCATGATATACTCCTCCTTTGATTCCCTATTGAAAAATTATTACCTCTAGAATAACATGGCATTCCAAATATTACAAATAATGGTACATACATAAAATGCTTCCACAAAGGAGAAAAATAGAACCTAAGGAGGTCTAAAGAAATATTTCTTTATTTCTACACATACATTAGAAATAAAGACCAAGCTGAGGGGTAGGGGTTACTCCGTTGGCGGGTAATTATCTGAAGGAGGATAAAACTATGAGCCATTTAGGTTCAGATAATTACCAAAGAGAAAACTATTATGTAGGAATATACTGTAGATTAAGTAATGATGATGGAGAAACAGGAGAATCAAACTCCATAGGAAACCAAAAATCGATGATGATGAAATACGTCATGGATAAAGGCTGGGATATTGCAGACATCTATATTGATGACGGTTATTCAGGGTTGTCCTTTGATAGACCTGCCTTCAAAAGGATGCTACAGGATATCAAGGAGAAGAAAATATCACTAGTGATTACAAAGGATATGAGTCGTCTTGGAAGAGATTACATTCAAGTGGGGCACTATATTGAAAAATTCTTTCCAGAAAATCGTGTTAGATTTATAGCCATCAATGATAATTTAGACACAGGTAATATAGATGGCAACGATATGACTCCCTTTAAAGCAGTTATCAATGACATGTATTGCAAAGACATCAGCAAAAAAGTACGAAGTGTCTTCAATATGAAGAGGCAAGAAGGGAAGTTTATAGGACCCTTTGCTCCCTACGGCTATGAAAAGGACCCCAAAGATAAAAGTCACTTAATTATTGATAAAGAAATAGCCCCCGTTGTAAGAAGGATATTTCAAATGTACTTAATGGGGCATGGATTTACTTCTATAGCAAGGAAGTTAAATGAAGAAGGGATACCATCCCCCTCCTACTATAAAAAAAGCAAGTATGAGAATTACAATGTAGGCAGGACGAGGGTAGGGAAGTGGTGTCACAGCTCTGTAAAATCCATATTAAAGAATCCAGTTTACACAGGGTCTGTAGCTCAAAACAAGTACAAAAAGATAAATTATAAATCCGACAAAGTGGAGGCTATACATCAAAAGGATTGGATTGTGGTGGAGGGAAAGCATGAGGCTATTATTTCACCAGAGGATTTTCGGAAGACACAAATTCTACTGAAGAATAAAAATGCTGATTTCTCTGGTGCAAAAAAAGCAGTAAAGCTCTTCAGTGGATTTGCCTTCTGTGGAGACTGTGGTGAGTATATGACCTATACCAAAGCCCCCAGTGGCAACTATTTCTTAATCTGCTCTGGTTATAAAAGGTTTGGGAAGAGCCACTGCACTAGACATTCCATATTAGAAGATGAATTAGAGGAAATGATACTAAGTGACTTTAGAAAGCTAGTACATAAATTTGCCGATAGGGAGAAGTTGAAACAAAAAGCAGAAAAAGTAGCAAATAGAAAAAAGACCTCCAAAAGTATATACGAAGATGAATTGATTTCTGTAGAGAAACGATTAGAAGACGTCAAAATCATGTTGAAGTCCCTCTATGAAGATAAAGTAAAGGGAATCATTGATGAAGAACAATTTCTTGAATTCTACAACTCCTTCAATAAGGATAAACTCAACTTAGGTAATCGACAGGATGAGCTGAAAAAAATCCTTAATATCACGGGAAAACAGGAGGATAAAAAGAAAAAAGTTGAGGGTTTAGTGGATAGAACCATGAACCTCAAGAAACTCAACCGTCTAATCCTGTGTGAGATGATAGAGAAGGTGGAAGTGTTGGAATCTCAAGATATAAAAATACATTATAAGATAAAAAACCCCTGCCAATAGTATTCTTCTTGGCAAGTACCTTGGGGTAAATACGGTATACACGGCACCAACAAACCCAACAGTATAGGGAATGATGCTTCGGCTGGGTGTATTCGTATGAGCAATAGAGATGTAGAGGATCTATATAAATACGTGAAGCACGGCACACCTGTAGCTATTATTAATGGTTTCTATGGTCCCTTTGGTTATGGTATTAGGACTATAAAACCTGGCAATTTTGGTGCAGATGTTATGGAGATTCAAAAAAGACTTAGGGCTAGAGGCTACTATGATACTGATTATCTAGACGGGAAGTATGGTCCAATGATGGAGCAGGCATTATATCAATTTCAAAAAGATAATAATTTACCGAAAAACCCACATATAGATTGGGTCACCTATAATGCTTTAGGAGTTATTTTAATGGACTAAAAAAGGAATTTCATAGAATACAAAGAAGTAAGTCAGTAATAACTTTAAGGGGGAAAAAATATGGGATTTAATGTATGTAATAAAGATGGCAAGCATATAGGTATAGTAATAAATAATAATAACCCCATTAAAAACACAGCCCTAGTGGCCATTACTGACTTAACTACAAACGATATAGAAATAAACTGGAACGAAGTCACTAGTCGTCTTGCAAGTACTTATAAATGCAAATCACTTTTAGGTAAGATCAATCATGAAAAGTTAAAGGAAGAACTCAAGAAGGTTTGGATGGAGGATTACAGGGATCTTGGAGACTACAGTGATGAATATATAAAGAAGATCTTATTATTTAGAGAATTTACAAGCTTTGGTGAATATATTCATATAGAGGAAGGCAGCATCCAGGGATACGTATTATTAAATGTAGAGGATATACATTTTAAAAATGAAGATTATATTATGATAAAAGAAGATTTAGACTATGTTTCAAATAGAGAAAATGTTTTGGTCCAGAAGCCTCTTTATTGCAAAATTATAGACTATCCGATTTTAGATATAGATGTTATGGGGGCAGAGGGATTATTTTTGGGGGGTGGACTTGCAGATTTAGGTGGTATGAATCATGCTCATGAGACAAAATTAAAAATTATATCAGGTAATGTGGTGGAAATCTTAAAGTTTCCCATTCATATGCATGTTAAAAAAGGTATGTACATAAATATATATTTTGAGGAGGAAAAAATAAAAGGAGTGTTTTGTGACGGGGTTATATACCAGTTTTAAAGGGGGATAGTCAAATGAACATTGAAGGTATTATGCATACAGAACTAGTAGAGGTATGTCCAGAGGATACCATAGCTAAGGCATTAAAAGTCATGGAAGATTATCGTATAAATGAGATGCCAGTTGTAGATAGAGAAAGAAATCTCATTGGTATGATTGGAAAGCCAGACATTTATAGGTTTTTAATTGATCCAGGACATTATAAAAGCTGCCCTGTAGATTGGGTCATGATAAGAAGTGTTGCTACCGCCCAGAAGGAAGAAGATGTCTTTGCTATAGCAAAGAGATTAAGAGAAAATGCTGTTGTGGCATTACCAGTAATAGAAGCAACTAAAGTAATAGGAATGATTACATTGGAAAGCATATTGGACTATTTTGTAGAAAAATTTCAATGAGATAAACGAAACCCCTGCCAACTGTGCAGGGGTTTTATTAGTTAAGCAGGGATAAAACAACAATGATACTTCCTATAGTCCAAGTGTAAAAAGAAAAATAGTACAGTTTCTCTTTTTTTATAAAATTTATTAATGCCTTTATAGCAAAAACCCCTGACAAAAAGGAGGCCAAGACTCCTGCTAAAATAATACCCAAAGAGATGTCACCTAAACCATAGGTAAAAGCATCTTTGGTTTCCAATAAGGTAGCTCCCAATATAGACGGAATGGCGATTAGAAAGGAAAATTTTGTGGCCAATTCCTTATTAAATCCTCTAAAAAGGGAACCTACAATAGTAGAACCTGAGCGAGATATACCGGGTGTAATTGCTAATCCCTGAAAAATACCTACTAAAACGGCATCAAACCATCTCATATTATGAATATTCTTTTTGCCAGTATGAATTTTTTCAGCAGTCCACAGTAGGGTTCCAGTAATGATAAGAGAGATACCTATAATGATGTGGGAGGTAAAAAACCCTTCAAAGATATCCCCTAAAAATATCCCCATCAATCCAGTCGGAATAGTAGCAACAATAATTAAGAGGCCAAGCTTTCTATGCTGGTTATGGGCTCTTATTCCTCTACCCCTCAAAGCTTCTATAACCATTAAAATAAATTCTTTACAAATTAAAAATATATCTTCATGATATACAAAGAAAATAGAAATAAGGGTTCCAAAGTGTAGCATAACAGCTAGAAATAACATTCTATCTTCAGGTACACCTAAAAGACCTTGTGTTATGGCTAGGTGTCCAGAGCTACTTACTGGTAAGAATTCTGTAAGGCCTTGAACAATTCCTAAAATAATGGATTTCATAATCGTCAAAAAAACACCTCCTTAAAGATTTTTATTCAACAGATTAAATTATATCACAAAAAATAATGTAATATATAGAAAAAAAATACATGTTGAAGGAGTGTGATATATTGTGTAGACTTAAGTATAGATAAATAAAATAAACTATTAAACTTAGTTAAGGGTGGTTTTTATGTTTGAAAATAATAAATTCATAAAACAATTTACCGATATGATGTCGGAAGGTTTCATATTTATAGACACCTTTGGCAAAATTCAAATTTATAATAATAAGGCAAAGGAGATCTTTGGCATATTAGGTCATGAAGGTATAGGCCATGATGCTGGGAAAATAGAAGATGGAGATATAGTGATTATAAGCAATAATTGTTTTGGTAGAGATGACGGAAATCTACAGCCTGAAGATTTGAAATGTTTAGGAATGCATGATGAGAATATTCATGCAGGAAATAGCATTATAGTAGTAGGTGTCATGAATAATGCAGCTATAGCACCTGTATATCTATATAAGCAGTTATCAGGCCTAGAAGAAAAATTACAATTAGATGTTACTTTCTTGAACCAAAAGCTACATGCTGTAATAGATAATACAAATAAACACATAAAGATTAATGTAAATGATCAAAGCTTTTTATTGAATTTCCTGCAGGCTATAGGTCATATGGTTGTACTAGATGGAAATAGCAAAAAGGTTAAATTTTATCAAACCAAGGGATATACAGCAAAACAAGAAAGTATAGGGCAATTATTAAGGGGCAGAAGCTATAGGGGAAAAGGAAGGAATGTAGAGGATTTTCCTGTTATAGATAAGAAGATATTTGATATCCACAGTGATAACGAAACGATTAAGGAGTTTTATGAAGTAGCCAAGGGTAAAAACCTTAGCTATGAAGAAAAATTTACAGAAATCAATGGACGATCTACTATTTGCACACTGAAACCTGTAAACGTAAATGATCAAAGGGTAGGGGCAGTGTTAAAAGTAGAAGATATTTCTGAAATAAGAAAAGTAATTAGAGAAAGAGATGAAGCACTTTTACATTTAGAACAAATGGAGGAGTTATTGAAGGAGGCTGAAAATACTTCAAAGCTGTTTCCTGAAATAATAGGGGAAAGTGAAGCAATGAGTCAGGTTAAGCAATTAGCTTATAAAGCATCAAAGTCAAATTCCACCGTGCTTATTTTAGGAGAAAGTGGCACCGGGAAAAGTATATTGGCAAATGCTATTCATAAGGCCAGTAAGTATCGAGAAAAACCCTTTATATACGTAAATAGTGGCAGTATACAAGAGCATCTTTTGGAGAGTGAATTGTTTGGATATGAAGGTGGTGCATTTACTGGAGCTAAAAAGGAAGGAAAAATAGGGATGTTTGAACTGGCACACGGTGGAACTATTTTTTTGGATGAAATTGGAGAGATCTCTCCTGCTGTGCAAGTAAAGCTACTTCAAGTATTACAGAACAAAAATTTTTATAGGGTAGGTGGCAATAAGAAGATTTCAGTAGATGTGAGGATTATTGCAGCCACTAATAAAAACCTTGAGGAAGAAATGGCTAAAAATAAATTCAGAGAAGATTTATATTATAGGATCAATGTATTCCCTATATGGGCACCACCGTTAAGGGATAGAAAAGAAGATATTTATCCTCTTGTGCATAGTCTACTTCCTAAAATATGTTCTAGAATAGGTTGTCACCAAAAGAGGATATCAGGAGAGGCTCTTTATAAGCTTATGGAATATGATTGGCCAGGAAACGTTAGGGAATTAGAAAATATAGTGGAGAGAGCTGTTAATTTAGCAGAAGGCAACACCATTGTATCGAAGCATCTAATAACTGGTAGTAAAAAAATGAATAGTGTAAATATATCTTCAAGTATTGAAGGGATGAAAGAAGTTATAGCTAAGGCAGAAAAAAGGGCTATTGAAGAAGCTTTAAATATTTATGAAGGAAATAAGCAAGAGGCTATGAAGGCATTAAAAATAGGAAAAACCAGTTTTTATGAGAAACTTAAAAAATACAATATAAAATAAAACTGAATTCAGGGGAGTCTGAGTAATATATCAAGAAAAAAGCCCGGAAAAACGGAAATCAGTTCGTTATTATGGAAAGTATTTAAATTAGGAAATCAGTGCTACTGGACAAGTAAATATAAATAATGGATTTATATTTCCGCAAAAAAGGAAACTTTTATCAGTTATGCTGCGGGGGTATTAGTCCAAAGGATAAGAAATTTATTTTTAATTCTTATCATTAAAGTGTGAAAATTCAAACCATATTCCTTTATTCCAATTATTGAAAATGCACAGAATCAGTATAAATGGTATAATTATTGCATGTGTATATTTATAGAAAATTAATTATAGTTAAAGGGGATGTAAAGCGTAATGAATATGGGAGGTTTTACCAAACACTTCAATTTTTCAGATTGTGATACAGTAGAACTAGCAAAACAATATGGTACTCCTTTATATGTTATATCTGAAGATGTAATAAAGGATAGGTGCAACGAAATAAGAACCACCTTTTTAAATAAATATAGTAATACGAAAGCTGCATACGCCAGTAAAGCTTTCTTAACTTTAGCGATGTGCAAGATTATAGAAAGAGAAGGATTAGGGCTAGACATAGTATCTGGAGGAGAACTATATACAGCTTTAAAAGCAGAATATCCTACAGAAGAAATTATGTTTCATGGCAACAACAAATCATGGGAAGAGCTGGAGCTAGCTGTTAAGCATGATGTTGGAAGAATTATTGTGGATAATTTATACGAACTAGATATATTAGAAGAAATCGCTAAACAATATGATAAAATAGTTAATATACAATTTAGAATTACTCCTGGTATAGAGGGAGAAACCCATAAGTATATTGTCACAGGTCAAAAAGATTCTAAGTTCGGTATACCTCTTGAACCTTCCGCTATTCACGAAACTGTTAATAGGGTGATGGCATCACCAAATTTAGAACTTAAAGGATTTCACTTTCACCTTGGATCTCAGTTATTTGAAAACAACATATATGTAAAGGGAATTGAAGTTGTTACAAACTTAATGAAGGGACTTAAAGATCAACTTGGTTTAGAGGTGGCTGAGTTGAATGTGGGAGGTGGATTTGGAATACGTTATACAGAAAATGACCATCCAAAACCTCTGAGTTATTTTACCGATGCTGTTGTAGAGGCTATAGAGGCTGAATGTGCTAAACATGGTTTATCTATTCCTACCATAATAATAGAACCTGGAAGATGGGTTGTGGGAGAAGCAGGGGTTACTCTTTATACGATGGGAGCTATCAAAGAGATTCCAGGTATTAGAACCTATGCCAGTATAGACGGAGGCTTTCCTGATAACCCTAGAACTGCATTATATCATGCTAAATATGAGGCAGTGGTAGCCAATAAGTTTAATCAAGAACCCAAAATGACGGCTACTATAGCAGGTAAATGCTGTGAAACAGGTGATATATTAATTTGGGATTTAAAGACTCCTGAAATAGAACCAGGAGATATTTTAGCCGTCTTAAGTACAGGTGCATATAACTTTTCTATGGCAAGTAATTACAATAAAATACCTAGACCAGCAGTGGTGCTTATAAGCGAAGGTAGATCTAATGTAATTGTAGAAAGAGAAAATTATGATCATTTATTGGAACGAGATATCATTCCTCAATATTTAAAAAATAAATAAGTGAGCCTGGAGGGGTATTATGAAGATTATTGATATAAAGTTGGGACATATTTCTGTCCCTCTAACAACCCCCTTTAAAACTGCATTAAGAACGGTAAACAGCATAGAAAATGTAGTTGTAAAGGTGATTACAGATACAGGAAATATAGGGTATGGTGAGGCTGCTCCAACTGCTGTTATTACGGGAGACACCCTGCCCTCTATAAGAGGTGCTATAGAGGATTGTATAAAACCTCAGCTAATAGGGTTGGAAATTGAGAATTTAGAAGAAATTATGAAAAGATTGGACAAGTCCCTTTTAAAAAATACAAGTGCAAAAGCAGCCGTAGATATAGCTATTTATGATTTGTATGGACAACTTTACAAAGCTCCCTTGTATAGACTTTTAGGGGGATATAGAAAAGAAATTACTACAGATATAACCATTAGTGTCAATGAACCTGAAGAGATGGCAAAGGATAGTTTGGATGCTATTAAAAGGGGTTATAAAACATTAAAAATTAAAGTAGGAAAAGATGCTAAAATAGATTTAATGCGTCTGAAGGCTATTAGAGATGCAGTAGGTTATGATATCGATTTAAGGTTAGATGCTAATCAAGGCTGGAAGCCTAAAGAGGCTGTCCTTATATTAAGACAAATGGAGGATGCAGGATTAGATATTGAATTAGTGGAACAACCAGTGTTAGCCCACGATTTTGAAGGGTTAAAGCTAGTGACAAATAACGTAAATATACCGGTAATGGCAGATGAAAGCATGTTTTCTCCTAAGGATGCAGTAAGGCTTTTGGAAATGAGGGCAGTTGATTTAGTCAATATAAAATTAATGAAAACTGGTGGAATACATAATGCATTAAAAATATGTTCTGTTGCAGAAATCTATGGTGTGGAATGTATGATGGGCTGTATGTTGGAAAGTAAGATCAGTGTAACTGCTGCAGTTCATTTAGCTGCTGCCAAAAGTATCATTACCAAAATTGATTTAGATGGACCTAGTTTATGCAGTGTAGACCCCTTTGATGGTGGTGCACTTTTCAAGGATGAAAAAATACTATTGACAGATCAATCAGGTCTTGGTTTCAAACATATTTCAGAGGAATCTTTCAAATAAAAAGCATGTTAGAATTTAAAGTATTCAATAAGATAATCAAAAAATGTATGGGTTGGAGGTGAAGGGACAGAAGTTTCATATGTATAGATTTTAAAAGTTAATTTAAATTTTATTTTAAAAAGGAGGACATTTATATGATTAATGTTGTTTGGTTTTTAATGATAGCAGTAGGTGTTATCGTAGGGGCCTTTACTGGGAACCTTGATGCCATCACCGACTCAGCTATTGGTAGTGCAAGAACTGCAGTGGATTTATCTTTAGGATTAATAGGAACTATGGCTTTATGGCTTGGAATTATGAAGATTGCGGAAGAATCTGGACTTATTAAAACGATTGCTAAAGGTTTAAGATTTATTATGGTACCACTTTTCCCAGAGGTACCGGAGGATCATCCAGCAATGGGGGCTATGATTATGAATATGGCAGCCAATATACTGGGATTAGGAAATGCTGCTACACCTTTAGGATTAAAAGCAATGCAAGAATTACAAGAGCTTAACCCTCATAAGGATACAGCCAGTAATGCAATGTGTACTTTTTTAGCGATTAATACTTCTTCTTTAACATTAATCCCTGCAACAGTTATTGGTATTCGTGCTGCTGCAGATTCAGCTAATCCAACAGAAATTATAGGGCCGGTTATTGTGGCAACATTAGTTTCCACTACAGTAGCGATTATATCAGTAAAGCTATTGCAAAAATTACCTATATTCCAAATCAAACTAGAAAATATTGAAGAAGCAAGTAACTAATAGGAGGGATTAAATATGTTTATTAATATTATTAATAGTATTTCTGTAGGGGCGATACCTTTTATCCTATTATTGATACCAGCATATGGTTTCTTTAAAAAAGTAAAAGTATATGAGGCATTTACTGATGGAGCAAAAGAAGGATTTAATACAGCCGTTAGAATTATTCCTTTCTTGGTGGCGATGCTAGTAGCTATAGGAATCTTTAGAGCTTCTGGAGCAATGGATATATTGGTTAATTTAGTAAGTCCTATTACTGGTCTAATAGGTATGCCTGGAGAAGTATTACCAATGGCTATTATGAGACCACTGTCAGGTGGCGGTGCTTCTGGTCTTATGAGTGAATTAATTACGAATTATGGTCCAGATTCAATGATTGGTAGAATGGCATCTGTTATGCAGGGCTCAACAGAGACAACCTTTTATGTATTAGCAGTATACTTTGGATCAGTAGCTATTAAAAAGACAAGACATGCTCTACCTGCAGGATTAATTGCAGATGCTGCTGGTATTATTGCAGCGGTTCTTGTAGTAAGAGTAATGTTTGGTGCATAAAAACATATAATAAGAGGGGCTATTTATTAGCCCCTTTAAAATTCTAAAAAAGGTGGGGACAAATTATGATAAAACCAAAGGCATTAAAAAAGGGAGACACAATAGGTATTATAGGTCCTTCTAGTCCTTCTGTAGAAGGAAAGTTAGAGTCAGCGGTTCAAGAACTAACTGCATTAGGATATAAAGTAAAGTTAACAGAAAGTTGCCATGCAACTCATGGTTATTTAGCAGGGGCAGATGACCAAAGAGCAGCAGATTTTAATAATATGTTTCGAGACAAAGAAGTGCAGGGGATCATCTGTCTAAGGGGTGGCTATGGTGCCATGAAAATACTACATAAAGTTGATGTAGAGGTCATCAAAAACAATCCAAAGGTTTTTGTTGGCTATAGTGATATTACTGCTCTACATCTTTTAATGAATCAAAGATGTAATCTTGTAACTTTTCATGGTCCAATGGTCGCCAGTGATTTCGCTGGAGGGCTAGGTGATTTTTGCAAAGAATCCTTTTTAAAGGCTGTTACAAAGTCTGAAGCAATGGGCTTAATTCAAAATCCTACAGATGTGGACATTCAGTGTCTTGTTGAAGGGGAAGCAGAAGGCGAGATTGTAGGAGGAAACTTAGCTTTAGTTAGTGGCACTATGGGAACTCCAGATGAGATAGATACAAAGGACAAGATATTATTTTTAGAAGAAATAGGAGAGGAACCCTATAGAGTTGATCGTATGCTGACACAATTAGCATTAGCTGGAAAGTTTGATGATGCTGTTGGGATTATACTAGGAGATTGGAATAATTGTGAATCTAAAAAACATGCTAATAGTTTAACTTTAATGGATGTATTTAAGGAAATTATTGTGCCCTTTAAAAAGCCTACGATATATAATTTAAAAGCAGGACATTGTACACCGAAGGTAACACTTCCTTTTGGTGTAAGAGCAAATTTAAATGCAACAGAAGGAAAAGTATATATTAAGGAGGCTGCCACTATATAATGATACAACATCCTATATTACAGGAAGCAGAAAAATTAAAGGATTGGTTGATTGACATAAGACGAGACTTTCATCGAAATCCTGAGTTGGGGATGGAGGAATTTAGAACAAAGAAGAAAATCATTGAATACCTGAAGGAAATGCATATAGAAGTCATAACGGATATAGCTGGGCCAGCTGTTGTGGGAATGATTACAGGGAAATCACCTGGAAAAACAGTAGCCCTAAGGGCTGACATGGATGCATTGCCGATTGAAGATATAAAAAAAGTAGACTACAAATCAACCAGTAAAGGAAAAATGCATGCATGTGGCCATGATGCCCATATGACGGTTTTACTAGGTGCGGCTAAGATGTTAAAGGCTAGAGAAGAGAAAATCAAAGGTACAGTAAAGCTATTTTTCCAACCAGCAGAGGAGACAGTCGGTGGAGCAAAGCCTATGATCGAAGCAGGGGTGATGGAAAACCCTAAGGTGGATGCAGTATTTGGTTTGCATGTATCTCCTGAAATGCCGACGGGTAAAATAGGTGTGAAGTACAGTCAAATGAATGCCTCCTCCGATACTATTAAAATAACCATAAAGGGTGAAAGCACCCATGGAGCTTACCCCCATGCAGGAATTGATGCTATAGCAGTAACTGGACAGGTAATCACTGCTCTACAGACAATTGTCAGTAGGAATGTGGACCCTAGAAAATCTGCCGTTATCACCCTAGGAACCATCCAGGGGGGAACCCAAGGAAATATTATAGCCAATAAGGTAGAATTGGTGGGAACTGTTAGAACACTTGACCCAGATACTAGAAGTATGGTGATAGATAGAATGAGAAGAACAATAGAAGGTGTAACAGAAGGCTTGGGAGCAAAAGGGGAACTTCATAGGGAAGAGGGATATCCTGCTTTAATAAATGAAGATACCATGGTGGATTTAGTTGCTTTGAATGGAGAAAAACTGTTGGGTAAAGAAAATGTTCATAGAGTGAAATCCACAAGTTTAGGTGTAGAGGACTTTGCTTACTTCTTACAGGAGGCAAAGGGAGCCTTTTATAGATTAGGCTGTAAAAATGAAGAAAAAGGTATTGTATATCCAGGACATAATGAACTTTTTGACATAGATGAAGATTGTCTCCCTATAGGAGTGGCACTACAGGTAAAAAATGCACTAAGCTTTCTAGCAGGAGAGGATTTATATGAATAACCTTAGAGAAAAGATAAAAGCACATATTGATGGTGTAGATGGGACTGTAGGGTTATATATAAAACATCTTGGTAGTGGTGAAGAACTTGTAATAAATCAAGATGAAAGATTTCATGCTGCCAGTATTATAAAAATCCCAATTCTTTGGGAGGCACTAAGACAAGTAGATGTAGGGGATAAAAGTCTTCAAGATAAAATTCCTTTAAGGAAAGAAGAAAAAGTTGGTGGTTGTGGTGTGTTATCGCTCCTTCACGATGGAATAGAAGTGACATTAGAGGATTTGTTACATTTAATGATTGATGTTAGCGACAATACAGCCACCAATATGCTTATCGATTACTTAGGAAAAGACCATATAAATACTACCTTAAAACAATTGGATATGCATAATACCTACCTAGCTAGAAAGTTGATGGTTGTACTCCCTGGCACCTATAGCTATACTACACCAAAAGATATAGGAAATATGTTAGAAGGATTTGTTGCATATAAAGGGTTAAGTAAAGAATCTGCTGAAAAGGCACTTGAAATACTAGACAAACAACAATTAAATGATTGTTTCTCAAAAGAGTTAAATCTTTGTGGAGCATGTGGAAATAGAGTAGGGCATAATAATTTATGTAGCGGTTGTCAAAGTTCAATGTCCGAGGTGGATGCTATACCTGTGAAATTTCCTCATAAAACAGGTGAAATAGTAGGGGTAGTACATGATGCAGGTATTATGGATATTGATGGAGAAAAAATTGTATTAGTAGGCTTAACAAAACAGTTGAAAAATAACCACATAGGACATCAATTACTAAGTAATATAGGTGTTGAAGTTTATAAGTATTTTAAAAGGTGATGCCTCTGCATCACCTTTTATTAAAGCTATATCTTACTTCGTTCATATTGTTCTGGCCATGGGATCTCAGCACCTAATGCCTTTGACACTTGGAGGGGCCAGTAAGGATTTCTCAGTAATTCTCTACCTAGATAAATTAAATCACCCCTATGATTACTTAAAATTTCCTCTGCCATTTCAGGGGTACTAATCAATCCTCCTGCAATAGTAGGCAGATCAGTTCTCTCTTTGATTATTTCAGAAAAAGGCACTTGATATCCAGCATAAGTATGTATCTTTGTTGGAACCACTGCTCCAGAGCTGACATTAATTATATCTATACCCAAATCCTTTATTAAATTAATTATTGCAGCTAAGTCCTCAGGATGATTCCCTTCTTCAACATAGTCCTCTGCAGAAATCCTTAATAATAAGGGCATTTCTTTAGGAATTACCTCTTTTGTTACCTCTATAACTTCCCTTAATAATCTTGTTCTATTTTCTAGACTTCCTCCATATGCATCGCTTCTATGGTTAGAGAGAGGTGATAGAAATTCATTAATTAAATAACCGTGGGCACCGTGGATTTCAATCATATCAAATCCTGCATCTACAGCTCTTTTAGCCGAATCTTTAAAAGCTTCAATAATTTTCTGTATCTCCTCCTTTGTAAGTTCTATAGGCATTCTTGATTTTTCATCAAAGGGCAAAGAAGATGGAGCAACTATATCTTCTTTATCTACAGTGCATTTCCGGCCTGCATGTGCCAATTGAATCCCTACTTTGGCTCCATATTTTTTACATGTGTCTACTATGTCAGTTAGCCCCTTAACATGAGCATCTGCCCATATTCCTAAATCCTTATCAGAGATTCTACCTCTAGGTTCTACCGCTGTGGCCTCCAACAGAATTAGACCTACTCCTCCGATAGCCCTTGTAGCATAGTGAGTAATATGCCAATCATGGACATATCCTTTTTCATCAGAGCTATACTGACACATGGGTGCCATGACAATTCGATTTTTAAGCTTTAAATTTTTAATAGTAAAGGTACTAAACAATCTTGCCATTCTACAACATCATCCCTTCTATTATTTTATCTATTAAATTACCCATAATTACTTTTATATAATCTAAAAAGGAAGAGTGATTATATAAAAAATATAGTTGGCAATACTAAATAAAGTGGTTTGACTTCGAAATAGTTAACCCTACTGATTGGACTAGGAGGAAGTAAGATATATGTTTATAGTATTTACAAGAGCTCTCATATTATATGGTTTAGTAGTTATAGTTGTAAGAATGATGGGGAAAAGGCAAATAGCTGAAATGCAGCCTTTTGAATTGGTAATTACCATTATGATAGCTGATTTAGCTGCTACCCCAATGGAAAATACAGGAGTACCATTAATGAATGGTGTTATCCCTATTTTGACTTTATTATCTATTCAAGTGATTGTGTCTTATTTATCCCTTAAAAGTGAAACCTTTAGAGAGGTGATCTGTGGTAAACCCAGTATAATTATTAATAAAGGAACTATAGTACAATCGGAGGTTAGAAGGTTAAGGATTAATATGAATGATCTCTTAGAACAGTTGAGATCAAAAAATTATCCTAATGTAAGTGACGTAGAGTTTGCAATATTAGAAACTAATGGTCAAATGACAATAATACCTAAATCGGAAAAAAGAAATGTTATCACTGAGGATTTAGGGGTTCAAGTACAGCCAGAGGAACTTCCTATTACTTTAATAGTAGATGGACAACTGATAAAGAAAAACTTAGAAAAAGCTGGTCATAATAGACAATGGATTATAAATCAACTCCACCAAAATAACATTGATAAAATAGAAGATGTATTTTTTGCATTTTTATCATCGGAGGGCATGTTTTTTAGTCAGCCGAAGGATGAGGCATTGAAGAAGGGATGGTAGGGTTTTATGAAAGTCGTAGTTGTGACGGTATTGATATTAGTAGTATTTTTCGTAGGTGGAATATTTATTAATAACTATATAGATAGTAGTGCTGAGGAACTAGCCAGTATTATCAACAAATTAGATGACGCTATAGAAAAAGAAGACTGGGAGGCGGCAGAAGAATATATGAAGGAATTTACTAATCTCTGGGACAGTACAAAAAATAAGTGGCAAACTTTTTTAGAGCACTATGAAATAGATATTATAGATATTGCTCTAGCCAAAGTAGTAAGGTATGTAGACATTAAGGAAAGCACATTAGCACTTGGTCAAACCTCTGAACTGCAACTCTTAATTAAGCATATAGCAGATAAAAAAGACTTTAAACTTCATAATATATTATAAAATATATCCTTTAAGAATAGGGTATATTTTTTTAATTTTTGAGAGGGGCTTCCCACTATTTACTTGTGGATAAATAATACATAGTGCTGTATTATGTATTATGTAAACCTATAAGTCTAAAAATTAGGGAGGAGTTTGTCACTAATGAAAAAAATGTTACGTTTTACAGTGGCCATCATGATGGTTATGTTCATGTTGACACCTACGGTGGCACATGCATCTCAAGTTCATAGGGTTGCTAGAGGTGAAAGTTTATATACTATCTCTACAAGATATGGGATTACTGTAGATGAACTTATAAGTAAAAATGGGTACCTAAGAAATCCTAGCAATATAGGTATAGGTCAAGTGCTTATTGTACCTAAACAACAAGAAGCTAATGTATATGTAGTTCATCCAGGAGATACACTCTATAAAATATCCCAAAAGTTAGGGGTGTCTATAGCGGAAATAGCTGGAGAAAACAATATAGAAAACTGGAATAATATCTATGTAGGTCAAAGACTATCTATTCCTAACAAGGGTATTGCTATCAAAGAATCTTCATCAACTTATGTAGTAAAATCAGGAGATACACTCTATAAAATAGCTCAAAAGCTAGGCATATCTATGGAAAACTTAGCTCAAGCTAATGGGTTAAGGGATTGGAACCTCTTACATGTAGGTCAAACCTTAAATATACCTTCAGGTAAACAAGTGGTAGAGCCAAAACCACAACCGGAACCGACGTTTAAGTATACAACAACACAACTAGCTAGAATGTATAGGGATACTTTTTATCTAAGAGCTTCAAAGAACAGTAATAAGATAGCTTTAACTTTTGATGATGGTCCTCATGAAAAATATACAAATGAAATATTGGATGTATTAAAACAATATAATGTTCCGGCTACATTTTTTGTAATGGGAGGTAAGGCCCAAGCACATCCTCAAATCATTGATAGAGCTATCAGTGAAGGGCATGTTATAGGAAATCACACATGGACACACCCTGATCTTCGTAAAGTGACACAAAGTAGATTAATAGATGAAATGCAACGTACAGAAGATGCTATTTATGACATTACAAAATTGAGAACAGCTCTAATGAGACCACCTTATGGAGCGGTTTCGGAAGACAGTATAGAAGGATTAAAGGCTTTAAATTACAAAGTTATTAATTGGTCTGTAGATTCTGTTGACTGGAGAGACCAAGATGTAGACCAAATATTAATGAATACTTTGCCCAGTGTAGATGGGGGCGGTATTGTATTGTTCCATGATGCAGGAGGTGCCGGACAAAGTAGAGCTGCTACAGTATCAGCATTACCAGAAATAATAGAAACATTAAAAATGCAAGGATATGAATTTGTAACGGTAGATAAATTGTTGGATATTCCAGCATATAGATAATATTTAAAGGGCTGTCTCAACTTTGAGACAGCCCTTTGATTTTTACAGGTGGTTAAATTTTTTCAGCAAAATTTTTTCCGAATTCTATACATTTTTGCAGAGTTTCTTCAGATGGTGAGAACTTTTTTTCAAGAGGTTCAAAGGGAAGTTTAAAGCCCATTTGTTTTAGTAGAGTATGGGCCATTTGAAGGCCTTCACCACTCCAACCATAGGAACCAAATACCCCTGCTATTTTACCCATGTTAGCCATAGGATCAATGAGAGACAAAACATCCCACATAGGCTTAACCATAGTTTTATTAATCGTAGGAGAGCCTAAAAGAATTCCCTTTGATGTATTAACAACATGATGTATAGTGGCTAAATCTGCTTTTTCAGCATCAATATAGGTTACTTTAACTCCTGCCTCTTCTAAGCCTTCCTTGATTTTTTCTGCCATTATTTCAGTGTTTCTATAGGCAGATAGATAAAAAATAGCTACCTGTTTTTGATTTCTAGTCTTCATTTCCTCTGTAGACCATGTAAAGTACTTATCAATGGATTTTTGCGGATCTTTTGACAAAACAGGTCCATGGGAGGTGAGGATGGTTTGAATTTTTAGATTCTTTATTTTGTTATGGGCATTTAAATAATGTTGAGCGAAGGGCTTCATAATGCAGTTATAATAATGCTCTGATGCACCTTGATACTCCTCTTTATCTACAATATCAGGATCTATGCCACAGTAATGGGAACCAAAACAGTCACAGGAAAACAAAGTGTTGTCGGACTCGCTGTATACAAACATAGTATCAGACCAATGTAAAAATGGGGCAGTAATAAACCTTAGTTTTCTGCTACCTATATCTAGTTCTTCTCCATCTTTAATTGTGTGAACATTAAAGTCCCTATTAATTTGTTCCTTTAAAAATATGCTGGCAGCTTTAGTACAATAGACTTCGATATCAGGGTTAATTTCTAATACATATTTCAAACTTCCAGCATGGTCTGGCTCTGTATGATTAATAATCACATAATCTATTTCTTTAATATCAATTGAATTTTGTAGTTTTTCAAGATACTCCTTTTTAAAATTTGCTTTTACAGTGTCTACTAACACTGTTTTTTCATCTTTAATTAAGTAAGAATTATAGGTTGATCCATGAGGGGTTTTCATAATAATATCAAATGTTTCTAAATCAGGATCCAGTACACCTGTCCAATAAATGTTGTTTTTAATTTCAAAAGCCTCCATAATTACAACCTCCTTAAAATAATCATCTTAGTTATACCCCCTACAGAGGCAAATAAACATTTTCAACAGAAAGCGATTATCAGTTTAGTGTATAATTGATACAAATCATACTATAGTATTTCCTACAACCTAATAAATTAACACATAATATCTATTAGGTATTAACTAGGTTGATAGAAGTAATAAAACAAAGTAAAAATGTAAAAGGTATAAAAATATGCAAAAATATATAAAATAAGTCTGAATATATGAATGAAGGGGTGATTAATTTTGGATTTTAAAAGAGCAGAAGAAATTGTGAAGTCAGCACAACATATTGAAGTGTTACACAACAGTAAGCCTGTATGGATTAATGAACTTCATGCTGATAAACAAACAGCCGAAGTACAGGAGAGTCTACATCCAACTGCAGCAAAAAAAGAAGTTCCAGTAAATGAATTGAAGGAAAATGGTGTAATACATTAAATAGTAATAAAGACTTCATAAGGTAGATATTTTTATCTACCTTATATTTTGTAAAATGATTGTTGTTGACAATATAGAGGTGAGCTGATAAAATATAGTTAATTTAACATATGAACATATATTCATATGTTGTGGAGGTGGGGTATGAAAAAAGATATAGAGGTTTGTGAGATACAGTGTATTCATGAAGAGGATGTAAAGGAAGTTAAGGATAGCATGTTGGAGCCCAATACTTTGCTAGATCTGGCGGAATTTTTCAAAGTATTTGGAGATGCCACCAGAATAAAAATACTTTATGCTTTATTTCAAAAAGAAATGTGTGTTTGTGATATTGCTGCGGTGCTAGACATGAATCAATCGGCTGTATCTCATCAACTTAGAATTCTAAAAAATCATAGACTGGTGAAATTTAGAAGGGAAGGGAAAATAATTTATTATTCCTTAGATGACGATCATGTTAAAAAGGTATTTCACGAAGGGTTAAATCACATAGAGCATAGTTAATATTGTAGGAGAAACTAAAGGGGGAAGATGAATATGGGAAATGCTGAAACTGCGGGAATTCACCAATCAGTAAAGCAACATATGTTTTTAGTCAAGGGGGTGGACTGACCAAGTTGTGCTCTCAAGGTTGAGAGAAGGATACAGGGAATAGAAGGAGTGGAAGGTGCATCTCTAAATTTTTCAAGTGCCAAGCTATATGTTAAGCATAGGAATTGTGAGGAGGAAATATTAAAAGTATTAGAGGAAACAGGTCACGAGGGGAGATTAATCGATAAAAAAAGAAATCCTTTAGTAGATGGAAATCAAAGTTTTTGGTACAAAGACAGAAAAGCAACTATGACCTTTGTGTCAGGAGTTTTTACATTTATAGGTCTTATTTTATATTTTATTAGTAGCAACCAGGGTATTTCAACACCATTTTTTGCATTAGGTATGGCTACAGGAGGATATTACATTGCAAAGAGCAGTTTTTATGCACTTAAATCCTTTAGTTTAGACATGAACTTTCTTATGCTGATAGCAGCTATAGGTGCAGCAATTTTAGGAGAGTGGTCAGAAGGTGCTGCAGTAGTATTTCTCTTTTCTGTAGGGAATACATTACAAGCCTATACAATGGATAAAACAAGAAGGTCTATTTCACAACTGATGGAATTGGCACCAAATGAAGCAACACTTAAAACTACGATGGGTGAAATAACTGTCCCTGTAGAGGAATTATCTATAGGAGATATAGTAATTATTAAACCAGGTGAAAAAGTTCCTGTTGATGGGATAGTAATGAAGGGTAGATCTTTTGTTAATCAAGCCTCAATAACTGGGGAATCTATTCCTATAGAAAAAAGCAAAGGTGAGGAAGTTTTTGCTGCAACTCTTAATGAAAAAGGATTATTGGAAGTAAAGGTAGAGAAGTTAGCAGAAGATACTACACTTTCGAAAATAATGACAATGGTGGAGGAAGCTCAAGCACAAAAAGCACCTTCTCAACAATTTGTAGATAGATTTGCAAGATACTATACACCTATTGTAGTAATGATAGCTATTGTTATTGCCACTATATTACCGCTACTCCTTAATATATCTTTTGAAGCATCTATTAAAAAAGCTTTAATTTTATTGGTTATATCCTGCCCCTGTGCCCTTGTAATATCTACACCAGTGTCTATAGTATCAGCTATAGGTAATGCCTCAAAACAAGGTGTTTTAATAAAAGGCGGAACTTATTTGGAGGAAATGGGACAAATCAAAGCTATAGCTTTTGATAAAACCGGCACACTAACAGTAGGAAAGCCTGTTGTAGTAGATATAGACACTATAAAGAAGGATTTTGAAGAAGATCCACTAAAAATAGCAGCAACAATGGAGATGGGATCTGAGCATCCTATAGGAAGATCAGTCGTTGAAAGGGCTAAACTAGAGGGTGTTAACTTAGACTTAATCTTAGATGACTTTGAAGCCATCACTGGTAAAGGTATAAAAGCCGAAGTAGATGGAAATCTCTACTATCTAGGAAATCCACAGTTATTTAATGAATACGGTATAGGACTGAAGAGTATAGAAGGCAAAGTTCAGACATATCGTCAGGAAGGAAAGACGGTTGTTATATTAGGCAATGAAAAGGAAGTAATAACTATATTTACTATTACTGATGAAATTAGAAGTATGAGCAAAGCCACTATTAAAGCTTTAAAGAAAGTGGGTATTGAAAAAACTATCATGTTGACAGGAGATCATGATAAGACTGCTGCCGCTGTAGGAAATGCAGTAGGTATAACAGAATATAAAAGTGAATTACTTCCACAAGATAAATTAAGTGCTATAGAAGAATTGGTTCAAAAACATAAGAAGGTAGCAATGGTGGGGGATGGCATTAATGATACTCCAGCTCTTGCGGCAGCATCTGTAGGTATCGCTATGGGTGTAGCTGGAACAGATGCAGCACTAGAAACCGCTGATATTGCTTTAATGGGTGATGACCTGAATAAATTAACCTATGTAGTTACCTTAAGTAGAAGAGCTTTAAAAATAATTACTCAAAATATAGTTTTTTCAATAGCTATTAAGGTATTATTTATGATTTTAACCTTTATAGGTAGAACAAATCTGTGGATGGCAATCTTTGCTGATACAGGAGCTTCTATTATAGTTATACTAAATGGCATGAGACTTCTGAAAACAAAATCCAAATGATTTATTTTATTAGTTGAAAAAAATTATCAAAAAAATATTTTCCGTGTTTAAAAAAAATACTATGGGGAATATATATATTGATAAGAAAAATAGAAATTAAAATCTAAAACAATAAAATAAATTATTAGGAGGTACAAAAGAATGGCAGAAAGAGCAGTAGGATTACAAGCACCTAGTTTTGAAATGAAAACGGTGGATGGTCAAGGACAAGAGTTTGGATATGTTAGATTAGAGGATTACAAAGGAAAATGGTTAGTAATGTTCTTTTATCCACTTGATTTTACATTTGTTTGCCCAACTGAAATTACGGGTTTTAATAAAAAAATAGATGAATTTAAAAAATTAAATGCCGAAGTACTTGGAGTAAGTACAGATAGCGAGCATTCACATAAGGCGTGGATCAATACAGCACAAGATCAAGGTGGACTAGGGAAATTAGCATTTCCTCTAGCATCAGATATGACTCAGAAAGTTGCTTGGGATTATGGGATTTTAATTGAAGAGGAAGGAATTGCTTTAAGAGGTTTATTTATCATAGACCCAGATGGAGTTTTAAGATACTCTGTTGTACATGATTTAAACGTTGGCAGAAGTGTAGATGAAACATTAAGAGTACTTCAAGGTTTGCAATCAGGAGGACTATGCCCTATTGATTGGGAGCCAGGAGAAGAACATCTATAAGAATAAATGCAAAGAAAAAGGAGAGCACCCCTCTCCTTTTCATATTTTTTGAAATTATTTTTCAAGTTTTTCTATTAATTTTTTGCCTATATTATAGGAATTTTGTAGTGTTGCATTATCATGTACAATAGGATGTTTGTCAACATTACTAATGAGAAGACTGCCTTCCCAGTTAGTATTAACGGACTTGAAAAATAGTTCCATAATAGGAAAAGTAGCATGAAAAAGATTTGGTTCCTCTGGCATGCCAGCGGTGCAAATGAAGTAGCCCAGTCTTAGTTTCGACTTATCAATTAAGGAATTGTTAAGAATATATTTGCTAGACCAAATGGCTTGATTACGATCAATGATAGATTTTAACTGTCCACTAATGCTGTTAAAATAAAGAGGTGAGGATACAATAATTATATCTGCTTTATCAAACTTTTCATAAATATCATTCATCCCATCCTTTAAGACACAACCTCGTTTTCTTGTACATCCATCACAGGCTTTACATGATTGGATAGCAAGTTTATCAGCATAGAGTTTTTCTATAGAAACTGAAGAATTGCCATGATTCTCTATTCCCTCTAGCATAGAAGTCACTAAAGCATCATTATTTTTACCCTTCCTAGGACTACCTACAATAGCTAATACATGCAACATATTATATACCCCCTATAAATTTTCCAAAGGAAAACTATTTTATACATCTTTATACGTCTATTTTAACATGAAATCAATCATATAGATAAAAAACTTTGTTCTCAATTATACTAAAAAGCTATGCTGTATTAAATAACAGCATAGCTTTTTAACTGATAAACCCCTTCTAACAAATATAATGTTTTTCACACGATTAAGGGTGGCCTATAGTATTTCTCCTATACCTGTGTCTATTTCAAAATCTACTGTTCTTTTTTTCTTTTGTTTTCAGTGAAGGTATGTAACTCTTCATCTTGATGGATTTCTGAAGAAATCTCCCAATGTATAACAAAGGTAAGTATAACTCTTAAAACAATGATGGCACCTAGTACCATAATTTCATCCATTGTACGAACCAAAATAGTTCTTAAAATTTCTCCCCCGAGCTTGAATTCCAAGCCTAAGGCTAGACCTTTAGCTAGCTCTATCTTAATACAGGTGTCATTAAAGGTTAATTTAGCTTTTATATATTGTATAAAACTTCTTATTGAAGAAAAAGCAATGATAAATACACCTATGGCTTCTAATAAATGAACTATATAAATTGCTATAGCTTCAAGAAAATGTTCAATCATCAAATACCCCCTACAAAATTATTAGATGTAATTAGTATACCCAAAGATATCTCAACAAATTAAATCCCATTGTAAAGACAATGGGATTAGTAGGGCATCATATTTTAAACTATATAATTTGTACAATAGCTAATATAATCAATATACATCCGGGTATAAAAGCTGTTTTTTCTTTCAATAGGGTTGCTATATAATTTCTTCCCACATGAATTCCTGTCAATAGAAAGATTAGGTTCATAATAGCAACTAAAATTAAAGTAAATAGAATTAAGTAAATAGAAGAAAGTGAAACTGCAACTCCTATTGCTAAGGAATCAATAGCCAAGGCGATTCCTAGCAAAACAGCTTCTTTGGTATCTATTACACCTGAAGTATCCCAATCGGCCCGTGAAGGATCCCTCAAGATATTAATAGCAATTCCTAAAGAATCAATACTAATAACGGCTATAGAGATGGGATTTTGAAGCTTTTCCTTAGGAAATTTATAGTTTAGCCAGCCTTGAATCAAAAACCAAGTACCGATGCAAAATAAAATGCTGGCACCTACAATATCTGTGACTACTTCCGGCACCACTCTGGTTAATAGATTACCAGCAAAAAAACCCACACTCAAGAGTGTCACTGAAATAAGATCAAGTATAATAAGAGAACGGATAGGAACTTTAATATTTTTAATACCATAAGCAATACCAACACTAAGGCTATCCATACTAATGGCTATAGCAATCAAAAGACCTTGAAGCATAAGACCCCTCCTTAAGATGTATCTCCCTATTATATTATGTTAATAGAAGGGAGAGGTGACAAAATAGAAAAGGCAAATAACTAATATTAATTATTAAAGAAAAATGCTTGTATGCTAAAAATATATATGGTAATATAAAATTATTACAATAAAATAAATTTTAATACTTTCGGGGCAGGGCGAAATTCCCTACCGGCGGTGACGTATACTACGAAGCCCGCGAGCCGTATGGCTGATCTGGTGAGATTCCAGAGCCGACAGTAAAGTCTGGATGGAAGAAGGTATAATAAATGCTATTATAATATTTATGGTAGTTTGAGTTAAAGGTGGTTTTATGAAAATACTTCTTGATGACACTTTATCCTATCAAATTTAAGTAGCTTTATTGATATATAGACAAAAACAATCATGCCCCGAGGTTATACTCGGGGTATTTTATTTTGCATAAAAAGGTAAACTAATGAAAAAACGGAGGTGAGTATATGGATAAGAGCTACATGCAGAGGGCTCTGGATTTAGCAAAATTAGGTTGGGGGAAAACACGGCCTAATCCGTTGGTTGGGGCTGTTATAGTAAAGGAAGAGAACATTATTGCTGAGGGATATCATCATTTTTATGGCGGGGACCATGCTGAAGTAGATGCTCTTAAAAAAATAAACTTTTCAGCAGAAGGGGCTACTATATATGTTAATCTTGAACCCTGTTCCCATTATGGTAAAACACCTCCATGTGTAGAAGCAATCATTAAAAGCAAAATAAAAAAGGTAGTTATAGGATTGAAGGACCCAAATCCCAAGGTTGCTGGTAGAGGCATAAAAATTTTACAGGAGCATGGCATTGAAGTAGTTACGGGGATGCTAGAAGAAGAATCAAGAAGATTAAATGAAATTTTTATAAAGCACATAACAACTAATATGCCATTTTGTATTTTAAAAACTGCCATGACACTGGATGGAAAGATTGCTACCCATACTGGAGATTCAAAATGGATCACCAATGAAGAATCTAGGGCATATGTTCACCATATTAGAGATAGGGTATCTGGAATTATGGTGGGGATATCTACTGCTTTAAAAGATGATCCTCAGTTAAATACTAGGATACCAGGGAAAGACGTTAGTCAACCCATAAGAATCATAGTGGATACAAAAGGGAGAATGCCATTAGATGCAAATGTAGTAAAGACTGTAAAAGAACAATCAACTATTTTGGCAACAACACATATGGCACAGCAGGAAAAATTACTACAGCTTCAAAAACTAGGAGTAGATATATTAATAGTTCCTGAGGAAAATGGAAGAGTAAATCTAAAAGAATTAATGATGCATCTAGGCAAGAGAAAAATAGATAGTGTTTTACTTGAAGGTGGAGGAACCCTTAATTATTCTGCTCTAGAGGAAGGTATAGTAGATAAAGCCCTTTGTTTTATCGCTCCTAAAATCATAGGAGGGTCACAAGCTATTACTTCTGTAGAAGGTAAAGGGAAACGATTTGTAAAGGATGCATTTATTTTGAAAGATATATCTCTGCATAACTTTCAAGAGGATATATTAATAGAAGGGTACATTAGGAGGGGAGAATAATATGTTTACTGGCATTATTGAAGAAATTGGAAAGATTAAAAAAATAAATACAAGTATGGATGGAGCTAGTATTACTATTGTGGCCCATAAGGTTTTGGAAGGTGTGAAGTTAGGAGATAGCATTGCCACTAATGGAGTTTGTCTAACGGTAAATCATTTCGATGCTTCTAGCTTTACTGTAGATGTAATGGCAGAAACCATGAGGAGAAGTAATTTAAAAAATTTTGATATAGGTAGTCCTGTTAACTTAGAAAGAGCTTTAGCTGTAGGAGATAGACTAGGGGGGCACCTTGTTAGTGGACATATAGATGATGTAGGAATAATAAGCAACTATCGACAGGAGGACAATGCTGTTTGGATTACCATAAATACTTCTACTGAAATTCTAAAATATATTGTGTTGAAGGGATCTATAGCTATAGATGGAGTTAGCCTTACGGTAGCCCATGTAGATGAAAAGAGTTTTAAGGTATCTATTATACCTCATACTAGGGATGAGACAACCCTTATAGATAAAGGGGTGGGAGAGTTAGTTAATTTAGAGTGTGACATGATTGGTAAGTATATAGAAAAGTTTATGACTTTTACGGATAAGCAGAAAGCCAAAAAGGATATTAGTATGGATTTTTTAACACAACACGGCTTTGCTAAATAAAGGAGGATAAAAAAATGTCGTTTAAATTCAACACTATTGAAGAAGCATTGGAAGATATCAAGGCTGGAAAGATGATTGTTGTTGTAGATGATGAAGATAGAGAAAATGAAGGGGATTTAGTTGCAGCTGCAGAATTTATTACTCCTGAAACAATCAATTTTATGGCGAAATATGGTAGAGGATTAATCTGTATGCCGATGATGGAAGAAAAAATAAAACAATTAGATTTACCTCAAATGGTAAAAACCAATACCGATGAATATGGTACTGCTTTTACTGTCTCTATTGATGCAGAAGAAACTACTACAGGAATATCCGCCTACGAAAGGGCATTGACAATAAAAAAAGCTATGTCCAAAGATGCTAAACCAAAGGATTTTAAAAGACCAGGCCATATATTCCCTTTAGCAGCTAAAGATGGAGGAGTATTAAAAAGAGCGGGACACACAGAAGCATCAGTAGACTTAGCTAAGATGGCAGGATTGGAACCAGTTGGTGTAATTTGCGAAATCATGAGTGAAGATGGGACAATGGCTAGAGTTCCTGAATTGATGGAGTTTGTAAAGGAACATAATCTGAAATTTATTACCATTGCAGACTTAATTGCCTATAGAAGAAAAAATGAAAAAATAGTAGAACGAGTGACAGAAGCCTATATGCCTACTAAGTATGGAGAGTTTAAAATTTTGGGTTATGTAAACAAAGTGAATAGAGAGCATCATGTTGCGTTGGTAAAGGGAGATATTTCAGAAGAGGATTCAGTAATGGTCAGAGTACATTCTGAATGCTTGACAGGGGATGCCTTTGGTTCGTTAAGATGTGACTGTGGGGATCAATTTGGTGAAGCCATGGAAAAGATCAATAAAGAAGGCAAGGGTGTTTTATTATACATGAGACAAGAAGGTAGAGGTATAGGGCTTATTAATAAGCTAAAGGCCTATGCGCTTCAGGATGAAGGCTATGATACAGTAGAAGCTAATTTAGCTCTAGGCTTCCCAGAGGATATGCGAGATTATGGTGTAGGAGCACAAATACTAACAGATATTGGTATAAAGAAAATAAAGCTAATGACCAATAATCCTAAAAAATTAGTAGGCTTAGAAGGACATGGCTTAGAGTTAGTAGATAGAGTACCTATTCAGATGAATCACAATGAAAGAAATGAACATTACTTAAAAACAAAACAAGAGAAGCTTGGGCATCTATTAAAATTTAAGGAGGAACAATAAAGATGAAAATTTATGAGGGAAAGTTAACTAGTAAAGGTTTGAAAATTGGTATTGTTATCGGAAGGTTTAATGAGTTTATAGGAAGTAAGCTTCTAGATGGTGCTATTGATGCCATCAGAAGACATGGGGGAGATGAGGAAAATATAAGTATTACGTGGGTACCGGGGGCTTTTGAAATTCCATTAGCAGCTAAAAAAATAGCTAAGTCACAAAATTATGATGCTGTTATTTGCTTAGGAGCAGTTATTAGAGGAAATACACCACATTTTGATTATGTAGCTAGCGAGGTTACAAAAGGAGTGGCTCAAGTAGGGTTGGAGTTAGAAATTCCTGTTGTATTTGGGGTGCTTACCACCGATTCTATCGAACAAGCAATTGAAAGAGCAGGAACAAAAGCAGGTAATAAGGGATTTGAGGCTGCGGTAACAGCTATTGAAATGGCAAATTTATTAAAAGAATTACAGTAGACTAAGTACTACATTTAAGAAAAGAGCACTTCTACAATTCGGTGGGAGTCAGGATTTCCTCTGAATTAATCTCCATATAAAATAGAGAGATGATTAATTATCTCTCTATTTTATTGGCAATTTTCAGCAATATAGTAGTTGTTATTGAATTTTTTATTTGAATATCATATAATTATAATGTTAAATTAATAACCAAATTTTGCAATTATTATATTTTTTTTGCTTATTACTAGATAATGCTGAACAATGTAAAGTTTAAAATATAAGATAAGGGGGTAAAATAATGGAAAAATCTATGGATTTAAAAGCTCGGGTTCAAGAAAAGAGCAGTGAGGATGGGAAAATGCAAGCGATACCAGTTAGTGAAGATACGAAGTATTTAGTTATGCTTGCCTATGCAGTTTTTGTTCTGGCATCAGCATTTGTTTTTAATAGTTTTCATGAAATTATAGGAGGTATGAAAGATATCATTGTAGCACCAGGTATATTGGTAACTGATTATATGGTTATTGGAAATATAGGTGCTTCTTTATTCAATAGTGGGTTGTTAATGCTAGCAGCTTTAGTAATAGCGAGAAAGAGTCAGGCCAATATGAATGGTCCTGTAATTGCAGCTATTTTAACTATTGGAGGATTCGCCCTTTTTGGGAAAAATATTTATAATGTGTGGAGTGTTATCTTAGGGGTTTACATTCACTCTTTAGTTCATAAGGAAAAGTTTAATAAATTTATTTTAGTTGCATTTTTTGGAACGGCATTAGGGCCACTTGTGGGTCAGGTTAGCTTTGGGTATGGGTTTTCTCCTGCTCTAGCTATCGTTGCCGCTAATGCAGCTGGAATCTTAGCGGGATTTGTACTACCTTCATTGGCCAGTCACTTTGTTAAATTTCATCAAGGGTTCAACTTATACAACATAGGTTTTACGGCGGGTATTACAGGAACATTTTTCATGGTAGTATTTAGAGCATTTGGTTTGCAACATGATACAGTACTAATTGTAGCGGAGGGACATAACTCGGTATTCGGAATCTACTTGTCTGTATTATTTGCATCTATGATTGTTATGGGTTTTTTATTTAATGATAAAAGCTTTAAGGGATATAAAGATCTCTTAAAACATCCTGGACGATTGGTAGCGGATTTTGTAACATTAAACGGTTTTGGGTTATCCTTTATTAATATGGGTATACTTGGATTAATAACAACTTCATATATACTATTAGTAAATGGTGAATTAAATGGACCAATTATTGGTGGGATATTTACTGTAGTAGGATTTGGTGCTTTTGGTAAGCACACAAAGAATGTAATGCCTATATTGATAGGGGTGTATATAGCCACCTTGCTTCAAATATGGGATGTTAATTCTACTGGAGCACTATTAGCGGCTCTCTTTGGCACCACTCTAGCACCTATATCAGGACAATTTGGTTGGAAATTTGGTATTGTAGCAGGTTTCTTACACATGGCGATGGTTATGAATGTAGGGATTTTACATGGAGGTATGAATTTATACAACAACGGCTTCTCGGGAGGTATAGTGGCTGCTACTCTTGTGCCAATAATTGAATCCTTTAAATCCAATAAGGAGGAATAAATAGAAGTGAAACGAGATAAAACAAAACTGATTAATATGATAGGTGAATTAATTGGTTTTTACTTCAAAATTGGCATAATGGATATGGATGTTAATCTACAACAGGGTGAAAAAGAAACAATAATCACTCTAGAGGGTGATTGTAGCAATCCACCTATTGAAAAATTAGAGGAATTGAAGGAACTTTTAAATACTCCGCGACAAGCGGAGGTAGAAGATTATTATTCAAAATTGCTAGGGGATGACCATGACTATCAAGAACTAAACTTGTTAGGTGCGATGGTTGATAAGGCATCAGTAGATTATGAAAATAACAAATTAAAAATTACTGTGTATAAAAAAGAATAAAATGCAAATGCTAACTTTAAAAGCCTTCTGAGTTAATACATCAGAAGGCTTTTAAATAGGGCTTTAAAAAATGTACATTATATATAGTATAATATAGTACAAACTTTTGATTGAAATGTTTATCTGTTAGTTGAATACTTACTTCTTTGAGGAAATTTCATGTTTCCTAACCATTGATTTTTCTAAATTTTATTAAACACAAAAAGGGGTTTCGCCTCATTATGTCGAATATATTAAGTGACCAAACCAAATAAACCGACAAGGAGCGAAACCACTTAATGTATATTCGACAAATGACGCTGATTTCCTTTGAACAAATCATAGAATTTCAGCAAGAAACTAAATTAGAAATGATTTTATCTCAAATTGGTGTATCTAAGTTAGCTAGTTCTTTAAGAAAACCCAGTAATTTAAAAGGTCCTAAAGGATATGAAACTACATCTATAATATATGCTCTAATTGCCATGCAAATAGAAAAGATTCAAAATGTAAAAGAGCTAAATATCATCGATGGAGATCATATTTCTATTGATTCAACTAAGCTAGATTCCTATGAAGCTGCAAAGCCTAAAAAAGATATTATAGATGATGATACTAATCCTAACTGGGGGATGAAACGTGACACTAATGGAAATAACATAAGATGGTTTGGTTGGAAGCTTCATATTTTATGTGATTCCAAAAGTGAATTGCCTTTAGATATTCTAATAACCCCAACTAGCGTTTATGATAGTACTGTTGCTACAAATATGATCAATGACTTTCTTGAAAAGTATAAATCTGTATTTACCCCTAGTTACTATGCTATGGATTCTGGTTATGATTTTGAGTATGTTTATGAGAACATAGTCAATAAATATAATGCCATTCCAATTATTGCCTATAAACCTAGGGGAAGTTATGCTCCTCCCGAAGGACTAGATGAAGACTTTGATCCTGTATGTTCAGCAGGATACAAATTAGTCTACTGGGGTAAAGATAAAAACTATCTAAAGTTTAGATGTCCTCATGCAGTAGGTAAATGTAATTGTCCACATGGAATGAGTTGGTGCTCATCTTCTAACTATGGCTATACGCTTAAACTCGATTACAAAGAAAACCGAAGACTACATGGTGATCCTTATAAGATCCTCGGATGAATGGAAAAACAATATGATAAAAGAACATCCGTTGAAAGATGTAACAGCAGACTTAAAGAATATCTTAATTTAAACAATATTAGATCTAAGGGTATTAAAAAGGCTAAAATTCATGCACTACTTAACTGTATAGCTTTAGTAGTAGGGACAATTGTAGTAAATTCAAGTAAGTCATTAAATATTGCAGCTGAATAATCACAAAAGGTAAAATTTAACCATAAAGAGGACTTTGTATTCTTTGTAAAACTTAAATGCTCAATTTAAAATTTCACTTTTAGTGGGATTAGCTTAACATACTTTCTTTTTCAATGTTTTACAAATTTAATTATGCAATTTTCTCCTTTAATAAATATAAAGATTAATGGTAAATTTAAAAACAAAATTGGGTTGACATAACACATAAAATGTGATAGCATATATCTTGTTGTTCCAAGAGGCAACGGGTTAACACAGAAAAGTGGAAAAAAGGAAAGTAACAAACCTCTAAAATAAGTGTTGACACAAGACAAAAGATATGATATGATAGTTAAGTCGCTTAAGGGCGGCGAAAACAAAAAGGTCTTTGAAAATTAAACAGTATAGAATAAGCCATGAGCCCGATTCAATTATGATGATTGATGAGTAAA
>JAFIFG010000104.1 GCA_020832135.1 Clostridiaceae bacterium
GAAAAGCCAGAAGAAAACCTCAAAAGCTCCTACAGCTTTGAAAAGGATTGGGATGCTAAGAAGGACCAAGACTTAGATATAAATACTGAAGCACGGCACCTACAAAAATATATAGAAACCACATTAAAGATATATCCAAAAGTAGAGCCCTTTGATGAGAAAATGAAAAACTACGAATGGTGGCAAATCCAATATAATACACAGACTATATATAGAGCCTATATGCCTTTTATCGCTTACGTAGAGATGATGCAGAATCCGCATTACTATCATAATGCTTATTATTATACTTCGGAATACCATAAGCAATTGTATATGTACCAACATCATATATTTGGTGTTTGTTATGATGAAAAAAGAAGAGCAAGGTATTATGTATATGGTGTGCCAGGGAGAAGAACCAGTATGGAACAGCCCTATAGAGGGAAGAGTGGATTTGTATATTGGAGACCTTCCCATTATAAACCCTTTAACCAAGAGGGATTTGGTTATTGGCTAATGCATGTGGACCCCAATACAGGAGGGGTTATACAGCCGCTTGAACCTACGAAACTCTAATATGTAGCGGAGATACCTCCGCTACATATTATTTTTTATATAATAGCAAAGTTCTATTTTCTTATTATATAAAAAATGGGATGCTCTTTTTATTGTCTAAAAAAGTATAAAATTAAAATAGTATGGGTATAAAATACAGCAATACCTATAGAGATTGAATTATATTTGATAATAAAAATTGTAAGGAAGGGAAATTATATAATTCTGCAGAATCTAATGAAAAAGAATGAAAGTGAGAGGATCTTTGTTGTTAAATACATATTTGTTATTCATTTTTAGTGCTGTATTGGTTATTATAGCGGCTACAAAGCTATCGGAATATGGTGATGTTATAGCTTCTAAAACGAAACTAGGACATGGTATTGTTGGGGGTGTGTTAATAGCGGCCGCCACATCCCTACCAGAGTTTGTAACCAGCATAACATCAGCTCTTATTGGTGCTCCTGATATTGCTATAGGAAATGCCTATGGAAGCAATACCTTTAATATTATGATATTGGCATTGGTAGATGTTTTTCATGGACAAGGACCTTTATTAATGAAGGTAAAAATGAATCATATTTTAGCTGCTATGCTGGGAATTTTGCTGGCGGCTCTAGGTGCTATGGGAATACTTATGGCACAGGTAGGGGGAATAGATTTACAGGTGGGAAGAGTAAATGTTGTTAGCCTTGTTATTTTTGCCATTTATTTATACGGATCTATTTTAATCGTTAGGTATGAAAATAAGAAAACCAAGAAAGAACCTCCAAAGGATGTAGATACGGTGGAGGATCCTGTAACTCCATTAAACAAAGCAATTGTAGGCTTTGGTGTTGCCTGTGCCATCATTATATGGGCTGGTATGACCTTATCTCAAACGGGGGATGTTATTGCTGTTAGAACGGGACTAGGACATACCTTTGTGGGAACACTGTTAATAGCAGCCACCACCTCCCTACCAGAACTTGTAACCTCCTTAGCTGCTATAAAGATAGGAGCTTATGATATGGCAGTGGGCAATGTTTTTGGTAGCAATATTTTTAATATGCTGGTGATTGTAGTAACAGATGTAGTGTATTATCAAGACTCTATGTTTAGTGTGATTAATATAGATCACACTATAACCGCAATGGCAGCCATCATTCTTAGTTGCATCGCTGTAATAGGTTTGTTTTATCGTTCCCAACGAACCTTTTTCACTGTTGGTTGGGATGCAGTATTTATTCTAATAGTCTATGTGTTTTCTATTTATTTGATCTTTATTTCATAGAGAAGGAAAGTGGCAAAAACAAGAAAATGAGGTAGAGGATTAAAGCATATTGCCTACTTAATCTCCACCTCAACGGTAAACTAGTCACTTTTTATAACTGGTTTTGTAATTTCATAGGGCCATCCTTTATATCCGCCAGAAAGAGAATAGACCCGTGCATAGCCGGACTCTGATAAGAGACTAGATGCCCGCTGACTATCTTTTCCATTATTACAATAAATTAAATAAATATTACCTTCATCTAACTCCGCCATAACTCCCCTTAAGTCTCTAAAGGGAACAAGAAAGGCATTTTCTAAATGCCCTCTGTTATAATCCTCTTCACTTCTTACATCTAAAATAACTACTTGTGGATTACTATCTATTAAGCCTTTGGCCTCCTCCGGGAGAATTTTAGCATAAGTATATTTGATGGTGGAGTAATTGCTTACAGTTTTATCTCGAGTGAAAACCCAAAATAACAAGGTACTGATTAGAATGAAGATTAAACCTAAGACAATATAAAGGTTCCGTCTTTTAAAGACAAAGATATGCATTTTCTCACCCCTCATAATAGAAAAAACCCTTCTAATAATAGTATATTTATGCTAAGGGAGAATTAGTACAGCATTATAATTTTTCTATAGTTTGTGCCTTAACAGCAATAGTTATTTTTTCACTTATAATAATATATTTGGTTTTTAATTGTACTTGTCGCTGACCAACCTCTATAATTCGTTGATCCAGGATTTTATAAATCATTTCTCCATCTATATTCCATAGCTCACGACCTACTAAATCCGTTAAATAGAAGTGTATGTTTTTTTGAATCTCATCCTTAACTAAGGGACTACCCTCAAATTCCACCTGAATCATTAAATCCTTTACAATGGTGGCTTTTTGATTTTCAATATTATCATTTAATTTCTCCAGTTTGATTTCCCTGTCTAGCAATTGGTTTGTCAATTGATTTTGAACACGATAAAGCCTATCTAAAGTGTGCATATGAAATAGATTCATCATAGCTAAACCCAGTAAAAAACCTATAAGAAATACACCTAATAAGGCCCTCCATCTTTTCATAGCTTACCACTACCTTCTAGAAATGTAATGATTTTATAGGCTACATGAGCACCTAAAAGAGCGCTTAAGATATAAATGATTTGCTTTGTAAGCCCCCTAATCTCACCGTTGAAAATCCCCGTTTCCAACATCTTAAAGGAGGGAAAGGTACCACCCAGGGAAACAATAATAGCCCACAGTTTTATTTTTTCACATAGATCGATCATGGTCTTAAGGGGAGGGTGACCATTTAAGGTGGCCGCCACCGCTCCAAATAAACAAGCACCTAATAATACACCTAAAGAAATAAAAAAGTTATAAATTACATTTTGGTAAAAAGAAAACATCCTTCATTCACCTCTACTTACAGAGTTTGTTTTAAGTATATGATTTATAAAAAATCCTAGAACAAATTAGTGACACCCTTCCCTAGTACTGCATACTATATAGCGAAAAAGGAAGGAGGGAAGAAGAATGTACCATAACCCATATCACAGCCCATATCACAGCCCATATCAAAATCCTTATCATTGGATGCCAGAGGAATACATGTATTACTATGATCGGGAAAGAGGATTGATGGATATGTATCCTGACATCTACAGAAGAGTTCATCCTAGAGTAGAAAGCATATGTGCAAGATATGATGTACCCACCAACCCAAGGATGTATCCACAGGTGGACCCTAGGATGATTGAAGAAATGGTGGATGAAATTTACAGAATGGAAACAAGTGAAGTTCAATCAGAACAATGGGGTAGAGGACCTTTTAGAGATTTAATTACCATCCTACTAATTAGACAGTTACTAGGGAGACGTCGTAGAAGACCAGGTTTTGGATACCCTGGTGTTGGATATCCTATATACTAATAATCATATGATTTTGAAAAGACAAAGGGTAAAAATTTCTGCCCTTTGTTTTTTCTATCTTTATTTTTAAAGACAAAAATAAAAACTCTTTGGCTCTATTTGACAAACTCATAAATTTCTGTAAAATAGAGTATGCGAGAAGAGGACAGAAGCTTTAGATTCTTCTGAAAATTTTGTACTTGTTAAAAATATTTGACAAATCAACTAATTATAGTATATACTAAATGCACGTGCAATTATATATGACATTATATACTAGAAGAAACGGGAGGGAAAAACATGAGTACAAAAACAGCGAGCGAAAAAAAATCAGGACTATTTAATAAGTTTCTTGATGTAATTGAAGTAGTTGGTAACAAACTACCTCATCCAGTTACATTATTCGCTATCTTCAGTTTGGCAGTAATTATAATTTCAGCTTTTGCTGGAAGTGCTGGGGTAACAGTAGAATATGAAAGAGTTGTAGGTGGAGAAGCTGAAATGGTAACTGTAACAGCTGTAAGTTTACTTACAGTAGAGGGAATTAGAAGAATTTTCTCAGAGGCAGTAAGAAACTTTACAGGGTTTGCACCTTTAGGAACAGTACTTGTAGCTATGCTAGGGGTTGGTGTTGCTGAAGGAACAGGATTAGTAAAGGCTGCACTTAGAAAATTAGTTTTAAGTACACCTGCTAAATTAATCACAGCAGTGGTTGTATTTGCAGGGGTTATGTCTAACGTAGCTTCTGATGCTGGTTACGTTGTATTGGTTCCATTAGGAGCTCTTGTATTTGCAAGCTTTGGTAGACATCCATTGGCTGGTCTTGCGGCTGCCTTTGCTGGTGTATCTGGTGGTTTCAGTGCTAACTTAATCGTTGGTACACTTGATCCATTACTAGCGGGTATTACTCAAGAGGCTGCTGGTATGTTCCAACCAGGATATACTGTAGATGCTACAGGTAACTGGTACTTCATGATGGCTTCTACTTTCTTAGTAACAATTGTAGGTACAATCGTAACAGAAAGAATTGTTGAGCCAAGACTTGGAGAATTTAAAGGAAATGGTGAAGAATTAGAAAAAATCGAACAAGTAACTGCTGCAGAAAGTAAAGGATTAAGATGGGCTGGTATTGCTTTAGTAGCATTTATAGCAATTATATTAGCGGGAGTAGTACCTGCTAACGGTATATTAAGAGCAGAAGACGGTGGAATATTAGCTGGATCTGCCTTCATGAATGGATTAATCGTAATTATTGCATTGTTCTTCTTGATACCAGGTGTTGCTTATGGTGTCGCTGCTGGAACAGTTAAAAGTGATAAAGATGTTGCTAATGCAATGGGGAAAGCGATGTCAACTATGGGTGGTTATCTAGTGCTTGCCTTCGTAGCATCTCAGTTCGTTGCATACTTCAGCTGGACAAACTTAGGAACAATCTTAGCTGTAAAAGGTGCTGAGATTTTAGAGGCTACAGGTATGACAGGTCTTCCAATGCTAATTGGATTCATCTTAGTTTCTGGATTCATTAACTTATTTATCGGAAGTGCTTCTGCTAAATGGGCTATTATGGCACCAGTGTTTGTTCCAATGTTAATGGCTATTGGATACTCACCAGAGTTTACACAGTTAGCCTATAGAATTGGTGACTCTACAACAAACATTATTTCACCACTTATGTCATACTTCGCTGTAATCGTGGCATTTGCTCAAAAATATGATAAAGACACAGGTATCGGTACAATCATTTCTACAATGATTCCATACTCTCTACTATTCTTAGTAGGATGGGTGATACTATTCATGGTATGGTTCGCTATTGGTTTACCACTAGGACCTGGAGCATTTATTAGAATGTAATATAGCATAATACTCAGAGACAGAAAGGTATACCTTCTGTCTCTGTTTTTTTTATAAGTAGGGAAGTTCTATTTTTCTATGTATTTAAATTCTGAAAAAATAGACTTAAGTGGTTTTGTAGATAAAATTTTTAAAATTTGATATAATTATGACGTTGTTGAAAATACTATACTTAGGCAAAACTAAATCATACACCACAGTTTGGTGTTAATAAGAAAGGGAGCGAGCAGTATGGTGAATCAAGAGAGATTAGTAAATGAATTTTTAGAGCTAGTACAAATCGACAGTCACTCCAGTAAAGAGGGTGCCGTTGCTAAGGTATTAAAACAAAAGTTAGAGGCTTTAGGATTAGAAGCCTACATAGATGGTGCTGGAGAAAAAATAGGGGGAGAGACTGGAAACCTTATTGGAAGACTAAAGGGAACTACAGAAGGAACACCAATCCTATTTAGCTGTCACATGGATACTGTAAAGCCAGGAGAAGGTGTAAAACCTGTTATCAAAGATGGAGTTATTTACAGTGATGGAACCACTATACTAGGTGGAGACAATAAAGCTGGTATCGCAGCAGTCCTAGAAGGAATTAAAGTTATTAAGGAAAACGATATCCCCCATGGAGATATAGAAGTAGTATTTAGTATTTGGGAAGAGGGCGGTTTGTTTGGTGCAAAAAATCTAGAATACGATAAAATCAATGCTAAATATGGCTTTGTATTAGACAGTGGTGGTTCTCCAGGAGAAATCATTACTACAGGGCCTTGTCAAGATAAAGTAAATGTAAAAATCTATGGTAAGCCTGCCCATGCAGGTGTAGCTCCAGAAGAAGGTGTTAGTGCCATTATGATTGCAGCTAGAGCTATTGATAATATGAAGCTTCTAAGAATAGACGAAGAAACTACTGCAAATATTGGTGTAATCACTGGAGGAGAAGCCACGAATATCGTAACACCATTAGTGGAAATAAAGGCAGAGGCTAGAAGTGCCGATGAGAAAAAACTAGAAGCTCAAAGCAAGCATATGGTGGAGGCTTTTGAAAAAGCAGCGGAGGAGCTAGGTGGTAAAGCAGAAGTAGATGTAGAAAGAATGTATGGAGCCTTCCATATAGACGCTGAGGATGAAATCGTACTAAAGGCAAAGGAAGCATTTAAAGCCCTTAATATAGAAAGCTATACAAAGGTAAGTGGCGGTGGAAGTGATACTAACATTTTAAATGGTAATGGAATTAAATCCATCAACCTAGGGATTGGAGAGAAAAAGCCCCATACCCTAGAAGAGCATATATCTATTGAAGATCTTGTAAACAGCAGTAGAGTAGTAGCGGAAATAGCTAAAACATTTGCAGGATAAGACCATATAAAAAACAGAGGTATAGGGAAGAAAAGCCCTCTACCTCTGTTCTTTTTGACAAACTCAAAATATTATAAAAAAACTATTGATTTTTTTGCAAAAATAGTTTTTAATTAATCTATTGTGTAAATTTATATTGTATAATTTTATTCATTTAAAAACAAGCTATATGCTAGAAAGTGGGTGCATTATGACATATCTAAATCTAAATCAAAATCAAACTCCATTATTTACAGGACTAAAGGAATATCGGGAGAGGAAGGTTGTTCCCTTTGATGTTCCAGGACATAAACATGGTGGTGGATTAAAAGAATTTACCCAATATGTAGGAAATGCAGTTATGGAAATAGATGTAAATGCCATGAAGTGTCTAGACAATATATGTAACCCCATAGGGCTAATAAAGGATGCAGAGGAGTTAGCCTCTATAGCCTTTAATTCAGATCATGCTTTTTTTCTAGTGAATGGTACTACCTCAGGAATTCAAGCTATGATTATGAGTGCATGTAGACCTGGAGATAAAATTATACTTCCAAGAAATGCTCACAAATCAGCCATATCAGGGATTATATTAAGTGGAGCCATCCCTATTTATATACAGCCACAAATTAATGAAAGATTAGGTGTTGCCATGGGTATTACTGTGGAGGATGTGGAGCTTACCATTGCACGACACCCCGATGCCAAGGCGGTAATGGTCATGAACCCCACTTATTATGGTGTTACCTCTAACCTAAAGGATATCGTAAGCCTATGCCATAGACACGGAATGGCGGTATTAGTAGATGAAGCCCATGGAGCTCACTTAGGGTTTCATGAAGACTTCCCCTATAGTGCCATGGAGCTAGGGGCCGATATGAGTGCCGTAAGCACCCATAAAACCGGAGGATCCTTAACCCAAAGTTCTATATTGTTATTAAGAGAGGGAATGATAGACCCCTTCACTGTGAAAAAAAATCTTAATTTAATGCAGACCACCAGTGCCTCTTATCTATTGATGGCAAGTATTGATGTGGCGAGAAAGCAACTGGCGGTTGATGGAAAAAGAATTTTAACAGAGGTATTGGCTTTAGCCAGAGGAGCAAGGGAAAAAATAAACAATATAGAGGGATTATATGCCTTTGGCAGGGAGTTAATTGGAACACCTGGGGTAGATGAGTTTGATGAAAGCAAATTAGGGGTTTTTGTTGGAGACCTAGGACTTACAGGCTTTGAAGTATATGACTTATTAAGGGACGAATATAATATACAGGTGGAGATGGGGGATTATTATAACATTCTAGCCATCATAAGCCTTGGCGATACAGAGGTTGAGCTAAATAAGCTTGTAGAGGCACTGGCAGACATAGCTTCAAAATATAACAAAGAAAAAAAGTTAAAGGTAAAAAATAACATATTAAAAAATCCAGATATGATTGTATCTCCAAGAGATGCCTACTATAGCAACAACAAGGTTGTAAAACTAGAGGAGGCAGAGGGTGAGATTATGGCGGAATCCATTATGGCATATCCCCCTGGTATTCCACTGGTTGCTCCAGGAGAAAAAATAACAAAGGAAACAATAGAATATATTTTGATGTTAAAAAGAGAAGGTAGTCTTCTACAGGGAACAGATGACCCTTATGTAGACTTTATTAAGGTATTGGGACAGTAAAGCTGTCCCTTATCTTTTGGTATAAAACGCTAAATAAATAGTCCTATAGATTTTTTTGTTGAATTTTGATATAATTATAGGCAGATTGACATATAACTATGAACCTAGAACAGGGAAGTGTAAACAATGAAATTATTTCTTAAAATTTTTACTATAGCCTTTATGAGTTTTGTTCTGCTATTTACTGGTGCCTTTATATCCTTTAATACTTTTATGAAGGATAATCACCCTAATGCAGACGTACCAGTTGTACGGTCTGAGGACGATGAACACTTTAACGACCAAGACCTAGAGTATGCAGACGTATTGTTGGCTGCAGCCGCTAGAAGCAATCGTGTGAATATAATATTACTAGGACTTGAGGGAATGCGAAGTGATACCATGATGCTGGTATCCTTTGACCCAGAGGAGAAGGCTTTGGACATTATCTCGATACCTAGAGATACTTACTATCCTAGGGAAGGATACAACCGTGCTGGTCAAAAGAAGATCAATGCTGCCTATGGTGCCCATGGTGCTGCAGGGGTAAAAACAGTGGTAAGTGATCTATTGTTGGACATCCCAGTAGATCACTATGTAACAGTAACCTATAGTGGAGCCGCCGCCATTGTAAATTCTATTGGTGGTGTGCCGGTGTATATTCCTAGACCTATGATCTATGATGACCCCTTTGATGATCCACCACTACACATTAATTTTCCTGCTGGACATCATGTGTTGAATGGAGAGGATTCTGTAAAGTTTCTAAGATACAGAATGCCTAATCCAGGAAGTGGGGCCCTTGATAGGGATGGAGATCTTGGAAGAATCCGTGCTCAACAGGAATTTATGCAGTCGGCTTTACAAAAAGCCACTAGACTTGGAAATTTACCGGGATTGGCTTCTACCTCTTTTCGATTTGTAAGAACAGATATGGAACTACAGGATGTACTTCGCTATGCCGGTAGTGCTGCAGGCTTAAATATGGATAAAGTGAATATGTATATGCTCCCGGGAGAAGCAAGATACCAAGGAGGCGGATCCTATTATTTCCGTGATACAGCTGAAATAAGACAATTATTATTAGATATTTATGGTGTAGAAGAAAAACCACAAGAAGAAAAAGAAGAGGAATAGAGGAAGAAAATCTTCCCTATTCCTCTATTATTTTACTTTTTTTCAGCAGTGACTCTCCAACCCTATAAATATCCCCAGCTCCCATGGTTAGAACCAAATCTCCGGGAGATGCATTTTCATAAACATAGGAGACGATATCCTCGATACCTCCGATATAGTGGGCATCGAGGTTTTCATCCATCAGCTCCACTAGCTTCTTGCTGCTAACCTCTTTGTCTTCAGGCTCCCTAGCAGCATATATATCCGCTATAATCACATGATCTGCATCCTTAAAAGAATTGGCAAAATCCTGGAGGAAAGCCTTTGTACGACTATAGGTATGGGGCTGAAAGATGGCCCATATTTTCTTATGGGGGAATTGCTTTGCTGCCTCTAGTGTGGCTTTGATTTCTACCGGATGATGGGCATAGTCATCTACAACCGTGATATCATTAAAATTCCCTAAAATCTCAAAACGACGATGAATACCACGGTATCTATGGATATTTTTCTTGATAGCTTCTGGATCCACACCCAACACAGCAGCAGTGGCTATAGAGGCTAAGGCATTGTAGACATTATGTTTACCGGGAATGCCAATGTGGAACTCTCCAAAGTCCTCTCCTTTGTGAAGAACCTTAAAGGTTGCACAGCCCTTGGGATCAAATGTGATAGCCGTTGCCATGAAATCCGCCGGTCTCTCTATGCTATAGGTAACAATATTACAGTTTAAATCTCTATAAATATCCTCTATATGCTCATCGTCCTGACAGGCTATTAAGAAACCATTTTCAGGAATGAGGGCTGCAAATTTTTTAAATGCTTCTTTAATATGGTGAATATCTCGATAGTAATCTAAATGATCCTCATCAACGTTTAAGATAATACCAATAAAGGGAGCAAACCGTAGAAAGCTCTCAACGTATTCACAGGCTTCCGTTATAAAGTGAGGACTCTCACCAATTTTAATATTCCCTCCAATTTCATCTAATTCTCCCCCTACCAATATAGTAGGATCCAAACCAGAATACTCTAATAACAGAGAGATTAATGAAGTGGTGGTGGTTTTTCCATGACTCCCCGCCACTGCGATGGCTTTGCCATACTGCTTCATGATTTTACCTAACATTTCTGCTCTATCCATTTCAGCAATATTTAATGCCGCCGCCTTCATTCTTTCAGGATTAGTCTTTTTAATAGCAGCACTGTAAACTATGAGATCAGGATTTTGAATATTATCTTCATGGTGGCCTATAAAAATTTCCCCACCATGACTTCTTAATTTATCTAAAAGCTTTGAGTCTTTAACATCGGAACCGGAAACACGATATCCCCAGTTTAGAAGAATTTCAGCGATGGCACTCATACTTATACCACCAATTCCAATCAAGTGAATATGATGGATTTTTCTATTATTTATATCAAAAGAAATCACAACCCTCGCTCCTTTGCAATGAATTATTGTCTGTCATCTTATTGTTGCCAAATTTATGTATTTATATAAATACATAAATATAGCGGGCCGTCTTAAATATAATAACATAAAAAAATATGCAATGCATAAAAAAATTATGCAAGTAAACCATATAATTCCTTAAAAAATCTTGAGTTTACTTATAAAAACGAATAAAATGTATAATATATATAGATAACATTCACATTTGGAGGCGTTAAAATGGAAAAGCTTAAGAGAAGTGAAAGAATTGCTGCTATGGTAAAAATACTGGGGGATCATCCTAATAAAATATTTACTCTAAATCATTTTACGGAAAAATTTAATTCGGCAAAATCCACCATCAGTGAAGATATTGTGGTGGTCAAGCAGGCAATGGAAAAAATGTCCTTAGGAAAAGTAAAAACCATCTCTGGAGCAGCTGGAGGGGTAAGATATATTCCCTTTACTACAAAATCAGAAAATAAAAGGATTTTAGAGAAGGTCAGTGAGCGGTTAAGCCAAAACGATAGGATTTTACCGGGAGGATTTTTATATATGACAGATGTTATCTACTCCCCCTTGATCATACAGGGGATTGGAGAAATATTTGCTAGCCAATTTGATTATAGTGACGTTGATTATATTGTAACGGTGGAGACCAAGGGTATACCTTTGGCACTGATGGTGGCAAAGGCTATGAATTTGCCCTTGGTGATTTTAAGAAGAGACAGTAAGGTTACAGAGGGATCCACCGTTAGCATCAACTATGTTTCAGGGTCTACAGGAAAGATACAAAAAATGTCTCTTTCTAGGAGAGCTATAAAGCCCGGTTCAAAAGTAATTATCATAGATGATTTCATGAAGGCGGGAGGCACAGCCCAAGGTATGGTGGATATGATGAGGGAGTTTGATACAGAAGTTAAGGGTATTGGGGTTTTGATCGCCACAAAGGAACCAGAGAAGAAGGTGGTGGAGGATTATATACCTCTACTCATATTAGAGGAAGTTCAGCAGGCGGAAAAAACCATTAACATTTATCCCAATGCTATATTAATATAGTATTGATCATATTTATTAACAACGAATATTTATTCATACATAACATAAAAAAATACACAAAAAAATTAATTTTCATGAAAAAAATAATAAAAATTGTGAATATTAAGAAGGAAATTGATAAAATTTGGAGAATAAAGGTAACTAAACCGAATTTTTATTTATAAAATTTAATATCCAATCAGTATCGACATAAGGAAGGTGGTGAAGACAAATGAAGGTAACTGACGTGAGAATTAGAAAAGTAGCAGCAGAGGGCAAGATGAAGGCAATCGTTTCCGTTACATTTGATGATGAATTTGTGGTTCATGACATTAAGATTATCGAAGGACAAAACGGACTATTTATTGCTATGCCCAGCAGAAAGATGGGAGAGGGAGACTTTAGAGATATAGCTCATCCTATTAATTCTGATACTAGAACTAAAATACAAGATGCCATATTCGAAGAATATGAAAGAATCAGCCTAGAAGCTGATGAGGAAGAAGCAGTACAAACCATAAATGCAGTAAGTGAAGCTTAGTGGGAAATCGAGCCTTGAAGAATTCAAGGCTTTTTTTTTGGGAAAAAAGGAAATGTCGACTTTTTTCTCCTTAAAGGGTTTATTATTTAGGTGAAATATAATAAACTATTAAAGGGCAACAATATCAATGAATAATCAATAATGAATAGTGAATCAAAGAATAAAGAATGATGAATAATAGGAGATAAGTAAAGAATAGTAGTAAGCAAGGAAGACTACTAATTATAAATTCCGCTAAAGGCGGAAATAGGTGGTGGAAAATGAAAAGACAAGCAATTATTTTGGCGGCAGGAGCTGGCACACGAATGAAATCTAAGCTTCCAAAGGTGTTACACAGGGTTTGTGGAACAACTATGCTTCAGCATGTAATAGATGCAGCAACTGAATCTGAAATTAAAGAGTGCATTGTTATCGTAGGGCATGGAGCAGAAGAGGTGAAGGCCACTCTAGGGGAAAATGTTAAGACGGCTCTTCAAAGTGAGAGATTAGGAACAGGTCATGCTGTTCAGATGGCCTATGATGATATAGCCCCTGAAGGAACAGTGTTAATTTTAAATGGAGACGGACCCCTTGTAACGGAAGAAACCTTAAGGGAGCTTATAGCCTATCATGAAGAGGGAAACTATAGTGCTACTGTATTGACGGCAGAACTTAGGGATCCCCATGGATATGGTAGAATCCTTCGAGATGATGCCATGGGACTGGGAAAAATAGTGGAGGAAAAGGATGCCAATACAGAGGAAAAAACCATAACAGAAATCAACTCAGGACTTTATTGCTTTGATGCCAAACTACTAAGAAAAGCCCTGCCTCTACTTAAAAATGAAAATGCCCAAGGGGAGTATTACCTTACCGACACGCTAAGCATTATTAAAGAAATGGATAAAAAAGTAGGTGTTTATAAAACCTCTGATTATGAAGATATTATGGCGGTTAACTCTAGAGTACAGCTGGCAGAGGTGGAGGAAATCATGCGACGTCGTATCGCTGAAAAACACTTGGAGGAAGGGGTCACCCTTATTGATCCAAAAAACACCTATATAGAAAAGGCTGTAAAAATTAAAAGAGACACTATTATTTATCCAGGTGTTATTTTAAAGGGAAACACCGTTATTGGTGAGGATTGTACCATCGGTTCAAACACAAGAATGGAAAATGCCACCATAGGAGATGGTGTGGAGATTCATAATTCCACTATTTTAGAAAGCACAGTAGGTGATAAGACCACCATAGGTCCCTATGCCTATTTAAGACCCGGTAGCTCCATAGGGAAGCATGTAAAAATCGGAGATTTTGTTGAGGTGAAAAATGCCACCATTGGAGATTTTTCAAAAGCATCACACCTTGCCTATATAGGAGATGCTGAAATAGGGAAGCATGTAAATATAGGCTGTGGTGTTGTATTTGTTAATTATGATGGTATAAATAAAAATAAAACAATTGTTAAGGATAATGCTTTTATAGGTAGCAATGCCAACCTGGTGGCACCATTGGTGGTGGAGGAATCTGGCTATGTAGCCAGTGGCTCCACCATAACAAAAACTGTGCCATCTGGGGCATTAGCTGTGGCACGAGGTAAACAGGCCAACAAAGAAGGCTGGGTACAACGAAAAGGTTTACTTAAAACAAAGGAGGAAAAGTAAAAAATGAATACCAGTGGAAGTGAAGTAAAAGTATTTTGTGGAAATGCCAATTCACCTTTGGCAAAAAACATAGCAGAAGCATTAGGAACAAAGCTTGGTGATTGCGAAGTAGGTACCTTCAGCGATGGAGAAATAGCAGTTAATATTAAAGAGACCGTAAGGGGAACAGATGTATTTGTGGTACAACCAACACACCCACCGGTGAATGATAATATTATGGAGCTATTAATTATGATAGATGCTCTAAAGAGAGCCTCCGCAGGAAGAATTACGGCGGTATTACCTTACTATGGTTATGCCCGTCAAGACCGTAAAGCAAAGGCAAGAGATCCTATTACGGCTAAACTGATGGCGGATATACTGACAGTGGCTGGTGCTGATAGAGTGTTAACCATGGATTTACATGCAGCTCAGATTCAAGGGTACTTCAATATTCCAGTAGATCATCTGCTGGGTGTTCCGATTCTAGCAAAATACTTTATAGAGAAGGACGTACAGGACCTTGTAGTTGTATCTCCAGACCTTGGAAGTGTAACAAGAGCAAGAAACTTTGCTACCCATTTAGATGCTCCTATTGCCATTATTGATAAGAGAAGACCAAAGGCAAACGTGTCAGAGGTTATGAACATCATAGGAGATATTAAAGATAAAAATGTTATTTTAATAGATGATATGATAGATACTGCAGGCACCATTGTTCAAGCAGCCAGTGCCTTAAAGGAATTTGGGGCAAAAGATGTTTATGCCTGCTGCACACACCCACTATTATCGGGACCAGCAATAGAAAGAATTGAAAACTCCGTTATTAAAGAGTTAATTGTGACGGATACAATAGCTCTACCAAAGGAAAAACAAATAGATAAAATACAGGTTATGACAGTAGCACCATTGTTTGCAGAAGCCATTCAAAGGATCTACACAAATAAATCTGTAAGTAGATTATTTGACTAAAATCTATAGCTAGCAACTATTATACTACAGCTAAGGCTGAGGATGAATTAAGGTTGAGGTTAAGGTTAAGGCTTAATTGCCCTTAAGCTTCTCCTCAACCTTAATTTTACTATAAAAAATTCACATGATATATTAAAAAAGAGGTGATACTAATGTTTGTAATCGTTGGTCTAGGTAATCCTGGCAAGAAATTTGATGAGACCCGCCACAATGTTGGTTTTGAAACCATCGATCTATTGGCCCAAAGGAATAATATAAAAGTAAATAAATTAAAACATAAAGCATTATACGGTGAAGGTTTTTGGGGAGGAGAAAAAGTTTTACTGGTAAAACCTCAAACCTTTATGAACCTAAGTGGTGAAAGTGTTAGAGATATCATGACATTTTACAAAGTAGAAATGGAAAACCTTATTGTTATCTATGACGACATAGATATTGATGTAGGCACCCTAAGAATTAGGCAAAAAGGAAGTGCCGGTAGTCATAACGGCATGAGATCTATTATATACCAACTACAATCGGACTTATTCCCTAGAATAAGAATAGGAGTAGGAAGACCGGAATTCGGAGACTTAGCCAATTATGTATTGGGGAGGTTTCCAAAGGAGGAGGTAGCCACCATGCAGGAGGTAGTTGAAAGGGCTGCCAAGGCTACGGAATCCATCGTTAAGGATGGAGTGGACAAGGCCATGAATCTGTACAACGGATAGGTAGTGTTGTGATAATAAAATATATACACTCATGCTACTTCAAGTATTGATAACTCTATGACTCATTCCAATATAAAATCCTAAAATTTGCAAACTCGCTGTGCTCAGACATACAAATTTTTTAACGGATTTTACATTTCCATTCATCGAGAGTTGTTACAATACTTTCAAATGCATTCCCTTAATATATTTAATTATCACATGAGAGTTGGAGAAGAAATTAGACAAATAGAGAGTATAAGTAGGATTATAAGAGGAGTTAATATATGGAGTTAAACATAATTTTGGCGGGATTAGGTGCCTCTTTGGTGGCTTATTTAGGTAATAAGTTAATTTTAAGGGTATTTAATGAAGAAGGACTAACTATTTTAGTGCCACTATTGGAGGAGATAGTAAAAACAACCTTTGCTTTTTTATTGGGGACAAGTATAGTAGGAGTGCATTTTATTTTTGGTTGTGTAGAGGGAATTTATGATATAATAACATCATCGAAGAAAATCGGGAAGTGGGCTGCTGTGGCTAGCATTTTAAGCCATAGTTTTTTTGGCATTGTTACTTATTTAACCTTCTTAAAAACAGGCTATAGTTTCATAGCTGTTCTACTATCCTGGATTTTTCATAGTGGTTGGAACTGGTACGTAGTAAAAAAATTATAAAAAGCAGGTGCAAAGGATGGAAAAAAATATACTTCTATCGCCAATGGAGGAATCATTACAATATATTCAGCTTATAGAAGACTTAAAAAAACATGTAACACCCATAGGGTTACATGGATTAAATGAATCTCAAAAGTCCCATATGATCTATGGTATTTATAAAAAACTTAATAAACAGATTTTGTTGCTAACCTACAATGAAATAGAAGCAAAGCAAACCTATCAGGACTTAAAATTTTATTTAAGGGACAATCTACTGTTTTTCCCCGCTAGAGACATCGTCTTTTATGACGTAGAGGCCACCAGCGAAGGAGTAAATGAAGAGAGAATTAGGACTTTAAATAAACTTATGGAGGGAGAACAGCAAATTGTAGTGGCCTCCATAGAGTCGCTATTATTAAAGCTTACCCCTTCAGCCATCTATAACAAATACCAAGCTACCTTTAAGGTGGGGAATGTTGTAGACCTGCAGCAGGTGACGGAAACCTTTGTATTGCAGGGCTATGAGCGAAGTGAAAGGGTAGATACTGAGGGGCAATTCAGCATAAGGGGGGGAATCATTGATGTGTTTCCTCCGGCAGCAGAGCACCCCATTAGAATAGAGCTATTTGATGATGAAGTGGATTCTATAAGGTGGTTTGAGGTGGATACCCAAAAATCCATTAAAAAAATACAGGAGGTTAGAATTGATCCTGCTATAGAAATCATTATAGAAGCCCCTCAACATAAGGAAATTATAGAAAAGGTTTCTCAGGAAGTAAAAACTACTGTAAAAAAACTAACAGGGGAAGCAGGGGAAAAGCTAGAGGCTAAGGTGAGGGAAGCTATAGAGAAGTTGGAGAATCTACATATGTTTAAGGGGGTACAGAGATTTCTGCCCTATGCATATGAAGGTGCATCCTTAATGGACTATCTACAAAAAGATGCTGTTATCATGTTGGATGAACCCGATAGAGGCAAGGAAAAGGTAAAGTCCCACCGTGAGGAATTTACTGAAAACTTTAAAACCCTTTTAGAAAGAGGGGAAGTTCTTCCCTCCCAGATGGATCTTTTGTTTACCCATGAAGATTTAGTGAAACAGCTGAAGCATTATAATTTAATCACCACCAGTCTTTTGCCTAAAAACTATAGAGATCTTGAACCTAAGAAAATCATAAGTCTTACCTCAAGACCGGCACCAACCTTCCATGGAAAAGTGAAGCTGTTGGTGGAGGAGGTAAAGGATTTAAGACATAAGGGATATAAAATTGCCTTAGTAACTACAACAAAGGAAAAGTCCCTAAGACTTCTGCAATTATTACGGGAAGAAGAAATACCAACGGAATTTATCGTACAGGATACAGAAGAGCTTACAAAGGATAAAGTAGTTATTCTGCAGGGCAATCTCCATAAGGGCTTTGAATATGTTGATACAAAATTTGTTATTCTAACGGATTATGAAATTTATGGTGTTAATAAAAAGAAAAAGCAAAGAACCAAAAGAAAAGATGCCACCCCTATTAAATCCTTTATTGATCTAAAGGTAGGAGACTATGTTGTCCACGAAGGACACGGTATAGGTAAATATATAGGCATAGAGGAATTAAAGGTTGAAGGTATAAAAAAGGATTACTTAAAAATTCGTTACTCAGGAGAAGACAACCTTTACCTACCAACCGACCAAATGGATCTGATACAAAGGTATATTGGTGGCGGTGAAGATAGACAGCCTAAGCTTAACAAGCTAGGGGGTACAGAGTGGGTAAAAACCAAGGCAAAGGCGAAGAAGGCCATAGAGGATATGGCACAGGATCTTATAAAGCTTTATGCTGAAAGAGAGCAAAAGAAGGGCTATGCCTTTTCCCCCGACACTGATTGGCAGAAACAGTTTGAATATTTATTTCCCTATGAGGAGACTCCTGACCAGTTAAAGGTAATAGAGGAAGTAAAAAGGGATATGGAAGGCGAACGGCCTATGGATAGACTGCTGTGTGGAGATGTAGGCTATGGCAAGACAGAGGTGGCCATTAGGGCATCCTTCAAGGCTGTCATGAACAGTAAGCAGGTGGCAATCTTAGTCCCCACCACTATTCTAGCCCAGCAACATTATAATAACTTTAAGGAAAGATTTTCAGGATTCCCCATTACGGTGGAGATGATTAGTAGATTTAGAAGTGCCGCACAGCAAAAGCAAACCCTAGAGTCCCTAAGAACAGGAAATGTAGACATCGTGATAGGAACCCATAGAATCCTATCTAAGGATATTCAATTTAAGGATCTAGGCCTTTTGGTGGTGGATGAGGAACAAAGATTTGGTGTAAAGCATAAGGAAGCCTTAAAGCAATTAAGAAAGTCAGTAGACGTACTTACCTTAACTGCTACACCTATACCTAGAACCCTACACATGTCCATGATAGGGGTTAGGGATATGAGTGTAATAGAAGATCCTCCAGAGGAAAGATATCCAGTACAAACCTATGTAGCCGCTCAAAATGAATCCTTGGTGGTGGATGCCCTTATAAGGGAAATTAGTAGGGGGGGACAAGTATACTATGTATATAATCGAGTACAGGGTATTAATCAAGTGGCGGCGAAGCTGACCACATTAGTTCCTCAAGCCCGTGTAGCAGTGGCCCATGGCCAAATGAGTGAAAAGCAACTGGAGAAGCTAATGATGGAATACTATCATGGGGAATACGATGTATTGGTATGCACCACCATTATAGAGACGGGGTTAGATATTCCTAACGTTAACACCATTATTATACAAGATGCAGATAGATTAGGACTTTCCCAACTTTATCAATTAAGGGGTAGGGTAGGAAGATCTAATCGTCAAGGCTATGCCTATCTTTTGTACGAAAAAGACAAAATACTTTCTGAAGTGGCGGAGAAACGCTTAAAGGCCATCAAAGAATTTACAGAATTTGGGTCAGGCTTTAAGATTGCCATGCGGGATTTAGAAATAAGGGGTGCTGGTAACCTCTTAGGCTCAGAACAACATGGCCATATGGCATCCATAGGCTATGACCTATATGTAAAACTGTTGGAGGAAGCTGTGGCAGAACTAAAGGGAGAGAAGGTAGAGAAATATGAGGACACCATGATGGAGCTTAATGTGGATGCCTATATTTCCGAAAAATATATCTCCAACCAAAGCCATAAGATAGAAATCTATAAAAAAATTGCCTCTATTAGAAACCAAGAGGATCTATATGCTATAGAGGATGAAATAGAGGATCGATTTGGGGACATTCCAATGAGTGTAAGGAATTTATTGATGATTTCCTATATGAAGGCCTTGGCTAAAAACCTAAAGGTGCAATCAATTTCTCAAAAGGGTAAAGTTATTCGTATTCAATTTAAAGATGCCAATACCCTAAGACCTGAATACCTTGCGGATGTTATGCAGCAATACAAATGGAAGGTCAATATCCATGCAGGTGCACAGCCCCATATAGAATACAAAGTACAAGTACTAGATCAATATAGAGTGCTAACGGAGTTAGCCGACATAATAGAAAAAATTAGTGGTTTAAAAAAGAAGGCAAGTTAGGTATAATGAAGTATAGACTAAATAGGAGTTGATAAAATGAGCTTAAGAAAAATAAATAAAAAAGCTACAATGATGATTGCTGGATTAATGATAGCTGTTTTTGTCTTTACTGGATGTTCAACCTCTGCTAATATTCCTGAGGATGCAGTAGCAGTGGTAAATGGCAATAATGTATCTATGGAGGAGTTTACTAAGACGTTGGCCCTGCAAAGAATGAATTATGAAAGTCAATTTGGAGAAGATATATTTACACAGGATACAGGTAGTGGCATGTCTCTTCTTGACTCTGTTAAACAGGGGATTGTAGAAAAGCTTATTTTAGAAGAATTACTCATAAGAGAAGCGGAAAAAAATAATATTACTGTGACAGAAGAAGAGATAGAAGAAGCATATAAACCATATTTAGATTTTAAAGAGCAAAATGAAGAGTTTAAACAATTTGCAGAAGAAAATGATATGAATGAAGCATATATTAAGCAACAGATTAAAAAGGATATCTTAAGTGTAAAATATAGAGATTTCTTTATAGAGGAACTAGGTATTGATGAAGCAGCTGCACGAAACTTCTATGAAGAAAACATGGAATTCTTCCAAATTGATGAAGTAAGTGCAAGACATATTCTAGTAAGAAATAATCCAGAAAAGGCAAAAGAGATCCTAGCACAAATTAATAATGAAGGAGATTTTAACACCTTAGCGGATGAATATTTAGCGGCTGGTGATGGAGCAATTATTGTTGAGGAACTAGGACGCTTTGGAAGAGGAAGAATGGTACCTGAATTTGAAAATGCTGTATTCTCCATGGAGGCAGGGGAAGTAAGTGGCATTGTAGAAACTCAATTTGGACATCATATTGTATTGGTACAGGAAGTTATAAAGGAAACGCATGACTTTGAAACAGCTAAGTCAGATATCATACAGCATTTAGGAGATATGGAATTCCAAAATCATATGGAAGAGCTTCTAAATCAAGCAGATGTAGAAATAAGAGAAGAACTTTAAAGCACTGAAAAATAAATAATGAATGAAAAAACAGAGAAAATTCATGGGAATTTTCTCTGTTTTTTGATTTATATGGGTTCATATATTTTTAAAAGTAAAAGACTTCCAATGAATAAAAAACAAAGTTTGGTAAAATACTATGATTACACTAAAATTTTACTTAAACTAGGAGGGAATGGAAGTGAAAGCTACAGGAATTGTAAGACGTATTGATGATTTAGGCAGAGTAGTAATCCCCAAAGAGATAAGAAGAACCCTTAGAATCAGAGAAGGAGACCCTCTTGAAATATTTACAGATCGAGAAGGTGAAGTGATATTAAAGAAATATTCCCCTATAGGAGAGCTTAGCGAATTTGCCACAGAATATGCAGAGTCACTTCAAGAGGCTTTAGGACACACTGCTATTATAACAGATAGAGATACTATTATAGCTGTTGCGGGGCAATCCAAAAAAGACTATATGGAAAAAAGAGTAAGTAAATCATTAGAAAAGGTTATGGAAGATAGAGAAACGATATTAGTAAGTGAAGGAGAAGAAATGCATCCGTTGGCTTCTGATGAAGGAGAAGGAGGAGACTATACAGCTCAAGTAATAGCACCTATTGTTACACAAGGAGATCCTATAGGTACAGTTATTATTTGTTCTAAAACCAAAGGCACTAATATGGGTGAAGTGGAGAAAAAGATCGCCACCACTGCCGCATCCTTCTTATCGAAACAAATGGAACAATAAACCAATAAACCATAGGCTCCGCAATGTCGGGGCTGTTTTTTTATTTAAAAGTTTGCTATAATGAATCTTGGTTTGATTCATCAACCTTAACCTTAACCAATGTGGAGGAATTATCATGAAGAAGGATAACTTTTTAAAGGGAGCAGTCATTCTAGGGGCAGCTGGAATGATAGTAAAATTTATGGGGGCATTTTTTAGAATACCCCTAGGAACCATTATAGGGTCAGAGGGTATGGGGTATTTTCAAGTAGGGTATACCATCTATAACTTTCTGTTGGCCTTTTCTGCAGCAGGATTACCTACAGCAATAGCCAAGGTTGTATCGGAAAAAAGAGCAAAGGGAGATTATAAGGGGGCCCATAAAACCTTTAAAATATCCTTTTATCTGTTATTAGGTATGGGGACCGTAGGATCCCTAGTATTTGCTTTATTCGCCTCTTATTTAGTAAATGATGTATTTCAAAGTCCTAATGCCTACTATGCTGTATTGGCATTGGCACCAGCACCCTTCTTTGTTGCAATTTTAGCCTCCTTTAGAGGATATTTTCAGGGAACAAAAGATATGAAGCCTACTGCCATATCACAAGTGGTGGAGCAGGCAGCGAGGGTATTATTTGGTTTAACATTAGCCATAGTACTAGTAAGGAAGTTTGATATTAGATTTGGAGCAGCTGGAGCCTCCTTTGGAGCGACCATGGGGGGGATTTTCGGGTTATCCACCATGCTATTTATATACCTTAAAAAACAAAAGAAGCTTCTTTCTTTTGAAAATACAGGAGAGCATATAGAAGAAACACCAAAACAAATTATAAGAAATCTATTGAGGATAGCTATCCCTATTGCCATAGGTGCAGCTGTTATGCCCTTGATCAACATGCTAGATACCTTTGTTGTATTAAGAAGACTACAGAGTATAGGCTATACTGCTCAGGAAGCAACTAGCCTTTTTGGACAGTTACAGGGTATGGCGACAGCACTGGTAAATTTACCACAGGTACTTACCATAGCATTAGCCATGAGTATTGTTCCGGTTATTTCAGACTCCGCCGCAAGGGATGACTGGGGTGCTGTAAGGGATGATACAAAATCCGCCCTAAGATTAGCTCTATTAATAGGTCTACCGGCATCTGTGGGCTTGGCTGTATTATCTACACCTATTATGACAATGCTCTATCCTAGAGAACCAGCCACCCTAGGTGGGGTGCTATTGTTTTTAGCCTTTGCAGTAACCTTTTTAGCACCCCTACAGGCATTGACGGGAGTACTACAGGGATTAGGAAAACCAGATATCCCCGTTAGAAACCTCATGATAGGTGCAGGCTTTAAATTAGTTGTCACCTATATACTAACAGGCATACCGGTTCTAAATGTACGGGGAGCTGCCCTAGGAACAGTGATAGCCTATGCTGTGGCATTTACCCTAAACTTTTTAGCCGTAAAAAAGGAAACTAGAGTAACCTTTGAAGCTAAGCAGCTTATATTGAAACCACTATTATCTGTATCTACTATGGGACTTGTAGTATTTATCATCTATAGACAGCTATTTCCCTTCCTAGGTAATAGCATATCAACAATCATAGCCATAGGCCTTGGAGTTGTAGTATATGGAGTTATGCTTTTAAGAACAGAAACCATTGTTAGAGAAGATTTCGAGTTGTTACCTGGAGGAAGTAAGCTACTGAAGATAGTTGAAAAACTAAGACTTATGAAATAAGGAGATGGGAGTAATGAAGGTCCCCAAAATTACTATTATCGGTCTAGGTCCAGGAGCCAAGGAGCATTTAACCTTGGCTGCCCTAGAGGCCATGAAAAACCATAAAGAAATTTATTTAAGAACGGAAAAACACCCTGTAGTAGAATACTTAAAGCAAGAAGGTATAAGTTTCAAGTCCTTTGACTATATTTATGAAGAAAAAGAAGATTTTCAAGAGGTTTATGAAACTATTGCCACCACTTTGGTGGAAAAGGCACAAAAAGAGGATATACTGTATGCTGTCCCAGGACACCCCTATGTGGCGGAGAATACAGTACAGCTATTGATAGATGTCTGTAAAAAGGAAGCCGTGGAAAAGGTGGTATATCCCGCTATGAGCTTTGTGGATGCAATGTTTATGGCTCTGGAGATAGATCCAGTAGATGGGTTTAAGCTATTGGACGGTTTACAATTAAACAAACAAAAGCCAGATACCAATATGGCCAATATCATTACACAGGTGTATGATCGGTATGTTGCCTCAGAAGCAAAATTAAGCCTTATGGACTATTATGATGATGAACAACCAATTTTCGTTGTTAAGAATGCAGGTATTCCAACACTTCAGAGGATAGAAGAGGTGCCTTTATACATGTTGGATAGACTAGACTGGATAGATCACCTTACAAGTCTATATATACCAAAGATTGACATAGATCAAAAAAAATACTATAATGTGAATAATTTGGTGGAAATAATGGAAATATTAAGAAGTAAAGATGGATGTCCTTGGGATATCAAGCAGACCCACGATAGCCTAAAGCCCTATCTCATAGAGGAAGCCTATGAAGTCATGGAGGCTATAGATCAAAAAGATGATATATTATTAGAGGAAGAATTAGGAGATTTACTATTACAGGTGATATTCCATAGCCAGATAGCCAAAGAGAGAGATGCCTTTGCACTTGGAGAAGTAGTTCAAGGGATTTGTGAAAAATTGATCTTCAGACATCCCCACGTATTTAAGGAGGTGAAGGCGGAGAATTCCACCGAAGCATTATCAACCTGGGAGCATCAAAAGCGACTGGAAAAGCAAATTGAAAGTATAGCAGACTCTATGTCTATGATTCCGAAGGAGTTACCGGCACTGTTAAAGTCCATGAAGGTCCAGAAGAAAGCGGCGGATGTTGGTTTTGACTGGGACGACATGAAGGATGTCATTGCTAAGGTGCAGGAAGAATTAAAAGAAGTACTTGAAGCTTTAGAGGAGCATAAGGAAGATAGAGTTAAAGAAGAAGCAGGGGATCTTTTATTTGCAGTAGTAAATTTAATTAGATTTTTAAAGGTAAATCCTGAGGATGCATTAAACCAAACCTGTAAAAAATTCATTAAAAGATTTTACTACATAGAAGAAATGGCTCGGGAGAAGGGAAAGAACCTTAGAGACATGACTTTGCAGGAAATGGATGTATTTTGGGAAGAATCTAAACAAAAAAGTAAAAAAATATAAAAAAATATAGCTAAAATCTCTCAAAAAGAAGGAATTTACAAATTTACAGAGAATATGCTATAACGTACTTTAAAATATCAAGGAGGTAATCTAATGAATAAGGCTGAATTAGTAGCAAAAATAGCTGAGAAAAGTGAATTAACAAAAAAGGACGCTGAACTGGCATTAAATGCTTTTATGGAAAGCGTTGAAGATGCACTAGTGGAAGGTGATAAAATCCAATTAGTAGGATTTGGAACTTTTGATGTAAGGGAAAGAAAACCAAGACAAGGTAGAAACCCAAGAAATCCAGAGCAAATCATTGAGATCCCAGCTTCAAAAGCACCTGTATTCAAAGCTGGTAAAACATTAAAAGAAAAAATTAACGAATAGATAAAAATCAGGGATTACCCTGATTTTTATTTTACATTTTTTAGACATCCTTGAGATGTCTTTTTTATTGCAAGGAAATTGCTAAAGTATGAGAAAATATGAAGAAAGTAACTTCATAAAATAAAAGACCGGAGAGAAAATATAGTGGAGGAGGTGATTCTATGAAAAATAAAAAAGTATTATTAACATTATGCATTTTTCTTCTTATAGCGCTAGCTATTACCGGATGTAGACCTGCAAGAAGACCTGTACCAACAGATCCAGCACCAGTTCCAGGTCAACAACAACCAAGAGATGCAATCCCACCAACAGATCCTGCAGCTCCTGAAGGTCCAATGCCACCACAGGGAACAGAACCGAGGGAAATAGCACCTGGAGATCCAGTACCTGGAGGTAGACAACCACAGGAAAGAAATCTAGAGGATCCAATACCACAATCCTAGATGGATTATAAATAATAAAGGAAATCATGTAAGTCAATATTAAAAATAAGTCTTATATCTTAAGGGATGTAGGACTTATTTTTATATAATAGGAAAGTTCTACTTTCCTATTATATAAAAAAGGGGTTGTAGGGGATGGAATCCCCTGCCCGTTTTGAGGAAGGTGCTCAGACAGCTTTGCTGTCGTCGAAGGAAACCTAGGGTTTCCTATAAGCAGGCAACCAATTTAGTTCACTAAATTGTGTTGATCGCTTAGTTGTTTCACCTAGCGAAAGCATCGTAGATGCTTTTTTTGTATGTAGCTTCAGAGTAACCTTGAAAAAGAAAAATTTATAAGTTATTATAATCATAACCTTAATTTTAACCTACAGGAGTGATAAAAATGCGTTTAGATAAATATCTTAAAAATTCTAGAATTATAAAAAGAAGGACCGTAGCCAAGGATGCCTGTGAAAAAGGCAGAGTTTTTATTAATGGAAAAACTGCTAAAGCTGGTACAGAAGTAGAAATAGGAGACGTAATAGAAATACAATTTGGTGATAGAACCTTTAAGGCTGAAGTTACACAAATTACAGAACATGTTAAAAAAGATGAAGCAAAAGAGATGTTTAAGCTGATAGAATAAAAGCTGTATAGGAATTCCCTTCTCTTCAAATAATAAACGGTAACTATAGTAATAAGGAGGAGAATTTCTATGACAAAATTTAAAAAATATAGTGTGTTACTGATGATCACCCTATTGATTTTATCCTTAGCAGCCTGTCGACCAGAAGAACGACCAGAGGCACCAGAGGCAGACCCAGCAGAACCAGAGATTGTTCAAGATGGGCCACCTATTCCAGAAGAGATTTTCCAAGGGGAAGAACAGGAGCCGAGACTAACGGTACATATTGTAGAAACAGGAGAAAACAGAGAAATGGCCTTTGAAGAATATCTTCAAGCGGTATTGGCTGGCGAAATGAGTAATGACTGGCCAGAGGAAGCACTACAGGCACAGGCTATTTTAGCCAGAACCTTCGTAATGGAATTTATTACTGAGAAGGGAGGCTCTCAATATGAAGGGGCCCATGTTTCTACAGATATCGAAGAAGCCCAAGCCTGGAATGAAGAAGAGGTAAATGAAAGAATTGTAGAGGCTGTAAATGCCACTAGAGGACAGGTGGCTGTCCATAATAATGAATACGTTAAGGCTTGGTTCCATGCCCATGCTGGAGGACAAACCGCTACAGCAGTGGAGGGATTAGGATTGGATGCCGAAGAACCTCCCTATATCCAGGTGGTGGAATCCCCTGATTCCGATGAAGCCCCTGAAGATGACGTGAATTGGAGTGAGACATTTACAAAGCAAGAGGTAATAGCAGCAGCACAAAAGGCAGGACAGGAACCAGGAGACTTTGATACTATAGAAATCACAGAGACAGGTCCTTCAGATAGAGCAGTAAGACTACAAATAGGAGAAGCCTCTGTTTTAGCACCACCCTTTAGATTGGCAATGGACAGTACAAGAATGAAATCCACAAAAATAGAGAGCATAACCGTAGAAGGCGACCAAGTAACCATATCCGGCATAGGCTATGGTCATGGTGTGGGCATGAGCCAATGGGGAGCCTATCAAATGGCACAGGAAGGTAGAAGCGCAGAAGAAATCGTAAAGCACTACTTTAAAGATATAGAAATTGTTAAATTATGGGAATAGAAACAGCCATAGGAGAGAATTCCTTCTCTCCTATTTTTTGCGAGTTAATTTAAATAGTGATAATTTCTTATCTATAGTAATAAATATATAAAGAACAGTTTTCATTATTCATTATTGGATATTCATTCTTTGAAAAGTTTAGCTTTTCAAACAAAAGGGGTGTGATGTCATGGAGGAAAGAAGAAGTGTTCGTCAGAGGGGACACAGTGTTGTGTTAGAAAGTAGAGAAAAGCTATCGGTGTCGGGGGTAGAGCACGTCAACAATTTTAATAGTGAGCTGGTTGTATTAGAAACCATAGCGGGGGTTTTAACGATTAAGGGAGAAAATCTAGATGTTAGTAATTTAAATATAGAAAATGGCAATGTATCTATAGGAGGTACTGTTTACTCCATGGTTTATAGTGACAAAGAAAGCTTAGCCACCAAGAGTTCTGGCTTTTTTAGTAAGATGTTTAAATAGCACTGTCGATTTTAAGTCGGCAGTTTTTTCTTTTTTGTCACCAAACAAGCCCCTCAAGAATATAATGGATATAGGGGGTGAAACAATGATTTCCACAACACAGGAAGCCTATATTCTATTGGCCACCATATATGGCGGAATTTTGATAGGTTTTATTTATGACCTTTATAAAGTATTTAGAGGAATTTTTCATCCAACAAGAATAGCTACAGTTATACAGGATTTTCTGTTTTGGTTAATTATATCTGTTGTAGCCTTTTACGTTCTCATTATGAGCAACCAAGGTGTCCTACGGTTTTATAATTTCTTAGGGTTTGTCATAGGGGCTGTGGTATATAACTTGTTTCTGAGCCATCATGTCATAAGGGCCATTAGGTTTGTACTTAGGATTATTAAAAAATTTTTATACGATAGTTACCAAATTTTCATATATCCTTTTCGTGTAGGACTATGTCTAATAGCGGTACCTTATTCCTATTGCAAAAGAAGGACGAAGCCTGTATACTATAAGACAAAGAGATACCTAAAAATTCCAAAAGTGATGATAACCAGAACGAAAAAAAATATAAAGAACTATTTTAAGAAAAAGTAACAGAGTAAAGGAATAACAAGGGGCGATCCTATGCAAAAGAAAAAGAGGAGAAAAGATAACACTCCAAAGATTATTATAGGTACTATGATGGTTTTGGGTCTGTATGTTGTTGTAACCCTATACCAACAGCACCAGGAGATGAAGTATCTAGAGCAGCAGGAGATGGTTTACCTTGAAGAAATAGAGGGAATACAAAGAGATATAGAAATCCTAAGGGAACACTTAGAAAGAAGTAACGATGATGACCATATAGAAAAAGTTGCTCGACAACAGCTCAGGATGATTGGAAGAGATGAGTTTATTATTATAGATATTGGGAAGCAATAAAAATATTTATTATGCTACTTGAGTCCTTACATAGAATCTGATATAATATAAGTGGCAAATTACAATAAATTTGCAAATTAAAAGTCTCAAGGAGGAGTATGAATTCTATGCTGGCAGAGGAAGGTAAAATTGTAGAGGGCACAGTTTCTGGTATTACCAATTTTGGTGCCTTTATTGACCTTGGAGAAGGGAAAACAGGACTAGTACACATATCAGAGGTTGCAGATGACTACGTGAAAAATATTAGCGACTATCTTAAAGACAAACAAGTGGTAAAGGTGAAAGTGTTATCAGTTGGCAAGGACGGAAAGATTAGTTTATCGATTCGACAAGCTACAAAAAAACCGAAAAAATCTGCTAAACCAGTGGAGGTTGATTGGACTTCAAACCCAACTGAAAAGGTAAGACTGACCTTTGAAGACAAAGTCAGTAGGTTCATAAAAGAAAGCGATGAGAAAATGCAAACGCTTAAAAGTAAAAGTAAATCCAGTGGCCGTAGAGGAAATGGATTTAAAAAATAAATCTTAACCAGGGGATTCCCTGGTTTTTTATTATTCTTATTTCGACTGGAGGGGCAAGAATGAAGAGATATGCAATGATTGATATTGGGACAAACTCTATGCGACTATTACTGGCAGAGGTTCAGGAGGGCAAAATTATAACAAGAAAAAAAGAGCTTAACACCACTCGAATAGGAAAAGCGGTAGATGGAGAAGGAAATATTACTCCTAAAGGTATGAAGGAAAACCTAGAAGCCTTTCAAGTCTTTGTAACAAAAGCCAAAGCCTATGGAGCAGAAGCTATCCATGCCATTGCCACCAGTGCCGTAAGGGATGCTGCCAATGGTAAG
>JAFIFG010000130.1 GCA_020832135.1 Clostridiaceae bacterium
TTGTAATTTTCGTAGCAGCATGGATATTCTTTATGATACGAAGAGGTGGTTGTTGCGGCGGACATAATCATAGAAAAAGAAATAATAAAGTTAGCAATTGCTGTAGTGTAGATAAAAATCATAGAGATAATAAAGATAGAAGGGAGTCTTAGATATGGCACAAAATATTGAGAAGATAGTATTAAAAGTAGATGGGATGTCCTGTAGTAGCTGTGCTGCTGGTATAGAAAGAAAATTGAATAAAACAGAAGGTGTTCTTAGTGCATCCATTAATTTTGCAGCAGAAAAGGCACAAATAGAATTTGACAAGGAAAAGATCACAATAGAAAAATTGATGGAAATAGTAAATACGTTAGGCTATACCGCTATTGCAGATGCAGAGGAGAAAAAGGAAAAGGTAACTTTAAAAGTACAGGGTATGACCTGTAGTGCTTGCTCCAACAGAGTGGAGAAGGTATTAAACAAAATGGAGGGTGTAATAGCTGCCAACGTGAATTTTGCAGTGGAAAAGGTAACTGTAGAATATGACCCTCAAAAGATTAGATTAGTGGATTTAAAACGTAAGGTTTCCTCAGCAGGCTATGAGTTAATCTTAGAAGAGGACGAAGAAAAAGAAGATATAGATGAAGATGAGATAAAGGTAAAGAAAGCTGAAAAGACGATGGTAACTTCACTACTCTTCAGTGGTGCTATTATGGGTCTTATGATGATCCATATGTTTATTACTCCTATACGTGGATACTTACCAATAATTGTATTATTAGGATTGCCTATTATATTCGGTACAGGTTTGCATGTTCATAAAGCCAGCTTCAAGGCACTAAAAAATAAAAGTCCTAACATGGACGTATTAGTAAGTTTAGGTTCGTTACCTCCTTACCTAATTGGATTATTAGGATTTTTCTTCCCAATCCAAACCTTTATAGAAATGGCCACAACCATTATGAGTTTCCATTTAGTTGGAAAATACTTAGAGGTCCGGGCTAAGGGCAGAGCTTCTCAGGCTATTAAGAAATTGATTCAAATGGGTGCAAAAACAGCGAGAATTATTGTAGATGGTGAAGAAATAGAAGTACCGGTAAAAGAACTACAAGCTGGAGATATTATGATTGTTCGACCAGGAGAAAAGATTCCAACAGATGGTGTAGTTGTTGATGGAAGCAGTATGGTGGATGAATCTATGGCCACAGGTGAATCTATGCCGGTCAAAAGAGAAAAAGGTGACGAGGTTATAGGTGCCACATTAAATAAACAAGGCATGATGAAGGTGGAAGTCACGAAGGTAGGTAAGGATACTTTCCTATCACAGGTTATAAAAATGGTGGAAGAATGCCAAGGATCAAAAGTACCAATCCAAGAATTTGCCGATAGGGTTACGGGGTACTTTGTTCCGGTGATTATTATTTTAACTATTGGAACCTTTATTTCCTTTAATATTTTCCCTGATTTCCATAGGGGGATTATGGAATGGGGAGCTCAATATCTACCATGGGTAAACCCTGATTTAACACCCTTAACCTTAGCATTTGTTACTGCTACAGCAGTGCTAGTTATTGCTTGTCCTTGTGCACTAGGCTTAGGAACACCTACAGCATTAATGGTGGGTAGTGGTATAGGGGCAGAAAAGGGTATTCTTATCCGAAACGGTGAAGCGGTACAGACCTTTAAAGATATTAAAGCAATTGCCTTTGATAAAACAGGAACGATCACCAAAGGTAAACCTGAAGTAACAGATTTAATCATTGCAGAAGGTGTAGAAGAAAAACAAGTCCTTTACTATGCTGGAACCATTGAAAAAGCATCAGAGCATCCTTTAGCCCATGCTATTGTAGAAAAAGCAAAGGATGAAAATATTACTTTTGGGGAAGTAAAAGACTTTAGTGCATTGGTAGGTATGGGTGTAGAAGGTAGAATAGATGGAGAAAGAATTTTTGTAGGGAATAGAAAACTAATGAAGGAAAACAATGTTTCCTATGAAAATTATGAAGCAACTTTAGTAAAGCTGGAAGAAGAAGCAAAAACCGCCATGATGATTGCTAGAGGGAGTCAGTTACTAGGTATCGTAGCAGTTGCAGATCCCATAAAAGAAGATTCAGCTGAAGCCATAAGAGAATTAGAAGCTATGGGAATCAAAACCGCCATGATTACAGGTGATAATAAAAGAACCGCTGCTGCTATTGGTAAAAAAGTTGGCATCAGCCATGTCATTGCAGAGGTGCTACCAGATGGCAAGGTAGAAGAAGTAGTAAAATTACAAGAGAAATATGATATAGTGGCAATGGTGGGGGACGGTATAAATGATGCACCAGCATTGAAACAATCTAATGTAGGGATTGCCATAGGTACTGGAACAGATATTGCCATAGAGGCTGCTGATGTTACCTTGGTTAGAGGTGAATTAAGTGGTATTATATCCGCAATTAAACTATCAAAGGCTACCTTTAGAAAGATAAAAGAAAACTACTTCTGGGCTTGGTTCTACAATGCACTGGCAATACCAGTAGCCATGCTAGGGTTATTACATCCTATGATTGGTGCGGCTGCTATGTCCATCAGTTCATTAAACGTTGTATATAATTCTTTAAGGTTAAAGAAGATTAATATAGAGCCCGGATACAAAAAGGTATAAACAAATCCCTGTAAAATCAATAAATTTTAATAATTTCACAGAACAACTCTACTCTTAAAAAGTAGAGTTGTTCTTTCTATGTATACATGTAAATTGTAAAATATAAAGGAAAAATATAAAGGAAATAATTTTTACTAATAAAAAAAGAAGTTCATAAAACCTGGTATGAATTTTGCAATATAATTATGGGATGTTGTTAAAGATAGTGGTACATGGCGACATTTGCATGTAGCAAACAACACAAATGTTGTAGCATATGCTACAATTCAAGTATAGATGTATTTAAAAGGAAGGGTGATGGAGGATGCCGGTATTAGCATGTATTGGATTATCTATATTGGTGTATTTCTTATTATTGAACAACATCAAGGGTGCAGAACAAAATGAAGAAAATACTCATTGTAATAAATGCAACGAGAAAATTAAGTCTACTCAAGCATTTTGTCCAAATTGTAGGGAAAAACTAAGGGAAATATGCACATCCTGTAAAAAGACAATTGATATAAATTGGAGATATTGTCCTTATTGTGGAGATACAAAGGAAAATAGGTGATTTGTATGAAACAAGAGAAAAAGTGGAAATTAACAGTTGTAATTTTAATACTTATTATAACAGCCCTTCATTATTTAACAGCCTCCCACAGATGGGTGTTACATGATTTTTTTAGAAGATTATATTATCTACCTATCATATTAGCTGCTTTTCAATTTAGGCTTAAAGGTGGGTTTATCGTTTCAACTATTGTGATACTAATTTATGCTCCCCACTTAATTTTATATTTTGGAGAGGTGAATCTAGAAGTAATTAATCAATTCTTAGAAATTATTATGTTTATGGTGGTGGGATTGATTACGGGATACTTGGTGGAACAGGATTATAAAAGAAAAAGTATGTTGGAGCATCAAATTATAAAATTAGCAGATATGGAGAACTTTACTTTCAATATTTTAAACAGTATTGATAGTGGAGTAATTGCCTTAAATTATGAAGGAGATATTTTATCTACCAATAGGCAAATAAAAAATATACTTGGTTCAAAGGCTAATGTAAAGGATTTCTTAGAAAATGAAAGTTTATCTAAAGAAGTGAAGAAAGTTTTGTTGGATGAAGAATCAATAGTAAAAAAGGAGTACAGTTGCATTACCCTAAAAAGCAAAGAATCTCATTTGAAAATAATAATGAAGCCTTTAAAAAATATTTCTGGCAATAGTCAAGGAGCTGTTGTGGTGGTAGAGGATATCACTATGATAAAAAAACTAGAAACTCAGGTTAAGCGAGGAGAACGATTGGCAGCTGTTGGGCAACTAGCTTCTGGTATTGCTCATGAAATTAGAAATCCATTAGGTATTATTAAAACCATTAGCCAGACTATGCATCATGGGCTTGAAGAAGTTGAGCTTAAGGAAGGGCTACAAATTATAGAACATGAAATAGATAGAGCTAATAATGTTATAAAGGGCTTGCTAGATTTCTCTAGGTCTAATAAAGTTAAGATAGAAAATATAAATTTAAGTGAACTGTTAAAAGAGATAGTGATGATTACTAAAAAGTTTGGACAGCACAACGGGGTAGCTATTACATTAGTCTACAATAGCTGTGCTAGGATACAAGGAGATACTGACAAGCTTAAACAAGCATTTATAAATATCATTTTGAATGGTATCCAGGCAATGGAAAATGGTGGAGAATTAACCATTCTCTTAGATATAGAGGAGCATCGATGGGCAAGGATCTCCTTTAGTGATAAAGGTAAGGGAATCGAGGCATCCACACTAGACAAGATTTTCAATCCTTTTTTTACTACCAAAGATGAGGGTACAGGATTAGGACTATCCATCACCCATAGAATTATTGAAGAGCATCAAGGAAAAATAGAAGTAAAGAGTATAGTTCAAGAAGGAACTGAAGTTAGAATCTTATTGCCTCTACTAGATAAGGAGAGTATATAATGGATAAAAAAATATTAATTATAGATGACGAAAAAAACATGAGATGGGCTATAAAAAATGCCCTCAAAAAAGAAGAATACATTATATATGAAGGTGAAAATGGCATAGAAGCAGTAGAAAAGTTTCAAGAAATTAGTCCGGATATTGTCCTAATGGATTTTAAAATGCCTAAGATGAATGGACTAGAGGCACTTTGCAAAATCAAAGAAATAGATGAGGAAACTCCAATTATTATGATTACTGCACATGGAACAATGGACTCCGCCATAGAAGCAATGAAATTAGGGGCCTTGGATTATATAGCAAAACCTTTTGATATAGAAGAACTCAAAGTAATAATTAAAAAGGCTTTGAGAATTGGAGAACTTAATGAAGAGGTGAGCTACTTAAGAGAAGAACTAGAGAAAAATACCGGGAAAACCATCATTGGTAATAGTGGAGCTATGAAGGAAATATTAAAAATGATTGAAAGAGTAGCTAAAACAAATGCCACCATTCTGATTCTCGGGGAAAGTGGAACAGGTAAAGAGATTATTGCCAACACCATACATTATAATAGTGACAGAAGTAAAAAACCCTATATTAAGGTGAATTGTGGTGCTATCCCTGAAAATTTAATAGAAAGCGAACTATTTGGCTATGAAAAGGGAGCCTTTACAGGCGCAGCCACAAGAAAAATAGGAAAATTTGAAAGAGCACAGGGAGGTACAATTTTTTTAGATGAAGTAGGGGAATTGGATTTATCTATGCAAGTGAAGCTCTTAAGAGTACTACAGGAAAAGGAAGTAGAACGCATTGGTGGTAATGAGAGAATAAAGGTAGATATAAGAGTTATAGCAGCTACCAATAGAGATCTTTATAAAATGGTGGAGGATGGAACTTTTAGGGAGGATCTTTATTATAGATTAAATGTTATACCTATAAATATTCCTTCTCTGCGGGATAGAAGAGAAGATATACCTTTACTAATTAATCATTTTTTAAAAAAATATGGTGAGGAGATAGGCAGAAAAAATATAAGTATTGATGAAGGTGCAAAGAAAAAACTAATGGATTATCAATGGAGAGGGAATATAAGAGAGTTAGAGAATGTGATGGAGAGAATGTTGATTTTAGCGGAAGGCAACATCATCACAGAAAAAAATATTCCCTTTGAGATCTCGATGGATAAAGAAAAACAAGGGAAGTTTATATTACCATCTGAAGGTATCGTTATGGAGGATTTGGAACGTGATCTTATATTACAGGCATTAGAGCGGACAGATTACAACCAAACCAATGCATCAAAATTATTGGGGATGACTAGACATACTTTACTCTATCGCATGGAAAAACATGGGATAAAGAAGAATTAAGATTAAGGTTAAGGTTGGTGACATTATTTTATTTTAAAGTATAAAAAACAGATTAGAAAAAGAAACATAGCTTTTACTGAACCTTAACCTCAGTACTAGATAGGTGTACATTTGATTTCAATACAAATTGATCTAAGACTCATTTTTACAGTTAATAAATTCCTTTTCTGTAACAATATATTGAACAGGAAAATCATATTCATCTGTAGGTGCTTCATCAATCATTTGCACTTCAAAGGCTAATGCCATTGTTGGAGTCGAAGAGGAGAGTTTAGGTAGAAAACGATCATAGTATCCACCGCCATAACCTACTCTATAACCAGTTCTGTCAAAACCTACTCCAGGAACAACCACTAAGTCTAGAATCTCGGGATTTACTGGTCGTACGGCTTCCTTAATAGGCTCTAGAACACCAAAATGACCTACTTCCAGGTCTTTTTCTGGATCTAAAAGCTCAGATATAATAAGCTCTTTGGTTTTGGGGACTGTTAAAGGAATAAAAATTCTTTTCCCACTACTTAATAAATCCTTTATGATGTCGTCGGTACAAACTTCGTTACGAAAAGCTAGATACAGCATTATATTGTGGGCATTTTTGTATATGTCAGTATTTTTCAAGGTGTCAAAGATAGAAGTGCTTTTCTGAAAAATTTCTGCTTCACATAATTCACTTCTTTTTTGTAATAACTCTTTTCTAAGGCTTTTTTTCACATGTAACACCATCCTTTTCTAATTCTACATATTTATTGTATCAATTAATGGAAATCAATTCAATTGAATTTACCCTACAAATATTGCTATAATAGAATAGTGAAAAAAAAGCAGTTATATAGAAGAAAAAAAACTCTGCCGGAGAATATAGGAAAAATATACTAGTTTTTTCTGTAGTTTTTAGCAGGAAATCGCAAGTTGTTGTCGAAGATATAAAATGTTAAGCAGGAGTTGATAATTTTGATACAATTTAAAAATGTAAATAAAGTATATAACAAAGGAATACAGGCCCTTACTAATATTAACTTAACAATAAAAAAAGGAGAGTTTGTATTTTTAGTAGGACCCAGTGGTGCGGGAAAATCCACCTTTATTAAGTTGCTGTTAAAGGAAGCAGAACCTACTGAAGGACAAATAATCATAGAAGGTCAAGATATAACTAAATTGTCCCGAAGAAAAATTCCTAATTTAAGAAGGAATTTAAGTGTTGTGTTTCAAGATTTTAGACTATTACCTAATAAGACCGTCTATGAAAACATAGCCTTTGCTATGGAGGTCATAGAGGCATCTCCCAAGGAAATACGCCGTCAAGTACCTATGATACTAGGGATGGTGGGATTGAGTGACAAAGCAAAGCAATATCCCCATGAATTATCCGGTGGAGAAAGACAAAGAGTGTCTATTGCAAGATCAATAGTTAATAACCCCTCTATATTAATTGCCGATGAGCCTACTGGAAATTTAGATCCTGAAACTGCTTGGGAGATTATGAAGGTGTTGAAGCAAATTAATAGAAGAGGAACAACCATTTTAATGGCTACCCATGCTAAGGACATTGTAGATATAATGCAGCAAAGAGTTATAGCTATAGAAAAAGGCAGAGTCGTTAGGGACGAGCATAAGGGGGCATATGGTTATGAAGATTAGAACGATTAGTTATATGTTTAAACAAGGATTTATAGGAATATGGCGTAACCGAGGTATGAGTGTAGCCTCCATTAGTTCAGTGGCAGCTTCCTTAGCAGTTCTTGGTGTGATTATCACACTTGTACTCAATATTAACAACTTATCAAATGTAGCTCAAATGCAGTTTGATAGTATACAGGTGTATCTAGAAGATGAACTAACAGTAGAAGAAACTATGGATTTAGGACAACAGATAGGTTCTATAGAGGGAATACACTATATTGAGTATGAGTCTAAAGAAGATGCTTTAGCAAAAATGAAAGAACAGTGGGGTGACCAAGGACACTTATTAGAAACCTTAGAGGAAAATCCACTACCTCACTCTTATATTATTCACTTAAGCAACATAGATGCAGCCGACGATGTTGTAGCAGGATTAAATTCAATAGAAGGTATTGAAGAAGTTAAATATTATAAAGATCTTATTGATAATATGCTAAGCATAGCTACTTTTATAAGAACAATAGGTTTAGTTTTAATTGTAATACTGGTACTAATAGCTATGTTTATTATTTCTAATACCATTAAGCTTACACTGAATGCTAGAAAACAAGAAATCAATATCATGAAGTATGTAGGGGCTACAAATTGGTTTATACGTTGGCCATTCTTAATTGAAGGAATAGTCCTAGGATTGATTGGTGCTGTTATAGCTTCCATCATTGTATTCTATGGCTATGAATATAGCTATAATATTATTTCAACAAGATTTTATGTGATGCTTAGCTCTTATATGGTATCTGTAGAGCAGATGGCAAGTAGAGTTATTGCTATGTTTGTGGTATTAGGAACAGGAGTAGGAGCTTTAGGTAGTATTATTTCTTTAAGAAAACATTTAAAAGTGTAATAAATAAAAGAACCAAGGGGGGGACACTTTGTGCTAAGTAGGAAACATGCAATCAGTTTAGTAATTACCACATCTCTCGCTATTTCTACTTTATCATCCTTTGCGAATGATACTGGTACAATCAATAATAAATTAGAGGGTGTAAACACACAAACAAGACAATTAAACAATGAAATACAACAAAACGAGAGACAGCAACGAAGTATTGTAGATGAAATACAAAGATTAGAAGCAGAAATCGAAAAAACAGAAGAAGAAATAAGGGCGATACAAAGAGACATAACGAATACAGAGAAGGAAATTAATCGTGTAATGGAAGAACTGATAGAAGCAGAAGAAAATATAGATAGTAAGCAGGATCTTCTTGGTTTGCGATTAAATACAATGTATAAAAATGGCACCATTGGCTATCTTGAAGTGCTGTTGAGTTCTAGTGATTTTACAGAACTACTTACCAATTTGGATATGGTTAAAAAAATTGTCGATCATGATGTAGAGCTATTGAAATACTTAGAAGAGCAGAAAATCTTAATAGAAGAGAAAAAAATGCAACTTGAAAATCAACAAAGGCAGTTGATAAATTTAAAAAATAATTCTGAGCAAAAACAAGAGAAGTTAGTAGTATCAAGAGGTCAACAAAGACGACTTCAACAAGAATTACAAAATGATAAAGTAGAATTAGCAAAGCAATTAGATCAATTGGAAAGAGAAGCAAAAGCACTTGAAGATCAACTAAGGAAATTACAATCTGATGGTGAATATATTGGAGGAGAGATGGACTGGCCTGTACCGGGACGCACTAGAATTTCTTCACCTTATGGGAATAGGATTCACCCAATTTTGAGAACCCAAAGGTTTCACTCAGGGATAGATATTCCTGCACCTACAGGAACTACTATTGTAGCTGCTGCTCAAGGCAAGGTAATTAGTGCCGGCAATCTGGGAGGATATGGTCGAACTATTATTCTTGATCATGGAGGTGGAATCACCACCTTATATGCCCATAACAATAGGTTAGTTGTATCCGTAGGAGATGAAGTTTCTAGAGGACAAAAAATTGCTGAAGCAGGAAGTACTGGTCAATCTACAGGACCTCACTTGCATTTTGAAGTAAGAAAAAATGGTAAAGTTGAAGACCCTGTACCATGGGTAAGAGGTAGATAATTTTTAAAAACAGGTGAGCCAAGGATTTATCCTTGGCTCTTACTTATTAATAATATTGAGGCTATTTTGAAAAGAAAAGCTTGTTAATGTATAATGAAGCAAGATAAATAATAAAATAGTAAAGTGGTAGTTCCATACTAACAAGAGGGGAGAATTATATGATCAGTAAGAGAAAAGCACTACTTTGGGGAATTGTTCTTGTTATCCTAACTTCAGTGATGAACTGGACAATAGGTAATTTTGTTTCTTTAACCTTAGGACAAAAAGTATTAATTACTAAAGATACCTACCAATATTATACTGCTATAAGCGATGACTATGGAAAGTTATTTATGTTAAATGATTTCTTAACAACAAATTATTATAAAGAGCTGGAGCAGGAGAAATTAATAGAGGCAGCTATCGAAGGTATGTTTCAAGGTGTAGGGGATCCATATACCAACTACATGAGCGAAAAAGAGTTTACTGAACTGATGACTAGAACACAGGGAAGCTATGGTGGAATAGGGGTGATCATAACAGCTGGGGAAGACGGATATGTAACGGTGGTTTCTCCTATAGAGGATACTCCAGGGGAAAAGGCTGGGATTATTACTGATGATAAAATTCTTACTGTAGATGGTAAAACTGTATCGGGAGATAGGCTAGATTATGCCGCTGATTTAATGAAGGGAGAAATAGGAACGGAAGTAACTATATCTATTTTCAGAGAAGGAAGATCTCAACCCTTTGATGTTACTTTAGTAAGAGAAGAAATTAGACTGCGGACTGTTAGATCTGAAGTTTTAGAAGATGGTATTGGATATGTTAGAATATCTATGTTTGACGAACAGACAGCTAAAGACTTTCAACAGCATGTAAAAGAACTACAAAATAAAAATGTGCAGGGACTGATTATTGACTTAAGAAACAATCCTGGAGGTTTAATGGATCAATGTGTTAAGATTGCTGATATGCTATTGGGAGAACAGGTTATTGTTTATACAGAAGATAGACATGGAACAAGAGAAGTAGAAAAGTCTAATAAAAAACAAATAGATTTACCTTTAACAGTATTAGTTAATAGAGGTAGTGCTAGTGCTTCTGAGATATTGTCTGGTGCTATTCAAGATGGTGGCAGGGGTACTATTATAGGTAACACTACATTTGGCAAGGGATTAGTACAGCATGTTAAACCATTAAAAGATGGTACTGGGTTTAAGTATACAGTATCCCAATATTTTACTCCTAGTGGTAGAGATATACATGGTAGAGGTATTGAGCCAGACATTATTGTAGATCTACCTGAGGAATTAAAGGATGCTATTACTATAGAAGAACAGGATGATACCCAACTTAAAAAAGCCATAGAAGTTTTAAAGAAAAAATTGTAACAATTCTAAAAAAAATCCTCAAAATTTGAGGATTTTTTTTAGAATTGGGTAATGATTGACAGGTAAATATCTTAGAGTTATAATGACAATATCGAACAACTGTTCTTGTGAAATAGGTGAATATTACTAGTTAACAAAATCATTCTATTTATGATAAGCTTAAAGGTAAAATGAGTCTTAGCAATACACCGAAGATAATGATGAAATGAGAGGAATTTTAAGTATGGAAAAATTTCAAGTACATTCTAAATATAAACCTACTGGAGATCAACCTAAAGCTATTGAAACTTTAAGTGATGGAGTTTTAAAGCAGTTGAAACACCAAACATTATTAGGAGTTACTGGTTCTGGTAAAACCTTTACGATGGCAAATGTCATAGAAAAAGTTCAAAAGCCAACTCTAGTAATAGCCCATAATAAAACTCTAGCTGCTCAATTATGTAGTGAATTTAAAGAATTTTTTCCCAATAATGCAGTGGAATATTTTGTAAGCTACTATGATTATTATCAACCTGAGGCCTATGTAGCCCATTCCGATACTTATATAGAAAAGGATGCTTCTATCAATGACGAGATAGATAAATTACGACATTCTGCTACATCTTCACTATTTGAAAGAAGAGATGTGATTATTGTAGCCAGTGTGTCTTGTATTTATGGTTTGGGGGATCCTGAGGAGTATAAAAAGTTAATGGTTTCCTTAAGAACAGGGATGGATAAAGATCGGGATGAAGTATTGAGACAACTAGTAGACATACAGTATGAAAGAAATGATATTAACTTTGTAAGAGGTACCTTTAGAGTGAAGGGAGATATAGTAGAAATATTTCCTGCTTCCTCTACAGAAAATGCCTTAAGAGTAGAGTTTTTTGGAGATGAAATAGATCGGATTACAGAAGTGAATGCCTTAACTGGAGAAATTATAGGTAGAAGAAATCATGCCACTATTTTTCCTGCATCCCACTATGCTACAGGTGCTGATAAAATAGACATAGCTATAAAACATATAGAAGAAGAGTTAGAGGAGCGAGTTAAGTATTTAAAGGAAAAGGACATGCTACTGGAGGCTCAACGGATTCAACAAAGAACTATGTATGATATAGAAATGCTAAAAGAGGTGGGATTTTGCCAAGGTATTGAAAATTACTCTCGTCATTTAACCGGGAGAAAACCTGGCAGTAGACCCTATACCCTATTAGATTATTTTCCAGATGACTATTTAATCATTATTGATGAATCCCATGTTACTATCCCACAAATTAGAGGAATGTATGGTGGAGATCGTTCTAGGAAGGAATCCTTAATAAACCACGGCTTCCGATTGCCTTCTGCTTTTGATAATAGACCGTTAAACTTTTCAGAATTTGAAGACTTGGTGAACCAAGTTTTATATGTTACTGCTACACCGGGTCCCTATGAATTAGAAAAAAGTGAACAAATAGAAGAACAAATTATTCGACCTACAGGATTATTGGACCCCATAGTAGAGGTTCGACCTGTGAAGGGACAAATTGATGATTTGGTGAGTGAGATCAATAAAAGAATTGAAAAGAAACAAAGAGTATTAGTAACAACTTTAACAAAAAAGATGTCGGAGGACTTAACCAATTATCTAAAGGAAATAGATATAAAAGTAAACTATATGCACTCTGATGTAAAAACCATGGAAAGAATGGAAATCATAAGAGATTTAAGATTAGGAACCTTTGATGTGCTTGTGGGAATCAATCTTTTGAGGGAAGGGTTAGATCTTCCAGAGGTTAGCTTAGTGACGATATTAGATGCTGATAAGGAAGGCTTTTTAAGATCTGAAACTTCCTTAATACAGACGATAGGTAGAGCAGCTAGAAATGTTGAAGGTAAGGTTATTATGTATGCTGACAAAATAACAAAGTCAATGAAGAGGGCTATAGATGAAACTGAAAGAAGAAGACAAATTCAATTTGAGCACAATAAAACACATAATATTGAAGCAAAATCTATAGAGAAGAAGATATATAATGTGATTGAAGCTACGAAGGTTGCAGAAGAAGAAGAGAATTATGGAATAGCTAAAGAAAATACAAAGAAATACACAAAGAAAGAACTTCAACAACTTATTATAAAATTACAGAAAGAAATGCTAGAGGCAGCCGAAAGTCTGCAGTTTGAAAAAGCTGCTCAGTATAGAGATGAAATACAAAACTTGAAGAAACAATTATCTTAAGAAGAGGTGAAGTTATATCGTGGCAAAAAATAAAATTATAATTAAAGGTGCAAAGGAACACAATTTAAAAGATGTCAATTTGGAAATCCCTAGAGATAAATTTGTTGTAATGACAGGATTATCTGGTTCAGGAAAGTCTTCTTTAGCTTTTGATACCATTTATGCAGAAGGTCAAAGAAGATATATAGAAAGTTTATCTGCTTATGCTAGACAATTCTTAGGACAGATGGAAAAACCTGACGTTGAATATATAGAAGGACTTTCTCCTGCTATATCCATTGATCAAAAAACAACTAGCAAAAATCCCAGATCTACTGTTGGTACTGTTACGGAGATCTATGACTATCTAAGGCTACTCTTTGCAAGAGTGGGTACACCACATTGTCCTGTATGCGGTATAGAAATCAATCAAATGACGGTGGAACAAATAGTAGATAAGGTTATGGAGCTAGGAGAAGATACTAAACTTCAAATCATGGCACCTATAGTTAGAGGTAAAAAAGGAGAGCATAAAAAGATATTTGAGGAGATAAAAAAAGAAGGGTTTGTAAGGGTTAGAGTTGATGGAGAAATAAAGGATATTGACGAAGAGATTAAGCTTGAAAAGAATAAAAAACATCATATTGATGTTGTGGTGGACCGAATTAAGCTTAAACAGGAATCCCATCAAAGAATTGCCGATTCAATAGAAACCGTATTAAAGTTGACGGAAGGTTTAGTGGTAGTAGATGTTATTGGTGATAAAGAGCTAATGTTTTCTACAAAATTTGCTTGTCCTCATCATGGTATAGGAATAGAGGAGCTTGCACCTAGGATGTTCTCCTTTAATAGTCCCTTCGGTGCCTGCGACGAGTGTAATGGAATAGGTCATATGAAGGTGGTGGACCCTGAACTAGTTATACCCAATAAAAACCTAACCATCAGACAGGGTGGTATTGATCCTTGGAGTGGATCCAGTGGTCCTGCTGAAAATACCTATTACTTTAAAATGTTAGAGAGTATAGCAGAACAATACGATGAGGATGTTGATACACCAATAAAAGACTTATCTGAAGCTATGATTATAGATATACTTTATGGTAATAGTGGTAAGCTGGTAAACTTCCAATATGAATCTAAATATGGAGGTATTAGAACCTATTCTTCACCTTATGAAGGGGTTATACCAAATTTAGAAAGACGTTATAGAGAAACCAATTCTGATTATATGAGGGATAAAATAGAAGAATATATGAGTGAAAACCCTTGTAATACATGTAAGGGTGCTAGACTAAAGGATATTGCACTAGCTGTTACCATTAGCAATAAAAATATATATGAAATAACAGAGATGTCTATAAAAGAAGCTAAGAAATTTTTTGATGCTCTAGTGTTTGAAGATAGAAAAATTATTATTGCAAAGCAAATTCTAAAGGAAATTAGAGAGAGGTTAAGTTTTCTGCAGGACGTAGGGCTGGATTACTTAAGCCTATCAAGAAATGCTGGAACTCTCTCAGGAGGAGAGTCCCAGAGAATAAGACTAGCTACTCAAATAGGATCTAGCTTAGTAGGGGTATTGTATATTTTAGATGAACCCAGTATAGGATTACATCAAAGAGACAATGATAGGCTATTAAAAACCTTAAGGAATTTAACAGATCTAGGAAATACTGTTTTAGTTGTAGAACATGATGAAGACACAATGTTCAATGCTGACCATATTATAGATATAGGCCCCGGTGCTGGTATCCATGGAGGACGTGTGATGGCTCAAGGTAGTATAGAGGACATTATGAAATGCGAGGACTCCATTACAGGACAATATTTAAGTGGGAAAAAGGCAATAGAAATTCCTGAAGAGAGAAGAAAGCCTAATGGAAAATGGATTACCGTTAAGGGAGCTAGAGAAAATAACTTACAAAATATAGATGTAAAGATTCCTATGGGAGTATTTACTTGTGTAACCGGTGTGTCGGGATCTGGCAAAAGTACTCTGGTTAATGAAATATTATATAAAAAAATTGCCCAGGAGTTAAATAGAGCTAAAAATAAACCAGGAGCCCACAATGTAATAGAAGGCTTGGAGCATATTGACAAGGTTATAGAGATTGACCAATCTCCTATAGGGAGAACCCCTCGTTCCAACCCAGCCACCTATACCAGTGTGTTTGATCATATTAGAGAGGTGTTTGCAGAGATCCCCTATGCTAAAATGAGGGGTTATCAAAAGGGAAGATTTAGTTTCAATGTTAAGGGTGGCCGATGTGAAGCATGTCGGGGAGATGGAATCATTAAAATAGAAATGCACTTCTTACCGGATGTCTATGTACCATGTGAAGTGTGTAAAGGAAAAAGATATAATAGAGAGACTTTAGAGGTTAAATATAAAGGGAAAACCATCTCCGACATTTTGGCCATGAATGTGGAAGAGGCATTAGAATTTTTTGAAAATATACCTAAAATACAAAGTAGATTACAAACCTTATATGATGTAGGATTAGGATATATTAAATTAGGCCAGCCGTCTACACAGCTATCAGGAGGAGAGGCACAAAGAATTAAACTGGCTTCAGAGCTAAGTAAAAGAAGTACAGGAAAAACTTTATATATATTAGATGAACCAACTACAGGGCTTCATATTGCTGATGTTCATAGATTAATTGGTGTTCTTCAAAGACTTGTAGAAGGAGGAAATACCATACTGGTTATAGAACATAATCTAGATGTGATTAAAACTGCAGATCATATTATTGATCTAGGTCCTGAAGGAGGAAATGGTGGAGGACTTATAGTTGCTGAAGGTACTCCGGAAGAAGTAATAAAGATAGAAAATTCTTATACAGGAGCCTTTCTTAAGAAAGTATTGTCACGAAAGTCTTAATATTATCTTGATTTTGGGGGGATAATCATGAATAATACATTTATCGCAGCGGGAAGAAAAATTAAACTGGAAGTGGAAATTATATCACCATACTTATCTTTTGTTGGCACCATAAAAAAAATTGAAGAAGGCCATATTGTGGTGAAAATAGAAGGAAGCTATGTTCAAAAATACGAGAAAAAAGTAAGATGTACCATTCTTAATGACCGAAAAGTATGTGTTTTTGAAACAGTGATCAAGGGATGTATAGAAAACCAAATTATATTAGTAATGCCAAAGGCTGAAACTATCCAAGTGATGCAAAGACGAAAATATGTTAGAGCACTTGTGGATTTTCCTGTACACTGTTTTTTAGTAGGTTATAATGATAAAAAGATTAACAGTAACAAGAAATTTCCTGTTACTGTTAAGGATATAAGTGGTGGTGGGGTTTTATTGAGCAGTTCTTTATCCCTACCTATTGGTACAGTTTTAGTTTTTGAATTAGAGTTAGAGCAACAGTTGTTTATTCTAACAGTAAAAGTAATAAGGAATATAGAAAATAAAGTAGAGAAAAATAGAAGTTTGGGCTGTGAATTTTTAGGGATTACCGATGGAGATCGTCAAAAAATAATTTCATTTACTAATAAAATGCAGTTGCAATCCAAACGAAAACAAACTAACTATCTATAATCATTCCTCTTACTATATCATTTTTAGTAACTATTATACTTACTACATCTCCAATCCTAATGTCTTTAAAGGAGAGCTCCATGTAGTGAGTATTTCTTTGTAATAAAAAGGTAGTATTATTATCTATCTCTAAAGCATCAAATACTTCTCGACTATTATGATCGAGATGTTGCTCAATTTCTATGGATTGATTTTCTAAATCAATACTTGTAATTTCACCATAGACAAAATATTCCCCTGATAAGGGATCGGCGGCAGGTAAGACTTCTTCAAAGTTAGGGGAATTGATAAGTACACTTTGAGTTTCTTCATTCCATTCCACAGTAAGTCCCAATGCTTCAGCTATAAATCTTAAGGGAAGATAAGTACGATTTTCAATAACTACAGGATCCATCTCCAGATTTAATACTGTATCATTGTACAAAATGGTATAATTACGAAATACACCGGTAACACTGGACAAGCCATCGGTTGCTATACTAAAAGTAGTGCTGAGCATTAATAAAATTAATAATATTATAACAAAACATCTTTTTTTCATTTAATACACCTCCAAATTATAACTATTTGGAGTATAGTCAAAATATATAAAATTATACATTATTGCAAAGGATAAAATGACCTTAGCAATACATCGACGGTAAAATTTAAAATTTTATCAGCAGGAGGAACTATATTATGTTCGATCTAAAACAACAACTTCAAATGCTCCCAGAAAAACCTGGAGTGTACTTAATGAAAAATAGTGATCATGAAATCATCTATGTAGGGAAGGCTGTATCCTTAAAGAATAGGGTAAGGCAATATTTTCAATCCTTAAAAAATCAAGCACCAAAGGTGAAAGCAATGGTGGAAAATATAGCTTCCTTTGAATATATTGTGACAGATTCTGAACTAGAGGCCCTTATATTAGAATGTAATCTTATAAAAGAAAATAAGCCTAAATACAATATATTACTTAGAGATGATAAGACATATCCTTATATCAAGATTACCATGAAGGAAGACTATCCTAGAGTTATTAAAACAAGAAGAATTATAAAGGATGGAGGAAAGTATTTCGGGCCATATACCAACATAGGAGCACTGAATGAAACACTTAATGTTATCCACCAATTGTTTCCTGTAAGAACCTGTAAAAAAAATATACAGCTGGCTATAGAAAAGAGAGAGCGGCCCTGCTTAAACTTACACATAAAAAAATGTGTCGGTCCTTGTACTGGAAATGTTGAAAAAGAACAGTATATGAAGATGATTCAAGAAATTATTATGTTTTTAAATGGGAGAGAAGATGAACTTATAAAGAAAATTGAAGATAAGATGAAGATTGCAGCCTCTACTATGGATTATGAAAAGGCAGCTTTATATAGAGATCAATACTTAGCATTAAACAGTATACTAGAAAAGCAAAAAGTTGTATCCACCAATGAAATAGATCAAGATATTATCGCAGTTTCCAAGGGAGATAAGGAAAGTTATGTGCAGATGTTCTTTATTAGAAAAGGTAAAATAGTACAAAGACAGCATTTTACTTTATCAACAAGTAAAGATGAATCTATAAGTGATATATTATCCTCCTTTGTAAAACAATTTTATAATAATATGACGTTTATACCAAAGGAGATTTTGATAGAAGAAACTTTAGAGGATGAAGCATTAATTCAAGATTGGTTAATAAGGAAAAAAGGAAGCAAAGTAACCTTAAAGACACCTAAAAAGGGAGAGAAGAAGAAGCTAGTTGATATGGTAAAGAAAAATGCTGAAATAACTATGCAACAAACTGAAGAGATTAATAAGAGAAAACAGAAAGAAAAGGAAACATTAATAAGCGAATTACAAGAATTATTACAATTAGATACACCTCCTTATCGTATTGAGGCCTTTGATATATCCAATTTACAAGGAGTGGAATCAGTAGGGTCTATGGTAGTATTTGAAGATGGAAAGCCCAAGAATAAAGATTATAGAAGATTTAAAATTAAAACTGTAAAGGGTCCCAATGATTATGCAAGTATGGAGGAAATCATTTATAGAAGATTTAACAGAGGATTACAGGAAACAAAGGAAATCATTGAAAATGCTAAAGTAATGGAGGAGGGAAGATTTGCTATTTTCCCCGACTTAATTATGGTGGATGGTGGAAAAGGACAAGTCCATAGTGCAGTAAAATCTCTCCGCACATTAGGAATAGATATACCAATATGCGGTATGATTAAAGATAATAAACATAGAACTAGAGGATTGATTTATAAGGATAAAGAGATTGTAATAGATAAAAAAAGCTATGTATTTAAATTTATTGCGAAAGTACAGGATGAAGCCCATCGATTTGCGATAAATTATCACAGAAGTCTTAGAAAAGAGTCAAGTCTGTATTCTGTGTTAGAGGAAATACCTGGGATAGGAAAAACTAGAAGAAAAGCCTTAATGCAGCACTTTAAGGATATCAAAAAAATAAAGGAAGCTTCAATGGTGGAGCTGTTAGAGGTAGAGGGGTTAAATAAAGTAGCAGCTGAAAGTATATATAATTTTTTTAAAAAATAGATAAAGGTTTTAAGAAAATAAGGAGGCAAAAAACATGAAACATATTACAGTGAGTCAATTAGTACATGATTTGGGCCTAGAGGAACTAAATGATTTGGATGGACAATCCAATCCAATAGACACAACAGATTTAAATCGGCCTGGAATGCAGTTATCAGGTTTTTTTGATCATTATCCTCATGAAAGAATTCAAATTATTGGCAAGGTAGAACATACCTATTTGAATACTTTAGATGCTAAAACAAGACAAGAGAGATTGGATAAAATATTTTCTTATGATATCCCATGCTTAATCATAAGTAGAGGTCTTGAGGTGCCGGAGGAATTATTGATAGCAGCAAATAAGTATCAAAGGAAAATTTTAAGAAGTAACTTGAATACTACTAGGTTAATTAGTAAGTTGATAAATTATTTAGAGGATCATCTAGCTCCTAAAACAACACTTCATGGGGTATTGATGGATATCTATGGGGTAGGTGTATTAATTAAAGGAAAAAGTGGCATAGGGAAAAGTGAAACAGCTGTAGAGCTTATTAAAAGAGGACATCTTTTTGTAGCTGATGATGCTGTGGAAATCAAAAGAATAGGTCAGGAATTTTTAGTGGGCGGTGCCCCAGAAATCACCAAGCATATGCTAGAGGTAAGAGGAATTGGCATTATGGATGTTAAAAGTTTATTTGGTGTTGGTGCCATTAAAATTAATACCAATATTGACATGGGTATTGTACTAGAAGAGTGGGATCCTACTAAAACCTATGATAGATTAGGTTTGGATGAAAGTTGCACTGAGATATTGGGGATGAAGGTGGAAGAGGTTACTATACCTGTAAAGCCAGCTAGAAATATAGCTGTTATTATAGAAGTGGCAGCTAGAAACCATAGATTAAAAAAGATGGGATATAATGCAGCTAAAGCATTTAACGAAAGATTATTGGATCATTTAACAAAAGAAAATTAAGAAAAATAACTATTGATTTTATATAATATTTAATATATATTAGTATTAAAGAATGATGTTAAAAAAATAACATCTATTACCAAACAACAACATAAATTGAAAAAATTAACATAAAGTGACAATGCAAAGTTCATTATGCAAGTAATGAACTTTGAGTACAATAGACTTAATCTTGTTAAAAAAATAACAAATAAATTAATTTATACATTAATTTATATATTAATGAAATTACTTTTTTACAAGGAGGGACATTATGGCTAAAGATATTTTTACTGAAGAAAATTTTCAAAAGTTACAAAATGTTATTAATGAGTACAAAGGAAAACAAGGTCCATTAATGCCTGTACTTCATGAAGGGCAAAAAATATTTGGTTGTCTACCATTGGAAGTACAAAAGAAAATCTCCGAATCACTAAAGGTACCCTTAAGTGAAATCTATGGAGTAGTTACCTTCTACTCTCAATTTTCACTGGAGCCACAGGGAGATTATGTAATCGGTGTTTGTCTAGGTACAGCCTGTTATGTAAAGAATGCACAGCCTATTATTGATAAAATAAGTAAAATGATTGATACCAAAGCAGGTGAAACCTCTCAAGATGGAAAGTTTACTTTGGTAGCCACTAGATGTATAGGAGCCTGTGGACTGGCACCAGTTATGACTATAAATGAAGAGGTATATGGACGATTGAAGGTAGAGGATGTACCTGGTATTATGGAAAAATATTTATAATAGTTGTAAAAAGAAGGGGGCCATTTTATGAAATCGATTGCTGAATTAAATAAAATTCGTGAAGAAGCTTTAGAAAGTGTAAATCTTAGAAAAGATAGAAAAGGCACAAGAATCGTAGTGGGTATGGCTACCTGCGGTATTGCAGCAGGGGCAAGACCTGTACTTATGGCTTTGCTAGAAGAAGCTAAAAAGAGAAATGTAGAGCATGTGATGGTGACACAAACAGGATGTGTAGGAGCCTGTAGACTTGAACCCATCGTTGAAGTATATAAAGAAGGCGAAGATAAAGTAACTTATGTTGATATGACAGCTGAAAAAGCTAAAAGGGTTATAGCGGATCATATCGTTAATGGCAAGGTAGTAGATGAATATACTATAGGTGCCTACGAAAAGTAATTTATTAATAAGTAAACCTAACAATGTGTAAGGGGGTTATATAATGGATTTATTTAGATCGCATGTATTGGTGTGTGCAGGAACAGGATGTGCTTCATCAGCATCTATGAAGATATTAGAAAAATTTGAAGAAGTATTGGAAAAAAATGATCTACAAAAAGAAGTAAAGGTTGTAAAAACAGGATGTTTTGGACTTTGTGAAGCAGGACCAATTGTTATTGTCTACCCTGAGGGATCCTTCTACAGCCATATAAAAGTAGAAGATGTTGAGAGGATTACAGAGGAGCACTTATTAAAGGGAAGAATAGTAAAAGACTTACTCTATGCAGAATCAATAGAAGAAGATAAGGTTAAAGCTATTGATGAAGTGGGTTTTTATAAAAAGCAGCAAAGGGTTGCCTTGAGAAACTGTGGATTAATAGACCCGGAAGCAATAGAAGAGTATATTGCCCTTGATGGATATAGAGCTTTAGCAAAAGTATTAACTGAAATGACACCGGAAGAAACTATTGATGTAGTAAAAAAATCAGGCCTAAGAGGTCGTGGTGGTGGTGGATTCCCAAGCGGATTGAAGTGGGAGTTTACAGCTAAAGCAGAAGGTGAACAGAAGTATGTGGCATGTAATGCCGATGAGGGAGACCCGGGAGCATTTATGGATCGTTCCGTACTAGAGGGAGATCCACATGTTATTATTGAAGCTATGGCGATAGCTGGTTATGCAGTAGGAGCTGACTTAGGCTATGTATATATTCGTGCTGAGTATCCAATAGCAGTACAGAGACTTCAAATAGCTATTGAACAGGCTAGAGAAAAAGGACTATTAGGCAAAGATATATTTGGAACTGGTTTTAATTTTGATATGGAAATTAGACTAGGTGCAGGAGCCTTTGTGTGTGGTGAAGAAACAGCTCTTATTAATTCCATAGAAGGAAAACGAGGTATGCCTAGACCTAGACCACCATTCCCAGCGGTTAAAGGGGTTTGGAACAAACCGACCTTATTAAATAATGTTGAAACCTATGCTAATATTCCACAGATTTTCTTAAGAGGTCCAGAGTGGTTTGCTGGAATAGGAACAGAAAAATCTAAAGGAACAAAGGTCTTTGCCCTAGGTGGTAAAATTAAAAACACAGGACTATTGGAAATACCAATGGGAACAACCTTAAAAGAAGTAATCTACGAAGTAGGTGGAGGTATACCTGATGGAAAGGCATTTAAAGCTGTACAAACAGGTGGACCATCTGGAGGATGTATTCCTGCTGATTATATTGATACACCAATTGATTATGATAATCTAATTAGCTTAGGATCTATGATGGGTTCTGGTGGAATGATTGTTATGGATGAAGATAATTGCATGGTGGATATAGCAAGATTCTTTTTAGATTTTACTGTAGAAGAATCCTGCGGTAAGTGCCCTCCCTGTAGAATCGGAACCAAAAGAATGATGGAAACTTTAGATAGAATTACAGAAGGCAAAGGGACACTAAAGGATCTTGATAACCTTGAGCGACTTGCTGAAAATATAAAGGCTTCATCCCTGTGTGGATTAGGACAAACGGCACCGAATCCTGTATTATCAACATTAAAACACTTTAGACATGAATATGAAGCGCATGTAAATGAAAAGAAATGTCCTGCCGGAGTTTGCCAAGCTCTTACGAACTTCCACATTACTGATGACTGTAAAGGATGTACTTTATGTAAGAAAGCTTGTCCAGTAGATGCTATATTAGGAGAAAGAAAAGAACTTCATGTAGTTGATACTGATAAATGTATTAAGTGTGGCGCTTGTATAGATAAATGTCCGTTTAAAGCAATTATTAAAAAGTAGTTACTAGACATAAATGTCTATTTAAGGAGGGGGAAAAAAGTGGAAAAAGTTACTTTAACTATAGATAATTTAAAGGTTGAAGTGCCTAAGGGCTATACAATACTAGAAGCTGCTAAAACTATAGGCACAGATATACCTACACTATGTTTTCTAAAAGATACAAATGAAGTAGGGGCCTGTAGAGTATGTCTTGTTGAAATCGAAGGAGCAAGAGCCCTACAAGCATCATGTGTACACCCTGTTGCTGAGGGAATGGTTATAAAAACTAATACAAAGAAATTAAGAGATGCTAGAAAAGCTACAGTAGAGCTAATTCTATCAAATCATAATCGTGAATGTTTAACTTGCTTCAGAAATAAAAATTGTGAACTACAAAGTCTAGCAGAAGAACTAAATATTAGTGAAATTCCCTTTGAAGGAGAAAAAATTGAAACAATTGTGGATGCAAAGTCTGATTCTATCGTAAGAGATGCTAGCAAATGTATCCTTTGCGGAAGATGTGTAAATGTTTGTAAGGATGTACAAAAAATTGGTATCCTTGACTTTACAAATAGAGGATATCACACAGAGGTTTCTCCAGCCTTTAATATGAGTATGGATGAATCTCCATGTATCTACTGTGGACAATGTATTACCAACTGTCCTGTAGCAGCATTAAGGGAAAAGGAAGATATAGAAAGAGTATGGGATGCTATTGAAGATCCAGAGGTTCATGTAGTAGTGCAAACTGCTCCAGCAGTAAGAGCTGCCCTAGGTGAAGAATTTGGTTTACCTATAGGTACGAGAGTAACTGGTAAAATGGTAGCTTCCCTAAAAAGACTTGGATTTGATAGAGTCTTCGATACAAACTTCGCAGCAGATTTAACAATTATGGAGGAAGGACATGAGCTGCTTCATAGAATTCAAGAGGGTGGAACCTTGCCGATGATCACCTCTTGTTCTCCAGGATGGGTAAGATTTGCTGAGTTCTACTATCCAGAATTCATACCAAATCTATCAAGCTGTAAATCTCCACATCAAATGATGGGGGCTATTGTTAAGTCCTACTATGCAGAAAAGGCCAATATTGATCCAAAGAAAATATTTATGGTTTCTATTATGCCATGTACCTCTAAGAAAACAGAAGCTGCTAGACCGGAATTAGGAGTAGATGGATTGAAAGATGTAGATGCTGTACTAACAACTAGAGAATTGGCTAAGATGATTAAACAGGCAAGAATTGAATTTATGAAACTTGAAGATGCAGAATTTGATCCAGCATTAGGTGAATATACTGGAGCTGGGGTAATCTTTGGAGCTACTGGGGGAGTAATGGAAGCTGCCATTAGAACTGTAGCGGATGTACTAGAAGGTAAAGATTTACAAGAAATTGAATATGCAAGTGTACGAGGAATCGAAGGAATTAAAGAAGCTGAAGTAACCTTGGGAGGCAATACAATTAAAATTGCTGTTGTCCACGGTACTGCCATGGCAGCTAAGGTATTAGATATGATCAAGGCAGGAGAAAAGGAATATCACTTTATAGAAATTATGGGATGTAGTGGTGGATGTGTAACTGGTGGAGGCCAGCCCCATGTTCCAGCTAGAGTGAAGATGGATTGTGATATAAGAATTGAGAGAGCGAAGGCTCTATACGAAGAAGATACAGTAAAAGAATATCGTAAATCTCATCAAAATCCATTAATTAAGAAATTATATGATGAATATTTAGAAAAACCTAATAGTCACAAAGCTCATAAATTGTTACACACACATTATGAGGCAAGAGAAGCATATGCAGTTAAAAGTCAAGAAATGATTGAAGGATGCCAACAGGCAGCTGCTACTAAGGATCATGAATAATAATATTGGTGTAGGTAGTAAAACTACCTACACCAATATTAAAATTACATCCTATACAGTAAATTACATTATATACAAAACTTGTATATAGTGATATAATAAATAGAAAATTAAAACTAATAAAAAATTTCAATATATAAATCTGACTAGTGGATTGTATTCACTAGAAGGATACTGATATTATTCTAACTGCAAGGATTTTTCTGAGCAAAAGGGTGCTTTCCTACCTTTGGAGAGTTTTTTTTGATGCCTAAAAACATTTTTAAATTTAAAAATTTATCAAAAACGAAAGGGGAATTTTGTATGGAAAGTAGAATCGGGGTAGTTGCAATTATTGTAGAAAATAGAGAGAGTGTTGATATGGTCAATAAACTACTCAGTAGCTATGGAGATATTATTGTTGGACGGATGGGTGTACCCTATAAAGAGAAAAAATTAAGTGTTATTTCTACTATTGTAGATGGGACAACAGATCAAATTGGGGCTATGACTGGAAAGTTAGGAAGATTACAGGGGGTTTCAGTAAAAAGTGCTTTGATACAAAAATAATTTTTACTTATTAACATTTTTTTCAGCATTTAAATTAGGTTCTAAGGAGGATATAATGATGGATACAAGTAAAATAATTAATGAAGGACAAATTAAACAGCTCTTAAAAGATGGTAAGACAGTATCCAGAAAAGAGATCTTACAGATTATAGAAAAGGCTAGGGATTGTCATGGGCTAACCCTTGAAGAAGCTGCTACTCTTTTACAGATTGAAGATAACGATTTAATGGAAGCTTTATTTGATGCAGCTAGATTTATAAAGGATAAAATCTATGGCAAAAGAATTGTTATTTTTACCCCTCTATATACAAGTAATGAATGTACTAACAATTGTCTGTATTGTGGATTTAGAGTAGCTAATAAACATCTACATCGTAAAACCTTAAATGTTGAAGAAATTGTTTATGAGACCAAGATGATTGAAAAACAAGGACATAAAAGAGTATTGTTGGTTTGTGGAGAAGATCAGAGAAAGACCCATATAGATCATATTGTAGAGGCAGTAAAAGCCATCTATGCAAAAGCTGATATAAGACGAATAAATGTGAATGCGGCCCCTATGGAAGTAAAGGATTTTAAAAAGCTAAAGGAAGCTGGAATAGGAACCTATCAAATATTCCAAGAAACCTATCATCGCGAGACCTATAAAACTATGCATCCATCTGGTTCAAATGCTTACTATGATTATAGACTAACTGCTTTACAAAGAGCTTTCGAAGCTGGGATAGATGATTTTGGTATAGGTGTGTTGCTAGGATTATACGATTATAAGTTTGACGTAATGGCATCATTAATGCATTCTCAGTACATGGATGTAAATTATAATGTGGGACCCCATACGATTTCTATTCCTAGATTAAGACCAGCAAATGATTCGGTCTTAGGGGAGGCTCCTTATCCAGTTGATGATATGGACTTAAAGAAAATTGTAGCTGTATATAGATTGACACTACCCTATACAGGAATTATTTTATCCACTAGAGAATCGGCTTTCTTAAG
>JAFIFG010000139.1 GCA_020832135.1 Clostridiaceae bacterium
TTAATAACATCATCAGATAAATATAGTAGTGAGTATTTTAGCAAACACTATCATGAGTATATGCAATGGGAACATGAAATGATCAAAGAGAACCCGGATTATGATAATCCTAAAATTTTGGTAGATATTTCTGTAAAAACATTGTATTTGTTAAATGATAATGAACTAATAAAGACCTATCCCATAGCAAGTGGAAAATTAAGTACACCATCACCCTTAGGATCATGGACGGTAATAAGTAAAGCTAGATGGGGTGGTGGATTTGGTACCAGGTGGATGGGACTGAATGTACCTTGGGGTAATTGTCAAGAAGAACACCTTGCTGGTAACCCCCTACCCCTTGGAAATAGAGCTTAATAAAATAAGAAGTAATAACTAAAGAAATAAAGAGAAAGTTTCTACTAATTAAAGAAAACATAATCTATCCTAACAATAAATCCAGTAATATGGGAATATTTGTTTATTTATCCTTAAAGAAGAGGTATAATATAGATAATAAAAATATATAGGGTGGTAAAAATGAGTGTAAAAGCATTGATTTATCAAAAAAGAAAAGATATATTGACCGTAGCAAATAAGTATGGTGTAATAAAAATTCAATTATTTGGTTCAGTTGCAAGAGAAGAAGAAACTTCAGATAGCGATATAGATTTTCTTGTTAAATTTGAGGAAGGGCGGACTTTATTTGATTTAATTGCTTTAAAGAATGAATTAGAGGACCTTTTGAAAGTGAAGGTAGATGTTGTAACTGAGGAGGCACTGCACTGGAATATTAGAGAACAAGTTAAAAGTGAGGTAATTGAAATATGAAGGATGATAGAACTTATTTAAATCATATTGTAGAGTGTATTAATAATATAGAAACTTATACAGAAGAAGGAAAAGAGAAGTTTATGGAGTCCACCTTAATTCAGGATGCTGTAATTAGAAATTTAGAAATAGTAGGAGAGGCTACGAAAAAAATATCAATTGATGTAAGAAATAGCTATGCAGAATTACCTTGGAGAGAAATGGCTGGGTTAAGAGATGTACTGATTCATGACTACTTTGGTGTTGATGTAAAGATAGTATGGAATGTAGTAGAAAAAGAGTTACCTAAAGTAAAAAAAGGAATAAAACATATATTATCAGATTATTTGTTATAATTATGTATACATTGAAAATAGTGAGATAATAAATAGCTATGTAGAGATATAAAAGAGATAGATTGCCAAAGAAGGTAGTCTATTTTTATTTTTTTATAATATACATACTGCAAACAAAGCATAGATTGCTTTGAAATAGTACATTCCAATTTTTTTTAATTTATAGTTATTCTAACATATCTATAGAGAAGATTAAATAATAATGCTAGCTATGTAGTGAAGTTGTGTACTGTGGCAATGATATTAAGGATGAAAGGACTAACCCATCATGGTCAATATAGAAATATGATATAATCAAATAAAATAGATATGTCTAATTATTAACTGGAGGGCGCTACTCATGAAGGATTATAAAAAACTTCTTCAGGACTATGAAAAGTTGAAATTAGAATACGAGAAATTAAGAAAAGAGAATCAATCATTAAAGGAAAAAATAAATACATTACAAACACCTAACTCTTCTTCAAATTCCATAGCTGTGTCTAAGGAAGAGAAACAATTCAATAAAGAAGAAACTATTACTTTACAATCAACTGCCCATCATAAAATTCAACTATATAGGAATCTATTTAGAGGAAGAGAAGATGTCTATGCCTTAAGGTGGCAATCAATAAAGACTAATAAATCTGGGTACTCTCCTGCCTGTGGAAATGAGTGGAAAGCAGGTATATGCCGTAAACCTAAAATGAAATGCAGTCAATGCTCCCATAGGGTTTATTTAAATTTAACTGATAAAACTATCTATGAGCATTTATCTAGAGAAAATAGAAAAACCATTGGTATATATCCCCTACTACAGGATGAAACCTGTTACTTTCTAGCTGTTGATTTTGATAAAGCTACCTGGCAAGAAGATGTAGGTGCTTTTCTAGAAACCTGCAGAGAAGAGGGAATTTCAGCATCAGTTGAAAAATCTAGGTCGGGAAATGGTGCCCATATATGGATATTCTTCAAGGAACCTATTGCTGCAAGAAAAGCTAGAAGGCTAGGAGACCTCCTACTAACTCTTACATTAGAGAGACGACACCAAATGGGATTAGATTCATATGATAGATTTTTTCCTAATCAAGACACTCTTCCTAAAGGTGGATTAGGAAATTTAATCGCCTTACCATTACAAGGTATTCCTAGGAAGCAAGGTAATAGTGTTTTTGTAGATGAAAATCTTATTCCTTTTAAAGACCAATGGAGTTATTTGTCATCCATTCAAAGGTTAACTAAGATAGAGGTAGAAGAAGCAATTAAAAATCTTGAAAGAAATACAAAAAATAGTTTTGGTAATCATTTAAATATAGTTGATACTAAGATTAAAAATACTCAGTTACTATCCTCTTGTGATTTAGATGATAAACAACAATATAAAATTGATGAAGCGTTGCCAGCAGAAATTAAAATTATCTTTAGAGACTTATTATATATTGAAAAGCATAATTTGCCACCAAAGCTGATAAATCATCTTATTAGAACAGCTGTATTTAATAATCCAGAATTTTATCGTACTCAAGCTATGAGACTTCCAACCTTTAATAAGCCAAGGGTTATAGATTGTTCTGAGAATAATGATAAGTTATTGGGGTTACCAAGAGGTTGTTTAGATAAAGTGAAAGACATTCTTGAGACAAATAAAGTGGATGTAAATATTGTTGATAAAAGAAATAAAGGAATAGCAATAGATGTGGATTTTACAGGAAAATTATCTGAGCAGCAGTTGAAAGCAGCAGAATCCTTATATGCCAATGAACAGGGAGTACTTTCAGCTGCTACAGGTTTTGGGAAAACAGTAATTGCATCTTGGCTCATCGGGAAAAGAAACACAAACACATTAATTATTGTTCATAGAGCACAATTGATGGAGCAATGGAAAGAGAGGTTAGGTACATTTTTAAATATTGAAGGAAGTGATATTGGAGAAGTAGGTGGAGGTAAAAGTAAAAGAACAGGCATAATAGATGTGGCTATGATGCAAAGTCTAGTGGGGAAAAATAATGTACAAGGCTTCATAAAAGAATATGGACAAGTTATTGTAGATGAATGTCATCATGTATCTGCCTTCAGTTTCGAAAAGGTAATGAAAAAAATTAATGCAAAATTTGTCCATGGATTGACAGCTACCCCCACGAGAAAAGATGGACATCATCCCATTGTGATAATGCAGTGTGGAGAAATTATATATAAAGTAAGCACTCGAAATATGGTGGCTCATAACAATATAAAACACAAGGTAATACCAAGACATACAAACCTTCTAGATTTTGAAGGAATAAGCCAACGCAAAATATCTATACAAGACTATTATAAGAAAATCATTTCTGATGAAGGAAGGAACGATATGATTTTTAATGATGTATTAAATGAAATTGAAAAAGGGAGCACCCCCCTACTTTTAACAGAGAGGACTACTCATGTAGAGTATTTTCAAGAAAAATTTAAGGGATTTGTTAAAAATATTATTGTACTACGAGGAGGAATGGGTAAAAAACAAAGACAAACTGTAGAAACTCAGCTATCTTCTATAGGGGAAAATGAAGAAAGGTTAATCATTGCAACAGGGAAGTATATAGGAGAAGGATTTGATGATAAAAGGTTAGACTGTTTATTTTTAGCTATGCCAATTTCATGGAAGGGTACATTACAGCAATATGCTGGTAGATTACATAGAACTCACATTCATAAAGAAAAAGTTCAAATTTATGATTATGTTGATAGCAATATCCCAATGCTACTTAAAATGTATAAAAAAAGAGTAAAAAGGTATGAAAATATGGGATATGAAATGGAGGATGATAATCTAACATGCTAATTTGTATAGAGGAAAATGACAAAGAAAAGGGCTCATGATAGAATGATAATAAATGCAATCTAAAAGGGAAGAGGAGGTTGAAACTTTTGAAATGGTCTGAGGCAAGAGAGAACTATCCTGAAAAGTGGATATTATTTGAAGCTATTGAGGCATATTCAAAAGATGGACAAAGGTTCATTGAAGATTTATCGGTCATTAATGTGTTTGATGAAGGTCGAGAAGCACTGAAGGAGTATTCAGAGAAACACAAAAAAGATAAGAGCAGGGAGATGTATGTATATCATACTAAGTTTAGTTGTAAAGTATGAAAGAAATCTAAAACAAGGCCGTCTTGTTATATATAAAGTAAAACCTAGTGCATGTTATGCACTACCTAGTCCACCAGATGAATGTACGGTATGCACCAGTTATAGTAACGAATTATGATGTAAAAAAATAAAAGTGCTAGTTATTTTAGAATAGAAATAGAAAACTTTAGAGCTTTTAATGATGATTATGAATTTTCTATAAAATGCATGAATTATGCTCAATTAAATGAAAAATAAACACCTATGGCAAGTGGAGGATTTTCTCTTGTGAGAGATTTAACAACATCCCAAGAGACATCCCAATTAATATCGGGGAGACTTTATGGATTGACAGAGTATTACTATACTTCACAAAAGTACATAAATGATATTTCTATAGAAAAGGGCATGGAGATTGATTTTATAATTACTGTTAAGAAAGTAAATGAACAAAGGGAATATTCTCATAGTGCAGTAGTAAGATAAACACCTGTAAGATAAAAGTATTAAAATACATTCCTATATAACTTACTTAATTCAACAAAATATGAATTTTGTTGTGCAAAAATCAAATAAAAATATTTAAGTACTGATTCGACAGAATACAACATCATTCGCATGAATTATGTTGTATTCTGTTTATGATGCCCGATCATGCCATGTTTATTTTAAATAGCTCATCTCTAAATTCATACATAGGAGGTGGAAATTGGTTTGCGTAAAGAAGATAAACTTATTACAGAACTAATGATATGGGATATGATGTTTGATGGAGATTTATTTGGTAAGAATGAACCTGCAGGGTGTACGCCATATATTTTAATGGCAGGGGCTATATTAGGTCTATTTAGCTTTATACTGGACATGATCCCTATTTTTATAAATAATTTCTTATATATATTAGTTGCTAGCCTAGTATTCACAGTTGTTTTACCCTTTATAAATTATATAAGAGCTAAAAGTAAACGAATAAGTTTTATTGATTTCATCTATATCATACTATCCCTAGTTAATAGTACCTTAGGTTGTGTAGTAGGTTTTAGTGCTCTGTATTATATACTTTTTAATAACTTCAAACATATAATCTCAGACCAAAACAACATTTATTTATTAAGTATGTTTTTTTTAGGTTATTTTTTCTTTAAGATAACTCAAAATCTAATCTGGAACTCAATCATACTTATACTATTCAAGGAAAGGAAGATTTTAAATGGATAAATATTTTAATAGCTTTATTGAAAAAACTATTAAAAAATCAATTACTGCGTATGAAAGAGAATTAATCAAGGTCGGAATATTAACATTTGTTGGTTTAGCTATCGGACTTATTATGCTTATTCAAGATGGCTTTTCATCTTTCGATGCTTCTTGGTTTATCATTGTTATATATCCAGTAGGATTTTACTATGGATGGAGAACAATAGTAAGGATGTTAAAAGGTAATACAAGTAATTCTGTTGAAACGGGCTTAATTACAACTTTTTTTAGCGGTGGTAATGGGTTCATGGGTTTTATTTTTGGTATATTACAATTTATCTTAATCCTTGCTTTAGCATTCATCTTTGGTTGGATAATGGGAATTGTTAATCTAATTAAAATATTAATGTTTTATAAGCAGCAAGAAGACTCGAGTACATCAGCAAGTATTTAAAGAAAAAGTTTAATACCTTTTTAAAAACATTTATTATAATTCAACACAATAGAAATTATGTATAATCAAAGCTCCTAGACAATATATGATCTAGGAGTTTTCTCATATTGTTCTACAGACATACAATGAAATTTAAGAAAACAATGTTATAGTGTGTATGCATAATAATTGGAAATGAATGGAGGATTTATTTATGAAACAAAAGATAATTATTGGATTTTTAGTGTTAACACTACTTTTAACACCTAGTACAGTAGTTGCTGATTCAAATGCTGATACTATTAAAGACATTCAAGATCATTGGGCCAAAGATGCTATTTTGGCATTAACGGAAGAGAAAATCATCGGAGGTTATCCCGATGGAACATTTAGACCAGACGATACTATAACTGTAGCAGAATTTTCAAAGGTGATATCCACTACAATAGGTGATGATGTAGGGGTTGCTACAAATGGTAATTGGTTTAACAATTATGTAGTAGACTTAATGAGTCGAAACATCATTAGAGAAGGTGAATTTTACAACTACAATAGAAATATCACAAGAGGCGAGATCGCTAGAATGGTTGTAAGGGCTTTAGGTGAAGAACCAAGAGAAGGAGAATCAAACTTTAATGACTTTAGGCATTTAGAAGGTACAGAAATAGGGGCATATGTAAATACAGCTACGGATTTAAAAATCATTAATGGTTATCCAGATAACAGATTTAGACCACATAATACAGCAACAAGGGCTGAAACTGCTACTATAATAACTAAAATGCTAGTGGTAATAGACCAAACCGACAATTGGCAGCCACCCAAAAAGGTAAGTGACAATGTAGATGCCCCACCAAATGCAAATGCTTTTATTGAACCTGTTATAATAACGAATTATGATACAAGTGTGCTTATTATGGTAGAGATAGAAAATTTTAGAGATTTTAATGATGATTATGAGTTTTCTATAAAATGCACGAATTATCTTCAATTAAACGAAAGACAAACACCTATGGCAAGTGGAGGATTTTCTACTGTAAAAGATTTAACAACATCTAAAAAGTCATCAGAACTTATATCGGGTAGACTTTTTGGACTACCACAGAAATATTATACTTCGCAAAGATATACAAATGATATTTCTATAGAGAAGGGTATGGAGATTGATTTTATAGTTACTGTCAAGAAAGGAAATGAACAAAGGGAGTATCTTCATAGTGCTGTGGTGAAATAAATACCTGTAAAATAAAAATATTAAAATACATTCCTATATAACTTACCCAATTCAACACAAACAAACACTTAAATTTCAACCACAAGGAAGGTTTTAACAAAACCTTCCTTGTTTCTATGGGTTTTGAATTCAACATAGTGTATAATTCGGGTATGTTATGTTGAAATGAAAAGGAGGTTTATATGAATACGGTGGAACCGATCCGGGATAGGAAAAAAATCGAGGCGGTGAAGAAATATCTGATTGGTTGTGGGAAAACTCCGGACTTTTGTTTATTTACGGTTGGAATTAATACCGACCATCGTGTGTCGGATTTTTTAAGGTTTGTCTGGGGGGATGTTTTAGATAAGAAGGGTAAGTTTATAGGCTCTATTTACATAAGGGAAGGAGAAGTGATTTCCTATTAATGAGAGTTCTAAAATTACTATTAGAAGGCTTTTAGATGGACGAGCTAACCTATATTTTCCTACTAGTCCGATTTTCATCTTTAGAAACGGAAGTATGAAGCTTATATCACGATATATGGCATGGGTTTCTATTAAGGAGGCATGTAAGGCTGTAGGGGTAAAAGAAAATGTTGGGCCCCATACCCTAAGAAGGACTTAGTGTTACTGTGCATAGGAAAGTGGGGTGCCCCTTCCTATCATTAATGGAGGTGCTGAATCATAGCAGCATGACGATAACCAAAAGGTATTTAAGCATTACTAAGGATGAAATCAATGAAGCTTATTTATACTGGGTTAAATTTATAAGGGGAGTGCTGGATTTTAAAAAGGTTTTTAAAGTATCTTTGAAGAAAAGAGAGTTATATCATATTTGATGTATTGAACTAAACCGCCCAAGGCGGTGGCAGAAAACCTTCCTAAAAGATAAAAGATAAGAGACAAACCAATAAAAGAATATAAAAATAAAGCGGCATCTAAAATATAGATATCGCTTTATTTATTAAAACACTTCCTTTAATATTTAAGTTGACAAGACAAAAACCAAGAAAGGAAGTGTTTATATTGTCAGAGTTAAGAAAAAAGATGAAAATGGATTTAGAGCTTAGAGCTTAGAGCTTAGAGCTTAGAGCTTAGAACTTAGAGGTTATAGCCCAATTACTGTGAAGAACTACATAGAACATGTCAGTAGATTCTCTAAGCATTTTGATCAATCCCCTGAACTTCTAGGAGAAGATGATATTCGTGAGTATTTATATTATTGTATCACAGAAAAAAAGTTAAGTGAAGGCAGTGTTAATGCAATTTACAGTGGATTGAAATTTTTTTACACAAAAACCCTAAGTAGAGGGTGGGACCTAGATAAATTATCACCAATGAAAGAGCCTAAAAAGCTCCCCGTTGTGCTATCTCAATCTGAAGTTAAGGCTATCCTAGAAGCAACGACTAATCTACAGCATAAAGCCATTCTTATGACCATCTACTCAGCAGGACTTAGAGTCAAAGAAGCATCCAACCTTAAAATTTCAGATATTGCCAGTAAAAACATGCAAATAATTATTCATAGTGGTAAAAGAAAAAAGGATAGGAATACTCTACTGTCCCAGACTAATCTTGATATCTTAAGGGAATATTGGCAAGCATATCATCCTAAACCATTTCTATTTCCGGGAGCGGATAAAAACGGCTCCATCTCAGTACGGACAATCCAAAGAGTTTTTCAGAATAGCAAAGAAAAAGCAGGTATTAAAAAAGCTGCAACTGTACATACCCTTAGACATAGCTTCGCCACTCATCTTCTAGAGGCAGGAACGGATTTATTTCACATCCAGAGACTTCTAGGACATAGTTCCATCAGCACCACCACAATTTATTTACACCTAAGAAGAATGGATTTACTTAATGTAGTAAGTCCATTGGATACATTGGCAGGAATACAAAATGATTGAAGTACAAGATATCTTTAATCAACATGGTGCAACCTACAGAAAAAAACATCCTCTTCCTCAGCACCTACTAAAAAACATGTCTGCTATTGAAACATGTAGAACATCTAAATTGGGAGGACATGTAGATAAATGTAATAGCTGTGGGCATTTGAGGATTTCATATAACTCCTGTAGAAACCGCCATTGTCCTAAATGCCAAACCCTAGCAAAAGAAAGATGGCTACACAACAGAAAAAAGGATCTTTTGCCAATAGGATATTTTCATGTAGTCTTTACTATTCCAGAAGAATTAAACTTTATCACCCTGTTAAATCAAAAAGAAATGTACTCTATATTATTTAAGGCAGCATCTGAAACACTGCTGGAGCTAGGAAAAGATGCAAAATATCTAGGTGCTGAAATTGGCTTTATGTCTATCCTGCATACATGGGGGCAAAATCTAATGAATCATCCTCATCTACATTGGATT
>JAFIFG010000144.1 GCA_020832135.1 Clostridiaceae bacterium
TAAGACGAATAAATGTGAATGCGGCCCCTATGGAAGTAAAGGATTTTAAAAAGCTAAAGGAAGCTGGAATAGGAACCTATCAAATATTCCAAGAAACCTATCATCGCGAGACCTATAAAACGATGCATCCATCCGGCTCAAAATCCGACTATGATTATAGATTAACTGCTTTGCAAAGAGCTTTCGAAGCAGGGATAGATGATTTTGGCATAGGTGTGTTGCTAGGTTTATATGATTATAAGTTTGACGTAATGGCATCATTAATGCATTCTCAGTACATGGATGTCAATTACAATGTGGGACCCCATACGATTTCCATTCCTAGATTAAGACCAGCAAATGATTCAGCCTTAGGGGAGGCTCCTTATCTAGTTGATGATATGGACTTAAAGAAAATTGTAGCTGTATATAGATTGACACTACCCTATACAGGGATTATTTTATCCACTAGAGAATCGGCTTTATTAAGGGATGAACTGCTTAATCTTGGAGTATCTCAAATTTCAGCAGGCTCTAAAACAAGTCCAGGAGGGCATAAAAAGGATGACAAGGAAGCAACTCAATTTGAGACTAGTGACGATCGTTCTCTAGATGAAATGCTACAAGTAATTTGCCAACAGGGTCATCTGCCAAGCTTTTGTACTGCTTGCTACCGAGCAAATAGAACTGGAGAAGCTTTTATGGAGTTGGCTAAGGATGCTCATATACATGAATTCTGTCAACCTAATGCTATATTGACTTATAAAGAAAATTTAATGGAGCATGCTTCTGATGAAACTAGAAAACAGGGTGAAGAGTTGATTAACAAAGCCCTCAAAGAAATTAATAACCCTAACATAAAACGTATGACAGAGGAACGATTAATAGAAATAGAAGAGGGAAAACGGGATCTCTATTTTTAGATCATCAGGAGAAAGGAGCTAATACTATGAAAGCAGTGAATAAAAAGTATATTATCATATGTTATTCAACTAGCGAAATGCTAAATGCTGATAGAGCTATAAAATCCAAAGGGATTCATACGGACCTTGTTCCTACCCCTAGTGAATATGGAACTATTTGTAGCACCTCCATTGCAATTGCAGCAGAGGATCGACAATTGGTGGAAAATACCCTTGCGGAAAACAATCTTGATTTTAAGGAGATCCATCCTTATGAATCTCGAAAATTATCAGGCTTAATAGAAAGACTAAAAAGTAATATTACTACCCAGACCTTTAAGGATATCATGAATAAGATACAGGAAGGACTAGATATCACTAAGGATGAAATTACCTACTTGCTTAAAACGGAGAGCAAAAGTGAAATAGATGGTATTTTCACTGCTGCAGATCAAATGAGGAAGGAAGTTGTTGGAGACGTAGTAGAAATACGTGGAGCTATTGAGTTTTCCAACTATTGCAAGAAAAGCTGTAATTACTGTGGCATTAGAAAGGGATGTACAGTCCCAGGTAGATATCGTATGGAAGAGGAAGAAATCATGGAGGGCGTTCATCAGCTTCATGGTTGGGGAATTAAAACGGTTATTCTTCAGTCGGGTGAAGATGACTATTATAGTACAGAAACCTTAGTGAATTTAATCAAGAGAATAAAAGATGAAACAAAAATGATGATCACATTAAGTATTGGGGAGCGACCTTTTGCAGACTATGAAATCTTAAGGGAAGCTGGAGCTAACAATTTCCTATTAAAAATAGAAACTACAAATAAAGATATTTTTAACTTTATTCATCCAGATGACGATTTTGACGAGAGGGTACGGTGTTCTGAGTGGCTTCGCCAGTTAGGCTATGTAAATGGATCGGGAAATATGATTGGTTTGCCAGGGCAAACACCAGAGGATATTGCTAAAGATATTTTATATTTTAAAGATATGGCAATCCATATGATTGGGATAGGACCTTTCATACCGGCAAAAGGAACTCCCTTTGAATCATATCCTCAAGGAAGTGTAGAAATGACCCTGAGGGTTGTAGCTGTAACAAGATTAGTCTGTAAAAACGTGTTTTTACCAGCCACCACTGCTTTGGCTTCCATAGATCCTGATGGACAGACTAAGGCTCTACAGGCAGGTGCTAATACAATTATGTTGATATCTACACCATCAAAATATAGATCAAACTATCAAATTTATAGTAATAAGAATATGATTGATTTGAAGTCTGCCTTTAAGGCAGTAGAGGAGTCTGGTAGAAAGCTACCGAAATATCTAAAAATTACTTCCGAGGAGGTGCTATAGATGAATAATACTACTAGAGGAAATCGCCTTCATATCGCTATATTTGGAAGAAGAAATGCAGGGAAATCTAGTTTAATTAATGCCCTAACCAACCAAGATATAGCCCTGGTATCTGAAATTCCAGGAACCACTACAGACCCTGTTTATAAAGCTATGGAAATATTGCCTATTGGACCTGTTTTGATTATAGATACAGCTGGAATAGACGATGAAGGAATTATAGGAGAGTTAAGGGTTCAAAAAACAAAGGAAGTATTAAATAAAACAGATTTAGCCCTCATTGTAACTAACAAAGAGATTGGCATAGGATCTTTTGAAGAGGAACTTCTAACTGCTATAGAAGGAAAAGGCATCCCTGCTGTAATTGTCTATAATAAGTCAGATATTATAAAAACTACAAAAGAAGAATGTGAAAAAGGAAATGGTGTTGCTACTACAGTGGTAAGTGCAAAAACTGGTCAAGGAATTGATGAATTAAAGGAAACTATGATAGTTGCTGCACCTAAGGATGTAGAAGTTTCCCTCATGGGAAATTTAATTGAAAAAGGAGATACAGTAGTTTTGGTTACTCCTATTGATTCATCGGCTCCAAAGGGGAGAATGATCTTACCTCAAGTTCAAGTAATAAGAGATATACTGGATCATGATGCCTTTATGGTTGTTTGTAAGGAAACGGAACTGAAGGAAGCATTAGATAGGTTAAAATCACCTCCTAAACTCGTTATAACGGATTCACAAGCATTTCATGAGGTATCTAAAATTGTACCAGAGGGAGTACCGCTAACATCCTTCTCTATTTTATATGCAAGATACAAAGGTGATTTACATGAGCTAGTAAGGGGAGCGGAGGCTGTTAAAAAGTTAAAGCCTGGGGATAAGGTACTGATTGCAGAAGGGTGTACCCATCACCGTCAAAAAGATGATATAGGCACAGTGAAGATTCCAAGATGGCTTGAGAAAGAAGTTGGAGGAAAGCTAGACTATACTTGGGTTGCAGGAACAAAGTTCGAGGAAGACTTGTCTAATTATAAGTTAATAGTTCATTGTGGAGCCTGTATGCATAATCGAAGAGAGATGATGTATAGGATCAATAGGGCCAAGGATGTAGGAGTGCCTATTGTAAACTACGGGGTATTTATTGCCTATGCAACTGGAATAACCAACCGAGTTTTACAACCCTTTAAGATGAAGTTAAACCAATAATTGTATAAAAATATAATACTGTTTTTATAATATGTTTAGCACAAGGGATAGCTCAATGGTGTAAGTATACTACAGGGGTTAAAATTTAAGGTATAGCATAAGAATGAATAAGAGTGTTGCCTTCATAAAGGTAACACTCTTATTCATTCTTAATTAGATTAAAAATTAACAACTAACCTCTATTTATATAACATATATTTAGGTGAAAATATTACTTTTAAAGAAAAATATCGCTTCAAATGCCGCTAAAAACTAAAGATTCAGTAAATTAATAAAAATATTAATATTTTTATTATTGAATCAATACACTTTTAAGGTTATAATAGATACAGACTACAAATATTTTCCACATATCATGCAAATAATAGTTAAAATTTTAACATAATTATTCTTATTTAGCATAGATTATCTCATCATAATCATTATGCAGAATTTACTACAAGCCACTCGCATAAAGCTAATCAGATAAATTTTCAGAATATAAAAAATATACAGTAAATAATGTTTGATTCAAATTAATTAAGGTATTAATTTTAATTTGAGCTGAAATCAAAAACAAACTAAAGTTTTGTATAGAGATGTTTTGCTCAAATATTAAAATAATAAATACAAAAAAGGAGGGACATTATGGCTAAAGAAATTTTGACTGAAGAAAATTTTGAAAAATTGCAAAGGGTTATTGAAGCAAACAAAGACAAGCAAGGTGCATTAATGCCTGTACTTCATGAAGGACAAAAGATATTTGGTTGTCTTCCGTTAGAAGTACAAAAGCAAATCTCAGAAGCACTTAAGATTCCCCTAAGTGAAATTTATGGAGTGGTTACCTTCTACTCTCAATTTTCACTGGAACCACAGGGAGATTATGTAATAGGTGTTTGTTTAGGTACAGCCTGTTATGTAAAGAACGCACAGCCTATTATCGATAAAATAAGTAAAATTATTGATACAAAGGCTGGTGAAACTTCACCTGATGGGAAGTTTACATTGGTAGCCACTAGATGTATAGGTGCCTGTGGATTGGCCCCAGTTATGACTGTAAATGAAGATGTATATGGTAGATTGCAAGTAGAGGATATACCTGGCATTATGGAAAAGTATCAATAAAAGAAGGGGGGATACTTCATGAAAACAATTGCTGAATTAAATAAGATTCGTCAAGAGTCACTAGAAAGAGTAAATCTTAGACATGATAGAAAAGGTACTAGAATAGTTGTATTTATGGGGACCTGTGGTATCGCTGCAGGAGCAAGACCAGTACTTATGGCTTTGATAGAGGAAGTTAACAAGAGAAACATAGAGAATGTAGTGGTAACTCAGGCAGGATGTAAAGGTGCCTGTAGATTAGAACCTACTGTAGAAGTATACAAGCAAGGTGAAGAAAAGGTAACCTATGTGTATATGACACCTGAAAAAGCTAGAAAGGTAATAGCTGAGCATATCGTTAGTGGTCAGATCGTGGATGAATATGCTATAGGAGCCTATGCAGAGTAGTGGTTTTTATAGTGTAACCTAATAATGTAATAAGGGGGTAAAACAATGGACTTATTTAGATCGCATGTATTAGTATGTGCAGGAACGGGCTGTACATCATCAGATGCATTAAAAATTTTAGATGCGTTTGAAGCATTATTGGAAAAGCATGATTTGCAGAAGGAAGTAAAGGTTGTAAAGACTGGATGTTTCGGACTTTGTGAAGCAGGACCTATTGTTATTGTTTATCCAGAGGGAGCCTTCTACAGTCATATAAAAGTAGAGGATGTTGAGAGGATTACAGAGGAACATTTATTAAAAGGAAGAATCGTTAGGGACTTATTATATAAAGAGTCGATAGAGGAAGATACAATCAAAGCTATTGATGAAGTTGGATTTTACAAGAAGCAACAAAGAGTTTCTCTTCGAAACTGTGGAATGATTGATCCAGAGGTTGTGGAGGAGTACATAGCAGTTGATGGTTATCAAGCCTTGGCAAAGGTATTAACTGAAATGACACCGGAAGAAACAATCGATGTAGTAAAAAGATCAGGGCTAAGGGGTCGTGGTGGTGGTGGATTCCCATCAGGATTAAAATGGGAGTTTACAGCTAAAGCAGAAGGAGAGCAAAAATACGTAGCATGTAATGCCGATGAGGGGGATCCAGGAGCCTTTATGGATCGTTCCGTACTAGAGGGAGACCCACATGTTATTATTGAATCCATGGCGATAGCTGGGTATGCAGTGGGGGCTGATTTAGGTTACGTATATATTCGTGCTGAGTATCCTATAGCAGTAAGAAGACTTCAAATAGCTATTGATCAAGCTAGAGAAAAAGGACTATTAGGTAAAGATATATTTGGAACTGGCTTCAATTTTGATATGGAAATTAGACTGGGTGCAGGTGCCTTTGTATGTGGTGAGGAAACAGCATTACTTAACTCAATCGAGGGGCAACGGGGTATGCCTAGACCAAGACCACCATTCCCAGCAATTAAAGGGGTTTGGAACAAACCAACCTTATTAAACAATGTTGAAACCTATGCTAATATTCCACAGATTTTCTTAAAAGGTCCAGAGTGGTTTGCAGGAATAGGTACAGAAAAATCTAAAGGTACAAAAGTATTTGCCCTAGGTGGTAAAATTAATAATACTGGATTATTGGAAGTTCCAATGGGAACGACAGTAAGGGAAGTTGTTTATGACGTAGGTGGTGGCATACCTGGTGGGAAGGCATTTAAAGCCGTACAAACCGGTGGGCCATCTGGAGGATGTATTCCTGCTGATTATCTTGATACACCAATTGATTATGATAATCTAATTAGCTTAGGTTCTATGATGGGATCCGGCGGTATGATTGTTATGGATGAAGACAATTGTATGGTGGATATTGCGAGATTTTTCTTAGATTTTACTGTAGAAGAATCCTGTGGCAAGTGTCCTCCCTGTAGAATTGGAACCAAGAGAATGATGGAGACTTTAGATAAAATTACAGAAGGTAAGGGTACACTAGGGGATCTTGATAACCTAGAGCGACTTGCTAAAAATATAAAATCATCCTCTCTATGTGGTTTAGGACAAACGGCACCAAACCCAGTCCTATCTACATTAAAATATTTTAGAGATGAATATGAAGCTCATGTTATCGATAAGAAATGTCCTGCTGGAGTTTGTCAAGCTCTTACAAACTTCTACATTACTGAGGACTGTAAGGGTTGTACATTATGTAAAAAAGAATGTCCAGTAGATGCTATTGCTGGTGAAAAGAAGGAAATGCATATCGTGGATACAGATGCATGTATTAAATGTGGGGCTTGTGTGGATAAATGTCCATTTAAAGCAATTATTAAAAAATAGGGTAGAGGACTTTATCTTAATTGGAAGGGAGAGTGTTGGAAGTGGAAAAAGTGACTTTAACTATAGATAATATACAAGTTGAAGTGCCTAAAAATTATACGATCCTTGAAGCAGCAAAGGAAGTAGGTGTAGATATTCCTACCCTATGCTTTTTAAAGGAGACTAATGAGGTTGGCGCCTGTAGAGTTTGTTTAGTTGAGGTACAAGGAGCTAGGGCGTTACAGGCTTCTTGTGTACATCCTGTTGGTGAAGGAATGGTAATAAAAACCAATACAAAAACATTAAGGGATGCAAGAAAAGCTACGGTGGAATTGATTCTGTCTAATCACAACCGTGAATGCTTAACCTGTTTTCGAAATAAAAGCTGCGAACTTCAAAGTTTAGCAGAAGAATTAAATATAAATGAGATTCCATTTAAAGGTGAAGATAAAGTGGCTACAGTAGACGAAAAGTCACACTCTATTGTAAGAGATGCCAGTAAATGTATCCTTTGTGGAAGATGTGTAAATGTTTGTAAGAATGAACAAAAAATTGGTATCCTTGATTTTACAAATAGAGGATTTGAAACAGAGGTTTCTCCTGCTTTTGCTATGAGCATGGATGATGTACCATGTATCTATTGTGGGCAATGTATCACAAACTGTCCAGTGGCAGCATTAAAAGAAAAAGAAGATATAGAAAGAGTATGGGATGCTATTGAAGATCCAGAAACCCATGTGGTTGTACAAACAGCTCCAGCAGTAAGGGCAGCCTTAGGTGAAGAATTTGGCTTGCCGATTGGAACAAGAGTAACCGGCAAAATGGTGGCTGCTTTAAAGAGACTTGGATTTGATCAAGTTTACGACACTAACTTTGCAGCAGATTTAACCATTATGGAGGAAGGACATGAGCTATTACATAGAGTACAAGAGGGTGGAAAACTTCCTATGATTACCTCCTGTTCACCAGGTTGGGTAAGATTCTGTGAATTCTATTATCCAGAATTTATACCTAATTTATCCAGTTGTAAATCACCACAGCAAATGATGGGGGCTATTATCAAGTCCTATTATGCAGAAAAACAAAATATTGATCCTAAGAAAATATTTGTTGTTTCCGTAATGCCATGTACCTCTAAGAAGACAGAATCCGCTAAAGAGGAGTTTGCAGTTAACGAGTTAAGAGATGTGGATGCTGTATTAACAACTAGAGAATTAGGAAAAATGATAAAACAAGCAAGAATTGAATTTATGAAGCTTCAAGATGCTGAGTTCCACCCTACATTAGGAGAATATACTGGTGCTGGAGTTATTTTTGGAGCCACTGGTGGAGTAATGGAGGCTGCTTTAAGAACAGTAGCAGAAGTGTTGGAAGGAAAGGAATTACAGAATATTGAGTATAGTGCCGTAAGAGGTATTGAAGGAATTAAAGAAGCTGAGGTAACACTAGGCGGCAACAAAATTAAAGTAGCAGTTGTACATGGAACAGCTAAAGCGGCTGAACTATTAGATATGATTAAAGTTGGAGAAAAAGAGTATCACTTTATTGAAGTTATGGGATGTAGCGGTGGTTGTGTAACAGGTGGAGGTCAACCCCATGTTCCGGCTAGAGTAAAAATGGATTGCGATATAAGAGTTGAAAGAGCTAAGGCTTTATATGAAGAAGATGTAGCCAGTGGGTTAAGAAAATCCCATGAAAATACATTAGTTAAGAAACTATATGAGGAATTTTTAGGAAAACCAAATAGTCATAAAGCTCATGAATTATTACACACACATTATAAAGAGCGAGAGAAATATCCAATTGAAAAGCCTGAATTAGCAATGGCTGAAGCTTAATAAAAACAGAGAGAACTAGATATTAGATACTACCTAATATCTAGTTCTTTTTGTTTTTGGAAAATAGTTAAAGAATATTTAGAATTATCAAAAACTGTTTTAAATTTAAAATAAACATGATATAATGTACTAGAAAACAAATTTAAAATTATATTTCCGAGCTATTTGGCCCTAAGGATAAAAATCTAAGGGGAATAGCCTATGGGTATAAAAAGAAATTTTTATGCCTCCCGTATTGGAAAGGAAAAAACTAGTCACTTTTAAAACTAGTCCTTTTAGGACTAGTTTTTTTAAAAGATTGGAGTGATATAATGAAAGATACCTACAATAGAAGAATCAATTATATGAGAATATCTATTACAGATTTGTGCAACCTAAGGTGCCTTTATTGTATGCCGGAAGACGGTATTTCTAAAAAAAATCACGATGATATGATGTCTTTGGAAGAAATAGCTGAGGTTACTAAAGTTGCTGCTAAACTAGGAATTAACAAGGTGAGAATTACAGGTGGAGAACCTTTGGTTAAAAAAGGAATTGTAGATTTTATAGCAGCGATATCTGGTAATGAAGGTATTAAAGATATTGCAATTACAACAAATGGTTTGCTCTTAAAAGACTATGCTAAGGATTTAAAAAAAGCTGGGTTAAAGAGGGTAAACATAAGCATTGATTCGTTAAAACCACATAGATATAAAGAAATAACCAGAGGGGGAGATGTATACAAGGTATTAGACGGTATACAAGAAGCTTTGAAATTAGGAATAAAGCCAATAAAATTAAATGTAGTAGTAATAGGCGGATATAATGAAGATGAGATAGAGGAGTTTGTATATCTTACTAAAAATGATGAAATAGATGTTCGGTTCATTGAACTAATGCCGTTGGGACAGGCAGCTAATTGGGCAAAGGAAAAATTCATATCTAACGAAACTATTATGAAAAGAATGGGTAACTTAATTCCCGAGCAGCACCAGACCTCCTCGCCAGCAAAGCACTTTAAGTTACCTGGGGCTAAGGGACGGGTAGGTTTTATTAATCCAATAAGTAGTCATTTTTGTGGAGAATGCAATAGGATCAGACTGACAAGTGATGGGAAACTAAAACCATGTCTTCATAGTAATAAAGAAATAGACATTTTGAATGTTGTAAGGCATATGCCGAAGGAGTTGGAGAATGTTTTAATAAATGCAATACAGACAAAACCAGAAAAACATTATCTTGATACAGATGATTACGAATTAGTTACGAGAAATATGGCAGAAATAGGAGGATAGATACTTTGGTTAAAATTCAAGGTATTTATAAGAAGGTAGAAAAAGGAATGTGGCAGTCCTATAAAATAATGGCTACAGAAGACTTAGGAAAAGAAAGCAATTATAAAAATATAAGCTTTATAACGTCATTAGGAAAAGAAAAAATAGACAGTGACAGAACAAAAGGATTTTGTCATTTGAAATTCAAAGCTAACTTTATTGTAGAGGGTTTAGACTTAGCACAGCTTCAGCTGGAGAACAGATTGGAAATTGGAAGTGCCATAGTAGAGATAATAGCACTGGGGAAAAAATGTCATGAAGACTGTCCTGCATTGGGGAAGAAAAATAATTGTTCTTTTAAAGAACATATCTTTTTTTGCAGAGTGCTAAAGGATGGCATTGTAGAATATAATAATACAGTTAAAATGATTTAGAGTACATACAATGTGCTCTTTTTTCATGTGGGAATAATAAAGAATGAGGCGGAATACACTTAAAATGAGACTTAATTCACTTAGTTTGTTTATCTAACGGGAGCCTGAGGAGATACATAGGGGGGATGGTATGAAAAAAAGAAAGATAAGACCATTTATTTTTTTAATATATATAGTATTAATTCTATTTGTTATTTTAGGTCCTTTTTATTTATTTAGATTCCATCCTCGGGATGCGGAACACGATAAAATGGAAAATAGATCGCAATGGACTGGTGTTATAACATTTTGGGATTTTCCAAGATTAGATAGTAAAAGTGGAACAAGTTTTGGTTGGATATATGAAAAAATTCAGGCATTTGAAAAAGCTAACCCTGGTGTATACATTGATTTTAAACCTCTAGATTGGGAGCGAGGTCCTATCAAATTGGATACAGCTATAAAAATGGGACATACACCTGATATAGCTGCTATAGGAAGTGACTATAGTATTATAGGAAAGGGTATTTTAGAGCCATTAAATCAATATGTAACAACAGAGGAAATCGAAGCCTTTAGGGAAGAGGCTATAAGGGCTGTCACCTACGATAACAATATATGGGCGATGCCTTGGATGATGACTACCTACACAATGGTATTAAACTTAGATCTATTTAATGAAAGAAATGTAGAACCGCCTGTAGATGGAAATTGGACCTATGAAGAATTTATAGAGAAGATGGAGGAGTTGACCTATGATAGTAAAGAGAATGGAAAAATAGATTACTTTGGTTTTCATAGTTTTATACAACCCGGATATTATAATACTTGGGGTATACTACTAAGTGATGGAGGCGAAATTTTAAATGAAACCTTTCAATACAGTTTTAATGATAAAAGAGCCGTAGATGGTTTGGAGAAGTTAATAAATTTAAAACAAAAATACAGTGTAACACCTGAAGACTTTGGAGAAAATACTGCCAGCACAGCATGGACATCTTTTTATAAAGACCAGAATGTAGCAGTACATCCCGTAGGAACGTGGGCACTGAACGTCTTAGAAAATCTGAAAAATGAAGGGGTAGGATTCGATTACACTATAGCAAACTATCCAACTGGAAAATTAGAGTATCCCGTAACCATGAGTAGTAGTATTGGTGCATACGGTATATTCAAACAAGAGGATGAAGAGAAGTTAAAGGTAGCTGCAGAGTTTTTAAAATTCTTAACTAAGGATGAGTACCAACAAGATTTAGGTCGCTTAGGTGTATTTCCTGTAAAAAAGTCAGTAGGTAATATTTATGAAGGCAATATCTTCATGACAAGTATATTTAACAATATGGAAAGTGTAAATACGATTCCACTACATCCACAGTGGAATGAAATAGATAAAATTCTACAAAATGAAATACGTATGGGAGTACTGGGAAAAAAATCCCCTGAAGAAGTGTTGAGGGATGCGGAGACGAAAATACAGATTTTTATGCAATCAGTTGAAGAGTAAAATAGTATGTAAATTGACCTAAAATAAAAAACAAGATATACTTTATAATGAACAAAATAAAAAAACACTAAAAGAAAATACTAAATGATAATAAGAAACTTTCTAAACATAGGAGTGGAGAAATGAATAAAAATAGATTATATAAAGAATTACTAGGGTTTATGAAAAAAGAAAATGTACTTATGGATGAGCTGATGAAAAATCACACCTCCTTTAAAATAGGTGGGCCTGCTGATTTATTGCTGAAGCCTCAAAGTGTAGAGGAAATACAAAGAGCTATCCAAATTTGCAAGAAAGAAGATGTTCCTTATTTTATTATTGGGAATGGTTCAAATCTTTTGGTTCGGGATAAAGGTATGCGTTGTGTAGTTATAAAGCTTGCGGATAACTTTAGTCACTTTACTATTGAAGGTACTACAGTAAAGGCACAATGTGGAATCCTGCTTTCTACCTTATCTAAGAAAATCTTGGCAAAAAGCTTAAAGGGCTTCGAGTTTGCTAGTGGCATCCCAGGAACCCTTGGGGGAGCTATTACCATGAATGCTGGAGCTTATGGTGGAGAAATGAAGGATGTTGTTACAAAAGCTACAGTATTAGATGATGAAGGAGAAGTAGTTGAACTTACACTAGAGGAGCTACAATTAGACTATAGAACCAGTATTATTCATACTAAGCAATACATCGTCTTAGAAGTGGAAATGGAACTAGAAGAAGGGGAATACGAAGAAATCAAAGCTATTACAGACGATTTAACAAAGAAGAGAACAACCAAGCAACCGCTACATTTACCTAGTGCAGGAAGTACATTCAAAAGACCTCCAGGATATTTTGCTGGGAAATTAATTCAAGATGCCAATTTAAAGGGTGCTAGAGTGGGAGATGCACAGGTTTCAGAACTGCATTCTGGTTTTGTTGTAAATGTAGGTAAAGCCACAGCAGCGGACGTACTAGGGCTAATTGCACTTATTCAAAAGGAAGTGTTTCAGCAATTTGGGGTAGAATTACAGCCAGAAGTAAGGGTGATAGGGGAAGAATAAGGTTAATAGAGGGATTTAATTACAAAAGAGGAGTAGGATACTATGAAATTTACTATTATTACAGGAATGTCAGGGGCTGGAAAGAGTCTAGCAGTAAAGTATATGGAGGATTTGGGATTTTATTGTATTGACAATTTACCTCCAGTACTAATACCTAAATTTGTGGAGTTATGTGGTCAATCTCAAGGGGATATTGATAAGGTAGCATTGGTTATTGATATTCGAGGAGGGCTGTTTTTTGACGATCTATTTGTAAGTTTAGATAATGTAAATAAGATTGGTTATTCCTATGAAATTATGTTTTTAGATGCCCATGATGAAGCCCTGATAAAAAGGTTCAAAGAAACCAGAAGAAAACATCCCTTATCCTATGATGGAAGTATTAGAGACGGGATTGACAAAGAAAAAGAACGATTAAAAAAACTGAAGGCTATGGCTACCAATATTATTGATACTACTAGATTGACACCAGGTCAACTAAAAGAGGAACTAAGAAATATTTATATAGACGGAAACGAGACCAATAATCTTATTATCTATATATCCTCCTTTGGGTTTAAATATGGTATTCCATTGGATGCAGATTTAGTATTTGATGTTAGATTTTTACCTAATCCATACTATATTGAAGAACTGAGGGATTTTACAGGTAATGATATAAAAGTACGAGATTATGTTATGAATGCACCTGTCAGTGTAGAATTTTCAAATAAATTGTTTGATATGGTGGATTTTTTAATTCCTCATTATATTAAAGAAGGAAAAAATCAATTAGTATTGGCTATTGGCTGCACTGGCGGAAAACATAGATCCGTCACAATAGCCTATGTATTACATGAAAAATTACAGGAAAAGGGGTATCGTGTCATTCTAACCCATAGAGATGAGACACTATCGGGGGAAAGGAAACGAGGTTAAATGAAAATAGTCGATTGGCTAAAACCAGGATTACAAATCAAAAGGTGGATAGTAATTGGTTTTATAGGTATATTGTGTTTGTCCTTTTCTATTTCTTATTTTATTGCTATTAGTGGAGTTTACATCAATAGTAGCCTCCAATTGATATTAGCATTAATAGGTCTTGTCTTTATTTATATTTCACTACATTATGGTTTGAGATCTTTATTAAAGGATATCAGTACCATTAACGGTTATTTGAATAGAACAAAAATTAATAAAAAAATATACGATAAAAAAATATTATCCAAAGGACCCAAGGTAGTTGTAATAGGTGGCGGAACCGGCTTGGCTGTATTATTAAGGGGATTAAAACTATTTACTGCTAATATTACAGCTATTGTAACGGTAGCGGACGATGGTGGAGGATCGGGGATAATTAGGGAGGATTTAGGCATGTTACCTCCAGGGGATATTAGAAACTGCATTTTAGCCTTAGCTGAAATGGAGCCAACCATGGAGGAACTTTTGCAGTATAGATTTGAAGATGGAAGCCTGAAGGGACAAAGCTTTGGAAACCTATTTATTGCTTCAATGAATGGTATTAGTAATAACTTTGAAGAAGCTATAAAAAAAATAGGTGAAGTTTTAGCAGTTACAGGAAAGGTATATCCTGTAACATTAGAGGATATTACTTTATATGCCTTACTAGAGAATGGAAAGGTAATTAAAGGTGAATCCAGTATTCCTGATAAGGTATTGGAGGAAAACAGCCCTATAGATAAAGTATTTATTAGGCCGAAGGAAGCAAAGGGTTTGAAGGAGGCAATTGAGGCAATCGAAGCTGCTGATATAGTGGTTTTAGGTCCGGGAAGTCTTTATACAAGTGTTTTGCCTAATCTTTTAGTGAAAGATATCTCAGAGACCTTGATTAAGAGCGAAAACAAGAAAGTATATATTACTAATATGATGACACAACCGGGTGAGACAGATGATTATAGTATTCATCATCACTTGGAGGGTATTATAAAGCACTGTCCTAAGCTAAAGATAGACTATATAATAGCCAATAATGGAGAAATTATAGATGCGGCGGAGGATAAGTATAAAATGGAGGGTGCAAGCTTAATAACCGCAACAAAAAAAGATCGACAAATATTACAAGAGAAAAATATAAAGTTGATAGAAGATGATCTGGTGGATATTAAAATAGGTTATGTAAGGCATGATGCTATAAAACTTTCTAAGTTAATTGTAGATTTAGTAGGGAATGAAAAAAATAATTTCAAAGAATAGGAAATTATAAAAGACAAATTACCTTTGAATAGGGTGGTTTGTCTTTTATAATTGAAATAAATAGATGAATGTGGTAATTTAATATTATAATATTTCGTCAGAATTTATAAATAATAGACATAACAAGTTATTTAGTTAAATAATTTAGATGTCATAGATTTCAAAAGGAGTGGAAGCTGTGAGAGAGGAAATAAGTGCAGGAGGTGTGGTCATTTTTGGAAATGCTATACTATTGCTTAAAAAATATAATGGTGACTGGGTATTACCAAAGGGTAAAGTAGAATGTGAAGAAACAATACAGGAAACTGCAGTGAGGGAAGTACATGAAGAAGCATCCGTAAAGGTGGAGGTTTTAAAATATTTAGGAAAAATTCATTATACTTTTAAAAATAGTTGGGAAGATAATGATGTTGTAAATAAAACTGTCCATTGGTTTTTAATGCAATCTAGAGCTATTGATTGTTTACCTTTGAAAGAAGAAGGTTTTATAGATGCAAAATTTATCCATATTGATCGTGCGGTTGATTTAGCAAAGTATGATGATGAAAAAGAAATTATTAAAAAAGCTATTGAAGATACAAAAAAATTTAAAAGGTTGTGGTAATATGTCCTTTTCATCTAAAACAAAATCAGAGTTAGCAAGGATATATCCTGAAGAACAGTGTTGTAAATTATCAGAATTGGCGGCCATTATAAGAATGAATGGAGCCATACACCTAATCGGATACAAAAAATTCAATTTGAAAATAACTACAGAAAACCCCTCCACAGCTAGGAAAATATTTAGTTATATAAAAGATTTATTTGATATCCATACAGAAGTAATGGTTAGAAGAAATTCTAGACTTAAGAAAAACAATTATTATATTATGGTTGTTACACATGCCATGGGCAGTGATGTGATGTTAAAAAAAGTAGGGATATTAAAGGAGTATCATGATTCCTTTGACATAACCTATGAGGTTCCAAAAGACTTAGTGACAAGTAGATGTTGTAAAAGATCTTATATAAGAGGTGCTTTTTTAGGAACGGGATCTATTAGTGCCCCTGAAAAAAATTATCATTTGGAATTTGTAACTAATAATTTGCAGCATAGTGAGGATCTTCAAGATTTAATCAATCAATTTGATCTTACGGCAAAAATCGTTGAAAGAAAAGGTAGTTATGTGGTGTATTTAAAAGAGGGAGACCAAGTGGTAGATATGTTGAATATTATTGGTGCCCATAATGCATTGTTAGATCTAGAAAATATACGAATATATAAGCAGATGCGAAATGATATAAATAGAATAGTAAATTGTGAAACAGCAAATCTTAGTAAAACAATTAATGCTTCCATGAAACAAGTGGAGAACATAAAATACATAAAAGATACGATAGGACTAAACGAATTACCACAAACCCTAAGGGACATAGCAGAGATTAGATTAAGCTATGAGGATGCTAGCCTAAAAGAACTAGGAGAAATGTTAAACCCACCTGTGGGAAAATCAGGTGTGAACCATAGATTAAGGAAAATAGAAGAAATAGCTAACAGGCTACAAAATAAAAAATAATATTTTAAATAGTACCACAGTACTAATTTGACAAAATCCTACTATAATTTTGAATTATGGTAGGATTTTTGCTTAAATTGTAGAATTATAGTTTAGATAGACAACAATAGAAAATAATGGAAAAATATTTTAATCCTATAATTAAACTACATAGATTTACTGGGAGAGGGGGGAAGATCTTGTTAAAGCTAAATACTTCAGCATTGCTTCCGGAAATGACACTGGCAAAGGGAATTTATGATCATGAAGGAAAATTATTAATAGAAAGTGGTATGAAGCTAAAGAAAAGTTATATAGATAAATTTAAAAAATATAATATTGATCATGTTTATATTCAATGGGAGAAGGACTACCATGAAGAAATTATCAATGTTATAGCTGAGGAGACAAAATTAGAAGTTTTAAATTTAGCCAAAAACACAATAAATAATTTAGATACCACAATAAACATTGATATATCTAAAATGAAATCTATTATAAACAAACTTATAGAAGATTTCATGAAGGATAAAGGAATTTTATTAAATTTAACCGATATACGAAGAATTGATGAGTATACTTTGGGACATAGTGTAAATGTATGCTTGTTGTCATTAGTAGTAGGCATAGCTTGTAATTTAAACAAGGAAGATCTCCAAACATTAGGGATAGGTGCGTTATTACATGATATAGGTAAAATTCATATAGACAACAATATCTTAAATAAACCCAGTAACTTGACAGATGGTGAATATGAAAAAATAAAAAGTCACTCTTTGCTAGGCTATGAAATCGCTAAAAACATAGAGGGGTTAAAGGAAGATAGTAGACGGATTATAAGAGATCATCATGAAAAATACGATGGTACAGGATATCCTAATGGAATAAAAGGGATCCATATACCTATCTTCTCTAGAATTGTAGCTATCTGTGATGTATATGATGCTTTGACTGCCCATAGAGTTTATAGGCAAGGTATGCCTCCCCATAAAGCCATTGAATATTTAATATCTATGGGAAATCATCAATTTGATTATCAACTGGTTAAAATATTTTTAAA
>JAFIFG010000145.1 GCA_020832135.1 Clostridiaceae bacterium
GAAATGGTAATGCCTGGAGACAACATTACAATGGATATCGAACTAATCAGCCCGATAGCAATCGAAGAAGGATTAAGATTCGCTATTCGTGAAGGTGGAAGAACAGTAGGCGCTGGTGTAGTTGCTTCTATTATTGAATAATAAATATAGTTAGTGAACATCACGGTTGTTTTATCAAATTTAGAAGAAGAGATTACTCTTCTTCTAAATTTGCATTATCATCATAAAAAATAAATAACAAAACACCAATAAATATTTAAAATGGGGTTGATATTTATTGCTAGATGATATAAAATGTACTAGTGTCTATTCGACATAGTTTTGTTTAAACAACTAGACTGCAAAATTAAATATTTATTTAAATTATTGTTTAAGGCGATGAAGCGAAAGGTTGCTAAAAGGAAATTTTCGTGGAGAAATGTCTAGATCTAAGAATCGGGCGACGAGACTACTATTTTACTGTTTAAAAAAATATCAACACACCCGGAACAGTGTATAGGGTCTGAGTCGTACGTAAGAAAGAAATCACGTGCGATGAAAGGGAGGGAAATCAAATGGCAACAACAAAAGGTAAACAAAAAATAAGAATCAGATTAAAAGCTTATGATCACAATTTATTAGATCAATCGGCTGAAAAAATTGTAGAAACGGCAAAAAGAAGTGGTGCTACTGTATCAGGTCCAGTACCGTTACCTACAGAAAAACAAATCATTACTATCTTAAGAGCTGTTCATAAGTACAAAGATTCTAGAGAACAGTTTGAAATGAGAACACACAAAAGACTAATAGACATCTTAAGTCCAACACCTAAGACAGTTGACTCTTTAATGAGATTAGACTTACCAGCTGGTGTAGATATAGAGATTAAGTTATAGACTAAGATAAAGAGATGGGTTTCATCCTATCTTAGTATGATTATACAGTTAGTGTAATCCGCTGTAAGATTAATAGGAGGTGTAAGGCAATGAAAGGTTTAATTGGTAAAAAAGTAGGTATGACTCAGGTCTTCAATGAAGATGGTGTAGTAGTGCCTGTAACAGTTATTGAAGTGCAACCAAACGTTGTAGCTCAAGTTAAGACCAATGAAAAAGACGGATACAATGCCGTGCAAATTGGTTACGATGTAGTAAAAGAAAAAAATGTTAATAAACCATTAAAAGGACATTTTGACAAGGCTGGAGTTGCTCCTCAAAGAAGATTAAGAGAATTCAGAGGAGAAAATGTTGGGGAGTTTACAGCAGGACAAGAAATCAAAGCTGATATTTTCCAAGTAGGAGAAAAAGTGGATATCACTGGAATCTCTAAAGGTAAAGGATTCCAAGGTGTTATTAAAAGACATGGTCAAAGTAGAGGGCCGATGTCACATGGTTCTAGATACCATAGAAGACCAGGTTCAATGGGAGCATCAGCTTACCCAGGTAGAGTATTTAAAGGTAAAAAATTACCTGGACATATGGGGGCTGTACAAGTAACTGTGCAAAATCTTGAAGTGGTAAAAATTGATGCGGAAAGAAATGCACTTTTAGTAAAAGGTGCTGTACCAGGACCTAAAAAGGGATTATTAATCATTAAAGAAACTATTAAACAAGGAAAATAATCTAACTAGGGAAAGGAGGATATATAATGCCTAAAGTAGCGGTATATAATGTGTCTGGAGAACAAGTGAGTGAAATAGAATTAAGTGAAAATATATTTGGTGCAGAAGTGAACCAACATGTACTTTACGATGTTGTTAAAAATCAACTGGCTAACAAAAGACAAGGAACACAGTCTGCTAAGACAAGATCTGAGGTAAGAGGTGGCGGAAGAAAGCCATGGAAACAAAAAGGAACAGGTAGAGCTCGTCACGGTACGATACGCTCACCACTATGGGTTGGTGGAGGAACTGTTTTCGCACCAAAACCAAGAGACTATAGTTATACATTACCTAAAAAAGTAAGAAGACTTGCTATGAAATCAGCTCTTACTACTAAGGTGAACAACAATGAATTAATCGTTTTAGATGAATTGTCTTTAGAGGTTCCAAAGACAAAAGAAATGATAAATATATTAAAGAACTTAAAAGTAGACAAAAAGGCATTAATTGTAACAGGTGAGAAAAATGAAGCTGTTATTAAATCAGCTAGCAACATACCAGGAGTTGAAACGACTTTTGTAAACACTTTAAATGTATATGATATCTTGAAGTATGATAAATTTATCATTACTAAAGATGCGGTTGAAAAAGTGGAGGAGGTGTACGTATAATGACTAATCCACATGATATAGTTATTAAACCTTTAGTTACTGAACAAAGTATGATGGATATTGCTGACAAAAAGTATGCTTTTGTTGTAAGCAAAAGAGCTAACAAAACAGAAATTAGAAGAGCGATTGAAAAGATATTTGGTGTTAAAGTTGAAAAAGTAAACACAGCTAATATGAAGGGTAAAACCAAGAGAATGGGTAGATTCGAAGGTAAAAGACCTGATTGGAAAAAAGCTGTTATAACATTAAAGGCAGATAGCAAAGAAATAGAATTATTCGAAGGAATGTAAAACCTATTCGTAATATGAAGGAGGGAAACCGTTATGGGTATTAAAAAGTACAGACCTACTTCACCAGCAAAAAGACAAATGACTTCTTCTACTTTTGAAGAAATCACAAGGGTAGAACCTGAAAAATCTTTACTTGAAACAATAACAAAAACTGGTGGTAGGAATGCTCATGGTAAAATCACCGTTCGTCATAGAGGTGGCGGTGTAAAAAGAAAATATAGAATTATAGATTTCAAAAGGAATAAAGATGGCATACCTGCTAAGGTTGCAACAATCGAATACGATCCAAATAGAAGTGCAAATATCGCATTATTACATTATGTTGATGGTGAAAAAAGATATATTATTGCTCCTAATGGATTAAAAGTTGGAGATGTTGTAGAATCTGGTGAAGGTTCAGACATCAAAACAGGAAATGCTTTAGCATTAAGAAACATCCCTGTTGGTACTATTGTACACAACATTGAAATGAAACCAGGCAAAGGTGGCCAAATAGCTAGAGCTGCAGGCAACTCTGCACAGTTAATGGCTAAGGAAGGTAAATATGCACTTCTAAGACTACCATCTGGAGAAATCAGACAAATCATCATCGACTGTAAAGCTACAGTTGGAGAAGTAGGGAACTTAGACCATGAAAACATTACTATTGGTAAAGCTGGTAGAAAGAGACACATGGGAATTAGACCTACAGTAAGAGGTTCTGTTATGAATCCTAACGACCATCCACACGGTGGAGGGGAAGGTAGATCACCTATCGGTAGACCATCACCGGTTACACCTTGGGGTAAACCTACTCTTGGATACAAAACACGTAAGAAAAACAAAGCTTCTGATAAGTATATTGTATCTAGAAAGAAAAAATAAATTAGCAGTATAATAAATGAATGTTAAGATAGATATATCTCGAAGGGAGGAAAAGTAATGAGTAGATCACTTAAAAAAGGACCTTTTGTTCATGCGACTCTATTAAAAAAGATTGAAGAAATGAACAGTAAGGATGAAAAGAAAGTGTTAAAGACATGGTCAAGAGCATCTACTATTTTTCCACAAATGATCGGCCATACAATTGCTGTACATGATGGAAGAAAACATGTCCCAGTATATGTAACAGAAGATATGGTAGGACACAAGTTAGGAGAATTTGCTCCAACTAGAACCTATAGAGGACATGATGATAACGATAAAACTACTAAAAGAAAATAATTGATTTTCCATGATTTGATCTGGATTATGAAAGGAGGTCTTTCCAATGGAAGCAAGAGCAATTGCAAAGTTTATTAGAATAGCTCCTAGAAAAGCACAACAAGTTGTTGATCTAGTAAGAGGGAAACAAATTGACGAAGCTTTGGCTATATTAAAATATACACCTAAGGCTGCGGCTCCGATTGTAGAAAAGTTGGTTAAATCAGCATTAGCAAATGCTGAGAATAATTACAACATGGATAGAGAAAACTTATATGTGGCAGAAATTACTGCTAATCAAGGGCCAACGATGAAACGTTTTAGACCAAGAGCTATGGGGCGTGCAACAACGATTAGAAAAAGAACTAGTCACATTAGTGTTGTATTAAAAGAAAAATAGGATCAAGGAGGGAAACTAATGGGTCAAAAGGTAAATCCACACGGATTGAGAGTAGGGGTCATCAAAGACTGGGATGCTAAATGGTATGCCAACAAAAAAGACTTTTCTACCCTACTTGTTGAAGATCACAAAATTCGTAAGTATACAAAAAAGAAACTTTTTGTTGCTGGAATTTCTAAAGTAGAGATCGAGAGAGCGGCTAACAACCGTGTTAAAATAAACATCCATACTGCAAAACCAGGAATGGTTATCGGAAAAGGCGGGCAAGGTGTTGAGGAACTTAAAAAAGAACTAGAAAAAATGACAAACAAAAAAGTTGCTGTGAATGTTGTAGAAGTAAAACGTGCAGACATTGATGCTCAATTAGTAGCTGAGAATATAGCTTTCTCATTAGAAAGAAGAGTTTCTTTCAGAAGAGCTATGAAACAAGCTATGCAAAGAGCTATGAGATCAGGTGCAAAAGGTATTAAGGTATTAACTTCAGGAAGACTTGGCGGTGCTGAGATGGCTCGTTCTGAAGGTTACAACCAAGGAAATGTACCACTTCATACATTAAGAGCGGATATAGATTATGGATTTGCTGAAGCTACTACCACTTATGGTAAATTAGGTGTAAAAGTTTGGATTTATAAAGGTGAAATATTACCAACAAAAGGTAAAAGAAGTGTTGTTGAAGAAAATAATGAAGCAGATAGAAGAAAACAAAACAAATAGCAGTCATGCCTTTAAGGAAGGAGGAATAGTGCATGTTAATGCCTAAAAGAGTAAAACGACGCAGAGTTCACAGAGGTAAAATGTCAGGCGAAGCCACTAGAGGAAACAAAGTTTCATATGGAGAGTATGGAATTATGGCTCTTGAACCAGCATGGATTACTTCTAATCAAATAGAAGCTGCCCGTGTTGCTATGACAAGATCCATTAAAAGAGGGGGTAAAGTTTGGATTAAAATTTTCCCTCATAAACCAGTAACTAAAAAACCAGCTGAAACTCGTATGGGTGCCGGTAAAGGTTCACCAGAATTTTGGGTTGCAGTTGTTAAACCAGGAAGAGTTATGTTTGAACTAGCAGGTGTTTCAGAAGAAAAAGCAAGAGAAGCAATGAGACTTGCTATGCACAAATTACCAATAAAATGTAAGTTTGTGACAAGACAAGAATTAGAAGTAAAGGGTGGTGAAGCTGATGAATGCTAATACATTAAGAGATATGACTGATGTAGAATTACAAGAAAAATTAGCTGATTCTAAAAGTGAATTATTCAACCTACGTTTCCAATTAGCAACCGGCCAGCTTGAAAACCCTTTGAGAATCAGAAATGTTCGAAAAGATATTGCAAGAATTAAAACAATCCTTAGAGAACGTGAGTTAAATAAGGTTAACTAATAACTTAGTGATTATGTAGTCGAGAAGGGAGGCCAATCTAATGGAAAGATCAACAAGAAAAGTTAGAACAGGTCGTGTAGTTAGTGATAAAATGGATAAAACTGTAGTAGTTCTAGTTGAAGACTTCGTTCGACATCCATTATATGGAAAAGCGGTTAAAAGAACTACTAAATATAAAGCACACGATGAGATGAACGAGTGCGGAATTGGTGATAGAGTAAGAATTATGGAAACAAGACCTTTATCAAAAGATAAGAGATGGAGACTTGTTAAAATAATGGAAAAAGCAAAATAAGATATATAGGATAGAGAAGGAGGTATTGCTATGATCCAACAGGAATCACGACTTGCTGTTGCAGATAACTCAGGAGCTAAGGAATTGCTTTGTATCCGTGTGTTAGGCGGCACTAGAAAACGATATGCTAAAATAGGTGATGAAATCATCTGTTCAGTTAAAAGTGCAACACCAGGCGGAGTTGTTAAAAAAGGTCAAGTTGTAAGAGCTGTTGTTGTAAGAACAAAAGCTGCTGTGAGACGTAAAGATGGATTCTATATTAAATTCGATCAAAATGCTGCGGTAATTGTAAAAGAAGATAAGCAACCAGTAGGAACACGTATCTTTGGACCAGTGGCAAGAGAATTAAGAGAGAAAGAATTTATGAAAATTGTTTCGCTAGCTCCAGAAGTATTATAATCGAGGAGGTGTTGCAAGTGATGCATATAAAGAAAGGCGATACAGTAGTTGTTATAGCCGGAAAAGACAAATCTAAAACTGGGAAAGTATTACAAGTACTTCCTAAAGACAATAGAGTGATTGTTGAAGGGGTAAACATAATTACAAAACATCAAAAGCCTAATCAACAAGCACAACAAGGTGGTATTATTAAGCACGAAGCGCCTATCCATATATCAAATGTAATGGTATATGATAAAAAAGCTAATCAAGGTGTTAGAGTTGGTTTTAAAACTCTAGACAACGGAGAAAAAGTAAGAGTTAGCAAAAAGACTGGCGAAGTGTTAGACTAGTGTGAAGAAGGGAGGTAAGTCTAGTAAATGGCTAGATTAAAAGAGAAATATATAAATGAAGTTGCACCAGCAATGATGGAAAAATTTCAATATAAAAGTGTTATGGAAATACCTAAGTTAGAGAAAGTTATTATCAACATGGGTATGGGTGATGCTAAGGATAACCAAAAAGAATTAGAAGTTGCTGTAAAGGAACTAGCTACAATCGCAGGTCAAAAACCTGTTATAACTAGAGCTAAAAAATCAGTTTCCAACTTCAAGGTTCGTGAAGGTATGCCTGTAGGAGCAAAAACCACATTAAGAGGCGAAAACATGTACGAATTCACAGATAAATTGTTAAATGTGGCTCTTCCAAGAGTAAGAGACTTTAGAGGAGTAAGTAGCAAAGCATTTGACGGTAGAGGAAATTACTCTCTAGGTATTAAAGAGCAATTAATATTCCCTGAAATAGAATACGATAAAGTAGATAAAGTTAGGGGAATGGACATTATCTTTGTTACTACAGCGAAGACTGACGAAGAGAGTCGTGAATTATTAAAGTTAATGGGAATGCCTTTCGTAAAATAAAAAGGAGGTAAGACGTAGTGGCAAAAACATCTCTGAAAGTAAAACAAGAGAGAAAGCAGAAATACCAAACAAGAGAATATACTAGATGTAAAATTTGTGGAAGACCTCATGGATATTTAAGAAAATTTGGCATATGTCGTATATGCTTTAGAGAATTAGCTTACAAAGGTGAAATACCAGGCGTTAGAAAAGCAAGCTGGTAATTTTGGGAAGGAGGTAAAGGCTATGACAATGACGGATCCAATTGCAGATATGCTTACTCGCATTAGAAATGCCAGTGCGGTAAAACATGAAACAGTAGATATTCCTGCTTCTAACATGAAAAAACAAATTGCAAACATTCTTCTTGAAGAAGGTTTTGTAAAGGGATTTGATGTGATAGAAGATGGAAAACAAGGTATTATTAGAGTACAATTAAAGTACGGTAAAAATAAAGAAAAAGTTATTACAGGGATTAAAAGAATCTCAAAACCAGGTCTAAGAGTATACGCTAAAAAAGACGAAATTCCAAGAGTATTAGGTGGACTAGGAATAGCTGTTATTTCTACATCTAAGGGAATAGTTGCTGATAAAGCAGCTAGAAAAGAAGGCGTTGGCGGCGAAGTTATCGCTTATATCTGGTAGTCGTAACAAGCTTAAGGAGGTGTAGATATGTCAAGGATAGGTATCAAACCAATAGAATTACCAAAAGAAGTAGAAATTAATGTAGATGAAAAAAATATAGTTACAGTTAAAGGTCCAATGGGAACACTATCTCAAGATATCCACAAGGATATAACTGTAAAACAAGAAGAAAATACTGTTGTTGTTGAAAGACCAACTGATAATAAAAAACATAAATCATTACACGGATTATCAAGATCTCTTGTTGCCAACATGGTGAATGGAGTTGTAAAAGGATACGAGAAAAAATTACAACTAGTAGGTGTTGGATATAGAGCAAACAAACAAGGTAATAAACTTGTGCTTAACCTAGGTTTTTCTCATCCAGTAGAAATGGTAGATCCAGATGGAGTTACCACAGAAGTGCCTTCTCAAACAGAAATAGTTGTTAAAGGAATTGACAAACAAAAAGTAGGAAATTACGCAGCTAAGATCCGTGAATTAAGAAAACCTGAACCTTATAAAGGAAAAGGTGTTAAATACTCGGATGAAATTGTAAGACGTAAAGAAGGTAAAACTGGTAAGTAATAGAAAGGAGTGAAACAAGGTGATAAAAAAGGTAAGTAAAAACCTTACTAGAATGAAAAGACACCAGAGAGTTCGTAACAAGATCTCTGGGACTGCTAGACGTCCAAGATTAAACGTTTATAGAAGTTTAAATAATATGTATGCTCAAGTAATTGACGATGTTAATGGGCAAACATTAGCTGCAGCTTCTACTTTAGATAAAGAAATCAAGTCACAGGGTGCTACAGGCAACAAAAATGGTGCTAAATTAGTAGGCGAACTAGTGGCAAAAAGAGCTTTAGAAAAAGGAATTAAAACTGTAACCTTTGATCGTGGAGGATATATATATCATGGTAGAGTTAAGGCCTTAGCTGAAGGAGCAAGGGAAGCTGGACTTGACTTTTAAACAAGTAAGAAGGAGGGAAATACATGCAAACTAGGCGTATAGACGGTAGCCAACTTGACCTTAAAGAACAAGTTGTTGACATAAGACGTGTTACTAAAGTTGTTAAAGGTGGTAGAAACTTTAGATTTGCTGCACTAGTTGTAGTAGGTGACGAAAACGGTCACGTAGGAGTAGGTGCTGGTAAAGCAATGGAAATACCAGATGCTATTAAAAAAGGAATCCAAGATGCTAAGAAAAACTTAGTTAAAGTGCCAATTGTGAGAACAACAATTCCTCATGAAGTTATAGGCCACTTTGGTGCCGGCAATGTACTGATCATGCCTGCTAAAGAAGGTACAGGTATTATCGCTGGTGGTCCAGTTCGTGCCGTATTAGAATTAGCTGGAATTAAAGATGTTAGAGCAAAATCTTTAGGATCTAACAATTCAAGAAATATGGTTAATGCTACAATGGATGGTTTAAGAAGCTTAAAGAGAGCCGAGGATGTAGCTAGACTAAGAGGTAAATCTATACAAGAACTCTTAGGTTAGGAGGAAAAATACTATGGCAAATATCAATATAAAATTAGTTAGAAGTGTTATAGGAACACTACCAAAGCAAAGAAAAACAATCGAAGCTTTAGGACTTAAAAAAGTTGGTCAAATAGTTGAAAAACCTGATAATGACCAAACAAGAGGAATGATTGAAAGAGTAAAACACTTAGTAGAAGTGATTGAAGCTTAAATTAGAGGAGGTGTAAGTATGAAGTTACATGAGCTTAAACCCGCTAAAGGTGCTGTGAAAAAGACCAAAAGAAAAGGTAGAGGAACAGGTAGTGGTCTTGGGAAAACTGCAGGACGCGGTAGCAATGGACAAAATTCCCGTAGCGGTGGTGGAGTAAGAATAGGCTTTGAAGGTGGTCAAATGCCTCTTATTAGACGCCTTCCAAAACGTGGATTCACAAACATTTTCAAAAAACAATTCAGTGCTATTAATGTAGATGAATTAAACAGATTTGAAAATGGAACTGAAATAACTGCTGAACTTTTAAAGGAAGCAGGAGTTATTAAGAAGATAGAAAAAGACGGTTTAAAAATATTAGGCGACGGGAACCTTGAGAAAAACGTAACTGTGAAAGCTCAAAAATTTACTAAGTCAGCTATAGAGAAAATTGAAGCAGCTGGTGGTAAAGTAGAGGTGATGTAGGGTGATATCTACTATAAAAAATGCTTGGAAGATTCCAGATTTAAGAAGTAGAATATTATACACTCTAGTTATGGTGATTGTATTCAGACTAGGATCTGTAATACCAGTGCCGGGTGTAGACATTAGCTATGTTCGTAACATTGTTGAAAATGCTGGTCTGTTATCCATGTTTGATATGTTTTCAGGTGGAGCTTTTGGAAATATGACGATATTTGCACTGAGCATAACGCCTTATATTACGGCCTCCATTATTATGCAACTTCTAACTATTGCTATACCAGCACTAGAAGAGTTGGCAAAAGAAGGAGAAGAAGGAAGAAAAAAAATCGCACAGTATACACGTTACGGAACTGTTATATTAGCACTAATCCAAGCTACTGGAATTAGTGTAGGACTTTTCAGAGGTGCTTTAATCCAAAGAGATGTCTTCAGTATTATTGTAGTAGTAATGACATTAACTGCTGGTACAGCGTTCTTAATGTGGCTAGGGGAACAAATAACAGAAAAAGGGATTGGTAATGGTATTTCTCTAATCATCTTTGCTGGTATTGTTTCAGGAATTCCTGGTGGGGTTTATAGAACCTATGCCTTAACTGTTCAAGGGGAGATCAACCCTTTAACTATTATTGCTTTCTTAATAATAGCAGTAGCAATTGTAGCTGGTGTTGTTTATATCCAAGAGGGTACTAGAAAGATACCAGTCCAGTATGCTAAAAGAGTTGTAGGAAGAAAAATGTACGGTGGTCAAAGCTCTCATATTCCATTAAAAGTGAATCAATCAGGGGTTATTCCTGTAATCTTTGCTATGTCACTATTAGCATTCCCACAGACTATTGCCTTTTTCTTTGGAGAAGGAAGCGGGTTTGGAATATGGGTAAGTAGATGGTTATCTCCTGCTGCAAGACCTGGTGTATTCATCTACACAGCATTAAGTGCTATACTTATTATTTTCTTCACTTACTTCTATACAGCGGTTACATTTAACCCTGTTGAAGTAGCCACTAACATGAAAAAGAATGGCGGATTTATTCCAGGTATTAGACCAGGAAAACCTACTTCTGATTATTTAACAAAAGTATTAAATAGAGTAACATTAGCTGGAGCTGTATTCTTAGCTGCTATTGCTATTTTACCTACCTTAATTCTTAATCTATTAGGTATGCCTGTTTCATTCGGTGGTACTGCTTTACTAATTGTAGTTGGTGTAGCTTTGGAAACTATGAAACAAGTAGAAGCACAAATGCTTATGAGACACTATCAAGGTTTTTTAAAGTAAGTTTTTTAAACAAAATTAATATATCATGGGGAAGTTCCCCATGATAGAATTTAAAATGATACCGGGAGATGGTTAAATGAGAACAATTTTACTAGGACCTCCGGGTGCCGGTAAAGGTACACAGGCAGCGGTCATTGTAAATGAATTCCATATACCTCATATATCAACTGGAGATATATTTAGATATAATATAAAACAAGGAACAGATCTAGGTAAAGAAGCTAAGAGCTATATGGATCAAGGTTTACTCGTTCCTGATGAATTAGTTGTAGCCATTGTAGAGGATAGACTAAAACAAGAAGACTGCAAAACAGGATTTTTGTTAGATGGATTTCCTCGAACAGCTAATCAAGCAGAAGCACTAGATAATGTACTGAGGAATATGAAGGTTGCTTTAGACAAGGTTATCAATATAGAAGTAGACAAAGAAAGACTTATTAAAAGAGTAGTAGGAAGAAGAATCTGTAAAGAGTGTGGTGCTACTTATCATATAGAATTCAATCCTTCTTTGAAAGAAGAACTTTGCGATAAATGTGGAGGTCAGTTACATCAGAGAGATGATGATACTGAAGCTACTGTTTCAAAAAGAATAGAAGTATATCTTAATGAAACTCAACCACTTATTGAATATTACAAGGATCAGGGCACATTAGTTACAATTGATGGTGAAAAAAGTATAGATACTGTTTCACAAGAAATAGTAGCTGCTCTAAGGAGAGAGTCTTAATGATACTTATTAAGTCACAGCAAGAAATAGAAATCATGCAAATGGCTGGAAAGATCGTAGCAGAAACTCATGAATTGTTAAAAGAGGCAATTAAACCAGGAGTAACAACCAAAGAGTTGGATCAAATGGCTGAAGACTATATAAGAAAACAGGGAGCTACTCCTGCATTTAAAGGGTATGGAGGATTTCCAGCTAGCATATGTGCCTCTATAAACCATGAAGTAGTTCATGGGATTCCTGGATTAAAAAAACTTCAAGATGGCGATATTATTAGTATAGACATAGGGGCTGTATACAAAGGATATTGTGGAGATGCAGCTAAAACTCATGCTGTAGGTAGTATTAGTGAGCAAGCTAGAAAGTTGATTGATGTCACAAGACAAAGTTTCTATGAAGGTATAAAATATGCCACAAAAGAACATAGACTTTCAGATATTTCTCATGCCATTCAAGCTTACGTAGAAAAAGAAGGCTTTTCTGTAATAAGAAATTACGTTGGTCATGGTATAGGCACAAAGATGCATGAAGAACCTCAGGTACCCAATTATGGTCTACCAGGAAAAGGACCGAGGTTGCAACCAGGAATGGTATTAGCCATAGAACCAATGATTAATGCTGGAACCTACGAAGTAAAGGTGTTGTCCGATGGTTGGACTGTAGTGACACTGGATGGGGAGTACTCTGCTCATTATGAACATACCGTCGCTATTACTGAAGGAGAACCAAAGATCTTGACTATGATATAGTCCAGGTAAACGAGGTGACATTATGGAGCAAGATGATATAAAAATAGGTCAAGTAGTCAAGTCCACTCAAGGAAGAGATAAAGGCAAGTTCTTTATCGTAATAGAAAAGCTTGATGAGGAATACGTGCTTATTGTGGACGGAGATATTAGGAAAACAGATAAACCTAAAAAGAAGAAACTGAAACATTTAGTTAAACTGAATATTGTATCTCAAGAAATGCAAAACCGTATTTCAAATGATAAAAGGATTACTAATGCCTTTATAAGAAGAGAGCTTGAAATGCTAGGTGTTAATGCCTAGGTTAAGAATGGAGGTTTGATTGCCGCATGTCGAAACAAGATGTAATTGAAGTAGAAGGTAAAGTCAAGGAAGCTTTACCTAATGCTATGTTTATTGTAACATTAGAAAATGGTCATGAGATTTTGGCTCATATATCTGGAAAACTAAGAATGCACTTCATTAGAATTTTACCAGGTGATAAAGTGACGGTTGAATTGTCTCCCTATGACTTGTCTCGTGGTAGAATAACATGGCGGAAGAAGTAATTTAAGCTTATGTAAATTATAGATGTTCTGCTTGAAGGAGGGAAAGCAATGAAGGTTAGACCATCAGTTAAACCAATTTGTGAAAAGTGTAAGATTATCAAAAGAAAAGGCAAAGTAATGGTAATTTGCGAAAATCCTAAACATAAACAAAAACAAGGCTAATTAGATAAGTGTTAAATTAATGCTAGTATTTTTAAATGTTTTGTAGTATAATATAACATTGTGATAATTAGTTTCAGAGAGCGGCTGCATCAGTCCTCGAACTGATCTCTTTAGGAACTGATATAAATATAAATTTCCAAAATCAGTCGAGTAAAGACAAAGTCAAACTAAATGAATATTAACGATATAAACGTGGAATTAGGAGGTGTAGTTCACTATGGCCAGAATTGCTGGTGTTGACTTACCAAGAGATAAAAGAGTAGAAATTGGATTAACTTATATATTTGGTATTGGCAGAAAAACTTCTAACGATATACTAGCCTCAGCTGGTGTTAATCCTGACACTAGAGTAAAGGACTTAACAGAGGAAGAAGTTAATAAGCTAAGAAAAAGTATCGATGAAAACTATAACGTTGAAGGGGATCTAAGAAGAGAAGTATCCCTGAACATTAAGAGATTAAAAGAAATTAGATGTTATAGAGGAATACGCCACGTTAAAGGTTTACCTTTAAGAGGGCAAAAAACCAAAACAAATGCGCGTACAAGAAAAGGTCCTAAGAAAACCGTAGGTCGTAAGAAGAAGAAATAGGCAAGGAGGGGCGTAAGAATGGCAAAAGTAGCGAGAAGAAAGACTTCACGTAAAAAAAGAGAACGCAAAAATATTGAACGTGGTCAAGCTCACATTCAATCAACTTTTAACAACTCTATTGTTACATTAACAGATGTACAGGGTAACACGATTTCGTGGGCTTCTGCAGGACAGTTAGGCTTCAGAGGTTCAAGAAAATCAACACCTTTTGCAGCACAAATGGCTGCAGAGACAGCAGCAAAAGCTGCTATGGAGCATGGATTGAAAACAGTAGAAGTATTTGTAAAAGGACCAGGAGCTGGCCGAGAGGCTGCTATTCGTTCCTTACAAGCAACAGGACTTGAGGTTACTATGATTAAAGATGTGACACCAGTACCTCATAACGGGTGTAGACCACCAAAACGTAGAAGAGTATAATAGATATTTTCAAGGATTAGGAGGTGCAAATATAATGGCAAGATATACAGGTGCAGTATGCAGATTGTGCCGTAGAGAGGGTATGAAATTATACCTGAAGGGCGAAAGATGCTATACAGACAAATGTGCAATTACAAAAAGAAACTTTGCTCCAGGACAACATGGGCAAGGAAGAAAGAAACTTTCTAACTACGGTGTTCAATTAAGAGAAAAACAAAAGGCCAAAAGATTCTATGGTGTATTAGAATCTCAGTTTAGAAAGTACTTTGATATGGCAGAAAAGCAAGCGGGAATTACTGGTGAAAATCTTTTAAGAATATTAGAGACTAGACTAGATAATACTGTGTACAGACTAGGATTTGCTTCCTCAAGAGCACAAGCAAGACAATTAGTTGCTCATGGACATTTCATGGTTAATGGACATAAAGTAGATATTCCTTCTTATTTAGTAAAACTAGGAGATGTAGTTACAGTAAGAGAGAAATCTCAAAACTCTCCTCAATTTAAAGAACTAAAAGAGAGCTTTAAGGGAACCGTTCCACAATGGGTAACCGTTGATATTGAAAAGCTAGAGGGAAAAATTGTTTCAATGCCTTCAAGAGACGATGTAGATATACCAATTGCTGAGAACCTAATAATTGAGCTATATTCTAAATAATAAATGTGATTAGAATCAGTTACCCTCAATATAGTAGAGACAGATATTGACAAGGAGGGTTTAATTAAATGATAGAGATGGAAAAACCAAAAGTAGATATTGCTGAATTAAGTGAAGATGGAACCTATGGTAAGTTTGTTGTAGAACCTCTTGAGAGGGGATATGGCACTACCCTAGGGAATTCACTTAGAAGAATTCTATTATCATCTTTACCAGGGACTGCTGTAACCTCTGTTAAGATAGAAGGGGTATTACATGAATTTTCCACAGTGCCAGGTGTTAAAGAGGATGTAACGGAAATCATACTAAACTTAAAAAGTTTATCTTTAAAACTACATGGTGAAGACCCTAAGACTGTCAGAATTGAAGCTGAAGGTGAAGGTATTGTTACAGCTGGTGATATTATTGCAGATGCAGACGTTGAAATATTAAACCCTGATCTTTACATTGCTACACTAGATTCAGATGCTAAGCTGATGATGGAGATTAGTGTAGCTAATGGTAGGGGTTATGTATCTGCTGAAAGCAATAAAACACCAGGAATGCCAATTGGTGTTCTTCCTGTAGACTCTATTTTCACTCCTGTAAAAAAGGTAAGCTACTCTGTTGAAAATACAAGAGTAGGTCAAATGACTGATTATGACAAGCTGATTATAGAAATGTTTACTAATGGTAGCATTAAACCTGATGAAGCTATTTCTTTAGCTGCTAAAGTTATGAATGAGCATCTTAACCTATTTATTACACTAACAGAGCATGTAAATGATGTTGAGATTATGGTTCATAAAGAAGAAGATAAAAAAGAAAAAATGTTAGAAATGACAATTGAAGAGTTAGATCTATCTGTCAGATCCTATAATTGTCTAAAGAGAGCGGGAATTAATACCGTCCAAGAACTTACACATAAGGCAGAAGAAGATATGATGAAGGTAAGAAACTTGGGTAAAAAGTCTCTTGAAGAGGTACAGAAGAAACTTGAAGAACTGGGATTAGGCTTGAAGCCTAGTGACGAGTAACACGTAGTAAGGAGGGTTAGTGATGGCTGGATATAGAAAATTAGGTCGCGTAAGTAGTCACAGAAACTTGATGCTTAGAAATCTAGTAACTGACTTAATAAATAATGGACGTATACAAACCACTGAAACAAGAGCTAAAGAAACTAGAAGATTAGCAGATAAAATGATTACCTTAGGTAAAAAAGGTGACTTACATGCTAAACGTCAAGCATTGTCTTTTATGACAGATGAAACAGCTGTTAAAAATCTGTTTACTGACATAGCTCCAAAGTATGAAGATAGAAATGGTGGATATACAAGAATTATTAAAATAGGACCAAGAAGAGGCGACGCTGCAGAAATGGTAATTTTAGAATTAGTATAGGTTATATACAAAGGGATTAAGTCATTATAAGCTTGGTCCCTATTTTTTTATTGTGTAAGAAGAATCTTCTTACACAATAAAAAAATAGAGATTAGGGATATATTTTTTCATGGAAAAATAATAGTTTTCTATAAAAAAATAAGTTATAATATACTAAGTATGCAGTAAACTAAAGATAATTTATATATAAATTTAATTTATGATAAGTTTAATGAAGATTTTAATATTTAAATAAGATATAGGTTAAATCACTGCTTAATTTCACTCTATAACTTAAAGTAAAATTAAATCTTAGCTTAACCTTAACATTATAGTAAAGAGGGTGATTTTTATGGATTATATGGTGGAGATAGAGAGTGTTATATATCAGTATAAAAACAATGAAGAAGAGGATATAAAAGCTCTTAATGATGTTAGTATAAATGTTAAAGAAGGCGAATTCGTGGTGGTAATTGGACACAATGGATCTGGGAAATCCACACTAGCTAAACATATAAATGCCTTGCTTTTACCTACCGAGGGTGAAGTCAAGGTTAAAAGTATGAATACTAAAGATGAAGTTAATACTTGGCCTATTAGACAGACTGCTGGTATGGTATTTCAGAATCCTGATAACCAAATAGTAGCAACTATTGTAGAAGAAGACGTGGCTTTTGGGCCTGAAAACCTTGGTGTAGAACCCAAAGAAATATACAGTAGGGTAGAAGAAGCTCTAGAAATTGTGGATATGAGACAGTATAGTGAAAAGGCTCCCCATCTTCTTTCCGGCGGACAAAAACAAAGAATAGCCATTGCGGGAGTCCTTGCCATGAAGCCTGACTGTATCATATTTGACGAGCCTACAGCCATGCTAGATCCTTCTGGTAGAAAAGAAGTAATTAATACCATTAAAAAGTTAAATAAACAAGAGAACAAAACCATTGTCCATATAACACACTTTATGGAGGAAGCAGTAAATGCTGATCGTGTCATTGTTATGGAGGCTGGAAAAGTAGTTTTAGAAGGAACTCCTAAAGAAGTTTTTTCTCAAGTTGATAAGTTAAAAGAACTGGGCTTAGATGTTCCACAGGTTACGGATTTAGCTAATTTATTAATTAAAGAAGGTATTGATATGCCGCAGGATATATTGACAATAGATGAGATGGTGATGGAATTATGTCGATTAAAATAGAAAACTTAACTCATATTTACAATCCAAAAAGTCCTTTTGAAACCAAAGCGCTTGACAATATAAACTTAGAAATTAAAGATGGTGAGTTTATAGGATTGATCGGACACACAGGTTCTGGAAAGTCCACATTGACACAACATCTAAATGGCTTATTAAAGGCTACCTCAGGTAAAATCATTATTAATGGATTAGATATTACAAATCCAAAAATCAAATTAGTAGAGGTAAGGAAAAAAGTTGGACTAGTATTTCAATATCCAGAGCATCAGTTATTCGAGGAGACAATCTATAAAGATATAGCTTTCGGTCCTAAAAACCTTGGCTTGTCACAAGAAGAAATAGAAGAAAGAGTAAAAGAAGCTATGGCATTAGTAAATTTACCTTATGATACATTAAAAGACAGGTCTCCATTTGAATTGAGTGGAGGACAAAGAAGAAGGGCTGCTATTGCTGGAGTATTAGCTATGAAACCTGAAGTACTAATTTTAGATGAACCAACAGCTGGTCTAGACCCTAGAGGTAGAGATGAAATATTAGACCAAATTAAATTGCTACATGAAAAATTCCGATCTACAGTAATATTAGTATCCCATAGTATGGAGGATATTGCAAAATTAGTAGATAGAATTATAGTTATGCACCAAGGACAAGTAGCATTAACTGGAGAGCCAACAGAGATTTTTAAGCATGCAGAAAAATTAGAATCTATAGGCTTAGGGGTTCCTGAAATCACCAAACTAATAAATAAGTTAAATGAACTAGGAATTCATTTGAAGGAAGATATTTTAACCGTAGACGAAGCTAAGGAAGAAATAATAAAATGGATAAGAGGTAATGAAAATGCTTAAGGATATTACAATAGGACAACATTATCCCACTGGTTCTATTATACACAAATTAGATCCTAGAACTAAAATAGTAGCTACGTTTCTATTAATTGTAAGTTTATTTATAGTTACTAATTTCACAGGATATATATATGTTATTGCCTTCATAGCTAGTGCCATAGCTGTTTCAAAGATTCCTTTTAAATACATGATAAAAGGTCTAAAACCTCTACTAGTGATTATACTCGTTACTTTTTTTATTAATGTATTTATGACAACGGGAGAGATTATACTAAGTTTAGGTCCTCTAAATGTGACTAAGGAAGGTCTTTATCAGGCCGTGTTTATGGCTACAAGGCTTATACTTTTAATTATCGGAACGTCATTATTAACCTTAACCACTTCTCCTATTATGTTGACAGACGGCATAGAACATCTACTGAATCCCTTTAAAAAAATAGGAATTCCAGCCCATGAGCTGGCTATGATGATGACAATAGCCCTAAGGTTCATTCCAACTCTTTTGGAGGAAACAGATAAAATTATGAAGGCACAAATTGCTAGAGGTGCAGATTTTGAGAGCGGGAATATTATTAACAGGGCTAAAAGTTTAGTACCTTTATTGGTACCTTTGTTCATCAGTGCCTTTAGAAGAGCCGATGAACTGGCTATGGCAATGGAAGCTAGATGCTATAGAGGCGGAGATAATAGAACTAGAATGAAGCAACTTAAAATGGAAAAAAGAGATGTAGTAAGCCTTGGGATAATTGGTTTGTTAATAGGTATATTAATATACATTAGAGTAGGCTAACATAAATTAAAATGTTAATCTTTAAATAGATGGAGTTGGTTTCATGAGAAACATAATGATTAAAATTGAGTACGATGGTACAAACTACAATGGGTGGCAATTCCAACCTAATGGTGTAACTGTCCAAGAAGAAATAATGAAGGCTTTAAAGAAGCTTACGAAAGAAGAAATTACAATTAATGGTTCTGGACGAACTGATGCTGGAGTTCATGCAAAAGGACAAGTGGCAAACTTTTATACTAATTCGAAAATACCAGAAAAAAAAATAGCTGTTGCTATCAACCATTTTTTACCAGATGACATTTCTATACTGGAAGCAAAGGAAGTGCCGATGGAATTTCATGCCAGGTACTGGGCGAAGGGTAAAACCTACACGTATCAAATTTATAATGGTAAACAAAGGAGTGCTCTGTTAAGGAATTATAGCTATCATATAACTTATAAACTTGATATGGATAAAATTAAAAAAGCCATTGGATATTTAATAGGCACCTATGATTTTAGGGGGTTTATGACAAGTGGCAGCAGTGTAAAAAACACGGTCAGAACAATACACGATATAAGCATCCATGAGTATCAGAATAGCATCACTTTTACCTTTGAAGGCAATGGGTTTCTATATAACATGGTTAGGATTATAATAGGAACATTAGTAGAGATTGGCGGGGGTAGAAGAGAGCCTGAGGATATGAAGAAGATTCTACAGAGCAAAGATAGAAATATGGCAGGGCATACTGCACCTCCACAAGGATTATTTTTAAATAAAGTGGTTTACCCCCTTGACACACTAGGAAGGTTGTATTACAATAAGGAAGTGTGTTTATGTAAAAATGATCCACAAGCCCCGGATCTTTATGCATATAAAACTGTGACGAAAATTAATGAATGATAAGGAATTTAGAAGGAGGGAAAATGATGAAATCATATATGGCAAAACCAAATGAAGTTGAAAGAAAATGGTTTGTTGTTGATGCTGAAGGAAAAACATTAGGTAGATTATGTTCAGAAATTGCTAAAATCTTAACTGGTAAAACTAAACCAGAATATACACCTCACGTAGATGTTGGAGATTTTGTTATTATTTTAAATGCTGAAAAAGTAGAATTAACAGGTAAAAAATTAGACCAAGAATTCTATAAATACCATACAGGACATCCAGGTGGATTAAAAGAAGTAAGTTTCAGAAGAATGCTTGCTGAAAAGCCTGAGAAATTAGTATACAATTCTGTAAAAGGTATGCTTCCTAAGACTAGACTTGGAAGACAAATGCTTACAAAGCTAAAAGTATATGCTGGATCTAACCATGAGCATCAAGCTCAACAACCACAAGTATTAGATATTTAATTTTATTGGATATACGAAAGGAGGAGAAAATAGATGGCAAAGGTAGCTTACTACGGTACAGGTAGAAGAAAAAAATCTATCGCTAGAGTTAGATTAGTTCCTGGTGAAGGAAATATAACAATAAATAAACGTGATGTAGAGGAATATTTAAATTACGAAACTTTGAAGCGTGAAGTTAGACGTCCTCTAGAGTTAACAGATACATTAAGCAAATACGATGTTATTGCTACTGTAAACGGTGGTGGATTTACAGGTCAAGCTGGAGCGTTAAGACATGGTATTTCAAGAGCACTAGTTAAATCTGATGAAGAGTTAAGAGGTGTTCTTAAAAAAGCAGGTTTCTTAACAAGAGATGCTAGAGCAAAAGAAAGAAAGAAATATGGATTAAAGGCTGCAAGACGTGCACCTCAATTTTCAAAGAGATAATATTTATGAAATACAGAAACCCCCAAACACTGATGTTTGGGGGTTTTCTTCATTTTAAAGGTCTGTAAAAACGTGGGGATTTCTGCTCGTAACTAACAAACAACTAACACACAACTAACAAAAATAATCATGAAAAAAGAGTTCCTTTTGATCAATTTCCGGAACCCTTCAATGTAAAAATTTATAATAAATCAATGGCTTTTTTAAGTTGTTCAATGTCTTTATGTGTATAGATATTTGCG
>JAFIFG010000151.1 GCA_020832135.1 Clostridiaceae bacterium
TTGTTTAAGTGGGAGTAAAAAAGAGAAGGAGTAATGAGTAAATCGCAATTTAGTAATTAGCCTTCATATAACAGAGCCTTAGCAGATATCGGGAAGAGGGTTTCTAGTGAAAGTCCGACATCGCTAAGCCACGGGACGTTATATGCCATCCCTAAGATATTGTAGATTTGGTAGATAGGAAAAAAGATATAGAAAATCGATAAGACGTAATAGATGAAAAATATGCAACAGGATATGACTCTATTAAATCACATAAGTATTAGGAATTTGTAACTAGGATTTCCAAATAAATTATTTATAAATATATAAATTAAAGTTAAGGGGGTATTTTATATGTCTATGATTAAACTAATCAAACCTACTTTGGAGTATGCCAATGATATTATGGAATATAGGCAGGAGTTTCTGGATTCAGGTGATAGTCTGGCTGGTTGTGGTAACTTGCGTACATGCTCTTCAGCTGAGGAATGGATTGATGAATTAAACATGCTTGAGAATAAAGAAACTTGCCCAGAAGGTAAGGTTTGTTCGAATACTTACTTGTCAATAAGGGTTAGTGACAATAAAATTGTTGGTATTATTGACTTCAGGCATCACATCAATCATCCAATTCTAAGTGTTTGGGGAGGTCATATTGGTTATTCTGTACGCCCTATAGAAAGAAGAAAGGGTTACGCAACAGAAATGCTTAGACAAAATCTCATAAATTGCAAACAGCATGGATTAGACAAAGTTCTTGTGATTTGTGATTTCGATAATATTGCAAGTAAAAAAACAATAACTACAAATGGTGGTATATTCGAAAAAGAAATAATGGTAGATGGCGACAGAATGGAACGATATTGGATTCAGCTATAATTTTAAAATATTGTTGCACATCATCTATTCTATGCCACACAAGATTCATGAAGAAAATTATGGAGGTGTACCACATAGTTATGAAAAAGTCATTTGGATTATTAATAGGGTATATTCTTATAGGAGTTTCTTTAATGGGGTGTGTAGCTAGTAATATCAATCTTGTTAAAGATACAGGAAACACTGCAGGCAATATTATCAATGGAGGGAATGTAGTTAAACTAGATGCTCTTACTTATTTTAGTAAACCCGGGGAAGGATTATATAAGTTAGAAGAAAACAGTGGCATGGTTACAAAACTAACTGACGGAAGATTTGTAGAATACATTAACATAGCCAACGAAGAGATATATTATATTGATAGAGGTCATATTTATAAGATGGACACGGATGGTACAAATAAGTTTAAAGTGCGGGATGCAGAATCTGAAGGTAGTAATGCACATTTTTTGTATGTTGTTGAGGATAAACTGTTTTATAAAACTCACGAAGGTCTACTATACTTAAATAATCAATTGGTACTACCGGAAAGAGTACACACTATGGCTATAGTAGACGAATTAATCTATTATATTGCACTAGAAGAACAGTGGAATATATATAAAGTAGAAATAGCTAAGAATCTGTTTGGGAATATAACGGTGAATAATAAAGAGAAATTAAATGACGATTATTCTAACTGGCTTAATGTACAAGGAGATTGGGTTTATTATGTTAATGAATCTGATGAAAACTCCCTTTACAAAATTAAGACAGATGGGACACAGAGAACTAAATTAAATGATAGGTATTCATGGGGTGTTAATGTATTAGACGACTGGATATATTATGTTTCTAGGGAAAAATCATTGGATACAGAAGAAAAAGCAGTATTATATAAAATGAACATTTCTGATAAAGAAGAGATAAAGATCCATATATTTGAACGTATAGGAAATATACAAGTAATAGAGGACTGGATTTATTATTACGAAGGATCAAATGAGGATTTAAAACTATTTAGAGTAAAAAATGATGGTAGCAATAAGCAGTTGATATATTAGTCCATGCAAAAGGCATAACTTCCTTGATTTTTTCTTTTCCCTTCCTATCACAAGTTAAATCTAACTACGAGTAGGACATTTTACGAGGATAGTAGATAACGTTCTGAGGCTTAGCGATAACGGACTTTCCCTAAAAAGTCTACTTTCTGATGTCTGCTAAGCTTATATTAGTTGATGTTATTTCCTAGATTGCTATTTTTTCAATGTTTTACCATTTATATCTTCATACTGAAATGATGTAAAGTCTAATTTATAAGGCTTGATAGCTGGTTGCCAATAATACATGACATTATCAAAAGATATTCAAATGATTAAGTTTATTAACTATACAAGATTAGAACATACCGAAGAGGAGTAGTAAATTTCAGATGAGCTTGGGGAGGGAAAGGTGTATGGATAGTGTTATTGTAAAATTATTGAGCAGTATAAAAAGGAAATTATGGTTTATTATATTAGTGCTTTTAATTATTGCAATACTTCCTTCAACAAAAATCATAAATGAAGATTTTAGAGTTTATAATTACTCTAACGGTATACAGGAAGAAGATAAAACTATACGTTTTGATATTAGCATTACTAGAAGTAACAAAATACCATTTATATCAAAGAATCACGATGTCTTATTTGAGGTTGACGAGAGAAAATACAGATATGTTGCATCAAACTTTTCTAAAAGGAAGGAAACCTATATACCACTTGAAATGACAATATTTCAATTCGGTGTTTTGTTGCCAAATAAAGATTTTTCAGAATTCATAATACTATTTGATGAAAATCATCATTTTGATGAGAGTAATGAAATCAAATTTATAGTTTATCCACAACGAAGCCAATTAGAATCAATAAATCTATTGAAAGAATTACTTGATTACAATAATTACGATATGGAGCAAAGACCTATGTATTGAAAGAAATGATGTTTGGGATATGATGGTCCAAAAGAATGAACGTCTAGACCAGAAAAGGAGGGACTTTTAATGAATTATAAAAAGATTACCTGTTATGTGTTAGTTACTATTCTAGGTATTTTACTCTTCAATTTATTAACGGCTAATCACTTAGAAATGCAACAGGCAGCAAATAAACTAGAAGCAGAAAAACTACCTAGATTACATTTTATTAGGGTAATATATGGCTTGTTGCTAGGGTTACTAGTTAAATGGCAAATAATTATTGAATCCTTTAAAGGAAATAAGCAGTTAAATCTTAAATTATTACTTGGGGTTATGTTGTTTTTAATAAGTTTAATCCCACCAATAACCGCTATGGAACAATTTTCAATAAATATGCCTTTTCCACGCGCCTCTATAGGAATGAATATGATTAAAGCACCATTTCTGTATGGTTTTAACCAGTTAGTCTTAAGTGTAGTCTCAGGAGTAGTAATTGCGGAAGGGTTCTATAAAGAACAAAACGTATTAAAGCAATAGCTTGTTTCACACCATCTTTTCTATGCGCTATAAAAAGCGATAAAATAGTGGAAATAGAAATGTTAGAATCAACGGGACAGCATATAACAGAGGCTTAGCAGACATCGGGAAGTGGGTTTTTAGGGGGAAGTCCGACGTCGCTAAGCCTCGGGACGTTATGTACCATTAAAATACTAGCGTTGTGAACTCACAGAGTTTCTGAACAGTAACTAAAATGAAAAGGTGATTGCTATGGAATTGTGGGATATATTAGATAAGAATAGGAATAAAACAGGAAGAATAGCTGAACGAGGTAAATCAATGAATCCTGGTGAATTTCATTTAGTTGTTTTTGCATTTATTAAGAATTCAAAGGGACAAATTTTAATTTCTAAAAGAACACCTAATAAAACATTTCCGAATACATGGGAGATAACAGGCGGATCAGCAATAGCTGGGGATGATAGCTATAGTGCTATAGTAAGAGAAGTAAAAGAGGAATTAGGAATAGATTTGACAAGTAGCGGAAGGATTTTAATGAGTACAGTGTATGAAGGAGAGTGCTCTCATTTCGCAGACGCTTGGTTATTCGAACAAGAAATTGATATAGAAGATGTTATATGCCAACCGGAAGAAGTTAGTGAAGCAAGATTTGCTTCAAAGGAAGAAATTTATAGATTATATGAAGAAGGAATATTTATGGTTGGAAATCCTTCGATAATAAATTGTTTAGAACTGTTTTAGAGAGATTTAAACTAATACTTGAATACTATGGAAGGGGTCCGTATTTTAACAGCACATAACACGAGGATTTACGGCTCCGGCTTGCACCTCCGTCCTAACTTGACGGTTGTCATGATTTTTGCAAGGGGAAAAAGCTTTGGGGTAAAAAATCGCGCCAACCGCCAAGTTCGCAAATCCCGAGAACGTTATATGCCATCCCTAAGATATTGTAGATTTGGTAGATAGGAAAAAAGATATAGAAAATCGATAAGACGTAATAGATGTAAAAGGTGCAATACACGAAACTTACTTTTCTTGAGAAATGAGGGATTATATTGAGCGAGGCAACTAATGCATATTTGGTATTGTTAGTGTTAATAATAGCGATATTTTATGGAATATTTAAAGCACTTCAGATGATAAAGCT
>JAFIFG010000089.1 GCA_020832135.1 Clostridiaceae bacterium
TAGACGATGTATTCACCACTGGAGCAACAGTGAATTCCTGCAGCAAAGAGCTGATGAAGCTAGGAGCAAAATCCGTTACAGTCATGGCCTTTGCAAGGGGAATTTAAGAAATTCAATTTCGCCATCGGCGGCTTAGGGGGGATTATATGGAGTTAAGAAATTGTACAAGCTGTGGTAGGACATTTGCCTACAGTGGATCAGAGATATGTTCAAGATGTGGCAACACCGATGAAGAGGATTTCCAAAAGGTAAAGGAATATTTATATGACCATCCAGGAGCTACCATCGTGGAGGTTTCTGAGGAGACAGAGGTTAGTGAAAAGAAAATTTTAAGGTATTTAAGGGAAAGTAGAATTGAAATCAGAGAAGAAGATAATATGATGTTGGATTGTGAGAGATGTGGTGCATCTATTCGCTCAGGAAGATTCTGTGATAAATGCAGTGGGGAATTAAAAAGGGAATTGACTTCTGTGTTGAAACCTAAGGAAAAACCACTGGAAAAACCTAAAGCCAATAAGACAGGTACTAAAATGCACATTGCAGGAATGAGAAAAAAAGATAAATAATGTAAAGAAACACCTTTAACTTACCGATACTACTAATAGGAAAAGTAAACGGAAGGAAGAGGTGTTTTTTTATGAAGATTTTTAATAACCCCAATATAACCAAGATCATGAAAACCTATAACAAAAACAATAAACCTACGGAAAAGGTAAAGGAGATCGAAGGCACTAAGGACAAAATAGAAATCTCCCCAAAAGCAAAGGAGTTTCAAGTGGCAATGCAGGCATTTAAACAACTTCCTGCGACTAGAGAAGATAAAGTAGCAGAAATAAAGCAACAAATTGAAAGTGGTAGCTACAATGTCTCCGGCAAAGAAGTGGTAGACAAAATCATAGAGGGAATCATGATGGATAAGAAGATATAGGAAAACTAGCATATATTGAGGTGAAATGAATGAATAGATGTATTCAACAGTTGGCGGAGGTACTTCAAAAGGAAATAGAGATGTATAGAGATGTGCTACAGATGGCAAATTCGAAAACCTACATCATTGGGAAGAAAAATATAAAGGAATTAGAACAAATAACAGCAAAAGAACAACACTATATTAGAAAGATGGGCACCTTCGAACAAATTCGCAGATCTATCTTTGTAAATATAGCAGAGGAATTAAAAATCAAAGAACCAGAGAGTGTTTCAGAGTTATTACTGCATTTAGAAGAAGCTATAGCGGAAGAGATAGATGCCCTTAGAAATCAGCTCTTAGACATTATTAAAGATCTAGGAGAAGTAAATAAATTAAATGAAAAACTTTTACAGCAAAACTTAGAATTTATAGAGCTAAGTATTGACCTCATGACGGCTTCACCGCAAAGTGATAATAATTATAATCATAATCATGGAAATAGAAGAAAATCCACTACAAACAAAAGTTTATTAGATATGAAGGTATAAAACAAGCAATAAATAATGCCTTTTAGATTGGAGATGAAGAGATGCGTTCAACTTTTTTAGGATTTAATACAGCTCGTTCTGGATTATTTGCCTCCCAGAGGGCATTAGATATAACAGGACACAATATAGCGAATGTCAATACACCAGGATATACAAGGCAACGTTTGGATCAATCTGCCAGTAGTCCAATGGCTATTTCTGGGGGCCAGGGTATGTTGGGGACAGGGGTAGATACACGAGGTATAGAGCAAATTCGAAATGAATTTTTAGACATAAGATATAGATCAGAGGTTAATGAAAGGGGTTACTGGAATACCAGAAGAGAAGGACTACAGTATATAGAGGATGTCTTTAATGAGCCATCAGACACAGGTTTATCCAATGCGACTGATGAACTATTTGAATCCCTTCATGAGCTACAAAAATCACCTGAAAGTCTAACAGTAAGAACCACTGTTAGACAAAATGGTGTAGCCTTTACCAATTCTGTTAATCATACCTATCATCAATTAGAAAAGATGGCGGCGGACACCAATTTTCAGATCGTTAATACCGTTAATCAAATAAATACCTATTCACTGCAAATAGCTAGATTAAATGAACAAATCTATGCTAGTGAAATGGATGGGAGCAGTGCCAATGACTTGAGAGATCAAAGGAATCTGCTAATCGATCAATTGTCAGAATTGGTAGACGTGGAAGTTTTGGAGATTACAGATGGCAATAGCAAAAAAATGGTATTACAGCTTAATGGACAAGCCTTAGTAAGCCACGATAAAGCCTACCTATTGGATGCTTCCACCCAAGAGAAAAGTGAATTCTTTGAAGCAATGGGCAGTGATGTTAAATTAAATCAAATCACTTGGAAAAATAGTGGCACTTCTTTAGATGTAGGTGCTACTAATGGTAAATTAAAGGCGATGGTGGATTTAAGAGATGGTAAGGAGGAAAGTAATAAAGGCATTCCCTATTATATCAAAGAATTAAATCACTTTGTCGAAACCTTTGCAAAAGAAATGAACAAAATCCATGCTGCTGGCTATGGGTCAAATGGAGAATACATTGACGGCATAGGGAATGAAGAGGATGGTGGAGGTTACCTTTTTTTCACAGCAGGGGGTATTGCTTCTGAGAACATGTATGATGAAAATAATAACATACAGCATGAAAAAATAACCGCTAAAAATATAAAAATATCAGCGGATATAGATGATCCAAATAAAATAGCTGCTTCTAGCAATATAGATTTCTTGCCAGGAGATGCTTCTCAAGTTACTAAAATGACAGAGCTGCAAAACAACAGCAAAATGTTTAGCCAAGGAAATCCAAAGGATTTCCTCAGATCTTTGGTGTCCAACCTAGGTGTAGATGCCCAAGAGGCTATTAGAAATACCTACAACCAAGAGCTTTTAGTAGACCAAATAGAGAATAATAGACTAAGTATTTCTGGTGTCTCTATGGATGAGGAATTGTCTAAAATGGTAATGTACCAGCATTCCTATAATGCATCTGCAAGGATGATGACTACGATGGATGAAATGTTAGATGTAATTATCAATAGATTAGGATTAGTAGGAAGGTAGGGTGAAGGAAAATGCGTGTTACAAATAATATGATGGTTAACAATATGATGCGAAACCTAAACAATAATATGAGAAGATTAGACAAGAGACAAATGCAGTATGCCACAGGAAAAAGAATTCATCGACCCTCTGATGATCCTATCGCTGTCTCTAGAAGCATTCAAGTACGTTCAGATATAAGACAATTGGAGCAGCATAAAAGAAATGCTGATGACGCTTTATCCTGGTTGGAAACTACAGAGCAGGCTATTATAGACACTAACGAAGCCATGCATAGATTAAGGGAACTGACGGTACAAGCATCCAACGGAGTCTTGACAAAAGAAGAGACCATTAAAATTCAAAAGGAAATAGAGGAAATCAAGGGGCAAATGATCCAACTGGGCAACACCACCTATGGAGGAAAATATATTTTTTCTGGAAAAAATACAGATACCCCTCTCTTTTCACAAAATGGAAGCTATAATATGGATTTATTTGATGTAAGTGATCAGAATTTAATCGACCATAGAATTCAGTACCAAGTAGGAACAGCAGAATTTGCTGATGTAAACACCATAGGTATTGATGTCTTTGAAAGCTATGACAATGCCAGTGATTTGACGATGGACTTTCCTACAGAGGTTGATGGAACCACCGTTTGGAGGCTACATGGGGCAGAGGTGGAGATAACGATGGAAGAGGAAGGACCACCACCAACATTTACAGTAGAGGGTGGGGTAACAGCTTTTGTAGATGGGAAAGAAGAACTGTTCCCTTTATCCATTGGTGTTGGAATGGAAAAAGATGAGGTGGCAGAAGCCATAGCAAAAGAGCTAAATGAAATTATACATGGAGATGCGGATGAAGGGGTAGAAGCCCAAATAAAAGATCCTTTTCATCCCCTAAAGAACCTTACCTTCGAAGGGAAAGAACTAAAGACGAAGCAGGAGACTACAGAAGAAGCATGGATTGTGAAGGCAGCTCCAGAAAAGGCGGGAGTTATTCACTTAATCGAAGATATTGAATACCATATGCAGCATGGAAATCATGAAGAATTAAGTAACAAGCTAGAACAGATAGATACCTATATGGACTCTATCCTAGTAGCTAGGGCAGAAATAGGTGCCAAAGTAAATCGTATAAATTTAGTACAAAATCGTATTCAGGATAATATTATCAACTTTAAAGAACTACAATCCAATTTAGAAGATGCTGATATGGCAGAAGTTACAATGGAATTAATGAACGAAGAAAATGTCTATCAGGCATCCCTAGCGGTAGGAGCAAGAATTATACAGCCGACACTGCTTGATTTTCTACGATAAGAAGAAAACCTGCTATAATTTGACAGGAGGAAGGTTTATGAAATTAAATACCAAAAATTTTGGAGAGTTGAAAATAAGCGAAAGCAACATACTCTACTTTCAAGATGGATTACCAGGATTCCAAGATTTAACGAAATTTATTGTTATACAAAACCCAGAGGAAGGTCATCCTTTTCACTGGTTACAATCAGTGGAAGATGAAAACCTAGCCTTCGTCATCATCAATCCATTTGCCTTCAAATCAGACTACGATTTTAATCTATCCAACAACACCATAGAAAAACTAGAAATCAAAGCACCGGAAGATGTAACAGTATACAATATCGTAGTCATCCCAGAAGACATCAATAAAATGACGGCAAATTTAAGAGCCCCTATTATTATCAACACTAAAAATAATAAAGCAAAACAAATCGTCCTAGATGATGAAAATTATCATACAAAGCACTACATCATGGAGGAACTCAAGAACCAGGCAGCAGAGGGAGGACGATAGCCATGTTGGTACTAGCCAGAAAAAAAGACGAAAGCATCATGCTAGGCAAAGACATAGAAATAAAGATCCTCGGCATAGAAGAGGACAAAGTTAAAATAGGTATTTCTGCTCCCAAGGATGTAGAGATATTTAGAAAAGAAATTTATTTAGCTATTGAAGAAGAAAATAAAGAAGCCAGCCAACAGAAGATAAATATCGACAGTTTAAAAGATTTTTTTTATAAAAACAAATAAAATAAAAAATATCTACAAATTTTTCTGTTTAGCTATAAAGTCCTAAGGGAATAAACCGATATATATAATAAGCAAGCAAAATCTTACCTTAAAAACCTTGGCCAAGGACGAGGAAGATTTAGACACATTTTGTAAGACAAGCTATATTAAAGCTACACAATGAAAAAGGCAAGGATGCCGAAAAAAACAACTAAAATTCAAGGAGGAATTTACAAATGAGAATTAATAATAACTTAATGGCAATGAACACACATCGTCAGTTGGGTGCTGCACAAGCAGGTGGAGCAAGATCAATGGAGAAATTATCTTCAGGATTTAGAATCAATAGAGCTGGAGACGATGCAGCTGGTCTTTCTATCAGTGAAAAGATGAGAGGACAAATCAGAGGTCTTAATCAAGCTTCTAGAAATGCTCAGGACGGTATCTCTTTAATTCAAACTGCTGAAGGTGCTTTAAATGAGACCCACTCTATTCTTCAAAGAATGAGAGAACTTGCGGTTCAATCTGCAACTGATACAAATACAGACGTTGATAGAGGAGAAATACAAAAGGAAGTAGATCAACTAGCGAGGGAAATCACAAGAATTGCTGAAACTACTGAGTTCAATACTCAAAATCTATTAGAAGGGGAATTTTCTGGGACATTCCATATTGGGGCAAATAAAGATCAGAATTTAGAACTTTCTATAGGGAACATGACTGCAGATGCATTAAAAGCAGGAGATGACTTAACTGCAGTTGCAAGTGCTTTACAGAAAGAAGGAGGAACTGCAGTAGCTAACTTCTTCGCTTCTGGAGCAACAGTGGGATCACAAAGTGGAATGGTTGCGGGATCAAATGTAGCAGGACCATCTGTATTATCAGGAAGTGGATCAGCAGCTACAATGGTAGCAGGACCATCAGTAGCAGGACCATCAGCATCAGGAATGGTTGCTGTGTTAGCTGATCAAGCAGGTTACTATAGTGTAGCGGATAATTCTTTATATATGGATGAATCCTCTGTTCTAGCAGCAGGAACTGAAGTTGTAAAAGGAATTGAAGTTTCAAGTCAAACTAATGCTAACGATGCTGTAACTACTCTAAATGATGCAATTGAAAGAGTATCTGCTGAAAGATCTAAGCTTGGAGCCCTTCAAAACAGATTAGAGCATACTATTTCTAACTTAGACAATTCTTCTGAGAACCTACAAGCAGCGGAATCTAGAATTAGAGATGTAGATATGGCGGCAGAAATGATGGAAATGACTAAGAATAATATACTACAACAAGCTTCAACTGCTATGCTTGCTCAAGCTAACCAAGCACCACAATCTGTACTTCAATTATTAGGATAAATCTTGATTTGGGAAAGGGACTCTTTTAGGAGAGTCCTTTTTTTTCCAAGTAGAGTGTTTAAGAAAAGAGGGTTAATAACATGCAGAACACTATTATTAAAATTAGAGAAAATATATTCCAAAATAATATTAAAACGGCGGTAAAGGATACGTTAAGCTTAGTTGATGATATTAATGAAGAGGTAGATCACAACAAATATGATGAAGAACAAGTTGAAATTTTAAACCAAATTTTTAATGCAATTAATACATCTTTATACAACAAGGATTATTTATTGCTTGCGGATATATTAGAATACGAACTTAAGACATTTATTAATGAATTAGATTTATCTTAACAGGCGGTGAGGATAATATGATTAAAAAAAATTACTCTTTTTATAAAAAAAACAACCAAAGATTATATAATATATTAAAATCAGATTCCATGCCAAAGAAAATACATTTACAAGAATCAGAGGATGGATGCAATTATATAATGTATAATAATAATGCTCGTTGCTTTATGCATAGTATCTATAGTATTAAAGAAGAAATGAACATGATGTTTAAAAATGTGACTGAAGAAACAGACACTATTATATTATATGGCTCAGGGCATGGACATGCATTAGATTATATTATAGAAAACTATCCGAATGTTAGATACTTATTAGTAATCGAGCCTTCGGCTGAAATATTTAAAAAATTAGCAGAAAACTATGACTTGTCAAGGGTGTATAATAAAATTAAGTACGTTAGAATTTTAGTTCAACATCCTACAAATATTTTAACACAGTATATTAAAGATGCCCTTACAAAAAGTAAAAAAGTAAGTTTGGTAAATCATATCTCTTACTTAACCATCTTTTCCAATGAACATGATGAGACAATGAAATATGTAATTGAACAAATTAAATTTTTAAGGGATGGTTTCGTTCTGGCCAAAACTTCTATTTACCCTTGGCTAATTAATGGCATTAAAAACTTAAAAAAACAGAGTATTCCAGTAGAGGACATTATTGAAGTATTTAAAGATAAACCTGTAATATTAGTGGGGGCTGGACCATCACTCAATAAAAATATTCATTTACTAAAAAAAGCAAAAAATAAAGCATTAATCATTGCTGGAGGATCGGCTGTGAAAATTTTAGACAGTCATAATATCACACCCCATTTTAGAATTGCTATAGATGGATTAAAAAGGGAGAAAAAAATTCTTGATGGTATTGATGGAAATGATGTTCCACTATTATTAACAAACAATTTATATTATGAGATAGCAGAAGAATATAAGGGGCCCTTAATAAGGTTTATTAATGGGGCAGAATATTTGGGGAAATACATTTATAAAAAAGAAGATATATCATATATAACTATGGATTCTGGAACTTCAGTAATAAATTCAGCCCTTAGCCTAGTATGTCAAGGGAAATGTAAAGAAGTTATTTTTATTGGACAAGATCTTTCTTATCTAGAAGGAGAAAGATATGCAAAAGGCTCAAACTTTTCTCATTTAAAATATAAATTTAATTCTCATGCCTACAAGAAAATGAAAGATACCTCAGGGAATGATGTGTATACAACTGATTCTATGCTAACAATGAAATACAGCTTTGAGTCTATCATAAGAAAATTTCCGGACATACACTTTATAAATGCTACTGAAGGAGGCTTGCCGATAGAAGGAACTGAAGTTAAGGCATTGACAGAAACTATAAAAGAAATATCAAGTGAGCATAACATTAATATTAATAGATTTATGGAAGATAAAGTCCCTAACAAAGAATATATGGCAAAAATAAATAATGCATTAAAATATATGAAAGAAGAAGTTGAAGAAGTTTTGGCAATTAATAACCAAATATATAAGCTAATTAAAGAAACAGAGAATAGAATTAATAACGGAACAGGCCCTAAAGAGATTTTAATGGAACTTAAAAACTTAGAGAGTTTTAATGAGAAATTGAAGAATAATTCTTTTTATGACCAGGTGTTAGTAAATTCACTTAAGACATTATTCAAGACCGCTATTGTAAATTTTGAATATAATGGCACGGATATGGATAAAAAGGTTAAATCTATAATAAAAATTAGTATGATTAGAGTTGTGGAAGCCCAAAAATATGCAACTTTAGCCTTGAAAATGTTGAATGATTAAAAAGGAGGAGTGGTTTATGAAGCATGAAAATGTTAAAGTGTTGGATTGTACCTTGAGGGATGGTGGTTATGCAAATAATTGGAATTTTGACGACTTTAATATTAAAAGAATCATGACCTCTTTATATAAATCGGGTACAGATATTATTGAGTGTGGATACATAAGAAATAATTCTTCCAAAGAACAGGATACTACTATATTTAAAAACATCAGTTCTGTAAATAAAATTATTCAAGAAACAAAAATTGAGAAGGACTTTAATTTTGTTGCTATGATTGATTATGGTAGCTATAAAGCAGAAGAATTGGAAAAGGCAGATTTGTTAAAGGGGATTCGATTAGCTTTTCATAAGAAGGATTGGAAACCTGCATTAGAAGAAGCAGAGAAAATAATGCAAAAAGGTTACAAGGTATTTATACAACCTATGGTAACACTTAGTTATACAGATGAGGAGTTATTAGAATTAATTAGAGAAGTGAATAAATTAGATGTATACGCTTTTTATATTGTTGACAGTTTTGGTGCCATGAGAAAAGAAGATCTAATTAGAATGTCTTATATAGTTAATCACAACCTGAGAAAAGATATAGAGATAGGGTTCCATGGGCATAACAATTTGCAACTGGCTTATTCAAATGCTATTGAGTTATTAAACCTTTCTAAAGATAGAAAGATAATTATAGATTGTGCTGTTTTTGGTATGGGCAGAGGTGCAGGAAATTTAACGACAGAACTCTTTTTAAATTACTTAATTGAAAATCTAAATAAAAATTATAAAATAGAACCATTATTAGATATAATAGATAAGTATCTATATAGAATATATAGAGAAAGCTACTGGGGGTATTCTATGGCCCATTATTTGTCTGCAATATACAATTGTCACCCTAACTATTCAAATTACTTAGTAAGTAAAAAAACATTAAGTATATCAAACATGGAAGAGATATTAAAAAAGTTAGATAAAGATAAAAAAGTAACTTTTGATAAAGAATATATTGAAAAACTCTATATAGAATTTAATTCAAGTGTTTTAAATGAAAATTCTCAGCTTATAAACTTTAAAACAGAATTAATAGGTAAAGATGTTTATTTAATAGCACCGGGTAAAAGCATGTTAGAAAATGCTAGTAAAGTGAATACAAATGTTAATAATAAAATATTTATATCAATTAATCATGCTTCAAATGAAATCGATTCGCATTATTATTTTTTTAGCAACTACAAAAGATATACTGAATTCTTAGAGAAAATAAACAATGGTAAAATACTAGAAAAGAATAGAAAATTTATTTTCACTTCTAATATTAAGCCCATTGATAAACATAAAGATTCCATATTTGTTAACTACAACAGTATACTCGGAAATACAGCAGATGCAAAAGATAATTCAATGGTTATGCTGTTAAATTTGCTTTACAACATGAAGGTAGATGAGGTATTTATAGCTGGATTTGATGGATATGCCCAAGAGAATAGTTATTTAGAAGAAAATATGGAGTATAAGTTTAGTAATAATGAACTAATGGTCAAAAATAAAGAAATAATTAAAGAATTAGCTATACTAGAGCAGAAGATGGGATTAGTTTATGTAACTCCTTCAATCTATGAAGAATATCTACTTAAAAAACAAAGTGTGATTATAAAAACAAGTAAAACCAAGATATCTTAAAATTATTGTGTAGGAGGTATTTCAATGAAGATAGTAGGCGTTATACCAGCTAGATATAAATCATCTAGGTTTCCAGGAAAGCCACTGGAAGAAATTTTAGAAAAGCCTTTAGTTTGGTGGGTGTATCAACAAGCTATTAAAGTAAAAGAGTTCGCAGAAGTTTATGTTGCAACTGATGATAAAAGAATTGAAAAAAAATGTATAGATTTAGGAATAAATGTAATTATGACCTCTACGGAGCATGCTACAGGAACGGATAGAGTAGCAGAAGTAGCACAAAAAGTATCAGCAGACTTATATGTAAATATTCAAGGTGATGAACCGCTGTTACAGCCAGAAACAATTATTAAGGCGATTGAACCTTTTTATAAAAATAAGAACTTGAAAGTTTCGAATTTGATGACTAAGATAAAAAATCAAGCTGAAATAATTAATGGAACAATCCCTAAGGTAGTTGTCAATGATTTTGGAATAGGTATTTTCTTATCGAGAAGTCCAATACCATACCCAAAAGGAATTACGGATATAGACTATTATAAAGCGGTATGTGTTTATGGGTTTAAGCCAGAAGCACTAGAGTTTTTTGCTAGCCAAAACAGAGGTTATCTAGAAAAATGTGAAGACATAGAGCTTCTTAGGTTTATTGAAAATGGAATAGAAGTTAAATTTATTGAAGTAGAACAGGATACAGTTGCTGTAGATACACCAAAAGACTTAGAAAAAGTAAGAGAGATTATTACTAAGAACATTAATTAAATAAAGAAATAGTTATATTTTTATTCATTACTATGAATGTTGTGAAGCATAAGACTTTGATAGGAGGTCAGGAAAATGAAAAAATTCAGAGCAATGAGGCCAGAAGGGATATATGAAAAAGTTCTTAGACAGAGAAAAATTGATGGTATAAAATTTTACGAAGAAAATAGCAAATCATTTGTAGAAGTGGATTGTCCGGCGTGCAACTCGAAAAGAAAAGAAGAAAAGTTTGAAAAGTGGGGATATAACCACTGTATTTGTCAAGAGTGTTCAACTTTATATTGTAGCCCACGCCCTACTGATAAGCAGCTAGGGTATTTTTACAACTCTTATGAAGCACCTAAAATGTGGACAGAACTACTTGTAAGTGCAGATGTTAGTAGAAAAAAAATCAGTATTCTCCAAGGGCAGAAAAGCTATTGAAACTAATGAATAAAGCCAGTAAATGTGGAGTTGCAATTGATGTAGGAGCAGGTTCTGGGGCTTTTGCTTTGGCACTAAAAGATACAGAGGTTTTTGAAGATGTTATAGCTTTAGACTTATCGGAAGACTGTGTAAATACTTGTAAAAAAAGTGGTCTTACGGGAGTAAAAGGTGTTATCAATGACATGGATGATAATTATGCAGAATTGATTTGTATGAATGATTTAATTGAGCATGTATACGATCCTTTAGAACTAGTATTAGAGTGTAGAAGAGTTATTAAAGAAGGTGGCTACTTGCAAATTGCTACACCAAATGGAGAAGGGTTTGATTTTAGGATTTTAAAAGAAGAGACAAAAAATATTACACCACCAGAACATATTAATTATTTTAATACATCTTCAATTGAAGTTCTTTTAAAGAGGGCTGGATTTAAGGAAATTATTGTTGAAACACCAGGCATGCTAGATGTTGATATAATACTAAATGAAATTAAGAATGGGCTTTCATTAAAAAACAATAATGAGTATTTAGAGTATTTGATGAACCAAGACGAAAAGGTATTAAGTGCATTCCAAAAGTTTTTATCAGACAATAAGTTATCAAGTCATATGTTAATTGTAGCTAAGAAATAGTAGTAAATACGTGAGTGGTTTTTATAAGAGGCTGATTGGGAGGTGGTCAAAATTCAAGAAATAAAAAATATCCTATTTGATTTTGATGGTGTAATTATCGACTCAATGCAAGTACGTGATCTAGGATTTAGAGTTATATTTGATAAATTTGAAGAACAGCAGATAGAGAAACTAGTAGCTTTTCATAGAGAAAACGGTGGTCTTTCTCGTTATGTTAAAATAAGATACTTTTATGAAAAAATACTCAATAAGAACATAACAGAGGCTGAAATTTCACAATATGCAATGAAATTTTCAAGAGTTATGAAGGAAGAACTTATTAATCCTAAATATTTAATACAAGAGACTATAGAGTATATCAAAAATAATTATAAAAAATACCCAATGCATATCGTATCAGGTTCTGATGGTAAGGAATTAAGATTTTTGTGTGAGAAGCTGGGCATTTCAAATTACTTTATGTCAATAGACGGATCTCCAACTCCAAAGAATGAATTGATTAGAGAAGTTTTTAAAAAGTATAACTATAATAAATCAGAGACAATTATTATAGGAGATTCAAAAAATGATTATGAAGCTGCAATTGAAAATCAAATTGAGTTTTATGGTTATAATAATGAACAAGTTAGAAATCTAAGTGGTAATTATATAGAGAATTTTCGTGATTTTGTATAATTTGCTAATTGTAAAATATGAAAACGATTAAAGAATAAAAAAAGTGGGTGTTATAATGAGACAAGAAGAAACTCAAGTAGCTAAAAATATTTTAGATCTTACAGATACTATGGATGAGGGTTTTAATTATATTACAGAAAAATTAGAGAATGAAAATATAAAAGAAACGGTGAGTATGTTGTTAGATGTTATAAAAGCCTTTGCTAGCATAGAAAGGGCCTTGGAACAAGTTTTAGTACAGTTAAAAGAAAATAATATACCAGAGAAAACAAATAAACTAAGAGATGCTTTAGATTCTATAGTGAATGAATACGAAGTAAATAAAGGAAAAAATGCAATAAAAATTATGCAGGTAAATCTAGCACCAACATTTGAATCTTGGAAGGATGAACTAGAAAGAGTACTAAGACCTTACATTGTTTCCTAGAAGAAAGGATGTGATACTATGGATATAGCAGCACTATCAATAGGATTAAATCAAATGAAGCTACAACAGGAAGTCAGCATGTCGGTTATGAAAATGGCAATGGATAAAGGGACCTCACAGGTAGCAGATTTAACAAAAATGCTAGATGCCAATACCAAGATGATGGAACAATCGGTAAATCCTTATGTTGGGGCTAATTTGGATATTAAGCTATAGCCACTACAGTAACATTTGAAAGCAATTATAATGTTGGTGCAAGAAAAAATAAAGCTTGTAATAAACAGTTGTTTAAAGGGGTCGATTATGATGAAAGTCAACAGTGCACCAGACAGAGGTCATTATCCTACAAGAACTGTAGAACTTAAGGAAACTAGAGCTAATAAGGCAAATAATAATAAAGAACATCCTGCAGTAGGCAAGGAAATCAAGGAAGAATACATTCCGTCTAAACAGAAGACGACGGTTACCTATGAAAAACCTACCTACAAGCCAGACACAGAAACCATCTAAAGACTAAAGGAAGAAAGTGAAAGAACCCACAACCAGCTAAAGGAAATGGTAAAACAGCTCCTAGAGAGACAAGGGATGACCTTTAAGGATCTAGAAGGACTAGAAACAGCAGTAGAGATAGACGAAGAAACTCGTCTAAAGGCACAGGAGATAATCGGTGAAGGTGGTCCTCTAAGTCCTGAAAATGTCAGTGACAACATTGTTGATTTTGCAAAAGCCCTATCAGGGGGAGATAAGGATAAGATAGATCTCCTGACATCCGCCATAGAAAAAGGATTTAAACAAGCTGCCAATATGCTAGGTGGAGAATTACCAGAGATTAGTCAAAAGACCTATGACCTAGTGATGGAAAAGATAGAAGCTTGGAGAGAAGAATAAAAC
>JAFIFG010000152.1 GCA_020832135.1 Clostridiaceae bacterium
GTAAACACCATCTAACAGCTGTAGGTGCAACAGCCCGTAAGCTTTGCTACACAATACATGCTATTCTTAAAAACAATGCTAATTATGAGGTTCAACTTCCAAAAGAAGATAAATAACCTTTAGTTTTATTTGAATATTTTATTCAAAACTTGTTATTAACAGGTTTATTTATGATGCAATTTTATTCATTCTATCTAATCATATTTTTTCTTTTTCAGCTATTGACTTTTTATAGTTGGTCTTTCTTGAATGAATTAGATTTTTTACTTGATGTGTAACTATACTCTTCTATACTGAGATATAGAAAACCTCTAAAGTTTTAGCATAGTTTAACTAATACTAAATTGAGCAGTCCTAATAGAATGGTATGTGTCATGGACTTTATATAGACACCCATTAATCAGCATTTCTTTAATGCAATTGATAGTATTCTCGTATCTAACTGAATCAAGGAATTTAAACCAAGTTAGGTAATTATCCAAATACTTGCTTGCTATACCATTAAATCTATCTAACCACTTCTTAAAACGAGCATGATAGTTATTTACATTTTGAATATGGTAAAGTCCCTTTATGACATGACCACTTTCATCAGGCTTAATACGATAGTGTTGAATATCTTTTTCCTCACAATATTTTTTATAAGCACGCCATTTATCGGTACAAAAAAGCACATTGGTAGAAGATAAATAACTGCCTACCACTGCTTCTACCTTAGATTTTATAATTCTGCCCATGCAACTAGTTTTAGCAATGGTATTCTTATTTCTATCTCTAGCTACTAAAATACATACTTGTTCTTTGCTGATACCGCTATATTTAGATTTGCCTCTTCGTTTACAAGGCTTCCTATCAGCAATCTTCTTTTTGGCCTTTTCAGAGAAAAGTAAGTATGTTTCATCCATCTTAACAATACCATTAAAGGCTTCAATTGTTTCTTGTTTCAATGCATTAAGGATTTTATGCCTCCAATAGAAAAGGGTTACATACGACACTCCAACAATTTTGTGAGACTTTCTTAAGGACTTCTCTTCAATCATACATTCTATAAACCTAATCCACTTTTCAGGATGCTTTGTTTTATAGAGTGGAGTATGGGTGAAGTCGCTAAAGGTCTTATTGCAACTCTTACACTTATACCGTTGACGATTGTTGTATTTGTCGAAACGCACAACTTTTTTTCCATCACAGCGAGGACATACTAGCCCCTTGCTAAACTTAGTTTCTCTAAGTTCTTCAATAATTTTTCTATGATACGGGTCAATAGGCTCTATAGATTCTTTAAGGGCATAATATAGTTCCTCTTTGTAATCTGCATTCATGTTATTGATAAATTTTAGCAACTTTTCAAAGGTATCTGGCTTCATACCCCCAACTCCTTAAATTATTCTCTTATATATATTATACCCTTATTTACAGGATTATATAAAAATCAACAATAGAATTTAACAAAGCCTATATTTAAAAGATAATAGCATAGATAAAATTAGAAGAGTTGTGTAGCTAAAGGTAATAAAAAATATATATAGATGGATGATAGGGGTGTAGAGAGATTACACCCTTTTTATATTACTTATTCATATAACATAAGATTTACATAGATGTATTCAAAGTTTGCTCTGAGTGACTTTTGATTATATAAAATAAATTTAAAAAGTTGTCTAGTTGTTAGTAGTATGCTAAAATTATTAATAGAATTATTGCAAAGGAGTAGAAAAATGGCATATTCATATAACAAATTATGGAAATTATTGATTGATAAAAGTATGAACAAAGTAAATTTAAGAGATAAGGCGGGTCTAAGTACAACAACATTAGCAAGATTGGGTAAAAATGAAGTGGTATCTTTAGATGCATTAGGTAAGATATGCAGAGTTTTAGAGTGTAATATTGGTGATATTATAGATTACATAGATGACAGCAAGTAAGACATAGAATAGGTGGTAGATTATGAAAAAGTTTAATGTATTAGATTTGTTTTGTGGGTGTGGTGGACTATCAAAGGGATTTGAAGACGCAGGATTTAATGTAATCTTAGGGGTAGATAACGATGAAGCTGCTTTAACAACCTTTGAGAAAAATCATGTAGATTCTAAAAAGTTAAATGGTAACCTAGCAGATAGAGAGACATTCGATATAATTCAAAGAACTATAGAGAATAAACCTGTTGATGTCATAGTTGGAGGGCCACCTTGTCAAGGGTTTAGCTTGACAGGACCTAGAAACTTTGATGATGAAAGAAATAGGTTATATCTAGCAATGATAGAAACTGTAAGAAGATTTTCTCCACAAGCTTTTGTAATAGAAAATGTACCGGGGATGGCTACTTTATATAAAGGGCAAATAAAAGAAGAAATTATACACAGGTTTACTGAGATGGGATATACAGTTATACTATATTACTAGCAGCTGACTATGGTGTACCACAAATGAGGAAAAGACTATTCTTTGTTGGTTTAAAAAACGCCAGTGAAAAGTTTGAGTTTCCTAAACCAACTCGTACAGTTGAAAACTATGTAACATGTGAAGAAGCTATCGGAGACTTGCCTAGTAGGGAAGATATATTAGGTGAAGAAATAGATAATTATACTAACGAACCTATAAGTGAATACCAAAAGAAAATGAGAAAAGGCACTAATGTTCTATATAATCATATAGCTACAAATCATAAGAAGCATGTTAAGGATGTAATAGCGCTAGTACCAGAGGGCGGCAACCATAAGGACTTACCAGAGGGGATAGGAACTAGCAGGAGGTTTAATGAGGCATGGACAAGATACCATAGTAAAAAGCCGTCTAAAACAATAGACACAGGACATAGAAATCACTTTCATTACAAGTATAATAGAGTTCCAACAATAAGAGAGAATGCTCGACTTCAGTCATTTCCAGATGATTTTGTGTTCTATCGAAATAAGACACAACAAAATAGACAAGTAGGAAATGCGGTTCCGCCACTATTAGGGTTTGCAATAGCTACACAGTTAAGAAAGTATCTAAAGTAGGTGTTATATAAATGAAAGACTATACAATTACAAATAAAATAAATACTATCGATTTATTTGCAGGGTGTGGTGGGTTACTTGAGGGGTTTGAGAAAGAGGGTACATATGAAACCCTTGCTTGTGTCGAGTGGGAAAAAGCACCTTGTGATAATCTAAGAAATAGATTAGCAAGTAAATGGGGTTATAAAGATGCAGAACAAGTAGTTATGCGCTTTGATATACAAAAAACCAATGAATTATTTACAGGGTATAAAGATGACGAGGAATATGGAAGTCATAAAGGGTTAGATCAACTAGTAGGGGATAAAAAAGTAAATGTTATAGTTGGAGGTCCACCTTGTCAGGCATATTCATTAGCAGGAAGAATTAGAGATGCTAATAGCATGAGAGATGATTATAGGAACTACTTATTCGAAAGTTACTTAAAAGTAGTACAAAGGTATAAACCTAACTTCTTTATTTTTGAAAATGTACAGGGGATGTTAAGTGCAGCACCAGATGGAACACCAATTGTAGATAAGATAAGAGGTAGTTTTGAAAATGCAGGATATAAGGTAATATCAGATTTTAGAAGTGCAATTTTAGATTTATCGGAATATGGTGTGCCTCAAAATAGGAAGCGAATAATTATTTTAGGTATAAATAAAGAAATATATGAACATAAAGCAGATTGTATTATAAATGAGTTTTATGATGCAATTCTTCCTAAACTTAAATGTAAAAAAACTACAGTAATGGAGAGTATTGGTAGTTTGCCAAAGCTATACCCATTAGAAGAACCAATAAGTAAGGTAGGCAAAAAATACTCTCATTCATTTGCTCAAGATGAAACAATAACAAATCATATTCCTAGGTTCCACAATAAAAGAGATATAAGTATTTTCAAAATGCTATCAGAGGATATTGAGTTGGGGAAAAATGTTTATAGTAGCACTGAAGAACTTAAAAAGTTATATAGAGAAATGACTGGTAGGAATAGTAATGTGCATAAATATTATGTGTTAAGGTGGAATGAACAGAGCAATACGATACCTGCTCATTTATACAAAGATGGACTAAGACACATTCATCCAGATCCAATACAAGCAAGGTCGATAACGGTAAGAGAAGCGGCAAGATTACAAAGCTTTGATGATGATTATGAGTTTATAGGTGGTATGATGCACCAATTCAAAATGATTGGGAATGCAGTGCCACCTAAATTCTCTTTAGTATTAGCAAAGGCTTTAAAAGAGGTTATAACTAAATACGGATTGGGGGGATAGTAGTGTTATTCTATGACAACTTAGAAGAGATAATATTTCATAGACATGAAATGTTTGATGCGGATGAAATGGTAGTTTTATCAGGATACCTAGGGCCACAGCCAGTAGGAAGACTAAGAGAGTTGCCATTTAAAACATCAGTAATATACGGTATGTGATAGTATAAGCGAGAGGTTACATACAACCTTATTAAAATTAAATGATGAGATGACTAACACAGCAATATATTACTCTAACTTACCAGTACATTCTAAATGTTATATTTGGAAGAAGAAGTCGAAGATAGTAACTGCATTAATTGGGTCTGCTAACTTTTCAGTAAATGGTTTATCCAATCCATATAAGGAAGTATTAGCTGAAACAACTTTTGATACATTTGAGCCATTAAATCAGTATACACAGAAAATATTAGGGTATTGCATAGAGTGTGACGATTCTTCAATAAAGCTTAGGGACAAAAATATAGTAACTCCTAAACCTAAAAAGATAATAACACCTGAAATAGACGGGGTATGTAAGGCATCACTACTAGACTCAAGAACGGGTGAAGTGCCTGCCAAGAGTGGGTTGAATTGGGGGCTCAGCTTTGGACACACCACTTTAGGAGATGCTTACATTAGGATTAGTAAGGATTATGTTAGAAATAACCCAGATATATTTCCACCTAAACAACTAACACCGTTAAGTTTTACTACAGGGGCAAAACAAACAAGGCAAAATGAAGCAGTGGAGTTTATCTGGGATGATGGGACCATAATGGAGGGGTTACTAGAGCAGACTCAAATAATAGATGGGGTTGCGTATCCAAAAGCAATATCATCAAGCCCAAGGAAGAATATTTTAGGTATTTATTTACGAAGAAGACTAGGTGTACCACTAGATTATCTAATAACTAGAGCTGATTTAGAGAGATATGGTAGGACAGACATTGATATATCACTACTTGAAGAAGGTGTGTATTACTTAGATTTTTCACCTAAGTCTAAATCATAGAAAATGTAATGTTACAGATGTCTTACAATTACATTTTAAAATGATTGCGAATTTTATATTCTTCAACAAAAATAATTAGTAAGGTGATATACTTATGAAAGTGGATTAGCAATTTGACACCATATAATGTGTTTATTATTTATTTGGTGGTTAATAAATATTACAAACATTATAACAAGTAAACTTTCTTGCTTATGGCAGGGTTTATTAAGGTGTCTTTAGCTAGGCACCTTGTTTTTTATGCTTTAAAATAAGGTATGTCATATTAATAAAAAAAATGATACATGAGGTGTTTTATATGCATAAATGAGATAAAGGTGAATGTATAGAGATGAAATAAAATTTAAAACTATAGGGGTGTGAGAAATGAGGCTTTCGGAGGTAATTAAGAAGATACAGGAAAGAAATAAGAAGGTAAGCAGTTTAACTGGAAACTACAATGAATACGAGCCATTAGAGATAATACATAAGGATATTGACTGGACAACAGATTTTCATAGTTGTAATTATGATGCACTTTCAATACAAGCTAGGCTCAAATAATATCTGGAGGTTATACTCAGCAATAAATGATGTTAATGAATTCAGAGATTATAGAGCTCTATTAATAGAAGCAGGAGAAATAGAAGTGGAAGAAAGAGAGATAAATAATGGAAAAATATAAATACATTGTAGTAAGTAATTACATTCGGTTGAAACTGTATGGAATGAATTAAGTGAAGGTCAAATCGATTCCAATTTGTTATCTGAGTGGACAGTGTCTATGCAAAAACTAAGCAGCAATATCCCAACATATGTATTTATGCAGGAAAATTCTCATTTATGGTGGTTAATACGTACATGCATATTCATAGCAATAATTTTAATTGTAGGAGGGATTGTATATGATTTGATTGGAGCGATACCTTATATAGCAGTAGAAGGTATTGGAATAATATTTAGTAAAATAGGAGAAGGATTTGAAATGATGATAGATTGGATTGTGGAAAAATTCCAAGGTAAAGAACTTTAGAGATAAAATAAACTATAATTTTTATCAAAATCACCGGTATACCCGTTACGGAGAAACCTTACCATAAGTGATAAGCTCCCTTTATAGCAATCAGTTAAAACAATAGAACTGTTTACTATAAAAAGAAATCTGTTGTATTACTTAAAATAAAAATAAGTTTAAAGAGGTGTATCATGAATAATAAGCAAGTTTTGCCGAAGGTAATTAAACCAAGATTTATAAAGGGTATTGAGCAAGCATACATGAAAATTATTGATATTGAAGATGAAGATACTATGAAGAATAGTTATATATCAGACTGCATCATAAAAAAACAGGAAACTAATGAAGTAAGCTTTGAAGGTGTGATTTTTAATAAAGTAGATTTCAAAGGTATTACATTGAACTCATTAGAGCTTACTGATGTAAGATTTGAAAACTGCGATTTATCAAATGCAAGTTTTATAGGGGCAATTATACATAGAGTTGAGTTTATAGACTGTAAGCTGATGGGTCTAAATCTCAATGATGCTACACTACAGAATGTTTATGCAAATAACTGTAATGGTCAATTTGTTCAAATGAATTATAGTAGAATAAAAAATGCGGTCTTATCAGATTGTATATTTGAAAATAGCAATATTCAACACAGTAAATTTGTTAAAGTTGAGTTTAGAAAATGTAATTTCAAATTAAGTCAAATGTCCGGAACTAGCTTGTCGGGAATAGACTTGAGCAATTCTGATTTTGAAGGAGTAGGTGTAGGACCTGAAGATATTAAGGGTGCAATTGTTTCTCCTATGCAAGCAATAGATTTTTCAAAGTTATTTGGGCTTGTTGTAAAACCGTAAATCATGACAAGGGGACAAATACATTGTCCCTATACAATTGGAAACTTCTCAACAGAACCATTGTTTAAACTTGATAAAGAACCGCTTATACAACGTTATGGAGAATCGTAGCATAAATAATGGCGGCTTCTCTTTTAAATCTTGATATATATGGAGTTAGAGTGATTTTATAGATTAATGTATGATAAGTTAAAATAATTATAATATACTTTTTTTATGATGAAAATTTACAATATATACCTTGCAATTTGTGAAAAGCAATAAGGTAGAATTTTGATATGCTAATGAAATTTTGTTCAACACAAGAATATAGAAAGAAATTGCTTTAAACTTAATAGTAATGGGATAAGAAGAAGTGATAAGATTGACTAAATTAAATCTAACCAGAATATTGAAGCAAAGTACAGGTTATTAAGGTGAAAAATAGTTGAATTAAATATTCAAGAATGATTAGAGTTATGCTAGTTCGCTTTTACAGTGCCAGTAGACTTTTCCATTTAAAAATCTATTTTCTGTGACCTCACTTGTGGTTTTAGTAGTAATAGACTCTAATAAAATGACTTCTTTAAGATGCTGTAGAGAATTTAAATTTTTTATTATCTTTTGTTCTTTCTATAGCATTTTCTATATGCACCAACAACTTTTCTAAAAGATAATGCTCATTTATATCATTATCCTTTTTTTCTAATGCAACATAATATCCTTCTGTTGCTATAGTAATTATTTCTGCATTATTTACCAAATAGTTAAAAACAGACATATCTATGGCATTGATAGCTTTTTTAGTATGGAAACAATCTAAATCAATATCTAAAATAAATTTTCTGTTTATTTGATTAGAGACAAAAAAGCCAGGTATAAACTTATTTATTTTGTTTAATTTAAACAATAGTTCCTCTCCTTCTATTACCTTATCATATACATTAATTTGACATTCATCATCATGTGAACTCTTTTTACATTTGCTAGTACAGCAAGGATCTATATAGTAAATTTTATTATTAGCATAATCTGTGCAAACACCTGCATTCATCAGGCTAAATATCACCGCATCTGATATTATCCCTGTTTGTAATGAAAAATCTATATGCTCATCATTACAAAGCCTTTCTAATGATGATATAATATTACTTGATGCATTTATATCTACATCTGCTATCAATTGATCTCTTACGGGTCTCCATTCTAAGCCAGCAACCTTATGGGAATACCTGTAAAATGCACTACGAGTATCCATATGGTGGTCAAAAGTTAATAATACTGGTGAAGTTTCATTATTAGAAGCATATTCTGACCATGGAATTATAACTTCATGATGATTCTCTACAATATAAATTTTCTTTCCGCCTACTACTTTTTCGGTTACTTTATCTGTTTTCAACAATAATCACTCCTCTAAAAACAACCTTCAAATTTCGACATTATATAGAATACCACATCTTTAATAAAAGGAAAAGTGTTGTTTTTTGGTTAGCTATGTTGAAAAAGAGTTATTATCATCACAGTTGGTTTTCATTAACTCTCAATCTTAATACCGTACTCATTAGAAATATTACAAAACCAGTTTTAATGAAAAACTTCACTTTAAAGCCATTCTGTGATCGGTTTGAAATTGCTGAAAAATTGCAGATATCAACAACAGCAGTTTTTTTACCAAATGAATTATTTATTTGTAGGAAATATAGTAAATATTGATCATAGTGGGAATCGGGTAGCTGCTATGACCTATGGTCCGGAGAGAATGAGAGTAATTATTGTAGATGAAGAAGCTGGGTTTTAAGTGATTCAATAAAATATACGAGAAACCACAGTTACAATGATACGGTGAACCGTATCATAACTCAAATACAAATACTACAAAGCAATAAAGATAGTAATAATCGAATCCATTTATATAGCAAGCAAGGACCACTCCTGCTTGCTATATAATTTTTTATGATAGGTTTCTATAAAAATATGGAGGAAAATAACAAAATAAGAAGAAATAAGAAATATATTCTTTAGTAGGAATAAACTAGTTACTTACTTGGTATAAGTTTTGTATTAGAAAGGAGAGTCTGCATGGATAACATTAGAAGAGTTTTAAAGCTTGTTATAATAGGCATTGTTGTCATAGGGACTCTTACTGGATGCACCTATAGAGATTTCAATACTCCTGCTCCAAGGGCTGCAAACGGAATTCTTGACTTGACTGAGTGGAAACTGGGAGGGGATTTGGTTCCTTTAGATGGACAATGGGAGTTTTATTGGAATCAACTGCTGGATCCAAAGGATTTTAATAATGCCTATGGAAAAGAATCAACATTTATCAATCTCCCAAGGGCGTGGAATGGATATCAAGTCGACAATAAAGTACTGTCTGGAGATGGTTATGCAACATATAGACTAATCATTAAAACAGAAAATAATAATAAAGCCTTGGGGATGAGGGTGCCACGAATATTAACATCCTATAAAATGTGGATTAATGAAGAGCCTATAGCTTCTGCTGGAACTGTGAGTAAAGAGAAAAATGAGATGATTCCCCAATATCTTCCTCAAGTTGTTATTTTTGAACCAGAAGGGGATCAAATTGAGGTAGTAATCCAGGTGGCGAACTATAAACACCGCAGCGGTGGAATTTTAGAGAGCCTGAGGTTGGGTGAGGCAGCACAAGTTCTTGACTTTCGTTACAAAGATATCGCTTATGAGCTTTTTCTATTTGGAAGTCTGTTAATTATGGGCTTATATCATCTTGCTTTATTTGTCTTTAGGAAAAAGGATTTATCACCCCTTTATTTTGGAGTGTTTTGTATCTTTGTTGCTGCAAGGACATTGTTGGTGGGACAAATATTTTTTTGTTACTTATTTCCCAATTTTAGTTGGGAAATTACTCATAAGGTAAAAACACTATCATTTTATCTTGGAGTACATATATTTGTGATGTTCTTTAAATCTCTATTTCCAGAGATAATATCGAATAAAGCTTTAAAAATAAGTCAGGGAGTTGGAGTGACCTTTGGGTTACTGGTTCTATTTACACCTGTTCGTATTTTTACTAGATTTAATGGGATATTTCAAATATTTGCCCTAGGGATTATTGCTTACATGATCTATGTTATAGTTAAAATATTATGGAAGAATGAAATAGGAGGAAAACTTATTGCAGTGGGTGCACTAGTGCTAATCATAACTAGCATTAATGACATTATCTTCTTAAGTACTTGGATGAGTGATCATGATCATCATCTGCCTAGAGCTATAATTCAAAAAGAAAATCTCACTGCCTTTGGGCAACTGATATTTGTACTTACCCATTCCCTAGCATTAGGTAAGAAATTCTCTAACTCTCTAGTAAAGGAAGAAGAAATAGCTAGTTATCAAAAGGAGTTGAATGAAAATCTAGAACAATTGATCAAGGATCGGACAAGGGAGTTAGAGATATCAAATAATAAAATTCAACAGAAAAGTTCTGAACTGCAGGAAGCCAATAGAGTTTTGCAATTACTTTCTTTGAAAGACCCTTTAACCAATATATGGAATCGCAGACATTTTGATGAATCCCTAGATTTACAGTGGAGACGTGGAACACGTCTCGAGAAAAAAATTTCCTTAATTTTTATAGATATTGATTATTTCAAAACCTATAATGATTGCTATGGACACCCCGCAGGGGATGTATGTTTAAAACAGGTGGCAAAGGTATTAGAACAGTCCTGTAAACGAGCAGGAGATTTAGTCGCTCGATATGGTGGAGAAGAATTTGTGGTCATTATGTCAAACACTGAAGAAGATAAAGCTTTAGCGACTGCAGAGGCTATCCGTGCAAGTGTAGAAAAACTTAGAATTCCCCATAAAGATTCACTGATAAGTGAATATGTTACGATTAGTTTGGGTGTTGCAACTATAATTCCTAGTATTGAGTCTTCTCCAAAGGATTTGATCAAGACAGCGGATAAAGCTGTATATGAAGCAAAAACTGAGGGGCGAAATCGAGTGATCATGGCATCTATGGCTTTGATGTAAGATTTATAAGGGAAGGAGACTATGCCAAATCAGAGGGGCAAATCTCACAGAAAGCGTATTTATTACACAATCTCAAGTTAATACTGCAAAGGGAAATTCTAATACCAGGTTACCGGTATGGATAGATTGTCCAAAGGTTCGGTATAAATGATGAAATTCTTATGCAGAAAATTTCGGTGTGAGGACAGGAACAAGTACATAGACACATTGTTCCAGGGCAATTGTAGTTTCTACCTTAATTAAGCTTAATAAAAAACCGCCAATACAACATTATGGAGAATCGTACCATAAATGATAGCGATTTTTTAAATACATTTGCTTTGAAACTATATTATAATTTTTAATAATACAGTAACAGTAATTAAAGAAAGTAATGTGGTTACAGATACAATAACAGCTGCATATTCTTTTTCTTTATTAAAACTTTCTGCTAAGATTGAAGTCATTGCGGAGGCTGGCATGGCAGACATAATAATTACTGTATTTATAGCCTTGGATGGAGCCCCTACTAACAATGAAATTAAGTACATAATAGCAGGTATGATTATTAACTTAGTAGCTACTCCATAATATATTGTCCAATCTCTTAAATATTTTTTTATTTTAACATTTGAAAGTATAACTCCAATAATAATCATAGATAAAGGACCTGTAATACTACCAATAGCTCCTATACTAGATAATAGGGCATCTGGTAGTTGAATATTAAATATCATAATGATAATGCCTATACAAACTGCTATAATAGATGGATTTGAAAGGATTTTTTTTAGTTCCTCTTTTAACTTTTTCTTGTTAAAGTCACCTTTAAATAATATAAGTCCATATGTCCATACCAGTATGACAAAAAACATATTAAATATAGATCCATACACTACACCCTCTGCACCATAGATAGAATTCAGTATTGGAAATCCAACATAACCTGTATTAACAAACACATTGGCAAAATGCAGTATTGTTTTTTTATCATTTTTTATTGGCAATAGAAGTAAATGCGAAACACTGATCATTACTATATAAGCTACAATAGAGTAGTAAAATGTTTTTACAACATTAGATTTAATGGTATCATCATAGGTATAAATAAAAGAAGAAAGAATCATAAAAGGTAATGCTATTTGTATAAGAAGATCTACTAATCCTTTATTCATTTTTGCAGTAATGATTTTTTTCTTGCTTCCATAAACGCCTACTAATATTATAATAAATAAAGAAATAACACTTTCTATAATAACTGATACTTCCAAGAGAACACCTCCTCTTATTTAGGTACTAAACATTTTATGCTGTATAGTTTTTTTACGTTACAAAACAGTTACTCCATTGATACCACGTAACTTACTCATGATGATTGAAAGTATTTAATTTTATAAAGTAGGAAAACTAATTAAAACATTAAAGACAAATATTATATAGAGGTGATTTTTATGAGTTTACAAGGTTTTTACTTACTGCCCCATCCCCCTATTGTGCTTCCAGAGGTAGGTCAGGGGGCACAAGAAAAGATTAGTGCTACCAGTAATAGCCTACATACAATAGGAAAAGAAATTGCTGGAAAATCTCCCGGTACTATTATACTAGTAACCCCACATGGTACTATGTTTGAGGATGCCATTGCACTTAGCTATGAGGAGGAAATCTATGGAGATTTAAAAGACTTTGGAGTACCTAATGTTTCTATGAAGCTCCCAATCCACAAAAGCCTTACCAGTAGAATATATGAACTAGCCTATAATGAAGGTATATCTGTGGAAATGGCTACAAACTCTCTTTTAAATGAATATAATACTTCTCTGTTTTTGGATCATGGAGCTATAGTTCCCTTGTATTTTATCAATAAGTACTATAGTAGGTATAAGCTTGTACATATTACCTATACAGCTTTAAGTGACATTGACTTATATAAATTAGGTATTGAAATTAACAAAGCAGTAGAAGAACTAAAGGAAGATGCTATTATTATAGCAAGTGGGGATTTATCCCATAAATTAAAGGAAGAAGGACCTTACGAATATAGTGTTTTTGGTGAAAAATTTGATGCAGAGTTTCTTCATCATTTACAAAAGGGAGACGTAAAGGGTGTATTTAGCATGGATGAAGAACTGATCTGTAATGCTGGAGAATGTGGAAGGCGGTCTATCGCTATTCTGCTTGGTGCACTAGAAGGGAAAAAATTCAATGGTGAACTTTTAAGCTATGAAGGTACTTTTGGCGTGGGTTATGGTGTAATGAAGTTCCATGTCATTTCAGAAGGTGCTTCTAAATTAGAGGAACTACAAGGACTACGTAGAGCTATCTATGAAGAGAGAAAGCAAGGAAGCCACCCTTATGTGAGACTGGCTAGAGAAAGTCTTACTACCTACTTAGGCAGCGGAGAAGAGCTCAAACAACTTCCTGATTATGTAACAGATGAAATGAAAAATACGGCAAGAGGTGTATTTGTATCTCTAAAAAAACATGGAGATTTAAGGGGCTGTGTTGGAACTGTATTTCCTACAAAGAGTAATGTTGCTAATGAGATTATAAGCAATGCTGTTGAAGCAGGACTCTTTGATCCTCGTTTTTATGAGGTTGAAAAAGAAGAACTCATGGATATTGTTTTTTCAGTAGATATTTTAACAGAGCCTGAGGCTGCCTCAAAAGAAGAACTAAATCCAAGGGAATATGGTGTTATTGTCAGTAGTAAAGGAAGGACAGGGCTTTTACTGCCGGATCTAGAGGGAGTAGATACGGTGGAAGAACAAGTATCCATTGCTTTACAAAAAGCAGGCATAGAGTCTAGTGAAGAGTACGAAATACAGAAATTTAAAGTAATTCGTTATAAAGAGAATTAGGAAGAGGATTAATGCTATGAAAAGGGAAGCTATGTTTTATGAAAGGGTAAAAGACAAAATTCATTGCTTTTTATGCCCACATAATTGTATCATTGAAAAGGGACATAAAGGAAAATGCAATGTAAGAACCCATGAAAATGAAAAGCTTTATACTATCAATTATGGAGAGATTACCTCTATCTGTTTAGATCCTATAGAAAAAAAACCACTTCGTTATTTTAAGCCTGGTGGCCAAATTCTTTCGGTAGGAAGTTTTGGATGTAATTTTGTTTGTGGTTTTTGCCAAAATTATAGTATTTCTCAATATATAGCCCAAAGTGAATTTGTGCCTAAAGAAAATTTGTTGGAGACGATATTAACAGCAAAAGATAATATAGGGGTGGCATTTACCTATAATGAACCAAGTATTTGGTATGAATATGTATATGATTGTGCCAAACTTTTAAAAGAGACAGATCCTAATGCAGTAGTAGTCATTGTCACCAATGGATATATCAGTGAGGAACCTTTAAAACAACTGTTACCCTATGTAGATGCTATGAATATTGATTTAAAAAGTTTTAGTAGTAAATATTATAAAGAACTTTGTGGTGGAAGTTTAAAACCCGTATTAAAAACCATCGAAACAGCTGCAAAATCGTGTCACGTGGAGGTCACTACATTATTAGTTACTGGGGAGAATGATACAGTAGAGGAAGTAGAGGAAATTGCAAAGTTTTTAAGTAACATAGACAGAGACATACCCCTGCATCTTTCAAGGTATTTTCCCAGATATAAACTAGAAAATTCTTCAACCGACATAGGCTTTATGATAAGAGCAGAAGATATTGCTAAAAAATATCTTAATAAGGTGATTTTAGGAAATATATAATAGGCTTTTTTAGTGTTCTAAATTGTGTTGATAGCTTAATTGTTTCATCCGCCGAAAGTATCGTGGAGAAGCTTTAAAATAGAACAGATAATAATATTGACAATAAATGAATTGCATGATAACATACATGGTGAATGTATGTTGAGGAGGGACCTACATGGCAAGAAATAAATTTCCAGAGGAAACAGTTAATTTAATCTTAGATGTTTCTACAAAGCTGTTTTTAGAAAAAGGCTATGATAACACTACCATGGGGGACATTGTTGCAGACCTAGGGGGGCTAACTAGAGGAGCAGTTTATCATCACTTTAAGAATAAAGAAGAAATTTTAGAGGCTGTACTAACAAGAATGTTTAGTGAGAATGATGTGTTTTCTAAAATAGAACAAGAAAAGAATATAACTGGACTACAAAAAATAAAAAAATTATTAATATATTCTTTGACTAGTATAGAACAGCAACAATTATCTACCTTTAGTCTATCTCTAATGAAAAATACAAGGCTCTTGGCCCGTCAGTTGGAAGAAGCTGTTACAGAATTGGCACCTTTAATTGAAAAGTGGATTATTGAAGGTTATGAAGATGGCTCTATTCAAGCTGGAGATAGTAAGGAAACTGCTGAAACTATATCAATTCTATTAAATATCTGGGCTAACCCATTCGTTTTTTCAGTAACAAAGAAACAATTAATCTCCAAGTATCAGTATATGAGAAAAGTGTTTGATAGTTTAGGGATACCCATCATAGATGATGAAGTTATAGAGGCTTGTATAAAATATGCAGATAATATTCTATTAGAGTATAGTAGAGTATAGTATACCTATAGATCACCTGCCCTTTTTAGGGCGGATTATTTTTTAAAACATACATACATAATAAATGTATGTTAAAAATTGCTTCAATAAATTTAATGGTTGAATCCTTTAGAGAATTCTTCTTTTCTTTGATGGAGGATAAATTCACTATTGAATTGCTACGAAATTAGGATATATAAAAAATTTAATCGTATGGAGGTCAGTAAAGATGGAACAAAAATTTGAAGGTTTTATGGATAATATGCTAGAGAGGATTTTTGGTGGTTTTGAACCACAACTTCTTTTATTCAATGTAGTTTTAAGTGTGGTTTTTATAGTTTTTGGAGTATTTCTTTTAAAAAAACAGGTATCTAAAAGTAGGAATATCATAGGTTGGACCTGTTTTACAATTGGGAGTTTAGGCATCATCAGTGGCATAGTACAATTCATAAAAATTTAGAGGAGTAATAAATGGAAATAGTCAAGAAGGCTCTGTAATAGGGTAGCTTTTTTCAATGATATAGAATGAAGATAAAAAGGTGTGTTTTTAATAATAAGAAGTTTTAGGAGGTATTCAATATGAAAGAGCATGAAAAAAATAATGAAGAGAGCTTAGTGGATCCTACAAGAGAGGCTTTTCTGACGAAGCCTTTGGGAAGTTTAATGATAAAGAATATCCTTCCAGCAGTTGCATCCATGCTTTTTATGACTTTATATCAGATGGTGGATGCAATTTTAGTAGGGCGACGACTGGGGCCTGAAGCATTGGCATCGGTAAATATTTTATATCCAATCCTAGCCATGTTATCTGGGTTAGCCATTATGATTGGAGTAGGTGGAAATGCAAAAATTGCAGTTTTTTTAGGAAAGGGAGAAACCAATAGGGCCGGTAGTATTCTTAGTGTTATAACGATGCTGGGAATTATTTTAGGGATAGGAGGAAGTGGTATTGTCTCTATAGCTTTTCCTGAAATTTTAAAGTTTTTGGGAACCAGTGGAAGATTGGGTTATTATGCTGGGGAATACTTAAATGCAGTACATTTCTTTTTTACACCTATGATATTAATTTTTATTTTAGAGCAATCGGTAAGAAATGATGGACGTCCTAATATGGCAACTGGAGTGATGGCCTCCACAGCAATATTAAATATTATTTTAGATTATTTGTTTTTGTTTCCATTAAATATGGGAATTGCAGGGGCTGCTTTAGCAACAGGAATCTCTCAGTCTTTAGGAGCTATGATCTTTTTAGGGTACTTTATCCAGAAAACAATGAAAAAGACCCCTGGTCTAAGCTTTGCTACTACAAAGGGATCCTGGGAGGTGCTTGGTTCTATTGCCATAAATGGCTCCTCTGAGCTATTCAATAGTCTAGCCTTAGGGGTAACTACCTTTTTATACAATAGACTCATACTTAGTTATGTTGGGGCTGTGGGGGTAGCAGCCTTTACTTTGGTTCAATACCTTTTGTTGTTTGGACTTACAGTTTTTATGGGGATGGGCAATGGTATTCAACCTATTATTAGCTATAACCATGGAGCAGGACTTTCCCATAGGGTACTAGGTGTCATAAAGAGATTGATGGCATTCTCTCTTATAACGTCGGTTATGATTTTCGTGCTTCTTAGGTGGCAAGCTGAGGCACTGGTAGTTATTTTTATTCCGAATCATCCAGAAACATTAACACTAACCCTACAGGTGGCAAAATATCTTAGTTGGTCTATCCTTTTTATGCCAGTGGGTATTATTGGGTCAGTATATTTTACTGCTCTAGAAGAGCCAGGTAAGTCTTTAATAGTAGCAGTCTGCCGAGGGTTAGTATTTACCTTAATAGGTCTAGCAGTATTTCCACGAATATGGGGGGAGGTAGGAATTTGGATGACTCCAGTCTTTGCTGAAGGGATAACAGCATTAGTGGCTGTTTTCCTACTATATAAATGGATGGGAGAATCTCATAAAATCATAACTTGAGTTTTTCAAAGATAGTTTCACGATTATTGAAAAATGTCATTAATTAGAAAGGCTCTGTATAGAGAAAATGTTGTTTAGGTAAAAAAGTTTATTTAAAATAGTGTGCTTTATTTTCACAATTATGTAAATTTCTGCTACAATTGAGATGTAAGTATTGACACATAAGATGAGTTAAGGAGCAACTATTTTAAAATGTGATGTACAATTCAAATATAAATTAAAGGGTGCTACGTCCTGTCGCCCTCTGAATAACGGGGTGTATGGCATAGGAGAACAATACATTTACATAAAGGTACTAGAAGCACGATTTAAAGGAAAGGTCAGAGCACCACATCTTCTCACTGAGTGCAAGCACCGCAAAAGGGGAAATTTATGAAAGTAATAACATTGTTAGAAAATAGAACTATCTCAAAAGAATACAAATGTAAGCATGGCTTGTCATTGTATATAGAAACATCTAATCATAAGATATTATTCGATACTGGAACAGATGATTCATTTGTATATAATGCCTGCAAGTTAGGGGTGAACTTGGAAGATATAGATATAGTAGTTATATCACATGGACATTATGATCATGGTGGTGGACTAGAAGTATTTTTAAAATGCAATAGTAAAGCCAAAATTTATATTGGAAAGGGTGCATTTGATAGACATTTGGTAAAAATATTTGGAATTATTAAGTATGATATAGGTTTGAAGAAAAAATTAATTAGTAATAATAGATTTATATTTGTAGATGAAATGATGAAAATAGACGATGAATTGATTTTATTTAGTAATGTTAAAGGCGATAAGCTGGTGCCAAAAGGTAATGATAAGTTACTAAAAGAAGGTAGTAATGGTTTGGTGAAAAAAGACGATTTTCAACATGAAATAAGTTTGTTGATTAATGAAAATCATAAATATAGTCTGTTTTGTGGGTGTGCTCATAAAGGTATTGTTAATATAATTGAGAGAGCAAAAGATATTATAGGTAGTGATTTGAACACAGTAATCGGTGGATTTCATTTAATGGGAATGAAAATTAAAAATTCTACCTCCAAAGATTTTCTAGAGGATCTTTCAAATATTCTTAGAAACAATAATACAGATAAGTATTATACATGCCATTGTACTGGCACACAACCGTATAGCTATTTAAGTCAGAAGATGAGCAATTTAAATGAATTAAAAACAGGAAAAGTTATTGAAGTATAGTAACTAACTGCACCTAAAAAAATTAGCTGTCATCTCTTTACTGGCTGCCAAGAAAGGCTATGTAGGTATAGTTTAGAGACATTGCTAATCAGAGACGTTATAGAAAATGATGATATCAGATAATATATTCTATAAATTATTTATAATGTATCTAAAAGGCATTGTGAAATGCTTGATGGGTTTTATTAGTTCATTAACCAAAATGGAATAGTTACATAATAAATATAATTATGAAAAGGAGACTTAATCTTGGTTGAAATTTTTGATATTTCTTTTGATAAGATTGAAGTAATAAAAAACTTATGGGAGAAGAATCGACAGTATCATGAAAATAGCTCCGAATATTTTAGTGAGGCATATCGCTCTATCTGCTTTGAAGAGAAAATTAAAGGTTTTAAAGGGTTTAATGATGATATGCTTAAAATAACGATTGCTAAGGATAAGGGAGAATATATAGGTTACTGTATATCAATTATAATTGAAGGTAAAGGCGAAATAGCATCACTTCATGTAGATGAATCTAGGAGAGGCACTGGTGTTGGAAAAGAACTTATAGTTGAACATCTTAAGTGGATGAAAGAAAATAATTGTAAAGTTATTGGAGTAACAGTGTCTCAAGAAAATGAGTATACTATCAGCTTTTATAAAAAATTAGGTTTTTATCCGAATACTCTATATATGCAGCAAATGTAAATAAACTAATTGAGCTATATTTCAGAGTATTATTATTGAGTGAAAAAATATAAAGGTGTTCCAATGACATTCGATGGTAAAACAACAAACAAAAATATCTTATTTAAAGTATGAATTAGCACTTTTTAGCAATATATATCATGATTAAGATAGAGAGGACTTCAGCTAACAGATAGTTTGCAAAATCACTTTAGCCAAGGAGCAGAAGTTTAGGATCAGAGTGACTTGGCAAACTGCCGGAACGCTAATTGAAACGAGCATTTAAATTTAGTATAATTAACTTTATTCAAGAAATATTACATAGAATGGAGGCTTTAATTTCATATGGAGATTAAAAGATATGAAGGAACAGGTAGAATGAGTCGAGCAGTAGTGCATAATGGAACAGTTTATTTATGTGGGCAAACCTGTGGGGATGCTGATAAAGATGTCAAAAAGCAAACCAAAGTTGTACTTGAAAAAGTTGAGGAATTACTTAATAAATATGGGTCTGATAAGAATCATATTCTTACCACAACCATTTATTTAAAAGATATATCTATGTTTCAAGATATGAATGAAGTTTGGGATGCATGGGTTGAAAATGGATTTGAGCCTGCAAGAGCTTGTGTAGAAGCTAGGATGGCACGAGAAGATATTTTAGTGGAGTTATCTGTTGTTGCAGCAGTAAAGTAGTATTATTGGAAAATAAAAAGGAAAAATAGTAAAAAGCTTTTATCCTCTGATGGAGGATGGGAGCTTTTTATGGTTTTTGTTCTTAGAGGTAAGGAAAATGGGATAGATATACAAAAATAAATAAGTTATAATAATAATAGAAAAATAAAGAAACTATGAAATATAACAATTACAATATTAGTAAAATAGTAGAATGTGTTTAAGAAAGAGAGTGAATTCAATGACAAGCAAAAGGATCATGAAAGAAATCTTGGAATGGACAAAAGTAATTGTTGTTTCCTTGCTAATCTCGGTATTCATTAGTGCATTTATTCTTCAACCCTCCATAGTCAGTGAGGCCTCTATGGAACCAACATTAGAGGGGGAAAGTTCTTTTGATGCTGATAAAGTTGGAGATCATGTGATGGTATTTAAAAGTGCATATATATTAGGTAAAGAACCTAAATATGGTGATATTGTCATCGTCGATAGTAGAGTAGAGAGACAAAGGACTTTAAAGGATGAGGTTATTGACAATCCTTTAATAAGAAGGATCACTAATGAAGATACCGGTAGACACTTTTGGATAAAAAGAGTTATTGGAAAAGCTGGGGATTTATTGGAATTTAAAGAGGGGGCAGTATATCGTAATGGCATAGCATTGGAGGAAGATTACATTAAAGAGGATATGCTTCATGCTTTTGAATCAGTAGTTGTACCAGAAGATCATGTTTTTGTTATGGGGGACAATAGAAACGTAAGTATGGACAGCAGAGAAATAGGACCAGTGCCTGTTGAAAATGTAGTGGGAAAGGTCTTTTTTAGATTTTATCCCTTTGATAAAATAAGTAAATATTAGCACAAGGAGCTTGTGTGGGATGGAAAAGGAGTCGTCAATAGACGACTCTTCAGCTTTAACTAAGTTTTGCACCTCGCAAATCGAATAAACAGTATGTAATAGTGAATAATAAAACTATTAAAATACATAATATGGAAGTATTGTTTTAATGAAAACAAATAAAAGCTTAAGCTATAGTACATCTAGATTAGCTGAGCTAGCTATGAGGAGATAGGTATGAGACTAAATAACTTTATTAGTTCAACAGGGCTTTGTTCTAGGAGACAGGCTGACGAATTGATTAAACAGAAAAAGGTAAAGGTAAATGGTGAAATAGCCACAATTGGATTAACAGTAAGTTTAGGGGATAAGGTTGAGTTAAATGGCCAATTATTAAAGCTAAAAAAGAATGATATATATATCGCTTTAAATAAGCCGCCAGGTATTACTTGCACAACCGAGGGACATATAAAAGGGAATATTATTGACTTTGTAAATCACCCTGAACGTATTTTCCCAATTGGTAGATTAGATAAAGAATCTGAGGGGTTAATCCTTCTTACCAATGACGGAAGTATCGTTAATGAAATTTTAAGGGAGAAAAACAATCATGAAAAGGACTATATCGTAACTGTAAATAAAGATATTACCCCTTCTTTTATTGAGGGTATGTCAAAGGGAGTAAAAATTTATAATCCTGTTAAAAATGAACATACAATGACAAAACGTTGCAAGGTAGTAAAAATGGGCCACAAAACATTTAAAATCACCTTGTCACAAGGACTAAATCG
>JAFIFG010000153.1 GCA_020832135.1 Clostridiaceae bacterium
TCCATCATATCCACAATGTCAGCAGGGATGCAGAGCATCTCCACTTTTTGGACCTCAAAAGTAAACCCTAACAAAAGATCATAAAGCCCTACTACCACCATCCCCACACTATTTCCTAAATGTTCGTTTAAGGAAAGCAAAGCGGTAGTTGTGGTTTGTGCAACTATTTCTTAAACAAAACATTTAGGGAAAGTGAAGAGTATGACAGAACAGGACCTCCAGCGACTAGGCCTTTAGGTTCTGTCATGCCGGAACGTTAGTTGGAGGATGGACCCTAGAGCATAGCTACTGTAAAGACCCTAAAGACAGGTGAGGTGGTTTTCCTCTTCTGATGACCTTAGCTTATTTGAATTTCCTGCTTCACGGTACCTATTAATATCCTTTCTCTTCTTCCCATTGCCACCAAATTATCCAGTATCAAATCATTCAATTGCCTCAAAGTACGGTGAAGCAGGGCCCTAGAGATAGACCTAACCACTGGAACTGTCTGTAGCCTTTCCCCATATTTTTTCCTTAGATACTACAGTCTGTGGAGGTGGTGGCAATAAATACCTTAAAGCTTGACCCAGCGACTAAAGGAATCTGTTTTCTCTCCTCATCCTCTCCTTTCATATATTTATAAGAAAACAGTTTCCGTAAGGAGCAGAGACAAAGACCCCATAGATACAATCTTTTCACCTAAGGGAATGAAGGAGGGGAACCTATTTTGTGGAACAAATATTGGTTCCTGGATGAAGGAGTGTGGGGGAAAGGTTGTGGACCCTAGAGGATTATTTAGGGTGGACGGTGGGAATACAAAAAAGATAGAGGAGATTTCCTTTAGGTGATCTTCTCTATCTTCCGCTATGTTTATTCAATTTATTTTTTATGTACCTATCACTTCATAAGCCCCAATAATCTCCCTACCCTTTTTAGTAATAGCCAAAGCCCTAGGGGACGATCTCTGTCTTTCTATTACCCCCATGATTTCCATTTCCACTAAATGCCTTTGAACTGTTGATGTAGATTTAAAACCCACTAGTTTTCCTATTTCCCTAACAGTAGGACTATAGCCTCTTTTCTGAATGTATTCTTCTATGACTAACAATACTTCTAACTTTCTATCCTTATCCTTTACCATCATTATCAAAGCTTCTATTCCCCCCTATCCCTTTTTATTTTTTACATGTCGTTTTATATGTTACGTTCTTATGTAACTTCTACTGTGCCTACTACTTAATTTCAACCACCAAACATATGTTCTATTATATTTTACCTAATTATTTCCTCGTTGTAAACCCCTTTGCCGCCTCTTTACTGAGTTTTTGAAATCCATACTGTATAATGTAGGCAATTAAACTAGGGAGGGATAAAATGAACAAAATACAAATAGCAAAAAACTTTCAACTATGGGAGTTTCAATGTAGAGGTGGTACCCAATTAGTCAAGCTAGATAACCGTTTACTAGAAAAACTCCAGAAGCTTCGAGATAGAGTTGGCGGCCCTGTCAATCTTACATCGGGCTATAGGACCTTAGAGCATAACCGAAGAGTAGGTGGTAGCCCCAACAGTCAGCATATGCTGGGTCGAGCTGCTGATATTCAAGTTCCTGGCTATTCTCCTGAAGCTATAGCTGGAATTGCAGAAGAACTGGGATTTACGGGAATTGGTACCTACCCTACCTTTACCCATGTTGATGTAAGACAAGGAAACCTTGTAAAGTGGCGAGGCTAATAACCTCTATGCTACAAGAAGATAGGAGGTGATGAATTGCCTAATACCGATTTTATAGCCAAAGTAAAAAAGATGGATATCGTCAATAAGGTCACCAATGAGAATTGGAACCAGTCCATCACCATTGTTTTAAGTGATATAGAGCTAAACGATGAAAACTTAATTGCCATAAGAAAGTTTCGACCTAACGAAGAAATCTCCGTCAGCTTTAAGACATTGCAGCTATCTATGAACGATCTTCATGAAGAAGATGCTACAGAGGATATCAATGCTATAGAAGCAGAGCTTGAAGAAGAGGATGTATTATTTGAAATGGATTATGATGAAACACCTCCAGATCCTAAGGATATTGTTAAGACCTTTGACTTTTCAAAGGGATAGTAAATAACTTCTTTTGAAATGTAAGAGTTTGAATAACTCAATAAACAATCTGCCCTACTTATACTTAGGTGAGTTAATGCATTCATCAATCCGTTATCTAATTATAAAAGGGAATTCTTCCACGAAAGGAGGTGAAATGTATGGCCATTAGAAAGATAAACGAAAGAAGAAGTGCATCTGCTCAGTTTATTACAGGTCTAGATGGTGAAGGTAAAGAAACCTATATCACTAGAACTCTAGCCAACTTTAAGCCGGATGCAGCTTTAGAGGATGTCTTTAATGTAGTAGTGCAAATAGGTTCCCTATTCCCCTACGACATCAAAACAGCTAATCTGATAGACCGATGTGAAATAACTGAATAACATTTAGTTATCCATGTCTTAAAAAAGAGGAGGTGACAATTTGGATAAATATTTAAGAATGGTATTTAAGACAGACCAGGACTCTACAGCAGGGATTAGAGTATCTATTCCTAGAGACGATTTAATGGACAATGAGGTGAAAGCCGTTATGGAGGCCATCATTGCCAGCGGAGCTGTACATTCTAATGCTGGGAACTTAGTGGAGATTGATAGTGCCTACATTGTTCAGACTGCAACTACTGAGTTAGATGTTGTGGAGGCATAGGAAACAAAGGGCATGGGACACCATGCCTTTTGTTATAACCACGAAAGGAGGATATTGCAATGATAAGAAGTAAAAAACCATATACTAAAGGGATAGCTATACTATTGTTTATTATTACTATTATCCTTTCATGTAATATTTATTTTGCTTATAAGGATTATTATTTTACTAATTTTTTTCCTGAAAGATCAGCTTCCTATATCGTCTTAGCCGACAGTTCGCCTTTAATGTCAACTGTAGATCGTGAAGAAAATGAGATACCTCTTATTGATATTATTGAAACTAAGGAAGCTAATAAAATTAAAAGTGAAGAAAATATTCTCTTTAGCTTATTAAGTTTACTTCTAATGTTTATTAGTTTAGCCACTCTACAAAATACCATATGTAAACTTGAAACAACACGAGAAAACGTATCTAGCAGTACAACGACTTCTCACAGGCAAAAAAGTCTTAGCGGAAAATCTCATTCTCTAACTACTCTTAAAGAAGGTGCAAAGTGATGATAACTCTCCCAGAGGACATCACTCTCTTCTGCTATATTTATTTCTTTTGCTTTCTTGGAGCATATTCTAAAGATTTGGTAGACACTTTTTTGGATAAGATAACAGAAGTATTAATATTAAAGGTCCTCATCTCTTCCTTAGGAGTGACTATTTTGTTATATGGTATTTCTGAGTATTTATTGGAAAGAATTTCTTATCGATTCTTTACAGCTATTTGCTACACCTTTGGAGTAACCAGTTTTAAGGTAGTAGTGAAATATAATAATGTCCAAGAATTTTTATTGTTGATTAATGAGTTTAGAAAGTGGAGAACAGGAAAAAAGTAAAGCTAAAGAGAATTAACTTTATTTGCTAATAAAGAGTTTCTCCTTAGCTTACAATAACCTACCTGTAATATATTCACGTCACTTAACCTGCTTTCAAGGCAAAATTAACTTATTTTATTCTCATATATATGTCTAAACGACCAAATTTTCACTTCTTTTACCATAATGATAGATTATGCCATCATTATAATAAACTGCTTAGAAAACCAATACTAGGATCTTTAGGTAGCCCTACTATCATGGCTCTATCAAGAAATCTATTTAATTCTTCACAACTTGTCTCTGGTAATAAGGTACATGCATGACATGCTCCTAAGTTTAAAGAGTTAAAGCCTTGCCCATCACTTTCAATGCATAAAGGATCATTAGAGCACCAAGTTGCATTTATTACAGCCTTCTTTATTATATTCTTAAAAAAGCTTGGATCCGCTTGTCTTACCAATCCCCCCATTGTTCCTTCTGAGTCCCCGCTGGCAGTATAAATTAATATGCCTGCCATATCCGGTTCTTCTTGTGTTTCATCACAGTAAATCTTCTCTCTCAATGATGCACTTGAATATCCACATTCAAAACTTAGCTCTCTTATTAGCAAGTGAGCAAGAGTATGTAAGAAAATAAATTTAGGTGTAACATTTCTTTCCTCATATTTTAATTGCATAGCAAAGTCATTAAAACGTTTATTGATTTTTCCAACCCTATTTTTTATTTCACTATTTGTTTTTGTCCACTCATTTAGCTTTTCTGAATTAAATGAAATAAATATTCCTTCTCCCCTTACTTCTACAGCAGGAAGCCACTCTATATCCCTTCCATCTCTTAAGGAAACAGCTGTTGCCTGCTTTTCCTCTTCTTCATCATCACTATGTACGTAATTTCTTTCTAAGGGTCTTAATCTGCTAAATGCCACCAAAGACCGAACTTCTCTCAACCTATGGACTTGCACTACATTGTCTAACCCATCAATTTCATATTCATTTCCCTCTCTAATCTCGATATGAAAATCCTTAGACTTTTTATCCTCTTCCTTTATCTTTCCTAAAAAAGCCTGATACTCTTCATATCTATAGCTATTTTCTGTTTCTACTTCATACTCATCTTCGGCTTTAAGCAACTTACATATAATTTCTTTTATGGAGTTAGTATTTCCGTTTACATCCTTTGCAATCATTTGACATAACATGTCTATCTGGGGATTATCTTCATCATCAATAATTCCTTTCTGTTGCTCTAACAGTTGATAAGCTGTGTGTTTTCTTATTTTTTCTAGTAAATCATCAGCATAAGGTGGTATTACAATAGAGCTCACTACTTTAGGAAAATAAATATTCGATGCTCCTCTTTGGGCAGTACGAGTTATTTCTTCACATTTTTCATAACTATTGCTCCAAGGCTTAAAACCTGTACATTTATGCTTATGTATATTAGCATCAAATGCCCCCTGCATGTTTCTTTTTTTATTACAGTTTTTACACTTAATAGATATACCTCCAAGACCTGATGTGCTTCCACCTGTTGTAATTTCAAGATCTGGATTTCCACATACTTCACCTTTGTGTACCCATTCCTCCCATGGAAAATCATCTATATGTCCTTTTTCACATACCATAATAAACCTTGTGGGTACAAGTTTCACCCTGCAAACATCACACCTTGGTACTCGCCATGCATACCCAGGATTTTTTAACCTATCATAATTTTTTTTCCATGTCTCTATAGGTTTTAATCCTCTACATCTAGGACAAAAAAGCCATTTAGGAAATCTAAAATAAGGAATTCCTTCTTTATTCTCTTCATAAGACGGTGGCATCTTAAAGTACCTTACTCCTAGTCTTCTCTGTAATCGATCATCATATATTCTTGTCCCTATATTATCACCCCATAGTTCTATTCCTGCAGGCATTACTGATTCATCAGGAAAGTCCACAATACTGCCAACTCCAAATGGTGATATAAATTGTGCTCTTCTAATAGCTTTATATCTAATACCAGTATCATTAATATCTCTGCTCAACTAGAATTCCCCCTTAATTATTCTATTCTAGCACCTTTACATTACATTCAACATCAACATTCCTCATTGACTGTAAGGTTGACCAATGCTTACCATATTTTTTCCCAGCGGGGTATAATAGGTGTTGATCTCCTGTACCGTATGTTAGTTTGCTTTCGATAGAAGTAAATCTCTCCCAATCTTCTAGCAATTGATTTAAATCTTTTTCCATATCTTCTAACTCTTCCGGCATAATACTTTTAACACGATCTAACATATAATTGCATATCAAATCTAGATTTTTAATATCCTTGTTGAACTTTACAGCATCATTATCTTTTATTAAACCTGTCATATGTCTAATTAATGTGACAAGCACAGCATGTAAACATCTGTCTCTAGCAGGCCCAGAAAAAGGTGTTACACTTGTAGGCTCAACATATTTATAGAAAGCTTCATGATATGCAATGAACTTTTCATAGTGAGAACGATCCCTCGATCTTGCTCCATCATATAGTGTCAATATTAACCCAGGGTACCTTCTACCTACACGACTTGTGGCTTGTATGTATTCTGAAGTTGTCTTAGGCTGATTAACCACAAGCATCAACCCTAGCCTATCCACATCCACTCCAACAGAAATCATATTAGAAGCTAAAAGTATTTCAATAAGGCCTTTATTAGGGTACGAAGTACTAAGTTTCTCTAATACCCGTGGAATATCCTCTGCTCTTTTTCTACTGGTTAATTCTTCTGCCTCGTAAAACATCCTTGTTTCTTTATTTCTTCTCATGGCTATCCTTCTTACTTGATCTTTAATGTCATCATCAACTAAGGTAGACGTTCTTCCAATATCCTTTAACGTATTAAAATAGCCAACTAAGGTCCAATACTTATCTAAAACATCATCAGAGTAATCCATTTCTTTCATATATTGTAGTAAGGCAGCCATAACTCTGATTTGAGCTGTCACAAGGGTTTTTCCTGTAGCCATTATTCCAGCATACATTCTTCCGGGCTTTTCCTCCAAAAAAGCCTGTCTTGCAAAAAATGAATCCTCAGCTTCAGTACCTGGAGGTGGAAATTGCATTACCTTTCTATTATAAAGTGCCCTCACTTGTTCTTCAGCTCTCCTAATAGTAGCTGTTGATGCTATAATCTTAGGCTTCCTTCCTTTAGCAGAGCATAAAGCATCTAAGGCCGTTTCATAAATACCTACTATAGTACCTAAAGGTCCTGATATAAGGTGCAATTCATCTTGAATAATTAAATCTGGTGACAGGTTTTGATTCCCCTCATCTAGTGCAAATATATTGGATATCTCTCTCTTCCATGGCATAAGGGCAAACTTATCTACTGTTCCAAAAAACAAGGTGGGTGGAGTATTATAAATATCTTCATCGATTATTTTAATAGGTAATTCATTTGCAAATTGACAATTATTATCGGTACAGTAAATAATAAATCGTTTAGGCCTACTCCCTTTCTTATATCCCCATTTTCCTTTAATTTGTTGCCCTTCCTTCTCCTTTACCAGTTTCGTACCACACCACGGGCAGGTTAGAACTTGAAATGGATTTTTATCTTCAGTTCCAGCAATCAATTTATCCAATGTTCTTGATGCTTCGTTTATATTATTTGGTGTAGAATCCGAACCAATCCACAGTCCAATTGTTATTTTTTCATTTCCTAGTTCTATAGGATACTGACTTCTAATAACCTCACATGCACATATTAGTGTACTTGCTCTTTGGAATTGCTGAGAAGTTAATAGTCTTAATGTATATCTCATAATGATAGTAGTTCCCCCAGCATGTTCTTGTTTTGTTAGCCGTCTATAGAATATAGTAAAAGCGGAAACACCTAGATATGCTTCTGTTTTACCTCCTCCTGTTGGAAACCATATTAAATCCGTAATGTCTCTATCATCACTGCTTTCCCGAGCAATACCACATATATTAAGCAGTAAAAAAGCTAATTGAAAAGGCCTCCAGCTGGCTGACTTCATTGCTTCTTCATCAGCTATATTTTTATAATCTGGCCATAAAATAGGATCATCCTCTGGGTACCTTACCTTTTCTTGCAATATTGTATGAATCCTCTGCATAAACATAGCCCTATTAGCTAATTGGAAGGATTTAAAGGTATCATCATCCTGTTTAAGTAGGTTAACACCATCCTTCATTCTATATAATGCATATTTACAGTTATCTAAGTTTTTAATTGCCACATCATGAAAAAAAGAATCTAAATCTTCCACTTTACTTCTTTTTTTAGTAATCCACTGCTCATATCGTTGGCAAAATTTATCTAACATATCTATAGTTTTTTGTTTGCTCCACTCTCCTAAATCTGATAGATGTTTCATAGACAATACCGACTTTACTTCATCCTCTATTTCCTCAATATCAAATTTCATTTGAGGTACTTCTGAAAATGGTATACTCTCTGTCTTTAGCTTTTTAATGTTATCACTTGCTTCACTTTCCCATGAAACAGCACATCCATGGCCTGCTGCATAAGTCTTTTTATTTCTAAAGAGAAGAGCACTTACCTTTTCTTCTGGGTCGTCTGAAATAACATTGTACATATTGTAATCTAAAAATTGAATATTATGGTCAGCAGGCTTGACACTAAATCCCACTTGAAAAAAAGCATCTTCATTGCTCTTTTCTTTTTTACTTTCTTTGATATTAATTAATGTTATTGTAAATAGAGTAGTGTTGTTTTTAACATCAGGCCTTCTGATGCAATGCAGTTTTAGTCCTTCTTCAACAAAGTCTTCCCACTCTGTAATTTTCTCTCTATCACCACCAGTAATACTGAGAGTTTTAGTAATAGGCATTCTCTTCCACCCATTGTTTTGAAGCTGAAAAATCTTATAAATAGCTTTTCTATAACCATCGTGGTCAAACAAAGCTATTAGTGCTTCTCTTTCTTCTATATTGATTTTCTCATTAAGCCTTAAAATTCTTTCTTCATAAGAGAGCTTCTTTTTAAACAAAATCATTTCTCTAACACTATCCGGTATATGTTCTACTCCACTTTCACACTCTGTTGCATTTAACCGTCTATATACTCCGGCATTAATTTCAACCTGTAGGTCAGGACATATATCATTCGTATAAAAACTTATTCCTAAAGCCGAGGGATAGTATTGATTTGAAATATTTATTGAAGCATCTAATACTTCATCTTCTTTAGCTTCTTCAGATAAATAATTTTGAGCTGTATCATCGTGCTCTTCATTGTTTCTTACTTTTTCTTTTTGAGGATAAAGAATTCCTGAAGAATACCTTTCTAAAGGCCCTTCCTCTATGATTTCCTCATTATCGTATACTCCTTGTGACCCAGGGCCAACAATTTCTGTTTCCAGAGCCTTTAATAAATCTTTTCTTAACTTTTTACATTCCTCAATTAACATCTACTTCCCCCCTAGTATAATAATGTCATAGTCACTAATGACTATGCAGTTAATACATTTCTATAAAAACATTTCTATTATTTAGTAACAGAAGAAGGAGTTCTTCCTTCATCAGATGTTACTTTTATGTTTATCATGTCTGACGGTTCCCAGTAGACTCCAGACTTATCATAAAGTATAATCTTCAAGGATAGGACAAAAAATGTATTCCCCCTTGGGAAGTCAGTTTCTACTGGCCTATACCTACTGTTGAGTCAATTAGTCCATTCGATGAGATTTTATGATTGGCTGGTTGGGAGCCTCGGGCTATACCCGTATCACATGCTAGGATGTGTACTCATTGCTTGGAAATGGATTCCTATCAGAAAGGAGCTAACGCTCATGTCAAACATTACTAAATATGATTTATTTATTTCGGTTGGTATTGATGTTGGTGCAGACTTCAGTTGGATGTCTATTGCACTACCTAACCAAACCTTTGTAGGAAAACCTTTCAAAATCCTACATTCTGATTTAAATTCCCTCGCTATAACTGTTTCAAAAATAAAAGAAGCAGAAGAGCTGTATTCTTTGGAAAGTCGCATTTTCCTTGAATCCACGGGAATTTATCATTACCCACTCTTCTGCTATCTTCGTGATAAAGGATTTCATGTCTCCGTGATTAATCCTATCATCACTAAGAATAGCACAAACATTAACATTAGAAAAGTGCATAATGACCGATTTGATTCTAAAAAAGCTGCTTTAATCGGTTTAAAGCCTGATTTGAAGGTTTCTCTTATGCCATCGGATTTTGCTCTTAATTTAAGAAATCTTTCAAGAGAATATTATGACCTGATGGATAACCGCTCTGCTTATGTCAATAAGCTTCAAGGCGAACTTCGTATGGTGTTTCCTCAGTATTTGAAAATCTTTTCTAAAATAACTACGAATACGGCAATGACATTACTGGAAAAGTATACTTCTCCAGATGCCTTTTTAAGTGCTCCTAAGGATGAAATTATTGCTTCTATCCGCTCTACTGCACGGTTTGGCCTTACTTATGCCCAGAACAAGTATAATTCTATTATTCAGGCTGCAAATGATGCAAAAGCTTTTGGTTATGCTGTAAGCAGTAACTTCAAACGTATTCTTTTGTACATCCGTTTCATACGTCAGTATGATGAGGAAATCTCAGCTATACTTTCTGATATGCATGAGCTTGTGGATGCTAACAAAGATACTGACTTTGTAAAGCAGATACACCTCATTGAGTCCTTTAAAGGTGCTGGATTTCTTTCTGCTGTAAGCCTTATGGGTGAAATCGGAGATTTCTCTGCTTTCCGTTCACCAAAACAGCTTTTTGCCTACTTTGGTTTGGATCCTGCAGTAAAGCAATCTGGTAAATTCAATGGTACCAAAGTAAGTATGTCAAAGCGAGGTTCCAGGATTGCTCGAAGAGTCATCCACACCATGGCTTTAATCAGTATCAGCAAGAACAAAGATGGTTCTGCCAAGAATCCTGTGCTCCGAGATTACTATCTTCTAAAATGCCAAAGCAAACCTAAAATGGTGGCCTTAGGAGCCGTTATGCATAAAGTTTGTAACATCGTATTTGCCATCCTTCGTGATAAAAAAGAATTCCAAATTATCACACCGGAGCAACACCAAAAAAATTACTTAAAAGCGAGATGCGACTTCGCTGCATAGTGTAATTCCACATTTGAAATTTCTGTTTTTTGAA
>JAFIFG010000015.1 GCA_020832135.1 Clostridiaceae bacterium
TACAACAAATCCTCTTTTTCTTCTAACTCTTCTTAGAGGAAATTACATGCATTTCCTCTATTCCACCTATTGATGGATATCCTGGACTACCTCTAATGTATTAATCATCAAAAGCTCACTCTGCTTTCCAAAAGCCTTCATATACATTTCTTTTATTTCATCTATCAGTGGATATCTTGGGTTGCATCCAGTACATTGATCATCAAAAGCTTGCTCTGCCATATCCTCTAGTGTTGCAAAAAAGCTTTCTTCTGAAACTCCTGCTTCTTTAATAGACATCGGTATGTCAATTTTAGCTTTTAATTCATCTATTTTATTTAACAATAGTGTTACCTTTTCATCTTCTGTTTTTCCACCTAATCCTAAGTAATCAGCAATTTTTGCATATTTTTCTTTGGCACTTGGATATTTATATTGCGCGAAAGCAGCTTGTTTTATTGGATTATCTACTGCATTGAACTTAATCACTTCATTTATTAGTAATCCATTGGCAATTCCATGTGGTATATGATGGGCTGCACCTAATTTATGAGCCATAGAGTGGCATACCCCTAAGAATGCATTAGCAAATGCCATACCAGCAATAGTTGATGCATTGGCCATTCTTTCCCTAGCCTCTACATTGGTTTTTCCTTCACTATATGCCAAAGGTAGATATTTAAATATTTGTCCTATAGCTTCTAGAGCCATGCCATTCGTATACTCTGATGCCATAATAGATACATAGGCTTCTAAAGCATGGGTTAATGCATCTATACCTGAAGCTGCAGTTAAACCTTTTGGCATATTCATCATAAGCTCAGGGTCCACTATTGCCATTTTAGGTGTTAATTGATAATCAGCAATAGGATATTTGTTCCCTGTTTTTTCGTCTGTTATTACTGCAAATGGTGTAACTTCAGAACCAGTTCCTGCTGTTGTTGCAATGCAGGCCAAATCTGCTTTTTTACCCATAGTCGGGAATTTATATACCCTTTTTCTTATATCCATAAATCTCATGGCCAAATCTTCAAACTTGATTTCTGGGTGCTCATACAATACCCACATAATCTTAGCAGCATCCATAGGTGATCCGCCTCCAAGAGCTAATATAATATCCGGCTCATATGCTCTCATTTCTTCTGCACCCTTTTTAGCTGTGGCAAGTGTTGGATCTGGCTCTGTATCTGTAAATACTTTGTAGTTTACTCCTATTTCATCTAGTATTCTTGTAACTTTATCAACATAACCCAGATCAAAAAGAACTTTGTCCGTAACTATAAATGCCTTCTTTTTCTCCATATCTTTCAAATCTGTCAATGCTACTCCAAGACTACCATATTTGAAGTAAATTTTTTCTGGAACTCTAAACCAAAGCATATTTTCTCTCCTCTCGGCTACATTCTTAATGTTTAGTAAATGTCTAGGCCCTACATTTTCTGATATAGAGTTTCCACCCCAAGAACCGCAGCCTAAGGTTAAAGAAGGATCCAATTTAAAGTTATATACATCTCCTATTGCCCCTTGAGATGAAGGCATATTAATAAGTGTTCTACCTGTTTTCATTCTTTGGCTGAATTTTTCAATTTTCTCTTTGCCTTTGTTAACATCTATAAAGATAGATGATGTGTGGCCTAAACCACCTAATTCTATAAGTCTTTCTGCCTTTTGTAAGGATTCATCGAAATTCTCAGTTTTGTACATTGCTAGTACTGGTGATAGTTTTTCATGCGAGAAAGGTTCTTCTAATTCTACTGACTCCACTTCTCCTATAAGTACTTTTACATTCTCTTGCACCTTTACTCCTGCCATTTCAGCTATTTTATATGCTGATTGGCCAACGATGGCAGCATTTAAGTTTCCATTTTTTAATATTACGTTTCTTACTTTATCCACTTCGTCTGTTTTTAATATATAGGCTCCCCTATGTACAAACTCTTTTTTCACTTTGTTATATATTGAACTAGGTACTATGACTGATTGCTCAGATGCACATATAACACCATTATCAAAGGTTTTAGAAAGAAGTATAGAGTTTACTGCCATATTTATATCTGCAGTTTCATCAATGATTACAGGTGTATTACCTGACCCAACACCTATAGCCGGCTTACCTGATGAGTATGCAGCTTTAACCATTCCAGGTCCCCCTGTTGCTAGAGTCATATCCGCCTCCTGCATAACCACTTGAGAAAGCTCGATAGAAGGCTTATCAATCCAGGCTATTATTCCCTCAGGTGCTCCAGCTTTAACCGCTGCCTCGAGAACAACTTTAGCTGCTTCTATGGTACATTCCTTTGCCTTTGGGTGGGGTGAGAAAATGATACCATTTCTTGTTTTTAAAGCTATTAATGCTTTAAATATTGTAGTAGACGTAGGGTTAGTTGTAGGTATCACCGCTGCAATTACTCCTATAGGGTCAGCAATTTTACATAAACCAAAAGCTTCATCCTTTTCTATAACACCACAAGTTTTTTCATCTTTATATTTATTGTATATGTATTCTGAAGAAAAATGATTTTTAATTACTTTATCCTCAACAATGCCCATACCTGTCTCTGCCACTGCTTTTTTAGCTAAATAAATCCTACTATTGTTTGCTGCCATAGCCGCTTGTCTGAAAATATCATCTACTTGTTCTTGACTATAGGTTGCAAATTCTTTTTGTGCTTTTTTTACCGCCTTTATTTTATCCATTAATTCTTGAACATTTGTTACTGCCATGAATCAACACTCCTTTTAAGTAGTTTTAAATTGGTTTTCTGATTTATGAACTATCTAAAGAACACCTTCCACATCCAACTTTGTTAAATTTTTAATTAAAGTATTTATAAAAAAAGATTTATTTTTTGTAATTATGCACTTAAAACTAAGGATTTTGAAGGTTTTTTCTATAAATTTCATAATATACCAGATATAATTTTGCTTTCAAACAACATTATAAAGTATTTATTGTTAATATAATAACAATACTACGTGTTAAGGATTTTGTCAACTTTTTTATAGTAAATTTTTTTATTATTTCTCTTTGACAGCTTCATATACTTTTTCCCCTAATTTCTTATCCATTTATCATCCTACTCAAAAAATAAACTGTTCGTTAAGCTGCTAGGGGGTAACAAACTTAACCAACAGTGGTAATTTTCTTCATTACATAAAAACACATCTGCGATACTATCAAAACCTATTTTTGAATACTTACACTCCTAATAATCTTTTACCATAATCACTTTGAGGTTTTTCAAACACTTCACAGGCACTACCCTCTTCTATAATATTTCCTTGATACATGATGTATACTTTATTACTTATTTTCCTTGCTAAAGCAAGATCATGGGTAATATATAGCATGGCAAATCCAAACTTATTTTGTAATCCTTTTAGTAGTCGTAAGACATTGGCCTTTGTAGATGGATCCAGCATAGAGCTTATTTCATCTGCTATTAAAAGCTTGGGTTCCATGACTAAACCCCTAGCAATGGCTAATCTTTGTCTTTGTCCACCACTTAAACTACTGCATTTTCTTTGTAAAAAATCCTTTGTTATAGGAAGCTGTACTTCTTCTAAAGCCTTTTTAACCATTCTATTTTTTTCTTCTTTTGTATCACTTTTTAAAATATCCAATGGCTCCTTTACAATTTCCTCCACTGTGAAACCTCCATTGGTGGCGGAGAAGGGATCTTGAAAAATGATTTGTATGCCTTTTTTTCTACTGGTGAAATTATTACCAAGAACGGATTTTTCATCAAAGAGGACTTCTCCTCCATCTTCCTCCAATAAGCCACTTAATATGGTTGCCAAAGTAGTTTTACCTGATCCAGATTGCCCAATTAAAGCTACAATTTCTCCCGAACGAACCTTTATACTACAGTTATTACAGGCTATTATAGGATTTCTGCCGTCGCCATAGGTTTTGTGGATATGCCTTCCTTCTAAAAGGGTAATGATACCACCTCTATTGCAGGCTACTTTTCTTTCTAGAGATACATACTGTAGCTCAGGTATTTTCTCTCTACAGCTTTCCTTCTTTTGATAGCATCTTTCCTGAAAAATACAGCCAGCTGTTTCTTCATCCTTATTCCCCTCTGGAATTCCCCATAGATCTTGATAAGGATTGATATCCAAAGAGGCATCCAATAGTCCTCTTGTATATACATGCATAGGATTTTCTAGGACATCCTTTGTTACCCCCTCTTCCAATACCCTACCTTCATACATTACCATTATTTTATTACTTAATCGCTGTATGACATACATATCATGGGATATGAGGAGCATAGCAAATTTCTTGTTTTTATGGAGACCTTCCAACAGCTGTAATATTTCCTCCTTTGATATGGCATCTAGGGCTGTAGTAGGTTCGTCTACAATAAGTAACTTAGGATCACATGCTAAGGACATAGCAATTAATACTTTTTGTCTCATTCCTCCCGATAGCTGATGGGGGTAGGCATGGCACCATTTTTCCTCTAAATGAACCATCTTTAATAACTCTTTTATTTTTTTATCCATCTCTTTTTTACCTAGGTTTAGATGTTTTTTTATTGCCTCTAGGATCTGTTCCCTAATAGTCATAACTGGATTTAATACATCTAAATGATTTTGAAAAACAATGGCTATGTCCCTCCATCGATATTTATTTAATGCTTTTTCTGATAAGGTGTGAAGATACTCATCATTATAGAGAATTTCCCCGTTAGTTTCTACTGCCTTATCATGTAGTCCCATCAGAGCTAGAGCTATGGATGTTTTTCCACTTCCCGATTCACCTATGATTCCTAGGACATTCCCTTCTTCTATAGTAAAAGAAACTTCCCTTACAGCTGTTATTTTTTCTGTTCCATAGGGGTAATCTACTTCTAAATTTTTCACCTCAAGTAATGCTTTCTTTATCATCCATTTCCCCCTCCCCTTATTTCTCTCATAAACTGTAGCCTTTTATTTTCTCTAGCATAGTAGATTCTCTATCTCTTTACTAATAAGGGAAATGGCCAGCACCATAAGCACAATACATAGAAGGGGAAAGATGATCCACCATTTCCAAAAATCTGTGAAATAAATGCCCCGAAAACTCATGGCGTGGTTTAAGATTAGACCCCAGCTTTTAGAGGTGGGATCTCCTAAACCCAAAAAGGATAAACTGGCTTCTGCAACGATAGCCCTACTGATTAATTTAATAAAGTTTACCATAATAAGAGGAAATACCTGTGGAAGAAAGTGTCTCCTAGCAAGATAAGAAAAACCTCCTCCATAGCCCTCCGCCACCTTTACATATTTTTCTTCCTTTATTGACAAAATCTTAGATCGTACGATCCTTGCAGGTCTCGTCCATGAAAAAAGACTTAATACAATAATAATATTCATTTTGCTTGGTCCAAAAAAAGCACCTAGGACAATCATGGTGGGCAGTTCTGGTACCACCATCATTAAATCAATTGATCGCATTAGGCATCCATCCAGCTTTCCCCCATAATATCCCCCTAATATACCTATAAGACTTCCTCCGCCTGCTGCTAGAAAAGCTGTTCCAAAACCTACAATTAAACTACTCCTAGCACCATGACATATTTGTGCCCAAAGATCAATACCAAGATCATCTGTCCCCATCCAGTGCAGAGTAGAGGGAGGGGTTAGGGCTCCTCCTGAAGGTATATAAGGGGAGTGAGACGTCAGTAAACTTGGAATAATAGCTAAAATAAAAAATAACATCATCACCATGACGGAGGCCTTACCTAAAAAGGAAAATGCTTTTATAAGATTTGATACTTTTTTCATTTAACTCACCCTAGGATCTAATTTTTTATAAATAGCATCAGCAGTATAATTCATCACCAATACAAATAACGTCATTACCACGAATATTCCCTGGATTAAAGGATAATCTCTAAAAAATACTCCTTGTCGCATTAACCTACCAACACCTGGGTAATTAAAAACATTTTCTACTAATACTGCTCCACCTAATGCCCCTCCAAAACTTAAAAAAATTCTAGTAACAATAGGTGGAATAGCATTTCTTAAAGCATGATAAAAAAGAATTCTACGTCTTTTAAGACCCTTGCCTCTAGCAGTTTTTATATAGGCTTTGTCTAAAATAGAAATCATACTATTACGGGCTAATAAATAAAATTCTCCAATTCTAGTAATGGTTAAAGCCATCAAGGGCAAGAAAGCATGAAGGAGAATGTCCTTTATCATTTCCCACCGCGAAGAGAAATCTACAAAATGACTCATCCCACCAGATAAGGGAAATAATTTCAAATGTGCTGCAAAGTAAAATAACATGACTAGAGCAATGATAAAGGAAGGGACTTCCGACAAAGTAATTAATCCAGAGTACAGAATTTTGTCTAAACTACTATTTCTATAATAAGCTGATATAGTACCTAGAAAAACACCAATAGCAGCACTTAATAACACCGAGGCTATTACTAGAGATAGTGTCCATGCTATACGGCTCAAAACCAATGTCAGCACTTCTTCTTTATAGTGAATACTATAACCTAGATCTCCCTTCAGTAAATTTCTCACATAGGATATATATTGTTGCCATAAAGGCTGGTCTAGACCATAATATTTCTTATGTCTTTCTATATCCTCAGAGGAAAAGGCAGTATGATCCTGCCCCTCCTCTGCAGATAAAAAAGTAAAGGGGTCCCCTGGCATAAGCCTGGGGATAAAGAAATTTAGAGTGATAATACATAAAAAGATAATGATGTATTGTTTAAATCCCAATATTTTTCTCTTTTTTTTCATAGATCAAGATTACTCTCTTTCTAAATAGGATAACTTGCCATGGCTAACACTGTGGTGGTCAAACATATACATCCATCCATCATAAGTGTTTGGTCTATATACAGTGTAGCCGGTGGTATTATAAACTGGAATCATAGGAATTTCCTCTGCAATCAATTCCTGCAATGCAGAAATAAGTTCTTTACGTTTGGCAATATCCATTTCCCTCAGCTGTTCTTCAGCCAAAGCATTGATTTGTTCATTTTCATAACCTGGAATATCACTATATCTTGTCCTTAGAATATCAGCATCTCTACCCCAACCTCCATGTCCTATCAAGGCCATTTCATAATTTCCAGTAGACACTGCATTGTCTCTTGTCTTCATATCTACACTTTTTATCTCTATTTCTACACCTATCTTTTCTAGGCTAATTTTCATTAATTCTGCAATTCTAACTTCTGCATTAGAGTCACCGGTTAACAGTTCAAAAGATAGTTTTTTATCCCCTAGTAAAGTTTTTGCCTTTTCTTCATCAAAAGGATACTTTTTCACTGTTGGGTTATACCATATATGGTTCTTTGGCAAGTATCCCGCACTTCCTGCAATAGCCGCACCCCTTGCGACTTTTTCTACCATTTCTTCTTGGTCTATACCATAGGCAATGGCCTGACGAATATCTTTTTCTTTAAAGAGAAGATTTTTTTCCATATTAAGACTTAAACGATATCCCCAAAAAGCTGGGTTTTCTAAAACTTTGAATTGAGGATCATTCTGATACCTATCTAACAAATCTGACCCTATGCCGATTACGTCTATCTCCTTATTTTCAAAGGCCATTATTTCGTCACTTACAGGTACAAATTGAATCTTTTCTACCCTTTGCTTTGGTCCCCAATAATCCTCAAAGGCTGTAAATTCATAGGTTTCATGTTCCTTGTTGTAATCTGTTAATTTATAAGGTCCACAACCTATAACTGCCCCTTCATCTTGGAAGCTGTCAGGGTCTTCCACCCCTGACCAAATATGCTCTGGAATAATTCTTACTGTGCCTATCTTTTCTAAAATCGTTGCATCCTTTTCTCCCAGAATAAATTTCAACCTGTTGTCCTCTAGAATTTCAATTTCCTTTACAATGGGTTCATTTCCTACCATAACAGGATTCCATACAGGAGGATGCTTTTCAAAATATTCAAAGGAGAACTTTACATCCTCTGGTGTTAAAGGTTGACCATCATGCCATTTTACATCCTGCTGTAGAGTAAAGATGTAACTTAATCCATCCTCTGCTATCTCCCATTCCTTCGCAAGCCATGGAATCACCCCTTCTTCACCGCTCTCTAATAAACTATCAAAAATCAACTGCATCTTGTAGCCGCCTGGACCCCTAGAATAGTGTAGATAAGGAGATGGATAGCCCCAATCTCCACCCTCGAGTCTAAGTACCACTGCCTCTTCTTCCTGTTTCACTTCCCCTTCACTAGCTACAGCTGAAGGCTGAGCTTCTTCGTCTGAAGTAGATGTCCCACATCCTACCAGCGACAACAACATCATTCCTATAATCACTATTCCTATGACTTCTTTTATTTTTTTATTTTTTATCCAGTACATCTTTTACCCCCCCCATTTATTTTTTATACATTCCAAGTTAAAACTCCAATTTTAACCTCTGTCTTTTCTTTTATCTTACCGCCTTCTTGATATTTTTTAAGTTCTTCCTTTATAAAAATCTTATCTTTTTCCTTTAATTCTACCTGCATAGATAGCTTATCCACATACAACTGCCATGTTTCTTCTAATGTTCTCGTTTCCTCCCACCCTCTATTTAAATAAAAAACCTCTGGCCTATAGCCTAAATGCCATAGGACATTAAAGGCATAATATACCTTTTTGTCCTTTCTTTTTTCCAGGGCAAATCTTGGAAAAAATTCCTCCTCTATCCGGTCCCAGATAGAATCCTTGCGATCTACAAAACCACTTAAAAAACAATAGTTTCTACTGGCCTTCGTCATTTTTTCTAAAGTCTCAAAATCAAAGACCCCTGGTGTCATAGAGGCAAATACCAAATCAAAGGCATTGTCCCATCCCTCTTCCTCTAAATCAATGTCCTTCCAATCTTTTTTTAGGGTTTTAATATTATGTAAATTTACCTTTATAGCATTTTTTTGAAGATGATTTAACATATTTTCAGAAATATCTATGGCAGTAATTTCTTCTACAATCCATGCCATAGGTATGGTGTGCTTTCCAGGCCCACAACCTATATCCAGTACCTTCATACCTTCCTTTAACATTGCTCTTTTTTTTAATAAATCTACAATATCACTTGACTCCTTTGCATTTAAAACAACCTTCTCATTAAATGCCTTAGCCCTATTGTCCCAGAATACCTCAGATTTTTTAGCATCTATATGCTTTTTTTTCCAAACATCCTTCCAGTACACTATGTTATCTACACTCTTCATAACTATTCTCCCTTCCCGAACTTAGTAAGTTATTTTCTAAGCAAAAACAAAAACCACAAAAGCTAGCTAACAATCTTCATGATTGTGTACTAAACCTTCGTGGTTTCATCTCCGATAAAATTTTTTTCAAAAACTTTACAAAAAATTCTCAAGAAATCACACCCTTCCCTCCGAAGGTTTTGTTCTATAACAAAATAAGGTAGGTCTCCTGACTTATGGATCATCTTACTCTCCGACCTTCTCGGTTTCCCAATGGTATCTTCGGATTTCATTCCCATTTACAGTAGCGGGGGCTGTAGTGGATTTGCACCACTTTCCCTTTTAACTCTATTTAAGAGCACCTTAATAAGTTAAGCTTTTTTAGTTTTTATCATTGTATTAAATTCCATATTTTTACCATATAATTATACTATTTATTGTAAATTTTGTCAAATAATTAACTATGTAGGCTTTACACCTTAGTTCATTTACTCATACTTAAACTTAGCAATGCTTTCTTGCATTGCATCTGCTAATTCCGCTAGTAAAACACTTGCTCTAGCTATTTCCTCTACGGATGCAGTCTGTTCTTCTATCGATCCAGATGTCTCTTCTATTACTGCTGCACTTTCTTGACATATAACCGATAGTTTTTGTACAATTCTTATAATTTCATTCTTTTTACTATTCATTATTTCTCCTGATTGACCCATCTTCCCTATTATTTCCTTCATGCTTTCAATAGAGTTATTTATTCCTTTAAATTTGGTATTGGTCAATTCAACACTTTCCGTTTGGGAGGACACAATATTTCCAACCTCCTCCATTGTTTTTACTGCATAGCCTGTTTTGTCATTTAATTCCTTAATAATAGTTGTGATTTCTTCGGTAAATGTATTTGACTGTTCTGCCAATTTCCGTATTTCCTCTGCTACTACTGCAAAGCCTTTACCAGATTCACCAGCCCTAGCCGCTTCTATAGCAGCATTCAATGCCAATAAGTTGGTTTGGTCTGCAATATTTTTAATCATTACACTGGCCTTTTCTATCCTTTGTGCATTTTCATTGGTATGAATAATAATCCCATGTATCTCCTCAGCTGCTTTATTACTGACATGATTCTTTTTTACTAACTCATTTAATATTTCAAAGCCTTCTTCTTTTAACCTAACTACTTCATCGGTGGCATAGATTAAATCCTTCATATGTATTTGATCTTTTTCTATTAGTTCCCCTAATTTGTTAATATGGTCTACTCCTTCTTCTGTATCCATCGCTTGCTTATTTGCACCTTCCGCAATAGACTCGATGGTGCTTGCTATTTCATCTGCTGCTGTAGCTGACTGTTGACTAGTTGCACTTAGTTCTTGAGATGAAGAAGTCACCTGTTGTGAAGCATTTACTATTTGATGAATAAATTCCCTAAGATTATCTGTAATAGTTTGAAAAGCCTTTGCCAAGGCTCCAATTTCATCTTTTCTATTCATAAATACTTTAGGCACATCTTCTGTAATATTTAACGCTGCTATTTTTCTTCCATAAGCTATTGTAGCTAAAATTGGTTTTGTCACTGAATTACCTATTATGTAGCATAGAACAATACTTATTATAAAAATTACAAAGGATATTAATAGCATGTTTTTTTGTAATTTGGGCAAATGATTCAATACTTCTTCTGCATTAGCGGTAGTAACCAATATCCAAGTAGTGCCTTCTATAGGTGCATAACCTACATAAAGCTGACTCTCTTCAAAATAATATCTATTTACACCCCACCCCTCTTGTATCATGGTTTGAAATACTTCAGCCACTGGTTGTAATTCATTATCCTCTAGTGCTGTTTCTATAGGATTCCATTTATCCATTACCCTATCTCTATTTGGGTGGGCAATTACAGTTCCTTCTTTGTCAATCATGTAGGCATAGCCCATTTCTCCAAAACCCATATCCCTGGTGATTTCACTTAATACCTCAACATACCTTCTACCGATAAGGGCACCTACTATTTCTCCATCATTTTCTATAGGAACAGCATAGATAAATATGGATTTACCACTTAACAAACTATCCATTACATCAGAGACAACTACTTCTCCACGAAGGGCTCTTTGAACATATTCTCTTTCACTTGCGTCTGCTATTGTACCATCATGAAAAAAAGCTGTACCATCAGGATTAACAACTGCAAGAGCCTCAAAATTTGTTCTGGGCAATTGCCGCTCTAATACCTGCCGCTGCACTTCCCAATCCATCCCTTCCATATCACTTCTTCTAGCTAACATTCCTAATGTTCTAATTTGGGTTTCAATGCGACTCTCTGTTAATCTTGCTCCTTCTAAAGCTAATTGTTGCAATGCTTTTTCTGCCTCTACTACAACAGCATGCTCAATCTGGTTAATAGAGACCAAGGTAAACACCGTAGATACAAATAACATCAAAGCAGAGAAACAAATAATCAGCTTTATTTTTATACTTTTCATGATTATCCCCCCGATAAATTGGATTTTTTCTTTAGCATGTATAAAATAAAACTCTCATATAAAAAAATAGACTTCAATAAGCAGTGATATTTCCGTAATGATAATAAATATCATTATCATTGTACTATTGTTTCTATTTCTTGTCAATTTTTTAAAAGGGTTTTATACTTATCTTTCTCCGCCTACTAAAAACATAGGTGTACACTTATACCTTACCTTTCTTTCTTCATCCCACACTAAGTCAGTAATATCTTTATCTACAAATAGTTTTTTAAATCCATGATTCAAAAGGGCTTCTGCATCCCATTGAGGTCTTCGTCTAGAGGTTAAATATAAATCCTTGCCGATACTACTACTTTCATCCTCAAAGGATTTTATAAAGGGTTCATATCCTAATTCTACTGTTCTTCTTTGATCTTCTTCAAATTGCTTCTGAAGTTCTGGGTCCGTTAGTCTTAAGTACCAATTGGCATCAAAGATAAGTATTCTACCTCCCGGCTTCAATAATCTATGCCATTCAGCATAGGCCTTTATAGGGTCTACTAGGGTCCAAACTAGATTTCTACAAACAATCAAATCAAAGGAAGCATCTTCAAAGGGGAGTTCATGACAGTCTCCTTGAAGAAAATCTGCAGAGAAACCTGCCCTTTCAACATTTTTTCTTGCCTCTACTAACATATTCTCCGTATAGTCAACGGCAGTCACTTTATAGCCTAGGTCTGACATAATAATGGTAAAAAAACCTGGCCCCGTTCCAACGTCTAAAGCTTTGATGTTTTCCCTCTCTGGAGTATAGTCCTTAATAAGTTTACTCCAAGCATTGATTTGAAAGGTATTCATCTCCTTTTGAATACTTGTACTGTAACTGCTAGCTCGATGATTCCAATAATTTTCAATACGATTTTGGATTAACATGTTATCACTCCCCAATATCCACCTGCAAAACAGAGGACAATAATTTTTTTGTATAAGGATGTTTTGGAGCTTCTATAATTCCTTTTGTCTCCCCAGATTCAACCTCCTGCCCTTTATATAAGACACATATTCTATCACAAATACAACTAACAAGGGCCAAATCATGAGATATAAATAAGATTGCCATATCTAAGCTCTTTTCTAACTCCATAAGCAACTCTATAATTTGTGCTTGGGCTGATACATCCAAAGCACTGGTGGCTTCATCGCATATTAATAGCTTAGGGTGAACTGCAATGGCTCTGGCAATTGCAGCTCTTTGACATTCTCCACCACTGAGTTGATGAGGATATTTATTTGCATATTCAGACTTAAGACCTACCTGCTTAAGCAAAGATACTATAGCTTCTTTCATATGAGCTTTAGACATAGCCTTAGGGTTATAGCATAGATGACATAAAGTTTCTTTTATAGCCTCTCCTATTTTCATACGGGGATTAAAGGAACCCACAGGATCTTGAAAAACCATTTGCATCTCTTTATAGACCTCTAAACATGCTTTTCCCTTTATATTAGAGATGTCTTTTCCATCGAAAAAAATATTTCCTTCATCCACCTTTTGTAAATGTGTAATTAATTTTGCTATTGTACTTTTACCACTTCCGCTTTCTCCTACTAGGCCCAGCACTTCTCCAGGCATAATTTGAAAGCTTACATCATCAACAGCAGTAATTTTATATTTACCTTTTCCAAAGGTTTTTTTTATATTATGAACTTCTAGAATAGGTTGACTCATGTGAACTCACTCCACTTAAGGGAATACAGCTTGTCCAATGATTTTTTTTCACTGAAGTTATACTGTATTCTTTTTTTTGGCATGTATCTTGAGAATAATCACACCTTGTTGAAAAACTGCATCCTCTGTGCATGTCCTTAAAGCTTAAAGGTTCTCCTCTTACCCCTTTTGGTACCTTCCCATCCATTTTAGGTATAGCTTGTAGCAATGTCTTTGTGTAGGGGTGTGTTGGATTTCTCAAAATTTCCTTTTTCTCACCGTATTCTACAATGCGACCTGCATACATGACACCTATCTTGTCCGCTATTTTGGCAACTACACCCATATTGTGGGTAATCATCATAATGGAAGTACCAAATACTTGACGTAATTTTAATATTTCCTCCACCACCTGTGCTTGCACTGTAACGTCTAATGCACTTGTTGGTTCATCTGCTAAAATCAACTCTGGTTCCATAACCATGGCTAAAGCAATTGCTACTCTCTGGTTCATACCACCACTCAATTGAAAGGGATAACTGTTTAAGATTCTCTCACCATCCTGTAGGTTAAGGCATTCTAATAAACCCACTATCTTTTTATATGCCTCTTTTTTATGGATTTTTTTATGACTCTGCATTGCCTCTACAAACTGATGCTTTATTTTCCTTAAAGGATTTAGGGATGCTCCTGGGTTTTGAAAAATCACCCCTAACCTAGTTCCTCTTAATTGTCTTAGCTCCTCTTTGGAGCAGGAGGTAATATCTGTTTTTCCAAATAGGATACAACCTTTTCTTGTAATCACATCTGTGCCAGTAAGCTGTAGGATTGCTTTCAAAAGTGTGCTTTTACCGCATCCACTTTCTCCTACAATACCTAATATCTCACCTTTTTTTATAGTAAAGCTTATATCCTTTACTATGTCTACGCCTCCATACCCAACACTTAGGTTTTTAACCTGTAGCAAATCCTCCAATGGCCTAACCTCCCAGAACAGTGATAGCTCTCCTACCTGTACAAACTTTTATTGAATAGTTGAATCAACGTTAAATTGATAATAATCAGTTGGATGAGATTTAAATCCTTTTACATTCTCTTTCATAATCATGGTCATATTGTTAAATCCAATAAAATCATAAGCATAATCCTCTAATGCTAATTGTTGAATCTCAATTACTAATGCTGTACGCTTTTCAGAATCAAATTCCCTTAGTAGTTGTTCTAATAATGCATCCACTTTAGCATTGCTATAATTTCCAAAGTTGTTATCCATATCTGTTCTCATGGTAGCATTTAAAAAGGCTGCAGCATCACCTGTAGAAGTAGTAACGATGCAATACATGCCAATATCAAATTCCCCTGCCTTCAAATACTCTGTATTATCAAATACTGTAACCTTAACATCTATTCCTATTTTCTTTAATGCTGCCTGCATTTCTGTAGCAATATCCTCCTGTGCCAACCTTCTGTAAAGAACTAGATCAATAGAAAGAGGTTCTCCATCCTTCTCTACTATGCCATCTCCACTCATGTCTTCATAGCCTGCTTCTTCTAGCAGTTTTCTAGCAGCTTCTGGATTATAGGCAATGCCATCTAGCTGTTGTCCCCCATAAGGCATTGTGTCAGGGAAAGCCCCTATAGCAGGAGTTGCTGAATTGTTTAATAAGTAGGTACTAATTCCTTCTTTATCTATAGCCATAGAAATTGCTTTCCTTACTGCTTCATCCTTTAAGGTATCTAGGTTGTAATAAAGCATATAGGCTCTAGAGGTTCCCACTTGGGATATAGTATATTGTGATGTATCTTGGAATAAATCCACGGCATCGGCTGTAATATTATGGGCAATGTCAATTTCACCAGATTGTAGGGCCATCACTAAGGTATCCATATCAGGAATCGTTTTTATATATGCCTTATCCAGCTGAGGTGTTCCATTCCAATAGTTTGTGTTTTTCTCTAAATCAATAGATTCATTTGCCACAAAAGCTACCGGTACATAAGGACCAGTTCCTACAGGATTCATACTTCTATCCTCCGTTGCATCTAAATCGATAATAGATGCATAGGGGTCACAAAGATCATTGATTAAGGTAGCATGAGGTTCCTCTGTTTCAATGATTAAGGTAACATCATCCTCTACTCTATAATTAGCTGTGCTAAATACAGCAGCACGATAGTTTTCTTCACCAAAATGCTTCATATTTTCCACTACTTTATGAGCGGTTACAGGTTCTCCATTAGAAAACCTTATATTGTCTTTTAAAGTTACTTTCCATGTTAATTCATCGAGATTTTCATAGGATTCCGCCAACCAAGGCTCTGGAACTAAGGATTCATCTAACTTAAACAACGTCTCTGTCACACCATATCTAACAGAAAACCATCCTTGCCAATCTATATGGGGATCTAAGGAGGCCACGGCATTGGTAGTACCAAAGGTTAAAGATTTTTCCTCTACTAAAACTTCCCCTTCATGGCTGACTTTTGTAGCTATTTCCTCTACCTCGTTTGCTCCCATGCAGCCTATTAGCATAAGGCTCAAAGCAACTAATAAACATGCTACTAATTTATTTTTCATTTTCATCTTCCTCTCTTGTTTATTATGAACTATTATTTATTCTTGGATCTAAAAAGTCCCGTAGGGCATCTCCAAAAAGATTAAAAATAATAATAGTAACCATCATGACTAGCCCAGGAAAAAGACTTATCCATGGTGCTATTTGTAAATAGCTTCTTCCACTATTCACCATAGAGCCCCATTCAGCCTGAGGCACTTGTACCCCTAACCCTAGAAAGGAAAGTCCTGCAATTCCCATCATCATGGTGCCAATTTGAAGGGTAGCTATCACCACCAATACACCTATAATATTAGGTAAGATATGACGAAAAAGAAGCCTTAAATCGCTATTACCACTTAATCTAGCGGCTTGTATAAAGGTATCCTCCTTCATGGTCAAAACATTACTTCTTGCGACACGAGCATATTGTGTCCACCCTGTTAAGCCCAACGCCAACATAGCATTAAACAATCCTCCCCCTATGATACCAGCTACTGCAATGCCTAGTATAATATCTGGAAAGGCTAACAAAATATCAGCAATCCGCATAAAAAGATTATCTATCCATCCTCCATAGTATCCACACACAATACCAATAGTGGTACCTATGACAAAAGTAATAATTACCAGCATCAGAGCTGCAGAAATCGAAGTTCTAGCCCCTATCAAAACCCTTGAAAAAACACAGCGGCCATGACTATCGGTTCCAAAGAGAAATTCCTGCGATGGTGGTAGATTTCTTCCTCTTATATCAGTGGCATAGGGATCATTAGGAACCATGTAGGGGGCTACTATACTGATAAAAATTAAGATTATAGTTATGACCATCAGTAGATAAAACCTTAATTTTACAAAATTTAAAGACCTTTTCTTCTTTTCTTCCATCGGCAATATCTTTACTTCATCCATAGCTTCACCTCTAACTACTGTATGTCCTGGGGTCCAATAACCTATAGGATATATCTACTATTAAATTCACCATCACATAAATGAAGGTCATCCAAACAACAAATCCTTGAATAACAGGATAGTCTCTAGCACCAATTGCATCCATCACCAATTTCCCCAATCCTGGCCATATAAAAATCGTTTCTACAATAACGGTTCCTCCAAGTAAAGAACCAATGGACAATCCAATCAAAGTGATAATAGTAACCATTGTATTGTATAAAACATTTTTGTATAAAATAATCCTTTCCTTCACTCCTCTAGCCCTAGCCCCCACTACATATTCCTTGTTTAATTCTTCTAGTACAACCGCTCTAACCTGCCTTATGTATCTAGATGACATAGCAATTGATAAGGCGACAGTAGGTAAAATTAACCCCTTTAGACTTCCTTCTGCCAGCACTGGTAGCCAATTTAATTTCAATGCAAAAAAATAGATTAGTAGTAGGGATAAAAAAAAGTTAGGCATAGCTACACCAATAAATGTCATACATCGAATCAAATAATCAGATGCTTTATTGTGTTTAACTGCAGCTAATATACCAATGGGAATGGAGACCAACAATGTCACCATCATAGAACTAATAGATAGCATAATTGTTTTGGGTAGAGCCCTCATTAACTTCTCAGCTACTGGTAAATGATCGGCATAGGATTTCCCCATATCTCCTGACAAAAAGTTTCTTAGCCAAGTAAGGTATTGTAGTACAAAGGGATTGTCTAAACCCATCTCTATTCTTGTTTGCTCTATTATGTCTTGAGAAATAGGAACGCCCTGTGCCGATAGCTTCATGCTGGCAGGATCACCTGGTGCCAAATACATAAGTCCAAAGGTCAAAAGAGTCACTCCAAGCATGATAGGAATTAACTGTAATAATCGCTTTATTATATATTGAAACAACGCTTTTGCCTCCTATGGAAAATTTTTAAAATATTCTCCTCTTATTAGTAATATTTAATCCTATCTTTAATTAACTAGTTCCTACATTTCCCATAAATACTTTACTAAATAAAAAGACCACAAAAATTAGTTGCAGTCGTCATGACTACACACTAAACCTTCGTGGTTTCATCAAAAACAAAAAAATCTCATGAATTTTCCAAAAACACACACTCCCCTCCGAAGGTAGTTCTATAACAATATAAGGCAGGTCTCCTGACTCATGGATCATCTTACTCTCCGGCCTTCTCGGTTTCCCAATGGCATCCTGGATTTCATTCCCATTTACAGTAGCGGGGGCTGTAGTGGATTTGCACCACTTTCCCTTTTAACTCTATGAAAGAGCACCTTATATGCTATGTTTTGTTAAATTCTTAATTATTACAAATTTCTATTTAAACATACTATACTCTAAAAATTTTGTCAAACTATTTATTTTTATGAAAAATAGTTTGACAAAATTGTATTGCATTATTTAAGCTACTCTTTTCCACTGTTGCTTACAAAATAAAATAAGATAAGCAAATCATTGTTTAAATTCATATTTTCTACAACTACTCCTTCTGGTGCATCAAGATCTATGGGTGGAAAATTCCAGACAGCATTTATCCCAAGCTTTATTAATGTGGTCCAAAGCCTCCAAACAAATTGAGATCGTGTCGAATATGAGAAATAGTAAAACCAAGTATATCATTATCTAATATTTGATTACTATATATCTTATAAGTATGGTAATTTGGATACTCTAAAAAAGTAAGGTTTCTTCTATCATCTACTTTAAAGACCGTTCTATGATTTTATAATCTTGCTTTTGACATATTTTAAAACTAGGTAAATTGTACTTCATTGTCGTCAATTTGTCATGACTTCTGTTCCTTCACCTCAATAAGCCCGTATTTAATTTTGATTCTATCTATCTTTTCAATCATTGGCTGGGAAATGAAAAATAAGAAAAAAACAGTTGCAATGGTATGGATCATATTAAACCAAAATCCAGAGATGTAAGTTACTAACAAAGCCTTCCATGAAATTTTAGCAGTAAACATTAATAAACTTGCTATATCTATAATCCCGCCATAAATGAAAAAAGTAGATAAACCACCATAAATACATAGGGATAGTTTTGTTTTTTTGATAATTCCCTTCTGAAATAAAACACCTGCTAAAAACCCAATAATGCCAAAACAAAACATTTGCCAAGGTGTCCATGGCCCTTGCCCAAAGAAAAAATTAGATACAAACCCCGTCAAAACTCCTACAAAAAAACCCGCCTCTGCACCTAAGCAAACCCCTGCTATAATAACAATTGCCACAACAGGTTTAAACTGAGGCAACATAAAAAAAGCCGACCTTCCTGCCACTGCAATTGCTGATAAAACTGCTATTAAAATCAACTCCCTTGCCATTGGCTCTCTTTTTTCAAAAATCATAGCGAAGGGAAGCATGGTATAGGTTATAATCAAAAGACTAATAAAGTAGTACTTCCGATCATTTAAATAAAAAACACCAAATAAAATAGTTGCTGGTATTATTAGTAAAATTAATAGTGCTGATAACAAAGTTCTACGGCTTAACATATTTTCTTTTACTAGCTTTGCTGACATAAATGAACCACATCCTCTATAGTTACTATTTCTGGATCTATATGTCTAGCTATACGGTTTGCTGCAGTAGTATAAAAACTATTACCTGCAAAAAATTTTCTGGTGGTATTGGTTGTCACAATGCCTCCATCAAAAAATAGCCCACAGATATCAGCATAATTAGCACAAAATTCAATGTCATGAGACACCATTACAATAGTTACACCTTGTTTTTTTAACTTTTTTAGCAAAGTTGCTAGTTTCTTTTTAAAAAAAGCATCTAATCCTTTTGTCGGTTCATCAAGAAGTAATATCTTTGGTTCTAATAATAATACTTTTGCAAGGGCTGCTCTTTGCTGTTCACCTCCACTTAAATCATAAGGATGCATAGAAAGAAAATCTTCTAACTCTGCAATTTCTACTACTTTTCTAACTTTTTCTTCTTTTTCTTTCTCTTCAAACTTTGTATCTATTAACATTTCATACAAGTCTAGTTCTAAGGTCTTTTTGACAAATATATTTTGAGGATTTTGAGGAAGCATCGCTAAATTATTTCTAAATCGATCTTTGCTACTTATCTTTTTAATATCTTTGCCATTTACAAGCACCTTTCCTCTATAGGGCGTGTTTGTCCCACTAATAAGTGATAAAGTTGTTGTCTTTCCTGTACCATTTCCTCCTACGATACAATAAAAGTCTCCTTGCTTTACTTCTAAAGACAAATCTTTGATTGCATCTGCTGCATCTTTCTCATACTTAAACCATACATCCTTTATCTTTATTATCGTATTTTTTGATCTATCTATATGTTCCTCTACTACAAATCTTTTTTTCATCTCTTTTTTAGGTAGAATTGCATCTATCCATTTTCTAGCTTCATTGATGGTAATAGGACAAGATAGGTTATTTTCTATACTCTTATAAATTTGCATAGCAGATGGCATAGCAAAAAACATAGGGTGGTTCCCTTCACTCAATTTTTTTCCTACACTTTTAGGTGGAGCATCTACAATAATATGACCTTCATCCATAACAATTACACGATCAGCAATAGGAACAACTTCCTCTAGACGATGTTCGCACATAATGACGGTAGTTCCTAATTCTCGGTTGATTCTTCTTATGGTTTCTAAAAAATCATAGGCTGCAATAGGATCTAGCTGTGATGTGGGTTCATCCAGTATTAATACAGAAGGTTGCATCGCCATGATTCCTGCTAAGTTTAGTGTTTGTTTTTGACCTCCCGAAAGCTCTGTCACCTTTTTGTGAAACCATGTTTGTATTCCAAAAAAACTTGCCATTTCCGCTACCCTTAAACGAATGGTGCTATTATCATAACCCAGACTCTCAAGACCAAAGGCAAGTTCATGCCATACCTTGTCTGTAACAATTTGGTTGTCTGGATTTTGAAGTACATAGCCTATTTGCGATGCCTGTACCCTATCCTCTATAGTCGCTAAAGGCTTTCCATGAAAATATATTTCTCCTTCACGTTTTCCATGAGGTGTGAGTACCGTCTTAAGCTGTCTTAATAAAGTACTCTTTCCCGAGCCTGACTTACCGCATATGGCTACAAACTCACCACCATCTATTTGAAGATTAATATTATCAAGGACTTTTTTCTCCATTTTAGGATAGACAAAACTTAAATTTTTGATTCTATATGTCTCCATTCCATTGCCTCCTGAATATTTATAATGACTGGCATCATACATAGTAGAAAATAAGCTGTATATACTACTATACTAAAGACTGTAATTTCTTGGATTTTTATTGAAGGAAAAAAGCGAATCGTATTTTCTCCCATTGTAGCCCCCAATAATACTATGAAGAGTAATACTATAATTAGGGTAAAAGCTATTTTGTCCCTATAGTCAAAACGAAATATAGAAAAACTCGTTCTACCGGATAAACCGTAGCCTCTTGATTTCATGGAGTCAGCTGTTTCAATAGCATTTTCTAGTGCCCAAGTGGTCATAATGGATAAAATTTTAATACCGTTTCTTGCTCTTTGTATAATGTTTCCCTGGGAAATATCTCTTCCAATACATTTTTGTGCATTTGAAATTACTTTTATTTGCTCCTTATACCTAGGAACAAATCGTAATATCATAGATAAAATCAAAGATAATGCTGGTATCATTTTTCCAAATAAATAAATAAATTTATCAGAGGTCATTACTGTATTATAGCAGGAGAACCATAGGATTACCGTAATAAACATAAAAGCTGCTGCTATTCCATAGGCTATAGACTCAAGAGTCACTGGATTCCCACTTCTTAAATAAAATAAAATCGTAACCCCCGCATGATTAAAAGTTGGATTTAATATTGCCATGAATAGTAGCATAGGTAACATATAGAGAAGGTTAAACTTAAGCGCAACCCTTCCTTTCAATACAATAGAGTAAGTAAAAGCACTTATAAGGGCAATACCTTGAAGTATCGGATGCATAAAAAACATACTAAAAAGAATTACAGCTGCAAAATAAACGAAATTTATAATAGGGTGAAGACCAGCAAAGCTATCTCTAACCACTATTCTCCACCTCCAGTAACAGCCCAATCTCCACCTATATCACGCCCTAAGTCACATGTATAAATCCACTGAATGACATCTCCATTCTCTAATTTATATCTACTAGAACCATAATTAGGAAACCAGCCATTTACTTTATACATCCAACCACTTAATTCCCCTCCATCAAATTCGTAGATATTGTTAATTCCCTCCACATAATTGCTATTATAAATAGGTGTCATCGAAAACTCCATATGTATCCTATTGCTTTGCATCTCCCTAAGCAATACATCAAATACAGACTCGCCTTCGTAAAATATGACTTCTTGCTTTGGATAAATGATCCCATCCTCTGGCAATACTTCTAACTTATCTTTATTAAATATCTCCATATTGTTTAGTATTGTTTTGCAGGTTACTGAAAGGGTTGCAGTCAACTGGTTTTCTTTGTTTATTTCTACATCTTGCCACTCTACAGGATTTGGCTTTCCTTCTGGAACTGGATCTGTCAAATATTTATCTTTTTTATCTAGGTTTTCCTTATCCTCCTCTATTATTTCTTCTTTAATCTTCTTTTTCTCTTTTTCTACTTCTATTTTATTTTTTTCTACAGCATTGCTTTTTTCTTCTGTTTTATTTTTTATCTCTATTTCTTTTGTTTCCTTTATCTCCTCCATTTCCCCTAAATTATCTACTTCTTTTATTTCTTCTGCTATGTGTACATCTTTATTGTCCTTATTACTAACAGCATTATCTTTACTTTCAGCTTTCACCTTATCTTCTTCAACAACGCTCTCTTCTAACCCATATCCCATCTGTTCTTGACTTAAGGGAACTACTTCATGGTTTCCACCTATGAAAAAAGAAACTACAATAAGACAAAGCATTATTCCACCTAAAATAATCTTCTTCTTTTTCACTTTTGCACCACCTTAGTTACTAAGAAGGGTAGATAACTACCCTCCTTAATCTATTTTTATTCTACATCTTTCATGTCATATAAAGCATTCTTACCTTGAACAAATCTATCATAAGCCACTAGTGCATACATAGCTTGGTCCGTTGCCATAAAATCTACTTCTCCTGGTTTTGCACCACCACTATCTTGCCCACCTGCCTTAACATGATAAAAACCACCTCCTACTGCTTCAAAGGTAAGTAATGCATCTATGGTAGACTTACCATTTTTTATAAATCTAGGATCATTATGAGGATCTATACCTAATGCCGTCAATGCTACCACTACCTGTGCAATACTTTCAGCATTATCTGCACCCCAGCTATGGTATCCACCATTAGACTGCTGCACTTGAGATAGCCATTCTACCCCTCTATCTACTGCTTCCTTCACCTTCTCATTTTTTTCATAGTATGGTGCAAGACTTTGAATTGCCATAGCTGTTATATCTGGATCTGCCTCTGGTGGGTTTTGACCCAAGGCCCATCCTCCACCACTGATTTCCCTGTTTAAAATAAATTCTATCAATTTTTCTCTTGTGGTTTGCACCTCTACTTCTTCATCTATAGGAATTTCATAATTATTACTATCAAGTGCAATTAAAGCAAAAATAGGTCCATTAATACCTTGTATAATTAAAGTATTAAAATCTGCCAATGGTTTTCTTAAATCATATCCCCCCACATCGGTTATATCTTTTCCTATGGCAGTAAGTGCCAAAATCACCCTATCATATTCCGTATATTTGACACGATGTAGGATACCAGCTTTTTCTTTTAGGGTATTCTCTACATTTTGGTAATACTTTTCATAGTATTCCTTTGGCACTATTTCACCTGATCTCGCTAAGCCAAATACCGTCCATTCTCCACCAACACTAGCTACTATAGGCTCGGGAATATTTTTTTGTAGAAATGCTGCACTCCTCTCTATTTGACGACTTACATCCCTATGTTTGACTTCCTTTACTTCATTAATCTTATCTACTTTTTTTTCTTTATCACATTCTAATAGTTTTTCTTGCCTATATGTATATCCCCTCATCATTACTACAGTTGCCATTTCCCTTGTTGCAAGGGCTTGTGGGTTAAAGTTTTCACCACTTTCCCCCATAAGTCCTAGAGATAGTGTTGTTTCTATCGCCGTCTCTGCCCACGAAGAAGCCTTTTGCATATCCTTTGGTGTCACTTTGGATCTTGATGGCTTTAAGTCTAATGCTCTAGTCAAAATCACTGCCATTTCTTCACGGGTTATATAATCATTTGGCTTAAATTGATTGCCATATCCTTTTATGACACCTTCTTTATAAATAGTATTTACATAAAGGTAAAACCAGTCCTGCTTATTTACATCTACAAATTTAATTACATCCTCCTCATATACTTCTAGCTCCAACATAGCCACTATCATTTTAGTAAATTCAGCCCTCGTGATGGAGGCCTTTGGATTGAATAGTCCGCCACTACCTCCTACAAACCCTTTCACTGTTGCTTTTTTTATAGCTTCATAGGCCCAAGAGGAAATGTTATCAGCATCTTTGTAAACTTTTTCTAAATTAATTTCTCCATCCTCTTGACTCCATAGCATTGTTTCCTCTTCTAGTTCCTCTTCTTCTAATTCTTCTTCCTCTAATTCTTCTTCTAATTCTTCTTCTTCTAATTCTTCTTCCCACTTTGTAATATCTTCTCCTAAATCCGCACCTAAGTCCGTAGTATATCGCCATTCAACTCTTTCGCCGTCTTCTAAGGTATATCTACTAGCTCCATAATTAGGATACCATCCATCTACATTATACATCCAGCCACTACCACTTCCATGGTCAAATTCTCCATCTCCATCTATAGATTGTACATATACACTTCCATATTTTGGTGTCCACTCATATTCATAGCTTATACCTCGGCTATCCATTTCTCTCTTCAATACATCCCAGACATTTTCCCCATCTTTAAACTCTACCTTAGTAGGTCTTAGTACATAGCCTTTGTTAATAGTCAGTTTATCAATAGATAAAGTGATATGATTTTTATCTATTATTTCTTCTTCTATTATTTCTTCTTCTACTTCCTTTGTGGCATAGACAACAAAGTCCGTAAAATGTTTTGTCTTTATAATTAAATCTTTTCCATTATCATAGGAATATTCTGCTGCACGACTATTTTCTCCCCTTGTATCATTTCTAAATTTTTTAATAGTGTATAGTCTTCCATCTTGAACATATGCAGCTTCCCTACCCCTCATTCCTTCAAAAGTCAAGGTAATAAAATCATCAAATTCAATTCTTTTGTCTCCCCCCATTGAAATAACCTTTTCAATGGCTTCTAATTCTTCATCTTTAGGAAGTATATTTGCAATCCTATTTCTTAAAATTCTATCTCCAGTATTTTTTGAGGTTATAATTTCTACAGCTGTGGCATTTCCCCTAATGACTTGTACCCCCTTAGGAAAAACTGCCGTTGTTTTTCCCTTAATAGCTTCAATTCTAGGAAGCTCCTTCTTTAAGGGTAAGTCAACTAATACTTTTGAATATTTTTGGGAAGGAATTATTATCTTGATTTCCTCTTTTTTATCCTCTATAGCTATCTTGTAATCCTTCCCATCATTCGGTACTTCTACCTGTAATACTCCTTCCTCTGGCAACTCCTCCTCTTCCTTAGGTAGTTCTTCCTTATTTATCACTACATCCGTCATATCATAAAGGCTATTTTTGCCATTTACAAATCTATCATAGGCCACTAATGCATAGGTTCCTTGATCTGTTGCCATTCCATCTACTACACCTGCCTCAGCACCTCCACCAGTATTACCTCCTGGCTTCACATGCATGAAACCTCCTTCAGACACTGTAAAGCTCATTAAGTTATCCACTGCTGAAATACCATTTTTAATAAATCTTTCATCCCTATGAGGATCTATTCCTAATCCTGTTAAAGCTACAATTACTTGAGCACAACTTTCACTATTGATACTTCCCCAGCTACTATAGCCTCCATCCTCCCTTTGGTTTTCAGAAAGCCAAGTTATAGCTCTATCTACTGAAGCTTTTACTTGTGGCTTGCTTTCATAATAGGGGGTGAGTCCTTGTATCGCCATAGCTGTAATATCAGGATCTGGAACATTTCCGGTTAATGCCCAACCTCCACCATCTATTTCTCTATCCAGGATAAAAGCTATACATTTTTCTCTAGTGGTCTGCTCCTCTACACTTTTATCTATTGGAATGTCATATTGATGGGTGTCAAAGGCTATTAAAGCAAAGATGGGGCCATTGATTCCCTGTCTTGTCACATAGTTAAAATCCGCTAAAGCTTCTCTAATATCATATCCCGCTACATTGGTAATATCTTTTCCAATGGAGGTTAACCCTAAAATCAATCTTGAATGCTCTGTTCCTTTATTTCTATCTAGTTTTTCAACGGGATTTATTTCCATTAATCTTTTTACTTCTTCTTCAACGTTCTCATAATAAAGTGCATAATACCCTTCATCGACTTGATAGCCTCCCCTTGCTAAGCAAAGAATTGACCACTCTCCTGCCCCTGTTCCAAAGGTAGGATTATCTATTGTTTCATAAAGATATTCAAGGTTTCTATCTAGTTGTTTCTTCACCAAAGAATTTGACTGTTGCTTTGTTTTTGCTTTATCAACTTCTTCAAAATTCCTTAATATGTTTATTGACCTACCTATTTCCTTTTTACTTTCTAGTGTCTTTTCTTCGTATACAGCAGTTCTTACTGTCTCTGCCTCTAATATTCCTATACCATTTACTCCATCATTTGCCCATGCAAATATTGGTGTAAATAGCGATAGAATCATAATTACACTAAGACATAGTGCTATTTTTTTACTTTGTTTTTTTATTTCTAGGTTCAATGTTTTCTCCCCCTTTTATCCATATAGTCTACGAACTATTTGATTTTCTCTTTATAGTTTATTTTTAGAAAAAGAATAGGAATGAAATTCCATTCCTATTCTTTTTTTAGTTTTATTGTGCAATTTTTGTAATTACCATTACGGCTTCAGCCCTTGTGGCATAACTTTGTGGTCTGAAGGTATTATCTGGGTAGCCAGTAATAATGTTATTTTCAATCGCTGTATCAACGGCTGACTTTGCCCAATCAGAAATATCCTTTTCATCTATAAATGTATTTTCTTCTACACTACCTTCTAATTTTATTGCCTTTATAACCATTACAGCCATTTGTTCTCTAGTAATGTAGTCATTTGCACCAAAGGCATTTTCATCATACCCCTTTAATATACCTTGTTCATAGGCTGTTGCAATGTAATCTTTCGCCCAGTGTTCCTCTGTATCAGCAAATACTTTTCCAAATCCTACTTCTAAATCAAGTGCTCTCACTAATACTGTAGCAAATTCTCCTCTTGTTATATTGTTTTCAGGCTTAAAGGTATCATCTAAATAGCCATTAATTGCTTCCATCTCTATTAATTTTATGATACTCTCCTCTGCCCAATGACCTGCTATATCTATTAGCTTTGCTTCTATTACTTCTTTTGTTTTCTTTTCTGTAGCCAATATAGCAAATTTCGTAAAATGATCTATTTCTCCACTTACATTACCATTAGATTTGTTTACCTTCACTTTATCTAGCTCTAACCATTCATTTGTTTTTTCATTTAGCCAGAAAAGGGATACATCATATTTATCAAAATCTACTTCACTTTCATCAAAAGGCAACATAACAGTTATGTTTTTATCAAAATTCCCAGTCTTATTCTTGGTAATTTCAAACACTTCTCCTACAATTTTCCTGTTAGAATCCATTGGTAGTCTTGATACATTATTAACCCTTTCAATTATTACTTCAAAATCACGATCCATTGTATTTCTTGGGAATTTAAGTGTAGCCCCTTCTTGTTTTATGGTTGTAGATTCTGAAGACTTTACAGTTTCTGTGGATGTGGCGGTTTTGTTTCTTCTACGGCTACTACTACTTCCACTACTGCTTCCTCCACCACTGGATATGCTATCGGTTTCTACCCTCACACTATTAGATAATGCTGATTCAAATCCTTCTTCATCAATAGCCGTTGCTTTGAAGGTGTATTCCATACTTGCATTTAAGCCTTTTATAATGTATTTGCCATCTTTTTCTGTTATATCCTTATCTTTTATTCTTTCATTGTTTTTATAGAATTCAAAGCTTACTTCTTCAATAGATGAATCCACTTCAAAGACTACACTGCTACTATTAGTGGATACAACTTTAAGCTTTGGTACTTCAATGGCTTCACCTATTAAAACTGTGCTTAAATCAGTAGTGAAGGTTGCATTGCCATCTTTGTCTACTGTAGCTTCTCTATATTCCCATTTTTCTTCCTCTTTCGCTTTATGAAAACCAGAGATTTTTTTATTGTTTAGCTCTTTAGGAATGGGTAATGTTAAGGTTACTTCTTTTTTACCAAGTCCCGGTACTATAATCTCTAATGCTGTTACAGGTCTAGCTAATCCTACATTAGCAGCCTTTACTTTAAGTACCAAAGCCTCATCTTCCCCTAAGGTTAATGATGGTAATTGAATTTTTATTTCCTTCTCTAGTTCCTTCACTTTAATTGGTACAATTACTGGCTTAGTAACTCTTTTGCCATTTTCTTGAATAACTCCTTTTAATTCCTCTACTCTTGAAAGATCTATTTTTCCATCTTCATCAGCTTCCCGCAGCTCTATCTCCAGTAGTTTTTCTGGGTCTTCTGATTCCTTCGGTTCCTCTGTCTCCTCTGGATCTATTTTTTCAACCAAACCTGTAATCGCTGCCTCAATAGCTGCTACCTTTGTATCTACTTCTTCTTGGGTTGCTTCTTCTTTAGCTACAACTTCAGTTGCCGCTTTTAAAGCTATTTGAAGTACTTCCCATGTTGCTTCTGTATATTCAACTTCTTTTAATTCTTCAGCTACTGCTATTTTATCTTGTAAGTCTGCCTTGTCTACTGGTGGTGCTGGTATCTCTAATTGAATTTCACATAACTCGTACCAAGTAGATTGACTTCTCACCATGTCCGATAAAGCTACTGCCACTTGTTTTGTTGCCATACCAACAGAACCACTTTCACCATGCTGCCAATTGAAGGAGCCATCCTCATTTTGGTAACTTAACAATGCATCTATTGGTGTTTTACCATTCTTAGACCACTGGCCATTAACATCTGAAATATCTTCTCCTACGGCTATAAGTCCTTGAATTACACAAGCTATGCTATTGGAATTTTCAGTATCCCACATGCCTGTCCCACCGAAACCACCGCTTTCAACCTGCATTGTTTTTAAGTAGGATTTTGCTTTTGTGATACTTTCTTCAACTATTTCTCCACTTCCCTTGGATAATGGGATCAAAGCCCATCCCGTGTTATCTATTTGAGAAAATGGACCAAAACTACCATTGAGATTTTGTTGTTTAATTAATGCCTCAATAGCCTTTCCTCTGTTCTTTTCTTCCCACTCACCTATGTCTATGCCTATTTCTGCGGCTACATCTAAAGCTACGATAGACCAGATATGCTTACCTATGGTGCCAAAGCTTCCATCTTCTTTTTGATGTGATGATAACTCGACAAAGAGATTTCTATTGGATTCAAATGCTTTTGCTGGATTTTCACCTACACTTAACAAACTAAAAATATGATGAATATGGTCATTTCCAGAAGTCATAGCATCAAAACCTGGGTCTTGGGTTTTCCATAAATAATCTTCCCATGGATCTTCTTTGAAGTCTACTCCAGCTCCCCATAATGCTATAAAAGCTTCCCAACCTACCATTGGTGTTTGTGGTTGGTTCTCTTTGTAATAAGCTACTACTTTATTTAATGCTTCACCTAGTTTTTCTGTATTCGATTCCTCTAGCTCTTCTTCTACTAGAATCTCAGCATAAGGTCTTACTATATTTTCTTTTTTAGCAGAAATAATATACCTTCCTGAGTCTTCGAATGATAATACTACATTCCCCTTCTCATCTGTTTTTAATAATTCACCATTTACTTTATATGGTTTATCATTTACTAGTATAGTTGCATTTGCTATAGGATTTATTTCTTCTATCCCTTCTAGTGCAGCTCCACTAGATCCCATTAAGTTTAATTCTAGATTTTCCCTAACACTAATAGTACTTTTATCTTTATCGAAAAATGAATACTGATATTCCATAAAATTCTCAACATGAAACACTACAATGGTTTCTTGAGGCTTAATTGTAAACTCATTTATTCCCTTGTCAGCATATTGATTTTCAACATAATACATCCATCCATTCCAGTAATCATATTCTTCCGACATGCCTTTAATTCCATCAATCATACTTATATAACTACCTGAACCGTGCTCAAACCCATTTTCTGAATCAGTACAATCTATCCCTACACTTTCTAAAGCTTTTATAATGGCATGTATTGGCTTAACTTCCTCAAACTCTGTACTGATATTGTAGTAACTCAAATCTAAATTATTTATTTTTAATTCAGTTAAAGGAACTATCGTTCTATCATGAGACTCCACTCTTACTTTACTTGTGAATGATCCTATATTTATTTCTACAGTATCCTTTATTTGGTTTCTACTTTTTAATCTAGCTGTGATCGAAATATCTCCTGACTTTATAGGTATGATTTCTCCTGTTTGAAAGTCTATAGAAATACTGTCCTCATCATTTACTTCCCATACAATTCCTTCTATTAAATTTTCTACTAACTCACCTCTATACAGAAGATCTATACTTATTTTTTCTCCAAGGCTTACTGTTTTCTTATCTAATTGAACTTCTAATTCTTTTTCATAATCTATAGATGCTTCTTTGTAAGTGACTTCTATTGTTGTATCCTCTACTAGATTAAATATATAAATATATGCTAAATGATGAAATTTCAATTCATGGCTTTTCTCTTCACCATTCACCTTAAGACTCTCAATTTCTTTTCCAAAAGGTGGGTTTATTACTACAGAAACTTCGCTATTTATGCCTACTTCCCCTGCCTCTGGATTACTTGTCAATCCTTCCCCTTCTAGGGTCAAGTTTTTGTTTCCTAATGATTTATAAACAAAGGTTATTTCATTTTCTTTTTCCTCTAACTTTAAGTTTATTTCTTCTGGCTTCTCATAGCCACCTATTTGTTTTGGATGAAAGTTATAAGTATTACCCACTCTAAAATAATTTTGACCTAACTCAGATGTATGATTATAGTCCCTATAGGTATTTGTGCTTGTTTTGTAGTCCTGCAAATACTTCTGATTACCTCCTACAATCTCTTCAATTGTGCTCCATCCCTCTTCTCTTAGTGCTAATTTATATAGTTCTCTACCAACTGCTTCTATAGAGGGATGTATTTTTTCTTCACTCTCATTGACATAATTGATTTTCACTGCAGTTGGATTGACAATGCCCTGTGTATTTTCATCTGTTGCATTTCCATTATTATACACTCTAGTATATCTTTGTACTTCATCTTCTTGCTTCGTATTACTTCTCCAAAGCACTCTGCCGTTGCTAGGGAATTCCGTTACTGATTCTGGAATAACTAGTTCATCTAATGCATTAAATGTAAAGGTATTTGCCCCTATTTTTTCAAGTCCCTCTGGCAGTACAACACTTTCTAGATAATTATCTCTAAAAGCAGAGTCCCCAATAGATTTAACTTTTTGTGGAACCACTATAGAAGTTAAATTATTTCTTTCAAATGCACCATCACCAATTTCAACTAAGTTGGCTGAAAATGTTAATGCTTCTATTTCATTTCCCCAGAATCCTCTTTCCTTTATTTTTGTAACACTATTAGGAATAACTAGATTTTCTATTAAATTTCCTTGAAATGCCCAAGGACCTATAATATCTAATCCTTCTGGCAATTCTACAGTTTTTATTTGTGTATCTATTTTCCCACCGAAACTTGAATAATGAAATGCCTTTTCTCCTATTTTTCTTACAGCTACCCCATTAATTTCTTTAGGTATCACTAAGTTTTCTGGAGGACGATTTCCTTTATATCCCTTTATAGTTCCCGTCTCTTCATCAAATTCAAAAACAATTTCTTTTTCACCATCTTCTTTCGAGGTATCCTCTTCCAATTTTGGAGGGCCCTCTCCCATATCTTTAAAAATTCTTATGGTATCTCCATCTTCTAATTGCAGTTTAGCATCATTGTATGTTTCGATATCATCATTTAAAATAAAACTCCAAAAATGCCAATCATCTGTCATTAGATAATCCATTTTCAAATAATCTTTGTCAAATCCAATATTGTTTTTATTCAATGCCACCATGATAGCTGCAAAAATAGAATCCTTTTTTAATACTGTTACTGATTCAGAAAAATCTATAACATTTTCATTGTTTTTACCTTCAACAGTCACAGTCACAAAATCATTTTGATAAGAATCAAAGGATGGTAAAAGGTCATGAGATGATTTTGCATAATAAAAGAAAATATAGTCACCTGCTTTTATTTCTTCTTTTCTAGCCACATCGTTTGGTACCATAAAATTAACTTTATACATCCAACCACTTTGAGCATGGTAGTTTCCATCGTCTTCGCCGTTTTTTTGCCCTTCGATACTTTCTATCCATCCATTATCTTTTATATCTAAAGACAATCCAGTTGCTTTCAAGGCATCTTCTGCCGTTACTTTATCACCTTCATAAATTATAGTGATTTGTTGAGGAGAATATAAAATTTCATGATATATCCCTACAACTGCAATATTTACATCAATTTCAGCTCCTTCTACCCCAGGTGTTCTTTTTTGCAAACCTTCTATAGCTTCATGAATAGCTACAACCTTTGCATCCACTTCCTCTTGGATAGTTTCTGACAATGCCAGTGCTGCTACTAGGGCTGCATAGCTTGCTTCTGTATAATCTTCCTCAGCTTTTTCAGCTGCCGCTGCTTTTGCTGCCTCTAATGCTGTTTTATTAATTGTTCCTTCTATTTCTTTTAATGCTTCAATTGCATTTGTTAAGTTCGTTAAAGCTTCATCTACTTCTGCTAGAGTTGCTTCCTCATCAGCTAATACTGTTTGTGCCGCTGTAAGTGCAGTTTTAAGTGCTTCCCATGTTACTTCTGTGTAATCTGCTTCGGCTAGAGTGTTTACTTCTTCTATTTTATCTTGTAAATCTGACTTATCTGTTGGTGGTACTGGTATCTCTATGACTACATCTGTCATATCATAAAGACTGTTTTTACCATTTACGAATCTATCATAAGCTATTAATGCATAAGTCCCCTGATCCGTTGCCATGCCATCTACTACACCTGCTTCTGCACCTCCATCAGTATTGCCACCTGGCTTCACATGCATAAAACCTCCTTCTGGAACTGCAAAACTCATCAAGTTATCCACTGCTGAAATACCATTTTTAATGAATCTTTCATCCTTATGAGGATCTATTCCCAATCCTGTTAAAGCTACAATTACTTGAGCACAACTTTCACTATTGATACTTCCCCAGCTACTATATCCTCCATCATCTCTTTGATTTTCAGAAAGCCAAGTTATAGCTCTGTCCACTGCAGCTTTTACTTGTGGCTTACTTTCATAATAGGGTGTGAGACCTTGTATAGCCATAGCTGTTATATCTGGATCTGGAATATTTCCAGTTAATGCCCAGCCTCCACCAGCTATTTCTCTATCTAGAATATATGCTATACACTTTTCTCTAGTGGTTTGATTTTCTACATTTTCATCTACTGGTATTTCATATTGATGGCTATCAAGGGCTATTAAAGCAAATATTGGACCATTGATTCCCTGTCTTATCACATAATCAAAATCAGCTAAAGCACCTCTAATATCATATCCTGATACATTGGTAATATCTTTGCCGATGGATGTTAAACCTAAAATTAACCTTGAATGCTCTGTTCCTTTATTTCTATCTAATTTTCCAATGGGGTTTATTTCCATTAATTTTTTTACTTCTTCTTCAACGTTCTCATAATAAAGTGCATAATACCCTTCCTCGACTTGATAGCCTCCCCTTGCTAAGCAAAGTATCGACCACTCTCCTGCTCCAGTTCCAAAGGTAGGGTTATCTACTGTTTCATAGATATAATCAAGATTTTTATTTAATTGTTCTCTTGGTGTTAAGGATATCTCAGCTTGTTTTTCTACTAGCTTTTCTATAGATTCCTTAATAGCCGCTATCGCCAAATCCACTTCTTCCTGCATTGCATTTTCATTTTCAGCTACAGCTTCGGCTTCTGAAATGACTTGCAATAATTCATTCCAAGTTTCTTCTGTATATACATTTTCTTCCAAAAGCTTTGCTTCTGCTATTTTTGATTCTAAAGCTTTTTTATCTATCTCTGGCCTATTATTTCCACTTAATGCTTCCTCCAAGTTTTTCTTTGCTGTATCTATTTCAGCTTGAGAAACATCTAACCTTTGCAATATCTCGTAACTATGATTATATGCTGTCAGTACATCTTGGTTTGATAACAATTCTTCTTTTTTTCTACTACTATTGATTACGGCAATGGCTCTTGTAAGCTCATCTTTATTTACTTTAGTAAAGAATTGATTAGCAGAACCCCCACCCACTGAGCCGCCAATATCATTTCCAAGGGCTAAAGTAAATTGAACACGCATTACATCCTCATCTAAAAGGTACTGGTCAGAAAACCCTACATTGGGAAATGTATTGTTAACGGCATACATCCATCCTGACATAGAATTAAAAGCAAATTCACCTAGTTCACCTTCCCAATACTGTGTTTCATTGTAATTTCCATTAAGCTTTTCTTTTAAAACTTCTGGTATGGTTGGTTTTGTTTTGTATACTTTTTCACTTCCGTCTAATACCTGCGATAGATAGAATCCACTTTTAACAGTTCCTGTGTTTTCATATTCATAGCCAGCTGCTTCAATGATTTCTACTAATTCTTCAGCTGCATTTCTTCCCATATGAAGATCCACAATGACTGGCTCAATCAGGTAGCCCAATCCAACTGTAAAAGCCTCTAAACTAAAAACAAATTCTCCAATGACTTCTCCGTCATTAGCTACTTCTCTTTCAATAGTAAAAGTTTTTCGGTGCTTTTCACCGCCATAATTAACTTCAATTACTATTTCATTTTCTCCAAAATTTAAATTTGCTGTGTAGCTTATTTTTTCTGAATCTTCCCAAGTGACTCCTACAATTTGATTATTGTTAGTAACCTTGATATCTTTAGTAGAAATCTTTTGTCCATCACTATCTTTAGCCCACAAATCAAAAGTAATTTTATCGACTTTTGTAGTCATACTTTGCAGGTTAGTTTCTATTGATGGAACATCAGTTGCCACTTCTAATGCTTCTCTTCCTACACTATCTTGTTGAAAAAACTCTATCTCATTATTCTCATATACAGTTGCTGTTACTGTTTCTTGATTTAATACCCCCGTCAAATCTAGCTTAAATTCTTCATCCGCCCATGCGAACATAGGGCTAAATAAGGACAAAATCATTATTAAGCTAAGACATAATGCTATATTTTTAGTCCAATACTTATTTGACATCCTCAAATCCTCCTTTGTTAAATATTAAATATTTTACCAAACAAAAAAAACCAGTCACCACTTTTGTTGTAAAGTAGGTACCTCTGGTTTTCCAGTCAGTACATCTATTCATTTTTTTACAGCTTAATAGATTTTTTTAACTCTTCTACCCGAATAGGACTTGCATTTTGAATGGTCACCCTTATTTCTCCATGTCCAACTTTCCTTATTAGATCAATAAGATTTTTTTCTTTTTCTGTAATTTCTTCTCGGTTATACTCTTCTCTTCTTAATGCTTCCAAGCTTCTCCCCTCCTCTTTTATTAATAAAAAAAAACACCTTTTCTCATAGAGCTAGGGAGGGTGTTTGGGTATAGCTTAAAGTCATTTTTATCGCATTATTATTAATGCCTAAAAATGACCAGTATTTCTCCTTCCCATCCCCGTGAGAAACATAGAACATTTTCATGGCAGGTCTCCTGGCTTTGCTTCATTGCAATCCTATCTCCTTCCCATCTTCATCAACAGTGGTTATGATAGTTTGCTCTGCATTACAGTGGCGGGACCGCTTCGGATTTTCACCGACTTCCCTCTTAGCTTTTAAAAGCACCATAAAAATTTTATTATGTAGTTTACATCAATATACTACCATGTTCTTCTATTAAAAGCAATATATAACTTTTTTTCAATTTTCAAACAGCACTACTACCAATGAAAAAATAACTTAAAAAGTGGTGAGATCTTTTCTACAATACTCATCAGCTTTATAAACAGAGGAATCCATTGTATTAGTATCTACTTAACTTAACAAAATACTTAAATTTACTATTTAAAACCTAAGTTTATTTACTATTATTTAGCAAATAAGCTAAAATAAACAAACCATTGTTTAAGCAAATATTCTCTATAATAATACCCTCTGGCACATGAATATCTAAGGGAGAAAAATTCCAAATAGCAGATACCCCAGACCCTACTAGTTTGTTTGCAGTATCTTGTGCAAATTCCTTAGGCATACAAATTACTCCAATATCAATATGATTTTTACTAATAAATACTTGTAATTCATCAACATGAAGGATAGAAACCCCTCTAATGTTCTTGCCTATGGACTTAGGATTAGTATCAAACAATGCTTTTAAATCAAATCCATAATTCTGAAAATTAATATGATTAACAATACCTTGACCTAAGCTTCCAGCACCCACCACTACAATACTATAGGCTTGATCTAGTCCTAGTATTCTTCCAATTTCTTTATACAATACTTCTACGTTATAGCCATATCCTTGTTGACCAAACCCACCAAAACTATTTAAGTCTTGACGTATTTGTGAAGGTGTAAATCCAATCATAGTACTTAATTTTTTTGAGGAAATTCTATCTATATCCTTATCTACGAGTTGTTTTAGATACTCGTAATATTTAGGTAGCCTTCTAATGATAGCCATTGAAATATTGCTATAACTTTTGCCCATATAACTGTCTCCTATTTTTAGATTTTTATCCTTGGGTGTATTGCTAAGACTCCCGTTTCTTCAAGTTAGAGACCAAGCACTACACCCTCGAAGTAAATTCGTTTACAATTCAGAGGAGGTAAAAATTCCTGTTAATTAAGTCTCGTTCTATTTTTCTTATAGTATTCAATAACTTCTTTTAAGTACTTATACTAGAGTCAAAATACAAATTCCGGAGTAGAATTTTTCTAATTGTATACCAAACCTTCGTGGTTTCATGATTAAAGACTACATTGCAAGCTACTTTGCGAAAGCTCTTCATCAAGTGGATAAAAAGTTCCAAGTCTAATGAACAGTTAAAATTATCTTTTTTTATAAATAAAAGCTCCAAAATACTTCTTGCTTTAGCAAAGCATGTGCCTTCGTGGCTTTATTATTAAGATCTTATAACCCCAGTTTCTTTACATTATCCTTAAATAACTCCATTAAATCTTTATGTTCAGGTCCTGGAAAATTTCTAAGCACTACTAATTCAGTATCACATAATTCTTTTATTACTTCACCTTGAGGATTATGGTAATTATCAATGATTAAGTCAGGGTTAAGAGCAGCCAGTTCACCTATCTTTGCTGGACTTAATTCATCTGCACCAAATATTTCAAGAACATTGTAGCCAATAGATTCTGCAAAAGCAGCCAAATGTGTATGTACAAGGATATTAATTTCAGAAACCTTTTTTTCATTAGCATTGGCAAGAATTTCCTCCATTATTTTACCAAACTCTGCCTGCCATGCTTCTTGCTTGTCTCTCGTTCCAATCTTTTCTGCTATCAATGCCGTCTGTTCTGCTAAATTGTCATAGGTGTTGGTAGTTCTTACTTGGATGATTTTCTCCTCATCTATATCATTAGATTCTATAATTTTTCTCATAAAGGGTTCATACCCTCCCATAATAATCCAATCTGCCTCCTGCATGATTTGTATATCACTTGGTCTGAAGTCATATTCTGGAGGATGTCTTAGCTCTACAGGTGCAATAACTGCTACATTTTCAGCACCTGCTGCTTCAGCCATTAATGCAGTCCAGCTAGTGGAGGCTACAATGGTAATTCCTTCTGCTTCACTAGCTATAGCTTCTTCAGTTACTTCAGTTAGTGTTTCTACTGTCTCATCTGTAGTGTTTCCTTGCATACATGCTGTTGTTACTAGGGTAATACTTAAAATCAACATCATAAACAAAGCTATTTTTTTCTTTTTTGTTATCTTCATTATTCAATACTCCCCTTCATTTATAAAATTATTTTTTAAAAATAATGCTTACCAAAAGAATTGAAACACCTGTTAGGGTAATGGTTGCCCCTGTTGGCAAATCAAATACCATGGATAAAAGTAACCCGCCAGTTGTTGTAATCATTCCAAAGAAAGATGTTAATATTAAAAGTTGAATAAGATTTTTGGCAAATCTACTGGCAGCCATAGCAGATAAAAGGATGAGGGCATCAATTAATAATGCACCAACTATTTTCATTGCAACACCAATAGCTAATCCTGTAAGAAACAAAAGTCCATTTCGAATACGTTTTGTAGGAACACCAAGCCACTCCGCCTGCTCCATATCATAAAATATCAGTTGAAGCTCCCTATAAAAAATAAAATAGGTTGCCACAATCACGGTTCCTAATATAGCAATAAACCACAGATCCATTCTTGTAAGGGTTAGAATACTACCAGTAAAAAGCCCAAAAACATCCAATGCTGGGACACCAGCTTTATAAAATAATAAAAATGCAAGAGCTATGGTTCCCGTCATAAAAAAGGCACCCGTTAATCCTGTGTCTAATTTTAGCTTGTCTGTTAATGGACCAAATAACAAGGAGCCTATAGCAATTGCCGCCATAGCAGCCGTCAATGGATTGGCTCCAAGGGCTAAACCAATAGCACCTCCTAATAGGCCAAAATGCATTAATGCAAAGCGAATCGTTGTTAAGTTAAAAGTCGTTATTACAATCCCTAATAAAGACATGGTGCCACCTGCAAGAAGAGAGGCAATAAATGCCCTTTGAAAAATGGGTACCTGTAAAAAATCAATCACTGTCATTGTACCATCTCCACATTCTTTAATATTTCTCCATTCTTGAGATAGACCAGACGATCACTAATTGACTCAGCATGATGTTGATCATGACTAATCATTAATATAGAAAGATTGTATTGCTGACGGATGATATCAATAGTTCTATCTAGTTTAGCTTGAGAGTCAATGTCCAGATGGGTAGTGGGTTCATCTAGAAGTAGGACTTGTGGTTTTCTTACTATCGCCCTAGCAATATTGAGACGTTGACATTGTCCCCCTGATAACTCACGACAATCTTGGTGGATCATATGACTTAAATCAACGATTTCTAAAGTTTCTTCAACGATCTCCTTATCTTCTTTTGAGGGACGTTTTAAATAGGAAAAGGAGGTACCCCATCGTCCCAGTAAAACTGCATCAAATACACTTATGGGAAATTTACCCATGCTTTGTTTTTGAGGCACATATCCAATTTGTGATCGCAGCCATTGTTTATCTTTTCCTTTTGTAACATCACGTTCAAGAATTTTTATTTTCCCATCCATTATAGGTAATAGTTGCAGAATTCCTTTGAATAAAGTGGTCTTGCCAGCCCCATTTTCTCCTAATATAGACACAAATTCTCCTAGCTTAATGTTAAAATTAATATCCTTTAAAACAATGTGATGTCCATAACCCATTTTTAGTTTTGACAATTCAATAGCATAATGAGAACTTGACATAAGCTATAGTTCCTCTTTGCAAGCAATGATGCGATATTTTTCTTCTACATCAATTGCCTCTTTTATATTAAAACCTACTTGAGTTAATTTTTCACATACTGTTCCAGCATCATCTAACATGTCTTTACTTAAAACAGGATTAGGAGATTGGCTATGAATTCTATTAATATGCTCTCTACCAGAATAATGGTTAATTATAAACAACCCTTCTGGTTTTAAGATCCTATAGATTTCCTTTATGGCCTTATTAGGATCTTGAAAATGAGGATATGCATTATGACATAATACTCTATCTACAGAGTTACTCTTTAGAGGAATATGATGCACATCTCCATGTATGATTTCTAATAGATTAGACTTTATTTTATCAGCATATTTCTCCTGAAGAATAGCCAGCATTTTAGAGGACAAATCTAGTGCAATCCATTTTCTCGGTTCCGCCTCAAATCCACTTTCAAGCAGTATTCCTGTACCTGCACCTATATCTACTACAATTTTACCTTTTATATCCGATGCCTCCATTAATTCATCTAGGGGCATTGTATGATCCCCTTCAATAATTTTTTCCCATCGGTTAGATAATTCATCAAATATATTTTCTCTAGTTTTATCAAATACAGCTGTACTACTCATTTCCTATACCTCCTTTAAAGAATTTTTATAAAAACAAAAGCCACAAAAACACTTCCTGCTTCAGCAAAGAATGTGCCTTCATGGCTTTATTAAGCAAATATCAATAATTAGTGTTACAATTCCCTAGAATAATCTTGAAAACAATCTAAACAAACCCTCTTCCCCTCCATCAAACGAATCTTATGTTCAGGGGCTCCTTCTTCACATCTTTCACACACAATCGTAGTAAAAATCCTCGCTTTTTCTGGTAATTGAAAATTAGGTGTTTTAAATTCAAAAATCTCTTCTATTGGTGCCTCTAGTAAGTAGGCTTGTCTCTCTCCTCTGTTCATTTCCTTGTCAGAGGGTTTCAATACAATTCTCATGCTTTCCCCAGTAGTACGGTTAAAGAAACTAAAGGCTTGTTTTCCGGTGCCACGATAAATAAGGTTTCCCTTTCCAAAGCTACAACCCAACAATAATTGAATCGCATCTACTCCACAAGCATCATTTTCCGTCACGCATACTATATCTTCATCCTTTGAAAATCCAACCTTTAGTTTTTCTTTGGCCGCCTCACAGGCTTTATAGCCAATAGCTAAGCCAGGGCACTCATGTCCATGAAACTCCACTGCTTTTTCCCATAATTGTTTATCCATTTGTCATCCTCCTCAAAAAATTAATAAAGTCATGGAATACAGTTATAGTCTTTAGAACAACCTTCATGGTTGAAATATAGCTAGTTCGTCTTCATGACTTAGGATTTATTATAATTTTTATAAAATTTATATCTTTTACTTTATAATATTATAGTAGTATATTTTTCCAACATTGTCAAGTTTTTACCAAACTATTTGTATTATAATCTTTCATCAATACTTTCCCAACTATGATCATCTTTTCCTCAAAAAATAACTATTCATTAAGCTGCTAGGGGGTAACAAGCTTAATGAATAGAGGGAGTTAGTTCTATTATGAAATTTTGTAAAGATAAGTTTGTATAAAATAAAAAACCACAAAAGTTATATCTATAACCTTCATGGCTTTGAATTTTCTCTATTGTCTTCATGACAACAATTTGATATGTATTTAACATTTATTAATTAAAATATAACTTATTTGCATATACTTGTCAATATGTTTTTGAAATTTTTTTTTAAAGCTCTAACATATAATCTGTAACATTAAAGATTCTATTATTTTTAAAATATACCCTAGGAATTCGTTTATTCATCATCACCATCACTCCGGCAGGAATAGTTGAAGCTTTTTCTGCAACCTCTTCTATAGTGATGTTTTCTTTGCCATCTGAACCAATCAAAGTTACTATGTCTCCTCTTTTTACATCTAGCCCCGTTACATCAATCATGCATTGGTCCATACACAGCCCACCTACTATAGGAGCCTTTGTTCCAGCTGCAATTACCTCTCCCTTTCCTGTTAAAAGTCTACTAAATCCATCGGCATATCCTAAAGGTAAAGTAGCTATTTTCCTTTTATTATGGCACTCATAGGTTAATCCATATCCTATTTTTTCTCCTTCTTGTATTTCTTTTACATAAGATATCTCTGTTCTTAGACTCATAACAGGCTTTAACTTTATGATAGCATTATTGGTAGATTCTCCAGGATAAACTCCATATAATATTATACCAGGTCTAACCATATTAAAGTTCATATCTGGCAGATCCAATATAGCAGCACTATTAGCAATATGTTTTATTGGTATATTGATGCCTCTTTTTTCTAATTGATTGCATACATAGTTAAATTTTTCAACCTGCTGATAGGTGAAGGTTTTATCTGCTTCATCAGCACTGGCAAAATGTGAGAATATACCTTCCACAAACATATTTGGAAGACTACATATTTTCTCCAGTATATCTATAGATGCTGGCTTAGGTGTAAACCCTAATCTATTCATTCCTGTTTCAATTTTTAGATGTACCTTAATCTCTTTGTTATTCTGTTTTGCAATATCTGAAAATAATTGTGCTTGTTCACCCTCATAAATAGTCTGTGTAATGCCATAATTGATTACATCTTCCGCTAAATGATCTGGTGTATATCCTAACACTAAAATATCAATAGTATCAAAGGTCTTTCTTAGATGAATAGCCTCAGATAAATTGGCAACAGCAAATTTGTTTACTCCATTTTCCATTAATGTTTTAGCTATTAAAATTGCCCCATGCTGATATGCATCAGCCTTAAGAATCGCCATTATATCTGTGCCATGCTTTACAATCCTTCTGATCTCTCTATAATTATTGCTTAATTTGTCAAGATCAATTTCTAACCATGTTGGCCTTGTAATTTTCACTAACTATCACCACCCCTTTTTTAAAAAGTCTTAAATATAGGGTAATATATCGCAGATCAAGTGTCAATATATTCTTAAAATTCATTTTTTATTTTCTAAAAAAACCCATAGTAGTCTATTCTACCATGGGTTTTTTTTATGCTAATTTCTCTACTCCACTTTTCAAAGCATTATTCCACTTGCCACATTTATCTCCCCAACGGGCCATTACTGTTCCGTCTCTCAGGATCTCTATAACCTCGCATAGGTTAGAACAGTCTTTACACTCCATGCCCTTTACATTATATCCTGAATTAATGATATCAAAGCCTTTAAAGTTAGTTTGAGGATTTTTAACTGCATGCTCCTTTGCCAATAGACAGCAGCCTATAGCCCCCATTACTTCATGATGAGGTGGTACAAATACTTCTTGACCTAAGGCTTCTTCAAAGGATTTCATAATACCTGCATTAGCAGCTACACCACCTTGAAATACTACTGGTCCTAAGATCTCTTTACCTTTTGCTAAGTTGTTTAAAAAGTTTCTTACTAAGGCATCACATAACCCCTTAATGATATCCTCTTGGTTATGTCCTAGCTGTTGCTTGTGAATCATATCAGATTCTGCAAAAACAGCACATCTCCCAGCAATCCTTACAGCATTTTCAGATTTAAGAGCTAATTCACCAAAGTCTTGAATTGCTATATCCATACGGGCTGCTTGACGGTCTAAAAAAGAACCTGTTCCGGCAGCACATACAGTATTCATGGCAAAATCACTAATGATACCATCCCTTAATAGGATAATTTTAGAATCTTGTCCACCTATTTCTATAATGGTTTTAACTCCATCTACAAAATTCAGAGCTGCAATACCGTGGGCAGTAATTTCATTTTTTACTACGTCTCCACCTACGATCATAGAAGCTAAATTTCTACCACTTCCTGTAGCACCTACTCCTTTTACTTTTATTTCTTCATTTACCTCTTTCTTTATTTCCTTCAAACCCCTTTGTATGGCTTCTATTGGCCTACCCTGGGTTTTTGTATATATTTTCCCTAATATTTCTTTATCATCATTCATAAGTACAATATTTGTACTTACGGAACCTACATCAATACCTAAGTAGCAATTCTGCATTTTCTTGTTTCTCCTTTCTTCGTCTTAAAAGATCTATAAAGGCTTCAAGTCTAGTAGTATACCCCGCCTCTCCTGTCATTTCATCAACGATTAAGCAAAGGTAAGGAATATTATAATCCTTTTCTACTGTAGGCATAATACTTTGTGCTACAATTTCTGGCATACAGGTTAAGGGATAAATCTGAATAACTCCATCAAAACCTCTTTCGGCATATCGTATGGAATGACCTATGGTTTCCCTAGCATGTCCTCCGATCATGGTTTTCAAGTAGGGTTTTGCTGCTTTTCTCGTCTTTCCCTCCATTGTGAGTTTTAATGGACTTAAAAACAAGTGCTCCGTAAGCCAATGGCTTATTTTTAAAGACCTTTCAATTTCCACACCCATTTCCCCTAGTTTTTTATCTACATTTAAATTTACAAAAGGTTCTAAAATGGTATAGATCTCACCTACAATTCCAACCTTTAATACTTCTCTATTTGGGTCTTCTTCTATAGCGAGAATTTGTTTTCTTGTTTTCTCAATTAATTGTGATGTTTCCCTATAGCCCCGAACCTTTCTTACTTCCTTATGAAACTCATCATAATATAGATCTACTTCCCCCATTTGCTTTTGTCTAGGTCTTTTATATAGGGCAGCATCATCCAAAGCATCTACTTGATATAAAATCCTCACCGCTCTAGATAGGGCATTAAGAATTTTAATAGGATTTTTCGTTTGTGCTAATTTAAAGATACTATTTATAAAGGTTTTGTAATCTCCTTGTGGTGGGTCAAATAAAATTACTTCCATCTCATGGCCTAATTCCTTTAATATTTCTTTTTCTAATATAGAATAATATCCAAATCTGCAGGGACCACAGCTTCCAGAAAAGACAATGGTATCTGCCCCTTGTTTAATAGTTTCCATAAAGTTGCCTATATTTACCTTAAGGGGGAGACATATGGATTCTGGTGAATACTGTGTTCCAATACTTAATGTATCATTACTACATTGGGGGGGTACCGCAATCTCCAATCCAAATTCCTCTAATAAAGTTTTTGTTGCAACATATTGATTACCCATGTGTGGAAAGGTTACCTTCATTTCTTTTCCTCCATTCCAGCATGTCTGTAAAGGCCTCCAACCTCGTATTTACTCCTGCTTCTCCAGTATGTTCATCTACTGTAATTAATAAAAATGGTAATCTTCCTTTTTTCCGAGCCTTTCTCTCTATCAAATCCACTATAATGGAATCAATTCCACATCCAAAGGAAGACAGATATACCATACCATCAATATTCTTTTCTTCTATTAAATACATAGCTGTCCCTAATAATTTTCTTCCATAACTCCAGAACATTTTCTTCTCAAGGGTTGATGCATGTTGATTTACAACCTTATAATCCATCATTTCTGGAGTTACTATATTAATGCCATTTTCCTTTAATTTATTAATTAAACCCATGGAGCCATATTTATCGTATATATTGTAGGAGTGCCCCATAACAGCAATAGTTATATCTGATTGTTTTTTTTCTTTACTATTTAACTGACCATCTATGGGAAAACTACCCTCTTTAATTTCACTTTTATAGACTTCATACTCCTTCAATGCCTTTTCATAAGCTCGTTTTATCTTGATAGGATTTTTTGTTACATAACTCCCAAAATTATAAATAGTCTTTTTAAGACTATTTCTTGATTTGTTAAAATTAATTTCCGTATCAATAAGAGGTGGTAAGTCTTTAATAGAATGATTCACCATTTCTGGAAGTCCACAAAATTTAGGGCAGATATATTCCCTTTTATATACACTCATCATTTTGGGTACAAATATGTAATCCACCTTATCCTTCAAGTCAAAAACATGTCCGTGAAATATCTTCACTGGTAGACAAGCTTCATCCACAGTATTTTTCACACCTGTATCTAATATTTGTTTATTTGTAGGATTAGATAGGACTACCTCAGCTCCTAATTCTTCATAAAAGGTTTTCCATAAGGGATAATAGTCATAAAACCATAATCCTCTTGGTATACCTATCTTGACTGTCATATTATTCCTCCCTTCAACATCTGTATATTATGAACAAAAGGCTAAATTTGTATACCTCCTTTAGGTAATAGGAACCACTAATCTCCCTATCAATTCCTTTGTTCTTTGAGATATAGGAGGATTTTTATAATGATCTAAAGTGATTTCAATACTTTTATCTATGTAATCTTTGAATTCTGTTAGCATCTCTTGGGATAATTTTTCATCATAAATCACCGTATTCAGTTCATAATCTAAATGCATGCTTCTAGTATTTAAATTGGCAGAACCTATTGTGAGAATCTTATTGTCCACCATAAGGGCTTTAGCATGTAAAAAACCATTATCATACTGGTATATATTAACTCCACTTTTTAATAACTTAGAAAAGTAAGATGAGTTGGCCCACCCCACGATAAACCAATCTGGCTTCCTGGGAACCACTATATTTACATTTACACCTCTTAAGGCTGTGGTTTCCAGTGCCTTCAGCATACTATCTGTTAGTATTAAATAGGGTGTGGCTATATACACACTCTCCTGGGCGGAGGTAATCATAGAAAAGTAGGTTTGACTTATTTCATTCCAATGGGTATCATAACCGCTGGTAACTACCTGTACAGGTAATGTGTCGTCAATTTTCATTTCCGGGAAATAGTCCTCCAATAGTAATTTCTTTTTTGTAGCATAATACCAATCCCCTAAAAATACTTTCTGTAGCCAATGAACTGCTTCTCCTTCTAGCTTTATAAGAGCATCCTCCCAATTGCCTATATTCTCATCTCTATTTAAATACTCATCTCCAAGGTTAACACCACCTGTCATGGCTACCTTTCCATCTATAACTACTACTTTTCTATGGTTTCTATGATTGAGCTTTCCCTTTAAAATAGAAGTAGCCACCCCATCATAAGCAGCAACCTCTACACCTGTCTCCTGTAATTCCTTTCTAAAACTTTTACTTAATCTGTGGCCACCTAATCCATCATATAAGAACCTTACCTCTACCCCCTCCTGTGCCTTTTGTTTCAACAAATCTTTTATCTTGTTTCCAATATGGTCATCCCTAACAATAAAAAACTCCATATGGATATGATGCTGTGCTTTATCTATCTCCTTGATTATTTCATTGAATATCTCTTTACTATCATTGAATAAACTAGCTGTATTTCTATAGGTTAATGGTATCCCGATATTAGCTTCAATTAGTTTGCTTATACTTACTTGCTTATCATTCATATCAACATCGGTATAGGTTCTTTCTCTTGTAATTTGCATCAGTTGATCCATATAAGTGCTACGATCTTCTTGGTAATTATTCAAAAGGTGTACATTTCTCCATATTTGTACAAATGTGAAAAAGATAAATATAGATGTTGCTATGAAAATAGCTTTAGTGATATTTACAACTAAAGTGTTTTCAATAAATCTTAAAATAACAGTGGATATCACCAACATTAAAGAAATGAATAGGACATATGGATAGACACCCATAATAATGGCATCCGGTATAATGTCAAATAGATTAAAATAGACAAGACCTAATATAAATAACCATGTTACTATTGTTAAAAAATTTATCATATTTTCACTTCCCTATGCTTGTATATATTAAATGCTATTATCATATTCTCCTAAATCCAAAATTTATATGCCTTTATTTCTATTTAAAAATTAGTTTTTTACACATACTAAGTTTGTCTTTTTATTTAAAATATCTTCCATAAGGAGTCGTAACTATGTATGGTGTTCCAAATTTAAAGTTCAAAAAAGATATATGGGTATTGTTGTCCTCCATATTAGTTGTACATATAGCTGCTTATTTGATCGTTCCTATCTTTCCTATTTTGCTTAAAAATCAAAAAAACCTTAATCCTTCACAGGTAGGATTAGTTATTGGTGCTGGATCTCTTTTTATACAGCTAGGTAGTATTATTGCTGGTATTGTAGCCGACAGATTAGGGAATAAGCTTACTGTTGTGATGGGAAACTTTTTTCAGTTTATTGCCTTAGCTGGTATGGGACTATCTACTTCCACCTATATGTTAGTCCTCTTTTCAGCTTTAAATGGTATGGGAACAGGTATTTATGTTCCTACGACTAAAGCATCAATTTCCTATCTCGCATCACAGGAAGATGCAACTACAGCCTTTTCTTTAAGGGCAGTTTTTGCTAATATAGGTACCAGTATAGCAGGGGTTTTTGTAGTTTTTTATGCCACTAATTTTAATTTCTACTTAGGTGCAGGAATTTATGGTGTTTTAATGATTGCCTCATGGATCTTGTTACCGTCAGGTTGTGGTGATCAGCCTTGTCCTTCTTTACCCTTGAGAGAGTATGTAAATATTTTAAAGAACAAGACCTTTGTTATATTTAGTGTCATATCTGCATTAATATGGGCTATACATGCTCAGTTAGGATTATTACTTCCTTTGAGGGGAGAAGCTATTCTAGATAACTCCAGTAGAATTGGTATTATATGGACTATTACCAGTGTTATTGTTATCTTTCTTCAACCCATCGTCTCAAGAGGATTTTTAGAAAAATATTCGCCGGTAATTTCATTAAAAATAGGGGTGCTTTTATTAGGAGCAGGTATAGCATTCATAGGATGGTCTGGAAATTTCTATTTTTTAGTTCTTTCTGCTACTATTTTTATATTTGGACAAATGTTTATGATGCCTACATTGGATAATATAACAAAAATTATTGCAGACCCTAATTTGCTAGGGGCATATTTTGCAATAGCTAACTTTGCTTCTGGTATCGGGGGAGCTTTAGGTAATTTTGCTAGTGGTAAAATGATAGATACCTATGGAATTGTGGGTTCCTACATACCTTGGCTTACTTATGGTATTTTAGGTGTTGGAGCTGCCTTATTATTACGATTACCTTCTATGCACTCCATCAAGAAAGAGAATGAAAAATAAATGAATAAAAAACAACTGCAATTAATTTTGCAGCTGTTTTTTATATCTATATCCTTTTCTTCATTATATTTTTTTCTTCTTTAAGCTACTTATAGCCTGCAGTACCTCTATGCCTATTTCATATTCTGGGGCGATCTCCACTGAGCGCCGAGCATATTTTTCTGCTTTATCTAAATCATCTAAATTAAGATAAGTGATTGCTAGGTCACATAAAATAACAGGGTGATTTAAATCGTAAGATAATGCTTTTCTAAAGGATTTCAAGGCATCCTCATAGGCTTCTTTACTCAATTGTTTTGTTCCGAGACCCTCATAGGCTTCAATAATATGTAGCTTTATTTTGTCATTTTTCTTACTATCAGGATATTGTAGAATTAAATCTTCAAAGGACTTTACGGACTTTTCATACTCCTCTTCCTTATTATATTTAATAGCATTCCACAATAACTTATCTACTTCATCCTGTGATTTTAATTGATTTAGGTTTTCCTTCATGCGTCGGTATGGGTTATTTTCCCTATTTTTTAGGGATAATTCAAAAATTCTATCTCCTAGTGCTAGCATTTCCATGAGGTTTTTCAACTTATTTATATAGCCCTTTGGAATGTTATTAAGTCCCAAATAAGCTCCACCTAATGTTAATGCTATACCCGCTATAGCATCACTATCCTTTACCACCAGACATTGCTTTAATATTTTTTCATAATCATTTGGGCTTTTTAAAAATATAAATAAGCCATAGGGTAAAGATTCCAATACATAGGAGCCACTTCCCCATTTCTCTTTAATATCTTCTATACTTAAATCTCTGTCTATAGCATCTGCCAGCTCCGTGGTGATTCTTGTATATAGATTAGCGATTTGCTTACTTCTTCTTGTTCTATAGACTTTAGTTTCTATTCCTTTAATGCTTTTGCTTAATGTGTCTATAAACTGAAGTATATCTTCTTTTTTACTAATACTAAAGGGAGGTGTGTTAGTCAAGTAAGCAATTGCCGTTCCATACAATATGCTGGAGGCAATAGCCATTTGATCCATATGGGTAATCACAGCTTGCATTCCTGCCATTAATTTTAATGAATTATGATCTCCATAATTAATTAATGCTACAGGACAACATCTTATTGCAGCACCGCTTCCTGCAGATTCAACACCACTTTTATACCATGGTAATTTTCTATCTCTATAATTAATGGTGAAGTCCTTCATGGTTTTACTCATTTCAGTAATAGATTGCCGTATAAAACGATTGGCTACATCTTCAGGATGAAAAAATTGATGAATGATTAGAGATTCTGCTAACCTAATGGTCATTTCAGTGTCATCAGTAATATTTAATGCTACAGAGGGTTTATCTCCCTTTAAAAAGTCATTTATATATTCTATCTCTCTAGGAGCTTGGCCTTCTAAATAACTGCCATAGGCATCCCCTAAGGCAAGACTCACCATAGCCCCTCTAACTTTATCTCTATATTGAATATTAGACTTAGGAATTAGCTCTATATCATCATTATATTTCATAAAATCCGGCATTTTAGTTTCTTCCATTAAAAAATTATAGATTTCTTCTAAGGATATTTGATACATGAATCAACACCTCTTACAGTTTTTAGAGTAAATGGATATTTTTCTAGGTTTTCCATCTCTTAATGAAATATTCTACATACATTTTCTTTTCCCTTCAAGATTGTAAAACACATAAAGAAAAAAGCATGGTCTACCATGCTTAATGATTCGTCTGTTTTAATAATTTTTTTCCTGTTAAAATTCCAAACATCTGAAAACAGTTTATATGCTTTATTTCCTTTGGATTATACTTACCTACTTTAAAAGCAAATTCAACAGAAAATCCTATAGTTAGAGCAGTGATAATCGTACCTATTCCTAAAGGACCACCTAAAAAGTAACCAATAATAACTACAGTACATTCCATCACACCACGGATAAGCCATACAGGTTTTTGAAGTTTTTTTACTAAGCCCTCCATCAATCCATCTCTTGGTCCAGCTCCAAAATGTACTCTTAAATAAAAGTAAGAAGCCCAGCCCGATGCAACTATACCAACAGATAACATAATAATTCTTCCTATTAAGAGCTCAGGAGTGAAAAATATGCCGGAAGCATCAATAAGATCTATAAACAGCCCTATAAAAATCATATTAAATATACTACCTATACCTGGAACTTCCCCCATAGCATAAGCTACACATAGAATAACCACTCCTACCAGTTGAGTAATCTGTCCTAATGTAAAGGGTGTAAGATTGGCAACCCCCATATGAAATACTCCCCAGGGACTCATACCTAAGTCTGCATAAAGACTTGATAATATACCTATTGCATAAAGAAAAAAACCAAAAAAAAGAGATGGCATTTGCTTCATCACTTGTATGCGTTGTTCTTTTATTTCTTTTATCACAATCATCCTTCTTTCTATACATAAAAATATTCTACTTTCATTATATATGCTTTCTAGCTAGGATTCAATGATAAAGATTTTAGTTGTAAATTGGATTTTATAAATAGAGGAAATTGATAATTCTATGCAATTATTAAATAAAATTAAGGGATATTATGAATTATTTTACTAATAATCTAGGAAAGGGGCGAATTAGTCAATTTCCTCAAGCTAAAATCAAATTATATATATTGTAATTCTTTACATAATTCCAAATTTCGCCTAGTCAAAGTTCCATGTAGTATTAGTATAACAAATATCTTTTATTGCTTCAATGTATTATTTTTAAATTTTCTAAATATTGAAACATAATTTTAAGGTTCTCCATACTATTCAAAGAGAACCTTAAAATATATCAATTTAATTTACTTTGTACTTTTTGACTTAAATGCTCTATTCACAAGAAGTACAAACCCTATTCCATAAAATCCCAAAACCCCTATCATCATAATGATGGATGTAGTTGACATACAATATACCTCCTTATTTTAAAGCTTTTTACTTAGCAGCTGTAATATCTCTACCTTCTCCTACCTTATCAGCTAACCTATTATTAAATAATAGGGCTATTATAATTAAAATGGCAAATTGAAATAAAATACTACCAGCACTAAATACTTCAAATGGATGCCACCAATTGTCAGGATACCAACTTATGGCTTGCATAAACCACCAGCCTGTTACAACAGTGAAAAATACTGGGAATAATTTAATGCATACGGACCACCACTTTCCAACTTTAAAGTCCGCCCATTCTGTATTAATCTCATTATTTCTAGCCTTTTCAACACCATACTTCATAAGAGCAAAGGCAACAAATAATCCACTTACTAGTAAACCTACACCCCAAACAAAATCTTGATTATCTAAGAAGTTTAAACTGTAAGCAGAAGGAATACCTAATAAAAATCCTGCCACCACTACGATTTTTGTAGCCTTGCTACGATCATATCCCATGTCCATTATATTTCTTACCCCTACCTCTATCATAGGTAATAATGAAGAAAGAGCTGAAATAGCCATGGCTAAAAAGAATACAGCAGCCAGTAGTTGCCCTGCTGGCATTGTGGTAAATAGTTGTGCTAAATAAATAAACGTAAGGCCTGTATTTCCAGAAGATAGCGCATCAGCTGCAAATTCTGGAGATGGAGATAAGGCATAAATAGCCGGCAGAACCGTCATACCTGTAATAAGTGCTCCTAAGTTATCTCCGAATCCCATAATCATACAATTTCCTGCAACATCTTCTTTTCTTTGTGTATATACTGAATAGGTAATAATAAAGCCCCATCCAGCTCCTGTAGACCATGCCGCTTGTGTAAATGCCTCAAGCCAAATAGTAGGACTGGTCAACATATATAATCTTGGACTAAATAAATACTCTAAACCCTGAGCTGCGCCCGGTAGAGTCAATGCTCTAGCAACAGCTGCTAATAGCAATACAAATAATGTAGGCACCATAATTTTTGAAGCTTTTTCGATACCATTTGTTACGCCTTTATAAATAATAAATCCCGCGATTCCCATAGATATAAAGTGGAATAAGATTGTTTGGGATGGTGTCGTAGTGAAAACATTCCAAATAGCTTCTGTTTCTGTTATATCCATACCAGAGGTGAATGCCCCCGATACCGCTAGTGTAAAATACTTAACGGTCCAGCCCATAACTACTGAATAATAGAACATAATCCCCAGACAGACGACTGCAATCCAGGTACCCATCCAGGTATATTTTTTACCTACAAAGTCTCTAAATGCACCTATAGTTCCTAAACCAGTCTTTCGTCCTATGACCATTTCTCCCATAAGCAGGGGAATAGCCCATACGAACAATGCTATTGTCCATGCTATAATAAAGGGACCTCCTCCATTAGCTGCTGCTACCCTCGGAAACCTCCATATGTTTCCTGTTCCAATTGCCATACCAATAGATGCCATAATAAAACCCATTCTACTACCCCATTGTTCTTTTTTCTGACTCATTAATTGTCCTCCTTCATTTTATTTTTTAGAATATAATAGTTTGTCCTTTTTCTATATATCCTTTATATAAAACCATAGCCCTTATTCTTAATTGCTAAGGTCTTTGCACATAGTCCTTATATTCCGTCTATTGCTAACACTCTGAAAATAAATCCTATTATGATTCAATGGAAGTACACTTTCCCTCTAAATTAAATTTTTAAACTTCTAGTTGCTATTCATACCACAGAATATATTCATAGTTGATTGTAGTTATAGAATAAATGAAGTATTTTACTTTTATAGATAGGAGAGTTTCTAGAAATGTATAAAAATAGTTATTGTGTTAGTTCTATAGTACATGAAGGTGAATGTTTCACCTTCATGTACGCATGTTATTGACCAATTAATTTCTTTGATTTAGCAGTACACACTTCTACCGCCTCTATAATAGATGACCTAAAGTGATTTCGTTCTAATGCATAAACTGCTTCTATCGTCATGCCTCCTGGAGAACAAACCATATCTTTTAATTCTCCTGGATGTTTTTCAGTTTCTAACACCATTTTAGCTGCTCCTAAAACACCTTGAGCCGCATAACGATAAGCTTCTTTTCTTGGAAGCCCCTGTAACACACCTGCATCCCCTAAAGCTTCAATAAACATAAATACATAAGCTGGACTGCTGGCACTTATGGCTGCCAATGCAGCTATAAACTTTTCTTCAGCAGTATCCACTGCACCAATACTTTCGAATATTGTATATACCATATCTAATTCTTCTTTTACAACCTGTTGGTTTGGAGTTAAGAATGTCATGCCTTCTCCTACGGAAACAGGAGTATTAGTCATAACTCTTACAATCTTTACTGGTTTTTCAAAAAAACTTTGTAAATATTCAAGAGACACACCTGCTGCTATAGAAACAATCATCTGATTGTCATTTACTAACCCCTTAATTTCTTGTAATACAGCCTCACATATATGAGGTTTTACAGTTAAGACAATAATATCACTTTGTTGTACTAGTTCCTTATTGTCTGTAGCCATATTGATACCAAAGGATTTACTGAAGGACTCTGCCTTTTCTAAGGTTCTATTACTAACAAAAATATTTTCATTAGCATGAGGAAATTTATCTAGTAAACCCTTCACTATGGCATAGGCCATATTACCAGCACCAATAAACCCAATCTTTTGATTCAAATCCATCACCTCCTTATTTAATATCTTGAAAAACAGTAGCTTTTTCTGTTCCTTCTAATAACTTTAACAAGATATTTTCGGTTTTGCCATTTGCTAATATCATTGGAATGCCATAGCTATTAACAATCCTTGCAGCTTCAATCTTTGTGCCAATGCCACCTGTACCGAACTCATTTACCTTTCCAATTTCAATGATATCTATTAATGCATCAATATCCTGCACCGCTTCTAATAGTTTAGCATCTTTATATTCCTTTGGATTTTTATCATATATTCCATCAATATCACTAAATAGGATGAGTAAATCAGCATTCCAAAGCTTTGTAGTATAGGCTGCCAATGTATCATTATCTCCTATTTTTATTTCCTCTACACTAACAGTATCATTTTCATTGATAATTGGTATAACACCTTCATCTACTAATGTAAATAAGGTATTTCTTATATTTAGTGTTCTGTGATAGTTATAAAAATCTTCTCTAGTTAACAACAATTGTCCTATATGAATACTATACTCTTCAAAGCTCTTTCTATAGGCATCCATTAGTTCTACTTGGCCTATAGCACAAAGTGCCTGCTTGTAATTCATGTCTTCCTTGCGCATCCATTTTCCTAATGTAGCTACACCAGCAATTCTAGCCCCGGAGGAGACAATGACTATTTGCTTGCCTTCATTTATTAAATAACTTACTTGTTGACTTAGTTTTTCTAAAAATTTTTTATTAATAGTACCATCATTGTTTGATAATGTATTACTACCTATCTTTATTACAATCTTTTTACTATTTTTTATTAGATCTGTCATCATCATTTTTCACTATCCTCTTATCTGTCCATTACCTACGAGTATATATTTTACAGTTACAAGTTCATTTAAACCCATTGGCCCTCTAGCATGGATTTTTTGCGTGCTAATACCCATTTCTCCACCAAACCCAAATTCTCCACCATCTGTGAATCTTGTAGAAGCATTTACATAAACAGCAGCAGCATCCACTTGTCGTAAAAATATATTTGAATTTGTTAAGCTTTCCGTTAAAATGGCTTCTGAATGCTTTGTTCCATATTGATCAATATGTTCAATAGCTTCCTGCATATCCTTTACTACCTTCACTGCTAATATATAGTCTAAATATTCTTCTTGCCAATCTTCTGTCGTTGCCATACTTGTATTTATAATTTCTCTTGTTTGCTGACAACCTCTTATTTCCACCTTATCATTTATTCGTTTATGCAATTCAGGTAATAGTTTAGCAGCGATATTTTCATGAATTAAAACCGTCTCACAAGCATTACATACACCTGGCCGTTGAACTTTTGCATTTTCAACAATATCTACCGCTTTATTTAACTCAGCACTTTCATCTACGAATATATGACAATTACCCACTCCAGTTTCTATCGTAGGCACTGTTGCATTTTTCACCACAAAATCAATAAGTTGTTTTCCACCTCTCGGTATAATTAAATCAATATATTGATTTAAAGTTAACATTTTCTTTACTATTTCTCTATCTGCATCATCAATAAATCCAATGACATCTTCTGGAACACCGCTATTTCTAAGGCCTTCCTTAATAGCCTTAACTAAAGCTCGGTTCGAATGTAAGGACGTAGAGCTCCCCCTTAAAAGTATACAATTACCGCTTTTTAATGTTAAAGAAAATGCATCCACCGTAACATTTGGTCTTGATTCATAAATAATACCAATTACACCTATAGGTACTGTCATCTTACTTGCTGTTAATCCATTTTCTAATGTCCATACTTTATCACTTTGCCATATGGGATCCTTTAAGTCGATAATTGTATGGAGACTTTCCACCATACCATCTATTCTTTCTTCTGTTAATCTTAGTCTGTCTATTAAGCTTTCCTTCATATTAGTACTTTTGGCATTTTCTACATCTTTATCATTTTCAGATAAAATAAACTTTTGATTTGTCTTTAAGCTAATAGCTACTTGCTTTAGAGCTTGATTTTTAACATGGGTGTCTAATGCAGCTAAAATTTTTGCTGATTTGTGTAATGTTTTACATTGTTCTATTAAATTCATGATTTCCACCTTCCTTTTTTCAAACAGAACTATAGAAACAATTAAAAAAAGCCCTCATCCCAAAAGGGACGAGAACTTTACCCGCGGTACCACCCTAGTTAGTCAGATAGACTCACTTTATGTAATCATAACGGGATTACAGCCGTAATAACTTTATAAGTTACATACTCCAGAGTTGGTTCAAAAGGGTAGTTTGCAAGGCTCTCACCATCCCTCGCTCTCTTTAAAACATCTTCTTTTTACTATTCTCCTTCAACGTATTTATCTATATTATCGTATTGGTTTTAATATTTAAATTTTATTATATATAAATAAACACATATTGTCAAGAAATAGATTTATTTATTTTCTGAAAAATAAATAGAGTTTTAGAAGCTGTTATCTTAAAATATCTTTAGCTTCTAAAACTCTATTATAGAGATGTATTATTAAAAATAAATTTTGCTATTTTACAGTAGATTCCTCTTTGGTAGAATTCATTCCTGATCTAAGCATTGTTACAGATGTGTATATAATAACAGCTACTACAAGCCATCTAAGAACATCCATTGGTAAAGATGTTACTAAATATGCTGCTACGAATACTGCTGGCACTCCACCAATTGCAAGGCCTAAAGCTGCCTTCATATCAAATGCTTTGTTTTTAACAAACTTCACACTGGCTGCAGGCATAAGGTATGCACAAGAACCCATCATGATTGGGAATGCCACTAATGGACTCATGCCTAATGCATAAACTAGCGCCATAGCAGGTGCATAAAGACCAATTCCTAATGTCATTAAAGCTCCAAGTAAGAAGTTAACCACTACTGCAATAATTAATTTTCCTCCACTTAATCCTAATGCTTCACCACCAGATGGCATAAGATCAAGCATACCTAATAACATAAATACTGCAGTAACTAATAATGCAATTCCCATACCTAATTGTACTTTTCTCTCAGGTAAGCCTGATACAATGTCTGCTCCTAAATATGCTCCTGCTACAGCTGCAACAAGCATTAAAGTTAGTGTCATTGGCTCAACCTCAACTCTTTGAATGAAGATAAAAGCCATTACAACAACTGGTAAAGTATGCCCTACATTCAGTGTTCCTGGAATAATTCTATCCTGTACCAACTTTGCTCCCTTGAACCAAGCAGTAGTTGGTGCAAATGAACCAATTCCTAAAGTATCAAAAAAGTTTGTTACAAATCCAACTGCTAATTGATGAGGTGTTGGGCCTCCAGCTTTTTCTTCCTTGATGCCCTTTACCCAAACTACACAAAACCATACAGTCATAAGTCCTAATACACCTAAAACAATATTTGACAACATAATAACAACCTCCTTCTTATTTTTAGTTTCCTCGAAAGCTCCTATATATTATAATTACTAGCTATAAAAATTGCTGAAGCTATCCACCATCACTATCTAGAATAGCTTTGAAAAAATAATGAGAATCAATATCTTTACTACTATTATTACATAAAATAGCTTCCGAGAAAACCCTTTAATATTTATAAAGAAAATCCGTATTTCAATGGATCCTCAGGATCAATTACAAAATGATTAAAGCCAGTAATAAATGCACTTCCAGTGATTTCTGGGATAACTGCATCTATTTCATTTACTTTCACTTCTTCAAGAATTCTTCCTTTAAACAGGGTGCCAGTAATACTTTCATAAACAAAATCTTCATCTAGTTTTAACTGTCCCTTAGCATAGAGTGTAGCTAGTTTAGCACTTGTTCCCGTACCACATGGAGAACGGTCTAATTGTCCTTGGCCAAATACAACAACATTTTTGTAGTCAGCTTCTGGATGGGATGCCTCATCATAAATTTCTACTAAGTCTACTGAATTTATATGAGATTTTTCAGGGTGTTCCACTTTTACAGTATCATTAATAATATCTCTTATTTTAAGTCCAAGTTTTAACAAAGTATCAGCTTCAGATATATCTACCTTTATTCCTAATTGTTTTGCATCTATAATAGCAAAGAAGCTTCCTCCAAAGGATATATCTAAATTAACTTTTCCTATTCCTGGTACATCGATTTCTACATCTTTTTTATAAAGAAAAGAAGGTACATTTGTAATGGATACTTCCTTTGCCTTACCATCCTCTACCTTAACCTTTGCTTTTATTAAACCGGCTGGAGATTCCATGGTAATATTAGTATATGGCTCTTCAACAACTACCATTCCTGATTCTACAGCTACTGTCGCAGCCCCTATAGAACCATGTCCACACATGTTTAAATATCCTCCGCCATCCATAAATATAATTCCAAAATCTGCATCCTTAACTGTAGTATCAGTTATAATAGAGCCAAACATATCATTATGTCCTCTAGGCTCATGCATTAAAGCTGTTCTAACATAATCTAGATTGTTCTCTAAATATGCCTTTTTATCTGCCATTGTTTCTCCTGGTATCTTTGGAACACCTCCTACTATAATCCTAGTAGGCTCACCCATTGTATGAGAGTCAATTGTATGAATACCTTTTACAAATTTCATGTCTTAGTCCTCCCTCATTTTAAGCTTTAGGAATGCTAAAGCTTTTTTAGCATCTAAATAATTCGCATTGTTTTCCCCCACAACCTCTGTCTCAATACCCTCTTTAGATTTATTGAAATCTACAATCGTATCCATGTATTGATTACTTACTACGAAATTTGCTTGAGTTCCTACGAAGCTTAGCCCCACTACCGGAATGCCTCTTTTGCCTATTTCTTCGATGGTATTAGCATAATCAACATGACTATTTCCCCATCCATCTACTGACACAATAGTTCCATCCACTCTTATAGCCTCTAGCCAAGTAGCTGTACGTTTTCCTACAAAATATTTATCTTCATTATGCTGTGGTGTTCCAACAACAATAACACCTACTAAGTCGATATCTTCATCATTAGAAACCACATCTAAAAGTGGGTCTCTAAAATGATGTAAGGTTGTTTCTTTGGTTGATGGACCAATGCCCATATTATCACCTACTTTACGTCATTGCCCTCAGTGCCCCATCTCTATATTCATTTGGAGTTAAGATAACAGGAGCATTTCCTAAATCAATAATAGACCTTCCTCCACTATATCCACTGGGCTCATTGGGTAATATTTGATTATCGTACATGGCTCCTTGTCCTGCCACCTGCTTAACAATAGCAACCTTCTTTTTATTCAAACGGCTTTTATCATAAAATACATGTTTTTCTGTATAGCTCTTGCTGTCAATTTTTTTAAGTTGGTCTCTTATTTCCTGAATGAAAACATCACAAACTTTATGAACCTCTAGAATAGCTTTTCTATTGGTCCCCTCACCTTCTCTTAAGGTGACATTGCAGGATATGATATAATCTTTATCTGAAGGCGTTCCCGCTCTATTTAAATGAAGCTGTTCCTTTAAATTCCCCTCAGATGAACCGAATTCTGCAACCTGATTTCCAATTTCATCTACTCCTGTTAATAGGACACATACACCTGTTAAGGTATGGGTAGTACCCTCCCCTAATTTGCCTAAAACCTTTGTGGATATAGGGATAATATCCATAATACTATTTGTCCACCTATCATGTTGACGAGGCTGAATAATCTCAAACTTCAAATCTTTTATATATGCTGTGTTTGATATAATTTTATCAATTTTATCTAAAGAAATAATGAGAGAATTTCCCTCAATACTAGTTTTATCTGCTACACAGACATTTTCTATATGATAGGTTTTTATAACAAGTCTTCTAAAGATTTTTTCTTCTTTGGACATAGTAACCACCTTATTTATTATAGGAGTCTACCTAACCTCTAAAGAGAGGTTAGGTTTTCATCCTATGATCTATTATACCTTAGCTATATACTCATAAGGCAATGGTACAATTTTTCCAGCACTAGGTATTTCTACCAATTGCTTTAATGAATCAATAACAATAGCTCTTTGCATTTCTGGATCATTTGGTGCTCCAGCGTTTGCACCCATTGGTACCAGTGGAGCAACTGCTCTTGGAGTACCATTTTGTCTAACTACTGGAGGTAAAGCTGCAATAATAATTGTAGGAATCCCCGATTCCTCTATCGCTCTCTGTACAATAACAGCAGAACGGTGGCAGGTACCTCAGCCAGCTGTTAGAAGAACTGCATCTACGCCTTCTTCTTTTAATTGTCTTGCAATTTCAGGGCCGGTTTCTTGTGTGAATTTCGTTTGATCTCCACCACCACCCATGAAACCATGGTTCACAGAAGAAATTGCTTTAATAAATCCTTCTTCCGCTAATTCTCTCATTCTATCTATTGGGAACATACAGTTAATGTCCTTGTTTACATCTGCATTATCATATCCACCATGAGACACCATCATCTCCTCTACAGGAGCATCTCCTGGAACCACTCTAAAACTAAAGTCACCTGCTAAGTTAAACCTCTTGTCAGATTTTAAATGTACTCCCGCCGCTGTTACTAGAGCCACCTTCATATCTTTAAGCTCTTTTGTTACTGGTGTCCAAACCGGTGGCGGAGTAATAGGTACAAATATTTCTGACTGAAGACCTTTTACTACTGTCATATTAGCCATCATTTTGCCTCCTTCTTTTGATTTCTTTTTTCTATATTACTAACATACTCTTCATTTACTTCTTCATTTACTACCTCTACAAAACTCATATTGATCCCTACTTCTTGACCTACTTTTAAAGGGTTGTCATTAATAATCATACGCATCGGTACTTTTAGAAATCCTAACCTTCCCTTAAAGTCAATGGATACAGCACCATCATGTAATTCTACTACAATGCCTTCCATATAAATGATTTTATCGCCATATTTCATAGAATCACCTTTTCATCTATAGAGTAACTACTTTATGCATTTTCTGGCTCGTAGATTTCCATTCTCTTTTTACTTTTTGGTAGTATTTGCTCGTTTGGCATTAACTCAATTTCTCTACCTGTTTGTTGTTCAATCATATCTACATTGTTTTCTTTTACGTTCGGGTTGAACTTTCTTTCAGGTTGTTTTACTTCTTCACCCGCCATAGCAGCTTTTAACATTGCAAGTGCTCTAACTGCATCCTCTTTACATAAGGTGTTATTTGAAAGAATTTCGTTTTCAATACCTTGAGCTGATTTGTTATGATCTATCATGTGCTTCATGTATTTGTTACCTACTACTAGAGCACCTTGTTGTGCACAGAAGGACATCCCTACTACTGTAACTTCTCTCATACCTATTTGCTCGTGATGACTGGCAAAATCAATATGGTTGTTTCCAAATCCTTCTGTTGTAATGAAGGCACCATCTAAATCCATAGCTTCTACTAGCATCCCTAATCTTTCAGAAACATAGAATTTCTCTGAGTTAGCTTGAGGCGAACCTACAAACATTACACCAACAAGATCTAATTCCTCATCATTCATTACTTCTGTTACTAAAGGTTCTCTCCAATAATGTCTAGAATTTTCTTTAGAAGCAGGTCCTATACAAGTTAATGCATGGATTCCTCCATCTAATACTTCTAAAGGTGAAAGAATTACAGGAAGATTTCCTAAGTCTACATTAGCTTTTGCTCCAACGATTCCTACAGGCTCTACTGGTAAGATTAGGTTATCATGCATTGCACCCTGACCCATAATTTCTTTAACGATTACTACCTTTTTCTTTCCTGGTCTTCTGTATTGAACTAATTCTTCTTCTTCTGTAACTAAACTTTCATCAGCATTCTTTAAAGCTTCTCTAATTTCTTGAGTAATGTAGTCTGTAGCTTTGTGTGCAGCTAAAGGACCAGGTCTTTCCATATTTGTCTTCTCTTTAATAACAACTTCTGTTTTAATGAAGATCTCGCCTTTATCTGGTGCTCCAGGTCTTCCCCACATAATATTTCTTTCTAGAACACCTTCTGAGGATCCAAACTCTCCAATTTGAACACCAGCTTCATCTGTTCCAGTTACTACTACTACTACACCATCAATCACTCTAGTGATCCCTTGGCCTAATTTACTATCTGGCTCTTTGGTAGCTATAGGCTGAACATCCATGATGGTTTCGCTATATTTATCATAATTATCTGGAGTAATGATATCTACTTTAATAGCTGTTACAAGCTTACTAATCTTCACAGCATCTTCACATACATTTTCTCTAATGTAAAGAGTTGTTCCATCAAGTTTTGTTTCAGGACCAAATTCTACCTTGTCAATTTTAAAGTACTTTTTAACAAGTCTTCTCATTTCTTTTGCTTCTTCTGGTTTTACAACTTCTCCATTAGCCTCATCTGATTTTGCTATAGGCGCATTCGCTTCAGGTACTGCAGCTGGTTGATTGTTCGCAGCCACACCTCCAGCTAATCCAACTGGGATTTCAAGGTTAATGTTCTTACCTTCTCCTATGTGGATTTTCACTACCCCACCAGTTGTCTGTACTACTGGTGCAGGCTGTGTTGCTGCCACAGGTTTTACCTCTTCAACTACTTTTTCTTCTGCCTTTTTTTCGTCTGCTTCTATAGTTTGTATACCTTCTAATAAGTCTGGTGTAAGTGGAGTTAAGGAATCAATAGTTTTTACTAATTTTGCTCCTAACACCTCTCCTATTTTCAAGCAGTTATCAGGCACTTGTAATAACCCTGAATCTTCTAAGTCTGGGAAAATAGCTGGGTCTTCTAAATTACTAGCTTCTAAAATTGTACCTGCTTCTGTTCTACAACATACAACCGCTATATCATTTTTATGCTCTTGTGCAGTTTCTACAGTTATTGCCATGTAAATCGCCTCCTATCTATAATGTTAAAGCTTTTTTAATCCTCTGATCTTCTAACAAGTCTTTCACCTGTTGCTCTTAGTACATGGTCTGTACTGTGATAAGTGGGAACTCCTAACCTAGGAGCTACATTCATGACTGTGTTCGTTCAGTCTCCACAGGTTCCAGTTAATAATACTTGTATTCCTTTTTTCTTCATGTTTAAAATCTTCTCTGCTTGTCCAGGACACTCACCTGGTTTGTCACAACGATATCTTCCGTTTACTTCTACCATTCGTTTGCATTTTTCTTCCGCTACGACTTCTGCCCCCATAGCTTTTGCAATTTCCTTTAATCTTTCTTCCTGAGCACCACATTCACAAGCTAGTATACCCATCTTTCTTGTTTCTTGTGGAAATGGCATAGAAACTAGGATACCACCTAAGGTTTTTGTAATAGGAGCATCTTCGCTTCCTGCACTACCTGTAAAGGGTCCCCCTAATGTAATTTCACCATAGGGCTTTACAAAGCCACCACAAAGTTCAATATATTTACCTACTGGTTCTCCTAATGGCACATCTAAAAAGACTTTGCCTTTTTTTCCATCCTGCACACGTCCTGCTACAGTTGTATCCTTCGTAATATAAGGTTTTCTTAACTCTATAGCATTCACTATATGCTTTATGGTCTCTACATTTTGTACTACTGCCCCAGCTTCTAGTGGTAATTTACCAGGCTCTAATTCAATACCTAATAGTTCTCTTACAATAACCCTTTCGTCTCCTGAAGGATATATATCAGGTAAGAATTTAACTTCTATATCCTTTTCTATAGCACAGGCTTTTTTAAGAGATTTAACTGCCTTTTTATATTTTGCTTTAACAGCTATATAACCTTTTGAAGCATTGGTGATTTCTTTAATATATTTAACCCCTCTAACAAGAGACTCTGGACTTTCCTCCATAATCTTTAGGTTATGAGCTAAAATAGGTTCACATTCTGCACCATTGACAATAACATAGCCGTCTTTTAGATCAACATTAAGTTTAACATGGGTGGGGAATCCTGCACCACCAGCCCCTACAATTCCTGCTTCCTCAATGGCCTTCAGTTTGTTGTCGGTTTCTTTAATCTTCACATATCCTTCAGGCTGCTCTTGGGCTGGGATAATAGTAATAAATTCTTCAGTAATGGTATCAACAGTTCCATATACACTGGCATGTATATTAGCACCTAAACCTTGAGGTATAGCAATCAACTGGCCTCTTTCTACTTCTTCGCCTGTGTTTACTATTGGTTTACATGGTGCCCCTACATGCTGTTTTAATGGTAAGATGATTTTCATTTTACTCACCTCCTTCAGTTGCTTATATATATCTGCAACTATTATGCCAAGTTTTTTAAAACTTAAATATAACTATTAATTTTTTCTATACATATAGTTTAACCTATTGAAATTATCTAATTACTTTTTTCTACATTTTTCTGTAATCTATGGAGAAGCCTTTTTTGTTAAGATAATATTTTAACTAACTGTGTCAGTTATTTGACACTTAATTCTTGTTGCAATTTTAATAATACTGTATACATACGTATAATCCTTGAAATCACTGCTACCCAACCCCAAATATACAAAAAATACAAAAGTGTCAACTCATTGACACATGTCGATGAGTTGACACTTTTGTATTAACTTTGTTTTTTTATAAACAATCAATAGGTATATCATTACAAGTATTCCTTTATATTATAAAATTTTATCTTATAGTATAATGTGCTTCTAGGAATATTTAATAATTTAGCTGCTTGCTTTTTGTTACCATCGGCAGCCTCCATGGCTTTTCTTATTATATCCATCTCTATAGACTTTATATTTTCCTGTAAGTCATAAGTTTGTGTAACATCGGTATTATCTGCATCCTGTACCTTTTCTAATATCTCTTCTGGTATACTTTCCATTGTTATTTCACGATTTTTAGAAAATACCACCAAATGCTCTACAGTATTTTTTAATTCTCTAATATTCCCCGGCCAATCATAGTTCATTAATGCATGAAATACTTCTGCATTAATTTTAGGGAGAGATAAATTATTTTCTTTGCAAAACTCATTCATAAATTGTCTCATAAATATAGGTATGTCTTCTTTCCTATACTTCAAGCTAGGCAATTGTATGCTTACCACATTCAACCTATAAAACAAGTCTTCCCTGAAGCTTCCTTGTGCCACCATTGTCTTTAAATTTCTATGGGTTGCAGAAATAATTCTTATATCTATGTCAATAGGATCCTCTCCACCAACCCTTACCACCTGTCGATCTTGCAGTACTCTTAAAAGCTTTGCCTGCATATATAATGGCATATCACCTATTTCATCTAGAAATAAAGTTCCCTTATCCGCTAGCTCTACCTTTCCAACTTTCCCTTTATTTAAGGCACCTGTAAAGGCTCCACCTTCATAGCCAAACATTTCACTTTCAAAAAGACTCTCTGGTATAGCACTGCAATTTATTGCTACAAAGGGCCCTTTTCTGCCACTGGCCTGATGGATAGCCCTAGCAAACACTTCTTTTCCTGTTCCACTTTCTCCTCCAATTAACACACTACTATTGGTAGAAGCCACCTGTGTGGCTTTATCTATTTTTTCTTTTATAATTTCACTTTTACCAAAAACTTTATCAAAGGAGTATTGGGCTTCATTTATTTTATTTACCTCCATCTGTAGGTAATCAAGTTTTTCCTTTGTGGTTTCTAATTCAATAGATAGATTAGCAGTTTCTGTTATGTCTCTATCAGTTGATACAGCTGCCACAAGTTCATCCCCAATAAATATAGGGATAGCACTTATAATGGCATAGCTTCCTTTTCTAGGGCTATGATAAACATTTTCTATTGGCTTGTTTTCCTGTAATGCCCTAAGCAACAATGCAGTGGGAAAAAACTCTTCTAATTGCCTCCCTACAATTTCCTCTGATTTTACCCTATACAGTTTTTCAGCTTGTTTAGACCATAATATAACAATTTTATTTTTATCAATAACACAAACCCCCTCATGAAGGTTGTGTAAAATATGCCCTAATGCTTCATGCATTTCATCTATTTTAGAATATACTTTATTTAAAATATCATGTATTCTAACTATTCCTACTACCTTATTTTCTTTTATAACCGGCACCCGACCTATGCTTTTCTTTCTCATTAAATTTCTTGCTTCAATTGCCTTTGCACCTTCATCTATACTCACCACATCCTGTGTCCCATGGATAGCTACTGCTTTTTCTAGGTTCTCTTCTGTCTCTACACTTCTTATAATATCCTTGAAGGTAAGCACCGCCATAATTTGATCTTCATCGTTATATACAACTATATCTTCTACCTTATGATCCAGCATCTTTTTGATAGCTTCTTTTCTAGAGGACTTATAGTGAATTTTTAAAACATTGGTGCTCATAATATCTAAAACAGTATAGTTATCCAATTTATCTAAAAACATGAAACCTCTCCTTACTTAAAGTAAAGTTATTATGCTTCAAAATCAATGATCTTACTTAGATTATAAACAATGCCTTGTAATTTTTCAAAGAAAATTTTTTTGGGTGTTTAGCATGGTATTTTATGGGGTATAATCTTAACGTCATTACATAAAAATAATAATAGATAAAACTTGATTAGAGAAAGGAGTTATTAATTATGCAAAAATATTTATGTACACCATGTGGTTATGTTTATGATCCAGAGGTAGGAGATCCAGATTCAGGTATCGCTCCAGGAACATCTTTTGATGACATCCCTGATGACTGGGTATGTCCTGTTTGTGGTGTAGGCAAGGATATGTTCGAACCTACAGAAGACTAATATGCAATAAACTATAAGTAACTGCTTTGATTTTTAAATCAAAGCAGTTTTATTTTTAGGCTACTAAAAAGAAGCTTCAAAGTATTTAATACTTTGGAGCTTCTTCTATTGTAACAGGCAATCCTGCATTAATGAACAGGGTTGAAATGTTAGTCCACAAATTTTCAACACCTTCTTTTTTCAATGAGGATATAGGTACTACCTTGTCTTCTTTAGTCATACCTAGCTTTTCTTTTATAATTTTAATATTTTTTTGATATTGAGACCTCTTGATTTTATCAAGTTTTGTTGCCACTACTATAGAGCCATATCCATAGTGTTTAATCCAGTCATACATCAATTTATCATCAGCACTAGGTTCATGTCTTATATCTACTAATAAAAGAACTTCTAATAAATTTTCTCTAGTAGCTAGGTAGGTTTCAATAGTTTTTCCCCAAGAAGCCCTTTCACTCTTAGAAACTCTAGCATATCCGTATCCCGGAAGATCCACAAAATGAAATTCTTCATTAATAACAAAAAAGTTTATGGTTCTGGTTTTTCCCGGAGTTGAACTGACCTTTACAAGTTTTTTTCTATTTAATAATGTGTTAATAGTAGAGGATTTGCCTACATTAGAGCGTCCTACAAAGGCAATCTCCGGTAGCATTTCTTCTGGATATTGATCAGGATATACAGCACTCGTGACAAACTCAGATGTTTTAATTTTCATTGTTTTCTCCCCTTTTCAGAGCATGTTCCAGCACTTCATCCATATGCTCTACAAACACAAACTCCATTTTTTTCTTTACGTTTTGTGGTATCTCTTCTATATCTCTTTTATTATCCATTGGCAAGAGTACTTTATTAATTCCAGCTCTATTGGCCGCCAGTACCTTTTCCTTAATACCTCCTACAGGAAGAACCCTTCCTCTTAAGGTTATTTCACCCGTCATGGCTACATCCTTATATACGGGAATCTCTGTTAAGGCTGAAATAACTGCAGTGGCCATAGTAATTCCTGCTGAAGGACCGTCCTTAGGAGTTGCACCTTCTGGTATATGTATATGTATATCCTTCTTATTGTGAAATTCAGGATCTATTTTCAGCTCCTCCACCTTAGATCGGATATAGCTAATACCCGCTCTGGCGGATTCCTTCATAACATCCCCCAACTGGCCAGTTAATACTTGTTTACCATTCCCCTGCATCGGTGTCACTTCTATAGATAATGTATCTCCTCCTACCATGGTCCAAGCTAATCCTCTCACAATACCTACTTCATCTTTAAGATTTGCCATTTCATATCTATAGATAGGATTTCCTAAGTATTTCTTTAAATTATTTGGAGCGATTCTTATAAGCTTCACTTCCTCTTCCACCATTCTCTTTGCAGCCTTTCTACAAAGATTAGCCATTTGCCTTTCAAGATTTCTGACACCAGACTCCCTTGTATAATAGTTTATGGTATCTATTAAGGCATTCTCTGATACCTGCAATGTTTCAGAAGTTAACCCATGTTCTTTAATTTGCTTAGGTAGTAAGTACTTCTTAGCTATATTTAATTTTTCTTCTTCCGTATAACCGGCTATCCTAATAACCTCCATACGATCTAGTAAAGGTCTTGGTATAGTATCTAATGTATTTGCAGTTGTAATAAACATTACTTTAGATAGGTTAAATGGTGCTTCCAGGAAATGATCTGTAAAGTCATGATTTTGCTCTGGATCCAATACTTCCAACAGTGCAGATGCAGGATCCCCTCTAAAATCGCTAGCTAATTTATCTATCTCATCCAGTAAAAACAACGGGTTTTTTGTGCCCACTTGACGTATAGAAGAAATAATTCTTCCAGGAATAGCACCTACATAGGTTCTCCTATGTCCTCTTATTTCCGCTTCATCTCGAACTCCACCCAAGGACATTCTTACAAATTTACGATTCAATGACCTAGCAATGGATTTAGCAATAGAAGTTTTACCTACACCAGGTGGTCCTACAAGGCACAAAATAGGTCCCTTCATAGATTTAGATAACTGCCTTATAGCTAAATATTCTAATATTCTCTCCTTTACCTTTTTTAATCCATAATGATCTTCATCTAAAATATCAGCTGATTTTTTTATATCAAGACTATCCTTCGTTTCCTTTTTCCAAGGAAGATTTAATATCCAATCTATGTAATTTCTAATTACTCCCGTCTCAGCTGAAGCTGGAGATAATCTTAATAGTCTATCGATTTCTCTCTCTATTTTTTCATGAATATCTTTAGGTAGCTTTAGTTTTTTAAGTTTTTCCTTGTATTCTGCCACTTCCTCTACAAGACCTTCATCTTCACCTAATTCTTTTTGTATGGCCTTTAATTGCTCTCTTAAATAATATTCTTTTTGTACTTTGTTAATCTGCTTTTTCACTCTACTATTTATCTTTTTCTCTATCTCTAATATTTGTATTTCTTCCAATAAAATTTTATAAAGAACTTCTAGTCGTTCTACTGGATCAAAAGCTTCCAGGATTTCCTGCTTTTGTAGGGGCTTTATAAATATATTAGAAGCAATTGTATCTGCTAATCTACCTGGCATCTCAATCTCTGCAACAGTTAATAAAATCTCTGGCGAAATTTTATTACTTATATCAACATACTCTTCAAAAGTATCCAACACACTACGCATCAATGCCTCTGTTTCTTCTCCCATCTCCACCTCTTGGCTATAACTTCTTTCCTCTACTTCTACTTTGAAGTAAGGTGTTTCTTGTAGTACTTCTACAATTTTAGCTCTTGAAATACCTTCAACCAATACCCTGATGGTGTCTCCAGGTAGCTTTAACATTTGCTTTATCTTTCCTATCGTTCCAACCTCATAAATATCCTCTAATGTAGGAGCATTTACCTCTGCCTCTTTTTGGGAAGCTAAAAAAATCAATTGATCATATACCATAGCCTCCTCTAAAGCATTAATAGATCGTTCTCTTCCCACATCAAAATGTATAACCATATATGGAAAAACAGTTAAACCCCTTAATGGAATTAAAGGAATTGTACGGGTTTTAGTAGTTGTTTCTTTTTCTTCCATAGTATCGACTCCTTATTTTTATCTTTGCTGTGTCACTAGGTCTCATTTATATCATGCAATTGATTACTATTATATCTTTTCATACTACTTTTTTCAATATTTTACCCTAATTTCCATCATCCTATCAATACATTTAGAAAAAAGTAGTCTTAAAAGCTAAGACTACCTTTTTTCTTTATTACTTAAAGCTGCAGCAAAATCTATAGTTTCATTGCTTCTGCTAATTGTTTTAGTTTTTGATTCCACATTAATTGCTAATTCTATTACCTCTTCTACATTTTCTACTGGAATTACTTTTATTGTAAATTCTTTAAATCTTTCTTGATAATTATCTTTGGGAATAATGACACGCTTACACCCAGCTTTTTTCGCTGCTTCTATCTTAGATTTAATACCCCCTACCGGCTTCACCTTTCCTCTGATGGAGACTTCTCCTGTCATGGCTAAAAGGCTGTCTACTGGTCGCTTAGTAATAGCAGAATAAATAGCAGTTACCATTGTCACTCCAGCTGAAGGTCCATCTATAGGTATCCCCCCAGGAAAGTTTACATGTATATCGTAGTCTTTAGGATCCACATGTAAAATTTCTTTTATCACTGTCAATACATTATCTACTGAATCCGAAGCTGTGCTGCGTCGTTTAAATGTCTTACCTGGTGAGTTTGTTTCTTCCGTTTCTATAATACCGGTTACAATGATTCTCCCATGACCCTTTTGAGGTAATTGTATAGCTGACACCTCTATATCTATGAGCATCCCCATATTAGGCCCATAGACCGCCAATCCATTTACCAACCCTACAGTAGCTTCGTTTATTACCTTTTTGTTAGGTCTAGGATTATATTGACCATTTTCCACTACCCACTGAACATCTTCTAATGTTATTTTTTTTCTACCTTCTGTCAATGCTAGCCCACCGGTTATTTGAATGATGTTCACTGCTTCCCTGCCATTTGATGCGTATTTTTTTATTTCTTCAATTGCCCTTTCTTCTATTTGAAACTCACTTTTCTTGCAGGCTTTATTTGCTATTATGCCTATTTCCTCTTCTGATAATGGCTTGAAGTAAATCTCTACACAACGAGATCTCAAAGCTGGTGGTAGGTCTCCTGGGGTTCTCGTAGTCGCTCCTACCAACCTAAAATCAGCAGGCAAACCATTTTTAAATATTTCATGTATATGCTGTGGTACATTTTGATCTTCATTATTATAATAGGCACTTTCTAAGTATACCTTTCTATCTTCTAGCACTTTTAATAATTTATTCATTTGCACTCCATGCAGTTCTCCAATTTCATCTAAAAACAACATCCCTCCATGGGCTTTTGTTACAGCTCCTGGTTTAGGCTGTGGAACCCCCGCCTGCCCCAATGGTCCAGCACCTTGATATATAGGATCATGTACTGAGCCCATTAGGGGATCTGCTATTCCTCTATCATCAAACCTCAATGTTGTGGCATCCATTTCAATGAACTTTGATTTATCATTAAATGGAGATGCATTGGTTTTTTTTGCTTCCTCTAGTATTACTCTAGCCGCTGCTGTTTTACCTACACCTGGTGGTCCATATATAATAACATGCTGAGGATTAGGGCTACAAAGGGCCGCCTTTAGAGCCTTTAATCCATCTTCTTGTCCTACGATATCTTCAAAGGTGGCAGGTCTTGTATGTTCTGCTAAAGGTATCGTCAATGCCTGTTCCCTTAATTCCTTTAATTTTTCCAATTCTTTTTTTGATTCTTTTTCTATTGCCGATTTATTTCCCTGTTGATTTTTTAATAGGCCTAAAAAATACATTCCAATTACTACCGCGAAAAAAAACTGTATCAAAAAAAAGATATTCGGCAAATTCTCGCCTCCCTTCACAATTTACCATTACTGTATTGTTGAACCTTATTTTATAATTTTAGTATGTACATCATAACTGTAATTATCCTGTATCAAAACCTGCTATAATAAGCAACAATAGGAAACAAGATATTTTTGTTGAATTTTCAAATTATGTTATACTAATATAGAATTTAAAATTACTTGGAGGTTTTTTTATGAAAGAATATTTCCACTTGTTCAATATTTTCTTCAGGGTAGGTGCCTTTACATTTGGTGGTGGTTATGCAATGCTACCTATTATACAAAAAGAAATTGTAGAAGATGGTAAGCTATTAAGTGAACATGACTTCTTAGACATTATTGCGGTAGCACAAAGTTTACCTGGTCCTGTAGCCGTTAACACATCAGTTTTTACTGGCTATAAGTTAAAGGGAATCTTAGGTGCTGTGGCAGCTCTATTAGGAACGGTTTTACCTTCTCTTGTGATTATAATGATCTTGGCTGTTTTTTACAGACAAATTATAAACATCAATGCTATACAATTATTCTTTAAAGGTGTGAGACCTGCAATTGTCTCCTTGATCTTTATGGCTGCAATAAAACTTTCAAAGGCAATTCCTAAGATTCCTTTTAATATCATTATTATGGTCATCGCATTCGCTGCTATAGCAATATTACAATTACATCCTATTACAGTGATTATTCTTTGTTCTATAGCAGGCCTAATCTATAATAAAAAGGAGAGAGAACATGGAGTTGATTAGACTATTTTTTACCTTTGTAAAAATTGGAGCCTTTAGTTTTGGGGGAGGCTATGCAGCTCTTCCTCTAATTGAAGAAGAGGTTGTACATATACATCATTGGTTAAGTCTTTCAGAGTTTGTAGATATTATAGCCATATCTCAAATGTCCCCAGGGCCAATAGCAATAAATGTAGCTACATTTATTGGTTTTCGTCAGTTTGGAGTATTGGGTTCAATCACTGCTACTTTAGGTGTTGTCTTTATTCCTTTTTTACTTGTAACTACTTTAGCAAGACTTATTATTAAACATAAAAACTCTACATTTTTAGACGGAATCTTTTCAGGTATTCGTCCTGCGGTTATTGGTTTAATCGGTGCTGCCTGTGTATCTTTGTTCCAAACTTCTATTATTGATATAAGAAGCTTTTTCATTGGATTGTTAGCTCTTGCTATACTATATAAAACAAAAATCCATCCAATAGGTATTATATTAACCTCTGGAGTATTAGGCATTATTATCTACTCATTTTAATAAAAAAATTAAAAACCTAAAAAAAGGTATGTAGCTAGTAGCTACATACCTTTTTTTATATTTACGATGCCGATTCCTTCGGCTTCTTTTTAGGTTTTGAATTTTCACTTCTAAGTACAATGGTTGGATTTCCTTCATTAGTTGCAGTTTCTTTTGTAATGATAACTTTTTCTATATCATCTCTTGATGGAATTTCGTACATAATCTCCATCATTAATCCTTCCATAATACCTCTAAGTCCTCTAGCACCTGTTTTTCTTTCAATAGCCTTTTTAGCTATTAATGCTAAAGCTTCCGTTTCAAACTCTAATTCAACATCTTCCATTTCAAATAGTCGCTTGTATTGCTTAACTAAAGAGTTTTTAGGCTCTGTTAATATTTGAATTAAAGCTTCTTCATCCAATTGGTCTAGAGTTACTACAACTGGTAATCTACCTACAAATTCAGGAATTAATCCATACTTTAATAAATCTTCTGGCTGAATTTGTCGTAATAATGCACCTATATCTTGGTTTTGCTTACTGACTATTTCAGCACCAAATCCCATAGACTTTTTACCGGTTCTTTTTTCAATAACTTTATCTATACCATCAAAAGCTCCACCACAAATAAATAAAATATTTGTTGTATCTACTTGTATGAATTCTTGATGAGGATGTTTTCTACCACCTTGTGGAGGAACACTAGCTACAGTTCCTTCCAATATTTTAAGTAGTGCCTGCTGTACACCTTCACCACTTACATCACGGGTGATGGAAGGATTTTCAGATTTTTTCGCTATTTTATCTACTTCATCAATGTAGATAATTCCTTTTTCAGCCTTTTCAATATCATAGTCAGCAGCTTGAATCAGCTTTAATAAAATATTTTCTACATCTTCTCCTACATAACCTGCTTCTGTTAAAGAAGTAGCATCCGCTATAGCAAAAGGAACATTTAATAGTTTTGCTAGAGTTTGAGCCAATAATGTTTTACCAGATCCTGTAGGTCCCACCATAGCAATATTACTTTTTTGTAGTTCTACATCATCACTTTTAACTTCAGTGTTAACTCTCTTATAATGATTATATACAGCTACAGCTAAAGTTTTCTTAGCCGGGTCTTGACCTACAACATATTGACTTAATATATCTTTAATTTCTTGTGGCTTTGGCAAGTCTACTAAGTCAATATCTATATTTTCATCGAATTCCTCTTGTATAATTTCCTGACATAACTCTATACATTCATCACAAATATATACGTTAGGACCAGCAATTAATCTCCTGACTTGATCTTGAGATTTTCCACAAAAGGAGCACTTCAATTGCTTTTTATCCTCAAATCTAGACATCTTTACACCTCACTTAATCCGCAATTATTTTCTTGCGGTAATCACTTCATCAATGATACCATATTCCTTAGCCTCTTGAGATGACATAAAGAAGTCTCTATCGGTATCTTTACTAATACGGTCTAATGGCTGCCCTGTTCTTTCAGCCAGTATTTCATTAAGAGTTTTTCTCATCTTAATAATTCTTTCAGCATGAATACGGATATCTTCAGCTTGACCTTGGGTTCCACCAAGCGGTTGATGAATCATAACCTCAGCATTGGGCAAAGCAAATCTCTTTCCTTTTGCACCTGCAGCTAAAAGGAATGCACCCATGCTGGCGGCCATACCAATACATATAGTAGAAACATTAGGTTTAATATAGTTCATTGTATCATATATAGCCATCCCTGCTGTAATGGATCCCCCTGGACTATTAATATACAACTGAATATCTTTATCTGGATCTTCCGCTTCCAAAAATATTAATTGAGCAACTATCAATCCTGCTGTTACATCATTTACTTGATCATTTAATAGGATAATTCTATCTTTTAAGAGTCTTGAATAGATATCGTAGGATCTTTCTCCTCGGTTAGTTTGTTCAACAACTACCGGCACTAATGCCATATAAATCTCCTCCCATTATTTCCTTAAGCTATTTTAGAATTATTCACTAAGAAATCTATTGTTTTTCTTGTAGCTATATTATCTTTAATATAACCCATGTCTTCTTCTCTTAGTGTAGCTTTTAATTTATCTACTTCTTGTTTATATTGTACAGCCATTTTTTCAAGTTCTTCATTTACTTCTTCTTCAGTTGCTTCGATGTTTTCTAATTCTTTTACTTTATCTAATACCAATTGAGTTTTTACTCTCTTTGCAGCATCTTCTTTCATTTGGGTCCTTAAGTCTTCTTCTTTTGTACCTGTCATATTATAATAATATTCTAGGTTTAATCCTTGATAACTTAAAGAGTACTCAAAATCTTTTAACATCATGTCAATTTGTCTTTCAATTAATGCATTTGGTATATTTAATTCTACCCCATTTGCAACGGCCTCTACCACATTATTTCTTAATTCTTGTTCAGCTTTATTCTTTGCTTCTTCTTCTAATCTATTTTTTGTATCTGCTTTTAATTCCTCTAAAGTATCAAATTCAGATACATCTTTAGCAAGCTCATCATCTAATTGTGGTAATTCTTTTTCCTTTATTTCATGAAGCTTTACTTCAAATATAGCATCCTTTCCTGCAAGTTCTTCACTATGATACTCTTCAGGAAAAGTTACATTTACCTTTACTTCATCTCCTATGTTAGTACCCACTAGTTGCTCTTCAAAACCTGGAATAAATTGCCCAGAACCGATAGTTAAACTTTGTTTTTCTGCAGTTCCACCTTCAAAAGCTTTATCACCTATCATACCCTTATAGTCAATGATTACCATATCCCCATCTTTAACAGGTCTATCTTCTACAGCAATCATTCTGGCATTTTTCTCTACCAATGCATCTAATTCTTTTTGAACATCTTCTTCTTGTACATTATACTCTATTTTCTCTACTTCTATACCTTGATAATTTTCTACTTTTACCTCTGGCATAACTTCTAATTCCACTGTAATCACTACATCTTTGCCTTTTTCTATCTCTTCTATATCACTGATTTGCGGACGATCTATAGGGTTGATATCATGGTCTTCTAAAGCTCTTTCATAAGCTTCTGGAAAACAAATATTAATCGCTTCCTCATAGAAAATTTCTACACCATAGTTTAATTCAATAATTTTCTTTGGTGCTTTGCCTTTTCTAAATCCTGGAATATTAAATCTAGATCTCATTTTGTTATAAGCTTTATTTGTTCCTTCTTGAAATTCTTCAGCACCTATTACTACCTTTAGTGTGATTTTAACATCTTCTTTTTTAATAACTTCTGAGTTCATCAGTTATCCTCCTCTGTATTTAATTTTACATTGAAATATGTACATTCTAGTACTATATATGTTATTGAATTTTACCCATAAACAAGTAAAGTATTCCAACAAAACCTTTAAAAGGAAAAAACATCCATATAGTTTGTAGGATGTTTAAAACATAACATGCTCCTTATTATTATAATACTAACTAATTTAACTATTATTGTCAACATAATTACATCTTTTTTATGTTATATTTCCAATAATTTTTAAATTAGCTTTTTTGATATTTATCCTATGTTTTTTTATCGTTCCATTGTACTTAAATTACTGCTGTATTCCCTTTTATTACCTTGCCACATAACATATTCAACACCTTTAGTGTGTAGAATCTGATCAAAAAATGACTTATTAGAAAATTTCGAAGGAATTTTAACTTTGAAATGAACTTCTATTACGTGGCTCTCTTCTTCAAAATCATCATCTTCATATTCATCACTTTCTTCTTCACTAATTACTTTTATATCTTTTATCACTATATTGTTCCTACCTAATATATGTCCTATATCACCAATCAAACCTGGTCTTTCTTGACATTGTAGTATTAACAATCTATATTTCTTTTTAAATACTATTTTCTCTATAACTCCTAAGCTCTTTAATGTGAATAATACAATAACGGCAGTGGCTAATCCACCAACATAATATCCATTACCTATAGCCAATCCTATGCCGCCACACACCCAAATGCTGGCTGCAGTTGTCAAACCCCTAATATGGTTTCCTGTCCGCAAAATAGTTCCTGCACCTAGAAACCCTATGCCACTAACTACCTGTGCTGCTAACCTGGCAGGATCTCCTCCATTGCCATCAACCCCTAAACCATCAAATCCATACATAGAAATCAACATAATGAGGGTAGAGCCCAAAGTAACTAGCACATGGGTTCTAAGTCCAGCAGGTCTATTATTAGCTTCTCTCTCCATACCAACAAGACCACCTGTTACGGCAGAAAGAATTAGTCTTAAAATAGTTTCACTTGTACTTATCACTCGCTCTCCCTCCTAACTTTGGTATATTATTAAGATTCCCGCTTTTATACAAGCGGGAGGTCACACACTATAGCTTTAAAAGAAACTAGGTTTTGTTATTTATTTGTTTCAGCCTTTGGTTTAGAAGCTCTTCCTTCTGCCAATTTTTCCATTAAAATAGGCGAGAACAATGAAACGATACTCATTATAATTAATACCCAGCTAACAGTACTAGTAAAGAAAGGAGCATAACTACCTCTACTTAATATCAATGTCCTTCTTAATCCAGATTCTCCTATCGGCCCTAATATTAATGCCAGTACAATGGCAGCAGGATTTAGATCAAGTTTCTTTACAAAGTACCCTATAATCCCAAATATAAACATAACCCATACGTCGAACATTCTATTGTATATAGAAAATGATCCTATTACACTTAATGCAAAAACAATCGGTATCAATATACTATCTTTTACAGAGGCTACCTTGGCGAAATATTTTCCAGCGAATAAACCTACGAATAGCATAAATACATTAACTACCGCAAAGCCTGCAAAAAATGTATAGGTTACCCTAGCATGAGAAGTAAATAACTCAGGACCCGATCTCATTCCTTGTATAATTAGGCCCCCTAATAAAATGGCTGTAACACTGTTTCCGGGAATACCTAATGTCAACGTTGGAATTAAAGAACCACCGGTTACAGCATTGTTAGCAGCTTCTGCACCCGCCACACCCTCGATACTTCCTTGTCCAAATTCTTCCTTGTGCTTAGAAAATCGTTTTGCTTCGTTATAACCCATATATGCTGCGATGGTTCCACCGGCACCTGGAAGGATTCCGGTAACCGTACCTATAACTGTTGATCTTAAGCAAGTTGGAAGAATTCTTTTTATTTCTCCCCAACTTAACATAACTTTATCTTCTAAATCTTTAGCTTTAGCTTTGTCCTTCATCTTACTTTCGGCCATAATTAAAACTTGTGACATTGAAAATAGACCGATTAACATTGCAGTAAAAGGAACTCCATCTAATAAATATCTCACTCCAAAAGTAAATCGTGGCACTCCAGTAATTGGATCCATACCGATAGTGGATATAGCTAATCCTACAACTCCAGATATTAGTCCCTTTAGAATAGATTTGGAGCTAACCCCAGCTATAATGGTTAACCCAAATATAGATAACCAAAAGTATTCAGCTGGTCCGAAACTTAATGCTAGCTTTGCTAATGGTGGAGATAATAGATACAATGCTATCGTACTTAAAATACCACCAATAAAAGAAGATATTGTAGCAGTACCCAGTGCTTTTCCAGCCTTACCCCTAAGTGTAAGCTGATATCCATCAAGTGCAGTAGCAGCAGCTGATGAAGTTCCAGGGGTATGCAATAGAATAGCTGATATAGACCCACCATAAACAGCACCACAATATACCCCTGCCAAGGAAATCAAAGCTGTATCCGCAGGCATACCAAAGGTAACGGGAATTAATAAAGCTACCCCCATTGCTGCTGAAAGACCCGGTAAAGCTCCAACTAATATACCAGCCGAAACACTAAATAAAGCTGCTATTAAATTAATCCAATTAAGAGCATTCATTAAACCATATAATATATCACTCACCTGTTACACCTCTTTCTAAATTAAATGATAAGTCCTTCAGGTAGTCGAACCCTTAACAACAGTTTGAATAAAATAAAAATAAATCCACAAAAACCTATGCTTATTATAATTAACTTGTTTCTTTCTACCTTTAATCCAAATAACACCACTATAAAATATAAAAATGTTGCTACAAAATATCCCAATACATTAATTAATGCTACATACCCACCGCAGGCAGCTGTAATAAATGCCAACTGCTTTAGTTCTAATCCTTTAAATAAAGGCTTTTCTTCAACATTACTATCTTTATAAGCTTTTATTAAAAATAGTATGGATAAAGCAGCTAAAATTATTGTTATAAAAAGCGGATAGAATGCTGCATCTTTAGGTAGTTGAGAGGTTAAATAATAGAAACCGCCGGTCATTAACAACAAAATCCAACCCAATTTTTGGTCCATAGTTTTCATATGAATACCTCCATATTTTCAATAATTACATCTCTAAGATACAGACTAAATTAATCTTCAGTCTCATTTGTATGTGAGTAATGGGACAGATCTTAAATCTATCCCATTGCTCACATCATTAATTACTTATTATAATCCAATCTTAGGCTTAACTTCTTGTAAGTATATAGCCTCATTTTCCATATATCTTTGTAATTCTTCAGGTCCCATATATCTTATAGGCAAGTTTGCATCCTTTGCTCTGTTCATATGCTCTTCACTTTCAATAGCATTCTTAAATAAGTCATGTAAAATTTCAATAATTTCATCAGGTGTATCCTTCGGTGCAACTAAAGCTCTTGCTGAACCAAATAAGATATCAAAACCTTTTTCTTGTAAAGTTGGAACTTCTGGGAATTGGTCCAATCTTTCCTCAGTATATGAAGCTAAAATTCTTAATTCTCCTGCTTCAACTAAGTCTGCAACTTCACTAATTTTTGCAACTGATGCATCTACGTGACCACCTCTAAGAGCCGCCAACATATTTGTAGTACCATCGAAAGGTGCATGAATTAATTCAATACCAGCTTCATATTCAAAATGAGCTGCTCCTATATGGTTAGAAGCACCTGCTCCGTTGTTAGAAACAGATAGTGTTCCAGGATTAGCCTTAGCATGAGCAATGAAGTCTTCTAACGTTTCCCACTCACTGCTTTCTTGTACCATCAGTACTCCTGGATCAAACACATGATTTGCTATTGGTCTTACATCTTCAACAACATATTGTGTATTTCTATCCATTGGTAAACTAACGAAAGTAGGTAGGTTAATGAAACCAATGGTATACCCATCAGGAGTAGCTTTTGCTAAATCTGTAAAACCGATCTCTCCACCAGCACCCTCAATGTTTTGAATTACAAGTGGTTGAGAAAAGTTCTTTTCTGCCACCGAAGTTAATATACGTGCACCTACATCAGTTCCCCCACCAGCTCTGTAAGCAACAATAACATTAACAGGCTTTGAAGGGTATCCCTCTACTGAAACCTCTTTACTTTCTCCAGTAGGATCTGAGCTTTCTTGTGTACATCCTACTAAAGCAAACACCATTAATACAGCTAAAATAAGTACTATACCTTTTTTCATTGTTATCCTCCTTTTTTTGTTTGGCCAAAATGAATTGACTAGATATTATATTAATATTTCAGCATCTATTCATAGTTCATTGACACTGAATATTTAATAACATTGTTTAAGGTAATTTTTTATACAAAGCTATAATTTAATCTTAGGTATGATTCTATTAAGATACTCTTCACTATGTTCTATATATCTTTGTAACTCGGTGGGAGACATATATTTAATCGGTAAATTTGCTTCCTTAGCTTGTCTAATATGTTCTTCATTTTCCACAACTTCTTTAAATAGATCTCGTAAGAATTCTATTATTTCCTCTGGGGTATCCTTAGGTGCAGCTAAAGCTCTAGCAGATCCAAATGTGATATCTAATCCCTTTTCCTGTAGCGTTGGAACATCATAAAAACCATCTATCCTATTTTCCGTAAAAGTTCCTAGTATTGTTAGCTCTCCAGCTTCAACCAAATCCGCTACTTCACTAATCTTTGCCACTGATGCCTTTACATGCTTATATCTCAAAGCCTCCAACATATCCGCTGTCCCACCAAAGGGAACATGGGTTACTTTTATTCCTGCTTCATACTCGAAATATGCTGCTGCAATATGGTTAGAAGCACCTTTACCATTATTAGAAATTGTCATGCTTAATGGATTAGCTTTGCTATACTGAATAAAATCCTCTATTGTTACCCATTCACTATCACTTCTTATTACAAGTACCGCTGGATCATATACATAGTTCATAATAAGTACAATATCTTCTTTGTCATATTCCGTCTCCCTTTGCATATTTAAACTTAAAAATGTAGGAAGATTTATAAAGCCTATTGTATATCCATTAGGCTTGGATTTACTTAATTCAGCAAACCCAACCTCACCATCTCCACCTTTAATGTTTTGGATAGTGATGGGAACTTCGGCATATTGCTCAGCTATTGATGCCAAGAGTCGTGCTCCTACGTCAGTGCCTCCACCTTCTTTATATGCCACTATGATCTCTATAGGTTTATAAGGGTATTTTGCTATAGCTCTTTTTTCCATATAGTCATTTATATTTTCATATCTGCTAAAGGAAATAGCCAGTACTACAAATAACATCATTAAAAGAATATTTTTTTTCTTCATAACACACTCTCACTTTATAATTATTTTAAAACTGCCTACACTGAATTTATTAATACTTAGTTAATTTTATATTAATTTTTTATGTGTATTGTATTAAGATTGTGTTAAGATAATTGAATTATAGCATTTAAATCTCTTCATTTCAATATCTTTTCATATGATTCTTTTGAAATATTAAATTCCTCCAATAGAAATGCCCATACTTTATTGGATATTTACAAAGTATGGGCATCTTTGATAAAATTTTTAACCGGTAGAAAAAGTTTAAATTCGCTCCCTTCATTTAACTTGCTAGATACCTGGATTTTCCCTCCAAATTCTGTAACAATATGCTTTACAATTGTCAATCCTAGACCTGTGCCTCCAATTTCTCTACTTCTAGCTTTATCTACTCTATAAAATCTTTCAAATATTCTTTCTAGATCCTCTTTAGGTATTCCTATGCCGTTATCTTTTACTAAAATATATATTCCATTTTCTAAGTTTTTAGCTATGACCTTAACTTCTCCATTTCTTCGAGTATATTTTATGGCATTTTCTAGTAAATTTATTAGCATTTGCTTAAACCAATCACGGCTACCTTCTAAGGTATATAACCCTGGCTCAATTTCTATATTTAGGGTAATACCTTTCTCTTCTGCAATCCCCTTTACAATATAACCAACTTCTCTTATCAACACTTCTATATTCAGCTCTTCGTAGCTAATAAAACTCCTTATATTTTCAATTTCGGATAGTTTTAATATATCATTTATTAGTCGTTTTAACCTTTCAGTCTCTAGTTCTATAATGCCTAGAGCTGTATTCCTATCTTTTTCCTCTAAGCTTTCCCAAGATTGAAGGGTTTCCACAAAACCGCTTATAAGGGTTAGGGGTGTTCTTAACTCATGGGATACATTAGCTATAAACTCACTCCTTAAGTTTTCTAGCTTTCTTATTTCTGTAACATCCTGTATTAACAAAAATACACCTATGATATTACTATCACTATGTTTGTTTTTCATAAGTGAAGATTTTACTTTAAGAATCTTTTTATCTTCTTTATTTAACTTTATTTCTTCTTCATAAGACTGTTTATTAAGGATAGTATTTTTGATGATTTTATAAATATCCTTCTTTTCTACTGTAGTGTAGATGTTGCTTCCTATTGCCGATTTTTTAGTAATATCTAACAATTTTTTTGCTTCATCATTGATTAATATTATTTTCTTATTTAGATCCAGTGCAATCACACCATCTGTCATGCCTGTTAGCATGGAATCCATTTTTATGTTTTTGTCCTTTACTTCGTTTATCATTTCTTCTAATTTCATAGCCATTTTATTAAAAGAATTTCCTAGGTCCTGTAATTCATCATTTGTTCTTACATTAATTCTTTTTTTAAAATTTCCCTTTGAGATAAGCTTAGATGCTTCTTTAAGTTCTTTAACAGGTTTTAATATACTTCCTATATGCCAATAGCCTATTACCATAGCCACCACTAATCCGATAATAATTGATATAAATATATACTTTAAAAATATAAGGCTAATCTGTAATATATCTTCTATATCATCCGATAACCTAATGATTATATTTTCGTCGTTCATATGAATAGGGGGCATAGCTAAATATATATTGTCTTTACCTGTAAATTCATCTTTTTTTTGAACTGATTTTATTTCTCCACTTCGTGCTAAAATAAATTCAAGTTGATTGCTTTGATTGATAAACATAATGCTATTATCTTCTGAATCCCCTAAAACTCGTCCACTTTCATCTATAAAGGTAACCCTAGCATCAATCTGATCAGCAAACTTCTGTGTTAACCAAAAATAGTTTCTCCTGCCTTCCAGTTCTTGTTCTAGCATTAGTGAGTCTATAATTAGATTTGCATTACTAATAAGCTTTTCTTCTTTATTTTTTATATAACTATTTCTTATAAAGCTAAAGGAGAATATACCTGTTGTTAATGTTCCAATTAGTAAAAGACTTATGTAGCTAATGAGTATTTTTTTCTTCATTACAACACCTACTTTATTTTATATCCAATCCCTCTAATAGTTTCTATATATTTTGGAGAATCATTATTATCCTCTAGCTTTTTTCGGATATTTCTAATGTGAACATCGACAGTTCTTGCATCTGGTGCACTTTTTTCAGTAGCTATATGTTCTAATAACATTTTTCTAGGTAACACTCGTTCTCTATTTTCAGCTAATATTTTTAGGATTTTAAATTCACTTAAGGTCAACTCTATGTCTTCCTCTCCCTTTTTCACAATATGTTTATCCACATCTATCATAAGGTCGTGTACTTTAAGTATTCTAGTACTCTCTTCCTCTTTTATCATTATTGATGTATTACTTATTCTTCTTAATACCGTCCTTATACGTGCTTCCAATTCTCTCATCCCAAAGGGTTTTGTAATATAGTCATCAGCACCTAAGCCTAACCCAATTACTTTGTCTGCTTCTTCACTCTTAGCGGTTAACATGATCACAGGTGTATCATTCATGTTTTTATCTAGTCTAATTCTTCTACATACCTCTAACCCATCCATGTCGGGAAGCATTAAGTCTAGTAATATTAAATCAGGTTTTTCGTAATAAGCCTTTTCTAAGGCATCTAATCCGTTATAGCATGGAATAATCTCAAAGCCACTTTTTATTAAATTCATTCTAATTAACTCTACAATGTTTTTTTCATCATCCACTACTAACAATCTTATTTTCCCCATAAATTTAATCCTTTCTTAACCATTATATTTAATACAAGTCTCATTTTATTTTATCATAGCCACATCTAATTTGTATTTATTCCTTCTGTTAATTTTATATTTTTTTAATACTACTACTTATGCACACATATATTCTAAGATTTTCAAGGGATCCCTACTGGTTGGGAATATGTAGGTAAATATTAGGCCATTTAAAAAGGGTATTGAAGAAAGCTTTCTTCAATACCCTTTTGGTGTTTATGTATTTTAAGTGTCTTTATAGTTTAAATTCAATTTCACTAGTAGCTTCCACCCTATCCATCTTTTCATCCATAATAAGAATCTCTATGGTAGCTTTGAAGCTTCCCTCCGTCAATTGATTGCCTTCTTTATCTGTAAAGTCCCAAGTTTCTTGCCATTGTATACTATCTCCAGCCTCTAAACTTTTTGTTATTAAAGCCATAGTGAAAAACTTGTCATCTGAGTATCTATAAACCTCTTGGTTATCATCATTTACAATAGTAATTTCATATTGTTGTCCTGATGAAAAGGTAACCTCTTTTGCCACTTCTTGTTGATTTACAAGCTGAAAATTAAAAAAAATTTCATTCTCTTCTAGTTTATAGGTAGTAATAGTTGCGAAGTTTTTTTCCTTAGTACTGGTAATAGCATCATTAACCCTTGTTACTAGAGCAACAGCCTCTGCATAGGTAATTAGCTCCTTAGGATTAAACAGTCTGTCTCCTCTACCTTTAGCTATCTCTTGAAAATAAGCAGCCATTACATTATGGCGATATCTTGAATTAATTTCAGCGGTATCCCTATACACTAATATTTTAGGCATTGCTATTTTTGTAAGATCTCTCCCTATTTCCTTAGCCCATAATTCAACTAACTCACTGACTACTTCCTCTCTAGTTAAGGTTTGTAGATTTGTTGCATGCTCACTATCTATTACCTTTTTTAATAAGGCTTCAAAATCCTCCCTTGAAATAATAGCATTAAGGTCTTTCTCCCTCAATAACTCCTCTACATTATAGGCTTTTTCTAATTTTTCAACATATCCTTGTGCCCAATGTAAATTTCCTTCATAAGTACTTCCAAAACCAGTTAATACAACGGATGTTAACAAAAGTATCACTAGTACACTAGAAATTAATATTTTTCTCTTCATAGTAAACTCCCCTCTCTCAATATTTTACGATTAGGTATTTACTATATTAGACGTAGTTTTTTAAAATTTGTTCCATTTCTTTAGCTACTTTCTCTTTCTATAAAACTATAGGATAACACCACTTTTTTACTATCTAGTGTTTCGTCATGTAATATTTTGGTTAGTACCCTCATACCTATTGCCCCCATCTCATACATAGGTTGTCCTATTGTTGATAGAGCAGGATACACCTTCCCCGCCATATGTATGTTATCAAAACCTACTATAGCCAATTCTTCCGGTATAGCTATGCCTCTTTCTAATGCTGCCCTCATGGCACCTATGGCCATTTCATCACTGGCAACAAAAATTGCTGTAGGTTTTTCCTTTATATCTAGTAACTTTTTTGCACCTTCATACCCACTTTTAAAACGATATCCACCTTCTGCTACTAATTCTTCATTATAGTCTACACCCGATGCTTCTAATGCTTCCACATACCCTTGTTTTCTAGCTTGTCCTACTACAGGGTCCTTTTCTTTACCTGTAATCATACCTATTCTTTTATGACCCTTGTTAAGTAAATAATTCACTACATCTTTACTTGCCTGCACATTATCAGTAGTAACAGAAGGCATTTCTCCATAGTCAGCACCAATCAAAACAATTGGTATATCGCATATTTTAAAGCGCTTCTCTAATTCCTCAGATATAATATTCCCCATGAAAATAATACCATCTACCTGTTTTTCTTCTAAAACATCAAAATACTGTATTTCTTTTTCTTGATCTAAATCTGTATTGCATAAGAAAATATTGTATTCATACATATTTGCTACGTCTTCTACTCCCCTCACTACTTCAGGGAAAAATTGATTAGATATATCTGGAACCATAATACCTATTGTCTTTGTGTTTTTTATTTTTAAACTTCTGGCAATAGCATTTGGCTTATACCCTAATTCTTCTATTGCTTTTAATACTTTTTCTTCTGTTTTAGGTCGTACAGCTTTACTGTTGTTAACTACTCTAGATACTGTAGAAATAGATACCCCAGCTTTTTTAGCTACATCCTTTATATTAAATTTCATATCCGATTCACTCCTTGTCAATGCTTTTACCTTAGTTTAATCATTTTTATGATTTTTAGTAAATATTCATTCATTATACTATAAAAGATACTTCCATAGTATAGATTTTGAGATTTTATTTGCAATAGTCTCACCCAACAGCTTCTGTAAGCTTTAGCAAGAGTATATATCAGAGAACTCCATATTGATTTTTTCTACTTTGTTATGCTCTAGCCCTTTATTTTTTGTGTTTATAAAATTTTTTTCTATAACTTCTGCAGGTAATTTTACGATAAATTCACTGCCCTTTTGAGGTTCGCTTTTCACTGTAATAATTCCTCCGTGCATTTCTACTAAAGATTTTACCAAAGCTAAACCTATACCACTGCCTTCATGTTTTCTTGTAAGAAGCTCTTGAGCTTGTCTAAAGCTTTCAAAAATAATTTTTTGTTTTTCCATAGGAATACCTATGCCCGTATCCCTTATAGATATAATAATACTTTCATAAGCATCATCTATATTAACATAGATTCTATCGCCAGATTTTGTGGATTTTATTGCATTAGAAAGAAGATTTAAAATAACTCTTTCTATCTTATCAGAATCACAAGCTATGACCTTTTCCTCTACATTCGTATCAAATACTAACTCTATATTATAATCCTCTATATACTTTGATACAGATAAGACAATACCCTCTACGACATCAACTATATTATGATTTTCCTTATTCAGCTGTAAAAGTCCTGCATCTACTCTTTTTATATCTATTAAATTATTAGCTAGTCTAAGTAGACGGTAGCAGTTTTGCTTCATTATTTTTAAGTGTTTCTTTATATTTTTACTATCTTTTTCATCAGACATGGTTGCTTCTAATAGCTGTAGAGATGAAAAAATAACATTTAAGGGTGTTCTCAACTCGTGGGAAACATTTGCCACAAATTCGTTTTTCAACTTGTCATATTCTATTTTTTCACGTAGATCTTCATTTGCTTTTCTATGTATTTCCGTGTTCCTTACCATATTATTAAATGCATCTGCTAGGTCCATGATCTCCATTACACCCTTTGCATGAATGAAGTTTAATTCATTACTCTTTGTCATTTTTTTTATATCTTTGGAGATTTTTCTAATGGGATTCATAATACTATTTTTAAAATAATGAGATAATAAGAGCATGATAATAATAGATACTATTAAAGCTCTTAAAGCATTTATATGTGCCCATTTCATAGTATTTAAGTGAGCACTTCTAGACTCAATTATCATTAAGGATGTTATCTTTCTATTAAAGATATCCATTATAGGAACATGTACTATGCTACTTTTGTTCTCTAACTTCGAGTTAATTTCTTCAATTAGCTCTCTATTAATTTCTCCAACAATAAGATGATTCTTTTCATCAATAACCATAGTAAGCTGAAATAAACTTTCAATCTCTGCTAGAAACTTCTCATTTACTTGCCTTGCCAGAATCATTACACCTGGATGAGCTATATTTTCACTACCCCTTATAAGAGGTGCTGCTGCCATAATATATAACTTCCCATCATATTCCAAAAAACCATAGGTCCCTTCTCTATCATACATGGCTTCTATCTTATTGGTTATATCATATATCTCTGATGTCTTCATTAAATTTGGAGTGTCACCCTCTGCTATCCCATAGTGGTGTACAATCTCTCCAATTTCATTTACTATTGCCGCTAATGCCACATTATGATTGATTGCAAATTGTTGTAGCCGTTCTGCGTCGCCCGTTTGATACTCCCCACCGTTCAAAAAACTATGGAAATTTTCTCTGGAGGAAAGATGTTTTGTAAATTGTAATAGAGACTCTCCTTTAAAACGAAACACCTCTACGACACGTTCTGTTTTTTGTATGGTTTTTTCCTGCCCCACATCTGCAAAATGCTTAGTTATAACCAAATGATTTAATATTAAATATATACTTAAAGGTATAATTGCTATTATAATCAAAGCAACTTTAACCTTAAATTCCATGGTATTAAAAACAGATTTCATATTTTCCATACATTACTCATACCCCTTATTCTTTAGTGTAGTAATATGTCATCAAATCTAGTCCTTCATACCTACTATACTGTAAACAACATGTCGAAGTAAGCAGTAATTTGTATAGACATTGAAAAATCAGTAAATTTTTTAAAAACAACGACACCTCATATATTAGGTGTATTCCTAATTGTATGTTATTCACTTTTGTGTCTGTTTAAAATACCCTCCAGCATTCTTGCATGTCGTCCTTCATCTTTAATGGCATCCAGTATAATTTCATTATCCTACACTATTTTACCACTTTTCTTTCCGTCATTATGTATATCCTAGTAAATCCTTCTTAAACATATCACATATATCTTTTTCCTACATAAACTGATAGGAAGAATATTATTTAGGTAGGTGATAAAGAATGGAGTACATAAAGTACCCCGAGGAGTTCAGAAAGCTAATTGCAGGTATTGATACAAAGGTTCCCCTCATAAACGGTAAATACAGTACTGCCATCAATTTTGATAATGCTGCTACTACCCCACCTTTTCTTTCTGTTTTAGAGGCGCTCATGAATTTCTCGCCTTGGTATGCATCTGTTCATAGAGGTGCAGGCTATAAGTCTCAGCTTTCTTCCTCCTGTTATGAAGACTGTCGAGAAATTGTTGGTGATTTTGTAGGTGCTGATATGCAAAAGCACACGGTGATCTTTGTAAAAAATACTACAGAAGCTATTAATAAGCTTTCCTACAGATTGCTTAATAAATATAAAAAAGATGCCGTTGTTTTATCTAGCTTTATGGAGCATCATTCCAATGATTTGCCTTGGCGAGATAAATACTCCGTTGATTATGTTGATATAGATTGTACTGGAAGACTTTCTTTAAAGGACTTAAAAGAAAAGTTAATTCAATACAAAGGAAAAGTGAAGCTAGTAACGATTGCTGGTGCTTCTAATGTAACTGGATATATAAATCCCATCCATGAGATTGCCTCCTTAGCCCATGAATATGGAGCTGAAATTTTAGTAGATGGCGCACAATTAGTACCCCATGCCCCTATTTCCATGAAAACCTCTAATCCTTCAGAGGCTATAGATTATTTGGTGTTTTCAGGACATAAGATGTATGCACCCTTTGGTACAGGTGTTTTAATCGGTCCAAGAGAAACTTTTCAAGAAGGTGTAGCTGAATATGTGGGGGGAGGGACAGTAGAATTAGTTACCCATAATTATATAAGGTGGTTTGATCCTCCATTAAAGGAAGAAGCAGGTTCTCCCAATATGATGGGAGTAATTGCTTTGGTGGAATCTATCAAGAGTTTGCAAAAACTAGATATGTATTTGATTGATAACTATGAAAAAGCTTTAACCACCTATACCATTAATAGATTGAAGTGTATTCCAGATATTATACTATACGGCAATACAATAGATAGCAGAGATCGCTTAGGTATTGTTCCCTTTAATATGGAAGGTATAGATCACAACATGTTAGCCTATATGCTTTCTTATGAAGGGGGTATTTCCGTTAGAAATGGTTGTTTCTGTGCTCAACCCTACGTGCAAAGGCTATTAAATATACCCGATGAAGAAATTCAAAGAAGAATAGGTGACCCAACCCTTTCACACCCTGGAGTAGTTCGTATAAGCTTTGGTCTATATAATACCCATAGAGAAGTTGATACCTTAATAAGTCTCTTGAAAAAAATATCTTTGAATAAAAAAGATTATATTAAAAAATATAAAGAGATTTTATCCTAAATAACCTTCTTTTACTTTTTAAAAATATATCTTTTGGTTAAACTAAGCTCAAGAGATTAGGAGAGAATACAAATTCTCTCCTCTATATTATTTAGAACCTTTACAAAAGCCAAAGGAGGTTAAGGAATTTGGGTAAAAAAATAAATCTTCTGATGTTCAGTGGTGAATACGATAAAGCACTGGCAGCCCTTATCATAGCTAACTCCGCTAGAGAAATGGAGGTAGATGTAACAATATTTTTTGCTTTTTGGGGTTTATTCCTTTTAAGAAGCCCTGAAACTATGACGTTAGAGGACAAAACTACCTATGAAAAAATGTTTGGCATGATGACTCCAAAGGGTCCCGGAGAACTACCCTTGTCAAAAATGAATTTTAGCGGCTTAGGAAAGGAAATGCTTCTAGAAATGATGGAGGACGACGAAGCTCCTAAGTTAAAAGATTTTCTAAATGGAGCTATTAAAAAAGGTGTTCGTTTTTATGGCTGTAAATTATCCATGGAAATTATGGGAATTAAAAAGGAAGAGCTTATTCCTGAGCTGGAGGTAGTGGATGCCAAAACCTATTTAAAGGATGCTATGGAATCAGATATGCAATTATTTATATAAAACAAAATCTCCAGCATAATCTGGAGATTTTGTTTTATCTTATTTGTCTTATTTGTCTTATTCTGTTATTCTCTCTACTGTAATACCTGTATCGTGGTCATTTAGATTTTGTTTTTCTAATTCAGGATTCTGTACTCTTTCAATATTCACAGCTAAGGTTTCCTGCATAATGTATTCTTTATGAATATTTACTGCATTGGCTATTTCATCGTCACCATCAAAATAAACTTTAATATTGTCTGTTACTTGGAAATCTTTATTCTTTCTCATCTGTTGTACTTTAGATATAAACTCACGAGCAAATCCCTCATTGATTAGTTCCTCTGTTAATGTAGCATCTAAAATAACAAATAAGTTGTTTTCCATTTCTACCGTAAAGCCTTCCTTCGCAGAAATAGTAATCATAACATCTTCCTTTGTTAATTCAAGAGTTTCTCCTTCTAGCTCTACAGTGATACTATTACCTGCCTCTAAACTAGGAACCACCTCTGATGCATCCAACTGTGCCAATGCCTTTCCTAATAGCTTTATTTTACTTCCTAACTTAGGTCCAGCTACCTTGAAGTTTGGTTTTAAATTGAAGTTCATAAACTCCTTTAAATCCTTTTCAAATTGAACTTCTTTAACATTTAATTCCTCTTGGATCAAAGGCATTAAATCAGAAATCAATGCTTCGTATTTTCCGTCTATCAGGATTTTTTGTAGTGGTTGACGTACCTTTATTTTGGTTTCAGCCCTAGCAGCTCTACCTAATTTTACAAGATCTCTAACTAAGTCCATTTTTTCTTCTACAGCAGAATCTATCAATTTATCATCAGCTTCAGGATAGTCAGCTAAATGAACAGATACTTCTTCTGTTAGCTTTTGATACATTTCATCTGCTAGGAATGGTGCAAATGGTGCTACTAATTTAGAAACTCCTATTAATATTTCATAGGTTGTGTTATACACAGCTTTTTTATCATTTGTTAATTCAGTAGCCCAGAAACGTCTTCTTGCTCTTCTTATATACCAGTTAGATAAATCTTCATTTACAAACTCCTGAATTTTTCTAACGGCTCTTGTTAAATCATAGCTTGTCATATCATTTTTAACTTCTTTAATTAAGTTATTGTATTTAGAAAGTATCCATCTGTCTAGTTCAGGTCGCTCATTGTAATTTATGAAGAAATCCTTCGGATTAATTTCATCTGTATTAGCATACATCGTAAAGAAGCTATATACATTTTGTATAGTAGTAAAGAACTTACTTTGTACTTCTTTTAATCCCTCAATGTCAAATTTAGTAGGTGTCCATGCTGGCGATACGTGTAGCAGGTACCATCTTAAGGCATCAGCACCATATTGATCAAATAATTCAAATGGATTTACTGTATTTCCTTTTGATTTAGACATTTTTTGTCCGTTTTTATCTAGAATTAAGTCATTTACAAGGACATTTTTATAAGGAGATACTCCTTTGACAAAGGTGGAAATAGCCAGTAGTGAATAGAACCATCCTCTAGTTTGATCAATTCCTTCACAGATAAAATCTGCTGGGAATAGCTTATCAAATCCTTCTTTATTTTCAAAAGGATAATGATGCTGAGCAAATGGCATAGCACCACTGTCAAACCAACAGTCAATAACCTCTGTTACCCTTGTCATACTGCCTTCACATTTATCACATTTTAAGTGTATATCATCTACATGTGGTCTATGCAGCTCTATAGATTCATCAATGTCTTCTATAGCTTTTTCTATTAATTCTTTTCTAGACCCTACAGATGTAGTATGTCCACATTCACAACGCCATATATTTAAAGGTGTTCCCCAGTATCTATTTCTTGATAGGGCCCAATCATTTAAGTTTTCTAACCAGTTTCCAAAGCGTTTTTCCCCTACATAATCTGGATACCAATTAACAGAGTTGTTATTTGCGATTAATTGATCCTTAAGCTTGGTCATTTCAATATACCAGCTTGGTTTTCCATAATACAATAACTCTGTTGAACAACGCCAGCAATGGGGATAATTATGATCAATTTTTTCCTTTTTGAAAAGCTTTTCTTCTCCATGAAGCCATTTAATGATATCTACGTCACACTCCATAACAAAACGACCTTCCCATGGAGTTCCAATGTATTTTCCTGCTTCATCCACCGGCTGTAATACTGGTAAGTCATATCTTCTTCCTACTTGGTAGTCATCCTCACCAAAGGCAGGTGCAATATGAACAATACCTGTACCGTCTTCTGTTGTTACATAATCAGCAAGAGTAACGAAAAAAGCTTTTTTATCTGGTGTAACAAATGGCATCAATTGCTCATATTCTAGATGTTCTAGATCAGTACCTTTTACCTTTTCTAATACCTGATACTCACCTTCTATAACTTTGCCTGCCAATGCTTCCGCTACATAGTAGACTTTTCCTTCATAGCTTACTTTAAGGTAGGTGACTTCTGGGTGTACTGCTAATGCTACGTTTGCAGCTAATGTCCATGGTGTTGTTGTCCATACTAGGAAGTATTCGTCTACATCTTTTCTTTTCATAGGAACAATTACTGTATTAGACTTTATTTCTTTATACCCCTGAGATACCTCATGGGAGGCTAGTCCCGTTCCACAACGTGGACAATAAGGTAAAATCTTATGTCCTTCATAAATCATATTCTCTTTAAAGAATTTGTCTAGAATCCACCATACAGATTCGATATAATTATTGTCTAATGTAATATAGGGATTATCTAAATCAATAGAGTAACCCATTCTTTCTGTCATTTCTCTCCATTGTTTTTCATAGGTAAATACAGATTCGCGACATTTTTCATTAAAATCTGCAAGACCATAGTTTTCAATTTCCGTTTTACTAGATAGATTTAATTGCTTCTCCACTTCAATTTCCACCGGTAGACCATGGGTATCCCAACCAGCCTTTCTCTTTACCTGATAGCCCAACATGGTGTGGTATCTACATACGGAGTCCTTTAGAGTTCTAGAAATAACATGATGAATTCCCGGTCTTCCATTGGCGGTAGGTGGTCCTTCAAAGAATACAAAGGATTCCTTACCTTCACGATTTTCAATGCTTTTTTCAAGAATATTATTCTTATTCCACAGATCAGTTACGGCCTGTTCTCTATCGGCTACAGGCCCATTAGATAGTGCTTTAAATCCCTTCATGATATCCTTCCTTTCTTAACTTTCTAATAGTAGATTTTTACCTATATCTTATAAAATATCCAAAAAATATAAAAAGCCCCTAAAAGTAGGGACGAATTCACCGCGGTACCACCCTGGTTACAAGGCAAATAATAGCCTCATCACTCACACATGTTAACGTATGTCTACGAAAGCCCCTACTGTTTCTTCAGGACCTTTGCTCAAAGGTGATCTTCATAAAAAGTGCCCATAATAATCTTTCAGCCAAGGATTATCTCTCTGTAACCGCTTGCTTTCTATTACTGTCCTCATCATTGCATTTGTGGAAAAAAATATAAAACTGTCAAAATATATTATACAATTAGTTTTAGATTTAAGTCAAGGGGTTTTGGTATTTTATAGTTACCCATATGTTCAATCTCGACATATTTCCAAGGAAATATACATTTTAAGTGACTTCGGGGCCAGGCTTGAATTATTCAATCAATCCCCTAGCTACATTAAGGATAAAGTCTTGAACATTTGTAACAAGTGTTTTCACTTCTAGTGTTCCTCTATCGGATAATTTGTCTGACCCCTTTTCATGCATCCCATGTTATGGTTCAGTATAGAAACCTTCGTAAATACTTATGCTTTTAATTGATTTAATTTCACACTCTTGTTATCACATCACATGTTGTGGTTAAAAAAATAGTTGTACAATAATTTTCATATTTACTACATTTAAATACATCTAATGTTATGGTTCAAGCAATTGTCTTTAATGGAACTACAGTATAACGTAAACTTTTTAGAATACTGTATGTTATTATTAACTTTAATAATATTATTATAACATAATCCTTGATCAAAATTAAAAGTCTATACATATATGATAACAAGTGGACGGCATTGGTCTGCCGTCCACTTGATTTAAATACTAAAGCCTTTTATTGTTACCAATATTTACTACTAAATTAACCAATTGATCTATTTCTGGCTTTGTAATCTGTGCATCAGCACCTACACTGACTCCCTTATGTTTTAGATCTTCACTGACAATAGATGAAAACAACACAACAGGAATATCCTTTAATTTTTCATTGCTTTTAATATGCTTCGTAAAGGTTAAACCATCCATAACAGGCATTTCTATGTCAGTAATAACACAATATATTTCATCCTTAGGAACTGATTCAAGGTAATCTAGTGCCTCTTTTCCATTGCTGAACTTTTCCACTATTGCACCTGCCTTAACAAAAGATGCATTTACTGCCTTTATTAAAAAAGTAGAATCCTCCGCCACCACCAGTTTTTTACCCTCTAGACCGTCCACCCTCTTAGATTCCTTTAATGCTAAGGAAGGATCTATATCAGAAAGTATTTTCTCAAAATCTAGTATTAGGGCGATTTCATCTTCATTGACTTTGACAATCCCTGTGGTAGGTGTTTGATTTTCACTTACTAAAATAGAAGAAGGAATTTCAATATCCTGCCATGAAAGTCTTTTAATGCCTATAACAGAACTGACTTCAATAGCAAAATCACTATTATTGATATGTATTAAAATAAAAAGCCTTTCCTTCTCAGCTTTAGGACAATTTTTATTCAAAGCTTTAATTAAATCAATGACAGGTATCACTCTTCCTCTGTAGTTGATGACCCCCTTCACATTTTTGTGAGCATTGGGTATGCTAGTAAAAGGCTGAAAAGTAATAATACACTCCACCTTAGCAACATTTGCCCCTAGTAGACTTTCTCCTACTTTAAACATAACAATTTCTAATTCATTGGTACCACTTTCTAGTAAAATATTTCGGCTCATATAAATCCTCCTTCTTAATTCAATTGTATATAGTAATTAGCTCCATTATACCCTTATCTGCTTAAAAAAAACAGCAATTAGGACCTCATCTACTATGCTCCTAATTGCTGTAAAAATCCCTTTGAAAAGGAAACCAATCCTTCCATTCTCCACTCAATACTTTCTAATTGAAGAAGATCAGAAAAATTATTCAATCAATCCCCTAGCTACATTAAGGATAAAGTCTTGAATATTTGTAACAAGTGTTTTCACTTCTAATGTTCCTCTATCGAATAATTTGTTAACAGAAAACTCCTGTATATCTATAGAATATATATATACTGGTCTAACAACACCATTTTTTACTGTATAGGATGGTGTCATATTTCCTGAAGCAATGGTATGAAGTACAGTTGATAAACATATCAGCATGGTTGCTTTTCTAGTGTGCTTTCTCATAGCATCTTGGGCTTCATAGACATTATCATAGACATTTGGTAATGCATATCGATCCCTTATACTTCCAGCTAGTACTACTGGAACATCTTTTTCTACACAGGCTTTTAATATGCCATCTTTCACTTTTCCTGAATGAATAAGTTCATCTATAGAACCCGCTCTTCTGGCTTCATTGATGGTAGCCATATAATTATAGTGAGCATTTCCACGGGACTCAAATACCTCCTGCCCTGAAACTGTTTTAAACATTGCCTTCTCTAAATCATAGGTGCCAAAGGTATTACCAGAAAAAATAGCCTGTACATAGCCATGCTCTACTAGAGAGGCAAATGCAGCCCTTGACCCATCATCTAATGCAATGGATGGTCCTAAAACCCAGACAATCTTCCCATCATTCTCCTTCTCATGCTTCATAATCTCATATAATTCATCATAATCTTTAGAATAGGCAGTCTCTCTTGATCTACCACTTCTAAAGGCAAAGGTATCGGTAACCACCTCTTCAGTAAGAAATCCTTCTGTATACATATATATACCTTCACTACCGTCTTCTGTTCTCCCTACCACCACTTTATCGCCAACTTTTAGATTTCTAAATTCTAAAATATCTATACCATCATCTGGTGTAACAACAGCAACGGTGTCCATACGGCTTTCATTAGCTATTACCCATTTCCCTTTAATTTTAAAATACTCAGGATAAATGGAAAGAGCATGATAATTTCTAGGGGCAACTCCTTCTTTAACTACTTCTTCTATTTTACAATCTGGTGCATTCACAAAAAAATCCTGTGTGAAATCTGGTGGTCTAAACTTTGGTAATTCAAAACTCATTTTAAAATCTCCTCCTGATAATAGCTTCCAAATAACATTAGTACTTTTCCTCATTGGTTTAAAAGATATATTAACAAAGGTTTTTTTGAAGATTAACCACAAAGTCCTGTACATTAGTAAGGATTGTTTTAACGCCTACATATTCTCTAGCAACTGCTACTTGATTCACTGCATATTCAGCAATGTCTACAGCATAACAATATACTGGCCTTACTTCTCCCTCTATCATTCTATAGGATGATGCTAAGTTTGCAGTTGCTACTGAGTGCAGAACCGTAGCAAGACAAATAACAACTGTTGCTTTGTTGGTTTCTTCTTTCATAGCATCTAGTCCACAAGATACATTATGATAAACCGAAGGAAGTGGTCCATCATCCCTTATAGAACCAACAAGAACTATAGGGATACTCTTTTCTATGCAGGTTTTCATAAATCCATCTTTTATATTTCCTTCATCAATTAGTTCCTCTATAGAGCCAGCTCTTCTAGCCTCATTTAGTAGATCCAAATGGTTATAATGTCCCATAGGAACAGATTCTTGGGTATATATATTTTGACCTAAAGATGTCCCTAACAGTCCACCTTCGAGATCATGGGTTGCCATAGCATTCCCTGCCAGCAGACCATCTACATACCCTTTTTCAGTAAGCTCTGATAAAGCAGCTCGTGTATCATGATCAAAAACCACAGCCGGACCTAATACCCACACAATATATCCATTATTTTCTTTCTCATGTTCTAGTAATGCATATAGTTCCTCATAATCCCTTGAAAAGGACGATTCTACATACCTTCCTACATCTACGCTAGGTAAATTATCAAATCCAGTAGTATGCTTATATATCCCTTCAGTTCCATCTTTTTCTATTCCTAAAATAACTTTATCGCCAACCTTTAGATTTCTAAATTCCACAATTTCCACAGTATTATTATCCCGAACAACACCAGGGCATTCTATTGCACCTTGGTTTGGAAGAACCCATTTTCCATTAATTTTAAAGTATTCAGGTGATGCAGAACTCATGAAGAAACCTTTGGGAGCCACGCCATCTTTTTTCACTTCCCCCATTTTAGCATCAGGTGCATTCACAAAACTAGCTTTTGTGAAATCTGGTGGAGTAAATTTAGGTAATTGAAAACTCATTTAAAGTTTCCTCCTTTTTTGTAGTTTATTTAACAAATGCTATAAGCCTTATTATACAACACAATTCGTCATTTTTTAATACCGCTACATAAAAATGTAATTTTCATAAGATTTTTATTTTTATACTCCCTCTTTTGATGCAAAATTAAACCACCATAAATTTTTATGTTAAACCAAGTTTATCCTCTAAAGTAATTGCATCCTACATAGTAAAAAGCTTTTGTCTTTAAGGAGATATTTTTTATATTTTACAACTATAGTATAATGAAAGAATATACTACTATAGTTTTTTATATAATAAGGCAAACTATTTAGATTAAATCATTTTAATTTCAAAATGCAGGAGGTTTACATTATGAAGATACTTTATTACGATTGCTTTTCAGGCATCAGTGGTGATATGAATTTAGGAGCCATGCTTGATTTAGGTATTGAAGAAGCTTATTTAAGGCAGGAGCTAGAAAAGCTTCCTTTACATAAAGAGTATGTATTGGAGGTAACGAGGGATGAAAGAAAAGGTATTACCGGCACAAAGGTAACGGTAAATTTATTACAGTGTCATGAACATAACCACCATCACGAAGGAGAAGGTCACCGCCACAGAAATTTAGAAGATATCGAAAATATTATTGAGACCAGTAGCCTTAGCTCCTCTGTCAAGAATTTGAGCTTAGCAATTTTCATGGAGGTAGCTAAAGCTGAAGCAAAAATCCACGGTAAAACCATCAATGAAGTCCACTTCCATGAAGTAGGTGCAACGGACTCCATTGTTGATATTGTAGGAGCTGCCATATGCTTTGATAGTCTTAAAGTGGACAAGGTTATCTTCTCACCCTTAGCTGTTGGTGGAGGATTTGTTCATTGTGCTCATGGAAAGTTCCCTGTCCCTGCCCCTGCTACAACAGAAATCTTAAAGGGAATTCCTATTACTACCGGTGGAGTTGAAAAGGAACTAACTACTCCTACGGGAGCTGCTATTGCTAAAGTATTAGGAGACGAATTTTCTTCTGAAAAGAATTTCTCTATTACAAAAATTGGCTATGGGATAGGCCATCGAGATAATGTAATTCCCAATGTATTGAGGGTTTTTTTAGCAGAGTTCGAAACTCAAACTCAAGAAACAGCTAAAATGATAGAATGTAATATCGATGATATGAATCCAGAAATCTATGAGTATGTAATGCAAAAGCTTTTAGATCAAGGGGCTATGGACGTTTATATGACACCTATTATCATGAAAAAAAACCGCCCCAGTGTAAAACTTAGTGCCCTTTGTTGTCATGCTTTAGCTGAAACCATGACTTCTATCCTGCTTAAAGAAACTACTACTTTAGGGGTTAGAAGTTATGACGTACATAAAGATATGCTAGATAGAAAGATTATTATCGTCAACACAGAATATGGTGATGTAAAGGTAAAACTAGGGATCTATAATGGGGAGGTTATTAAATTCAAACCTGAATATGAGGATTGTAGAAAAATTGCTGAAGCCTACAATATACCTTTGTATAAATTAACAGATATAGTTCAAAGCTATATGAGTTCTTCCCTTTGTCTAAAATAAAGCTGTTACTAAGATTTTAGAAAACAATCTCTACCTTTTAAGTATAAACTCCCTTCACCAAGAACTTTGAAATTATTTTTAGCTGAAGGGAGCTTTGTATTAAGTTCTTTTCAGGACGGACCAACAAACCATACCAAGTCTCATTTTAGTGGTTGCTGTAAACAATCCATTTTCTATTTTACTTTCTACATAATTATGAATGTTTTTCTTAACAGAAGGTGTTATATCTGTATATAGCCAAAAAGAATCACATAAGGATGCTACAGCTTCCTCTGGCTCCTTCTTTCTCACCATGGTTATATCTATATATTCCATCTTAGGTGAATAACCTAACTGATATAGGATATAAAAAGGATAAATAACATCGTTGGCCTGCTTACTTTCTAAATTTTTTCCTAATAATAGTTTTTCCAACTCTTTTCTAGTACTATCCTCTACTTTACCAGAGGTAGATATTAAACAGCAGTATTTTCTAGAGGCTGCATTCATTTTTATTAGTGTCTTCAGGTTTCTTATTCCTGGGTTTAAAGATGAAAAAGCCACATCAAAGCTTTTGTATAACTTTTCTTTTCTTAATTTAACCTCCTGCCAAGGTGCTATAAGTGTTTGTATATTGCTTAATTTTTTTTCACTTGCCTTTCCTTCTAATATACCACACATTTCTGAGGAACTATCTAAAGCTATTACTGACTTTACTACCTCTGCCATAGGAATAGTATAGGCCCCCGTACCACTACCAATGTCTAGCACTTCTGTATTTTTTGTTAAAATTTTGTGCTGTAGAAAATAATCCATCACCTTCTGGACCCGATCTTCTTCTTGACCCATCATATTACTATCATATTTATCGGCTATTTTATCCCAATAGGCTTGTACTTCTTTTTCACTACGGATTCTCATTTTGAAATATGGAGCAGATGTCAATGCATCTGCCCAAGCTTTGTTTGCATGTAATATTTCTTTTTTTATCATTTTATTTCAACTCTGCCTAAATGAGGTTTGAAATTTGCGTCTAATTCAAAATTATGCACCTTGTTATTTACTGCGTATAAAGTAACATCATGGTAAATAGGCACTACTGGACCTTCCTTAGCGGCTACCTCCTGCAATTCTAAGTACATACTATGTCTTTTATCCTGATCTCTTTCTCTTGCTGCCTTTGTAATCATGTCATCCACTTTAGGATTATTGTAGCCATAGCTTCTGCTTTTATTTGAATTACCTTCAGAAAACATATGGGTGCTAAAGAAAACATTAGGTTCCCCTGTCATTAAGGTAAAGGGACCAATGGTAATATCATACTCACCTGCTTCTAATCTTCTGTTCCACTCTCCTGCTTCTACCATTTCAATATCTATAATGAGATTTAATTCCTTCAACTGATGTTGCATAATTTCAGCTATGGCTTTATATGGCCATCTACTAGAAATACCTGAGTTTAATAATATCTTTACTTCAACTTCCCCGTCCCCAATAGATTTCTCAACTAAGTCCTTTGCCTTATCTATATCATATTTAGGTGCTACTTCTTTGTTTAACCATTTTTCAGCTACTGGTGTAATAACACTTTTAGCTGGAATACCATACCCTTCTAATACGGTATCTACTAGCAATTGACGATCTAAGGCATGGCTAACAGCTAATAATAAGTTATTGTCTTTAAACAAATTGTTTTGATTAAAAAACAAGTAGTGGGTTGTTCCAACTAATTTTGTTTTTAGAGTTAGATTATCAGCTCCCTCTATAACACTTGCTTGTTCTGGCATAACCGCTCCTACATCAGATAAAGCATCTACCTCACCACTTTGTAAAGCTGCCAACCTTGTACTAGGATCAGCAATAAAGGTGAAAACCACCTCTTCTAGCATTGGTGTTTCTCCCCAGTAATTTTCATTTTTAACTAGAATAATGGATTCATCTGTAATATATTCTTTGAATACAAATGGACCAGTTCCTATGGGATTGATAATATCATCATTATCATCAAAAGAGGCTAAACTAAACATAGGACTCTCATGATAAGCCAACATTCTAGGAAACTCTGGCATAGGTACAGCATGGGTAATAGCTACTGTATATTCATCCTTTGCTTCCATAGCTGTTATATCCCCATAAGCAAGTTTGGTATTTCCTTTTCTAGGATGATTTAGTAGTCTTTCTAAATTATATATTGCTACTTCTGCATTTAAAGGAGTTCCATCATGGAAGGTTACCCCTTGTCTCAATTGAAATGTCCATGTTTTACCATCATCAGATACACTCCAAGATTCTGACAGCTCAGGCATAGGCTCCAGCTGATCATTTAAGTAAGTTAAAGATTCCCATACATTGGTACTCCCATGTAAACAGGTAGGATTAGCTGACCCTAGGTAAAAGTCTCTCCCTACACCTATAACTAATTTCTGTTCTAGCTCCTCAACAACAGCATTTTTCACTTCTGCTTCTTCTGCTGTTTCTTCTACTGGACTTTGTTGGCCTCCACAGGCCGTTAACAGCAATACTGTTACCATAAAAAATATAAAATAGCTTATCCTTCTCATTACTTTCACCACTCCGTATCTTACATAGTATATTTAGGTTAGTAAAGGCAACCTATAATCCTTTAATGACTAAAAATCTTTACATCTACCTGTACTGTTAACATACTTTTACTTCTTTAAAAAACAAAAAGCTTGCCCTTTTTATTCAATAAAAAGGTACAAGCCTTCATGACTTTTTCATCAGTTTTCAAACTGATGTTTCTTTTGATTTTTTAAATTTATATTTACAATAAGTTCCATGTTTATGATAAATATACCATGTATGACAAACTTTTGTCAATTTTTATAATTATTCCCTATTATTTGCTTATACTAAATTAAATTCAACAACTTAATACCAAATCTTTTAGATGGAATTCATCACTAGATGTATGATAAAATAAAGTAAATTTTTCTTTGATTCTTATTAAGGACAGCATTTCCTAAAGATTTAAATACAGGAGGTTAGAAAATGAAAGTTGAAAATATAAAACAACTGCTTGAAGATGTTAAAAATAATAAAATTCAAATAGAGGAAGCACTATCCACCTTAAAGGAACTACCTTATCAAGACTTAGGTTTTGCCAAGGTAGATCATCATAGGGAATTAAGACAGGGCTATCCTGAAGTCATCTATTGTGAAGGAAAGACAGTAGAACATATCGTTGATATTGTAGGTGTTATGGTGGATAGAGGCAGTAATGTATTGGGAACTAGAGCAACAAAAGAAATGTATGATGCTGTAAAGAAAAAACATCCTATAGCCATTTATAATGAGTTAGCAAGGACCATTACCCTTGTTCAACAGGAAATCAAATTACAGGCAACTCATATAGCTGTCATAACAGGAGGAACTTCTGATATACCTGTAGCTGAAGAAGCTGCTATTACAGCTGAAATCCTAGGCAATAAGGTGGAACGAGTTTATGATGTGGGTGTAGCTGGTATCCATCGGTTGTTCTCTAAGCTAGACATCATTCGAGAGGCACAAGTGGTAGTAGCAGTAGCTGGTATGGAGGGAGCCTTGGGTAGTGTTATTGGAGGCTTAGTAGATAAGCCTGTCATTGCTGTCCCCACCAGTGTTGGTTATGGAGCTAATTTCGGAGGTTTAGCTGCACTATTATCTATGTTAAATAGCTGTGCAAGCGGTACCGCTGTTGTAAATATTGATAATGGCTTTGGGGCTGGATATATGGCTAGTATGATTAATAAGTTATAAAGAATACCTGGCCTCTGAAAGAAGGCCAGGTATTCTTTATAATTTACTTTTTTCTTGATTTGATATGATGTTTAGCAACCTTCTCTTTTGTTCTTTTACAATATGTTTATCTAATTCTTGACTTATTTTAATAATGTTATTTTTACTAAGATTTTTTTCTCTTATATCCCCCATTTCTTGCAATGATTTATTTAAAATCTTTCTAAATTTTTCTATTCTCATTCATCGCAACTCCCTCTCTTTTCTCTTTTACTTTTATTCCATTATTCCAATACTCTTTCAATTATAGTCCCTATTAGTAACATTTACAACTTATATTGTAATTTTGTTTTATTTTGGGACAACATATTGTAAATAATTTATTTTCACTACATTATAAAGTAAGGTTATCGTCAAAATAGAGGGGTGTATTTATGAATTTTTCTAAAAGACTAAAACATCTTAGGAAAGAAAATAACTTAACACAAGAAGCTTTAGCAAAAAAACTTAATAAATCTCGCTCTACTATTGCTGGTTATGAAACCGAAAGAAAAGAACCTGATTATGATACACTAATAAAAATAGCACAAATCTTTAAAGTGTCTATTGACTACCTTTTAACTTATTCCCCTGATGTGCATAGCCAATATACTTCCAAAACCTGCATTCGCGAAAAAAAAACCTCTTATTATTTAAAGGATAAAGGTTTACCCGATGAAGCTATTCAACAAATTGAGGATTACATTGAATTTATTCATCAAAAATACGGTAAAGCATCAAAATAGAAAAAAACTTAGCTATATTTTCTGTAGATTTAAAGCTTTATTTCACTTTGAAAACGTCAATATAATGTATTGATAAGAAATTTTCAATAAGGTATAATAAAACTTATGTGTATATTATAATGCTGAGACTTACGTGAAGAAAGGAAGATATATTATATGAAGCTAGGTATTGTTGGATTGCCTAACGTTGGTAAGAGTACGTTATTTAATGCAATCACTCAAGCAGGTGCAGAATCTGCTAACTATCCATTTTGTACTATTGAACCAAATGTAGGTGTGGTGGCTGTTCCTGATGATAGATTAAAATTTCTAGAGGAGCTATATCAATCAGAAAAAGTAATCCCTGCTGCTATTGAATTTTATGATATTGCTGGATTAGTAAAAGGTGCCAGTAAAGGAGAAGGCTTAGGCAATAAGTTTTTATCTCATATTCGTGAAGTAGCCTCTATTGTTCAAGTGGTGCGATGCTTTGAAGATGGTAACATCACCCATGTGGATGGCAGTGTGGATCCTTTAAGAGACATTGAAACTATTAATCTTGAATTAATTTTTTCAGACCTTGAGATGGTGGAAAAAAGAATCGAGAAAACACAAAAACTAGTGAAATCAGACAAAAGTCTTGTAGCGGAACTAGAACTACTAAAGAGACTTCAATCTACATTAGAAGAAGGTTTATCTGCCCGTACATTAGAATACGATAAAAATGAACTGGAACTATTAAAAGGCTTTGGTCTTCTATCCATGAAACCGATTATCTATGTTGCTAATGTCGCTGAGGATGAAGTCGCAGAGGAAGGAGCAAATAATCCTCATGTTCAAAAAGTTAAGGAATTCGCTTCAACAGAGGATGCAGAAGTGGTTGTCATCTGTGCTAAAATAGAAGCTGAAATCTCTGAATTAGATGAAGAAGAAAAAGCAATGTTCCTAGAGGAATTAGGATTAACCGAATCCGGGTTAGACCGTTTAGTGCAAGCATCCTATTCTCTACTAGGTTTGATGAGTTATTTAACAGCGGGGCCTAAAGAAGTAAGAGCTTGGACCATCAAGAAGGGAACCAAAGCTCCTCAGGCTGCTGGAAAAATCCACACTGATTTTGAAAAAGGTTTTATTCGAGCTGAAATTGTTGCCTATGATGATCTTGTAGAATATGGAAATTTTAATGCTGCCAAAGAAAAAGGACTCGTCCGTCTTGAGGGTAAAGAGTATATTGTTAAAGATGGAGATGTTATTAACTTTAGATTTAATGTGTAGATAAAGTCAGATTTTATAAATTTCATTCTAAAAAAATGTAAAACTATATAAATATGTTTAGAATCATTGTCTAATGTTCTAAACATATTTATCTTTTGTTATGAAGTAAAATAGCATAAAAAGGATGCTTATTTCTGTTCATTCTCTTTAACAAGCCTCTCTCGACGTATCGCTATATGTTTTTTAGTTCTTGTATCATTGTAATTAGACTTTATTTTATCTTTATACATATGATCATCTGCTTCTTTGAAGAGTTGTTTAATAGATTTTTCACTATTTTCTTTCGTTGCTACACCTATGGCAAATTCAACCATTGAAAGTTTTTTAGACTGAATTTCTTTACATTCTTTCTTAATTCTAGCAGTTATTTTTTCTGCCGCTTCGTAGGAAGTTTTCGGTAGTAAAATGATAAATTCATCTCCACCCCAGCGAGTTATTATATCGCCTTTCCGACATGCTTTTCTTAAAATTTGGGATGCACTAATTAAGACTTTGTCTCCTTCGTCATGACCACATGTATCATTCACTAATTTCAGACCATTCACATCTGCTATAATTATACTTATAGGTAGCTGTCTTTTTACATTAAGACGTGTAAACTCTTCCTCAAAATAATTGCGATTGTGAAGTCCTGTTAATGTGTCATGAAAACTTAAATACTTAATTCTTTCTTCTGCTTGTTTTTGTTCAGTAATGTCTCTTATAGATTTTACTGCTCCTGTTGGTTTATCATATTCTTTCTCAAATAAAGGATAACTAAAAACTTCTAACCATCTATTTTCTATAAACATCTCTTGCCTCCCTATCCTTCCTGTTTTCATAGAACGTAGAGTAGGACAGGGTCTACACGGTGTATTTCTTTTATAGTGTACTTCATAGCATTGCTTACCTTCCAAAGGCAATTCTTTTTCATGTCGTTTTTTAAATATTTCATTGGCATAACGTATCGTCAAGTCAGTGTTTAATACGCATATACCATCTTGAATACTTCTTAAAATTCCGTCTAACAGAGCATTAGTTTCTTTTAAGGATTTTTCAGTTTCATATCGTATTAAAACCATGGCAATTTGTTGAACATATAATTCAATATTTCTAGAACTAACAATAGTTTTGTTAGATGGCATTATAAAGATAATATCGCCAATGGTTTGTTTTTTATTAAACATTACAATTTCGTAAATATTTCCTAAGTCTAGCTTTTTTTTAAGTAATTGAGATAGAGACTTCGAAATACCGCCAAAGCTTACATCATGTAGACTATCATATTGAATAAGTTTACACCCTTCACTTGTACTTTTTAGTCTTTCAGGATTGTTGATCCATTCTTTTCCTGTAAAATCATATCCTACTATTTTTGATGCTTTTTCTATTTCTTCTGCTTCTCCAGAAATAACTTTGCCTATACTTTTTATGTTATTATCTTTATATGTGTTTATCACCACAAACTTAGCTCCAGATAATTTAAGAAGTTCATCTGATATAAACTGATAATCAATTGCATCATTTGAAAAATTATAATTCTTGTTGGTAAGATCAGATAATCTACTTAAAAGTATGTTTTCATTCTTGGTTTCGTTGATATTACGGAAAATTACAGCAAGATAACCTGGTTTGTCACTATAAGCTGTTATTTCATACCATGTTTCCAAAGACTCTAAATAAAATTCAAATCTATTACTTTTTCCTTTAGTCCATAGATCTTCAATACTACCACTGTCTTGAAACTTACTTAATCGAAGCTGTGGAAATATATCCGTACCCTTTCTGTTTATTATCTCCTCTTTATTCTTTTCCACCATAGTTTCAAAAGCTTTATTGACTTTAAGAAAAGTATAATCTACAGGATTATTTTGTTCATCAGTAGTTATCTTATAATAAGCGACGGCATCAGGAAAACTATAAATTAATTGATTATCATTTTGAATTTCATTCATCTTAAACATCCTTTTTATAATTTAATAGAAAAACCTGCACTCTCATAATTTTCTGGTCTTTACCATTTGCAAATATCAGACCAATTAACATAGTGCTAAAGTCCTACATTTCTATGCTATACCTAATTATATCTAATAGATTATAAAATTTCTATATAAATTAAGATTTATTTACATTGTAGCTTTATAAGGTTGTCCATAAAAAAACAACCCTTTATAAGGTGAAAGGATTGTTTATATTTTAATTTCTCAAAGTTGCCTTAATTCTATTAGGTTTTAAAAGCATTTGGAACACATCATCAATAGATTTCACCACAATGTCTGCAGCAGCTATAAGCTTTCCACTGCATCCTTCCTTTTCCATAACCGCTATGGATATAGTACTTTCTTTAAACATATCTATATCATTAAATCCATTACCTACAGTAATAGTTTGATTTCCACCCAATGACTTAACAATATCCTTTTTGCATCTTCCTGCATTTTCTCGCGGGAAGGTTTTTATAGTAATCCCTAAGTTACCACAAATTTTTTCAACTGTTCCATAGGTGTCTGCTGTTAGTATGTATATATTAACATGCTCTTTAAGTTTCTGAATCATGTCTTTAGTAGTATCAGCTATATCCCCATCTACGGCTAATGTCCCGTTATAATCAAATACGATATTTTCTATTTGGATTTCTCCTCTGCCCGGTATATTTATCTGTAGCATAATTTTGTTTACTCCTTTACAAATTTTTTATCCGTATATTCCTTCTATATATTCCCTAGTTCTTTTATCTTTAGGATTAGAAAACAAGGTTTCTGTATCACTGTATTCAACCAATTCACCGTTTAAAATAAAAGCGGTATAATCTGCAATTCTTTTAGCTTGAGAAAGATTGTGAGTAACTATAATAATCGTATAGTCTTGGGAAAGCTTGCTCAACATTTCTTCTATATTTTTGGTGTTTTTTACATCTAGAGCCGAACAGGGCTCATCAAGGAGAATAACTTGAGGATCTACAGTTAAGGCTCTGGCAATGCAAAGTCTTTGTTGCTGACCCCCTGATAGTTTCAATGCAGATTTATTTAAATCATTAGAAACCTCATCATATAGCCCAGCAATTTTCAGTTTTTCCTCTACCATATGCTTTAATTTCTTTTTATCTGTATTGCCATAGTATTTCTGTGCATAGACCATGTTCTTATAGATAGAAAAAGGGAAACAAGTTGGATTTTGAAACACTAGTCCAATTTCTTTTCTAATATCTTCTTTAGTCATTTCTTTAATATTATTATCTTTAAATAAAATTTCTCCCTCTACACGGGAAAGAGTTTCCTCTTCAACCATACAATTTATTGTTTTTAGTAAGGTTGATTTACCACATCCTGAAGGACCTATAATGGCAGTAATCTTTCTTTCATTAATCTCCATATTGATATTCTTTAATATTTTTATGTTCCCGTAGGAAACCGATAAGTTTTTTATACTAATTATACCCATAGCTATTCACCACCTCTACTTAAGGAGTTTAAAATTGGTAATATGTTCATAGTAAGTAATAAAACAATTAAAACAAAGGCTGTGCCATAGGCATTTTCTACCGATATGCCTTCTCCAATAAGGATATATAGGTGATAGGGTAATGCCATAACTGGTGCTAAAACCGTTCTAGGAACAGGTGCATACATTACAGCCGCTGTTAAGATAATCGGTGCTGCAGCTCCTATAGCAAACCCACCTGCCAATAAAACAGTAGAAATTATATCTCTCTTATAGATAGGTAGTAGTAACTTTAAAAAAGTATAAGATTTTGGTAAGCCTAAAGCATAGGAAGCATACACTATATTTTTATCCATCTCATTTAATATTTTTTCTACTCTTATTTCAATAAAGGGAAAAATCATAATACCAAGGGTAATCCCCCCTGCCATAAGAGAACGTCCTAAACCTAGTCGTAATACTAAAAAAGTATATCCAAACATACCTAGTATAATAGAGGGTATACCTGCAGTGCAGTGGATCACTAGATGCATTATCTTTAATAATTTTTCATTTTTACAGTAAAGCTCTAGATATACCGCCGTTGAAATAGCTAATACAGTAGCAAAGACACATGCTATGATCATAAGATATACACTACCAATAATAGCTGGATATATACCCCCTTCGCTACCTATAGGTACTCCCTTAGGTGCACCTATAATAAAATCTAGATTGATACTAGAAAAACCTTTCATAAAAATATATATAATAATAAAAGAAAGTGTTGATAACACCATTATACCACTGATACCACACCATAATTTTAATAATAAGTCCTTTACATAACGGTTCATAGTACACCTCTTCTCTAATAGCTAATATTCCTTCTAATATAGTATAAAATAATATTAATTAAAAGAAGTAAAATCATTAGAACAAAACCTGCAGCAAAAAGTCCATGATAATGAAGGCTCCCTACATAAGCAGCACCCATCTCTAATGCGATTAAGGATGGTATGGTTTGAGCTTTCCCAAGGAGCTTAGGCATAATAGGTGCATTCCCTATAACCATCATAACCGCCATTGTCTCCCCCATAGCCCTGCCTAAGGCAAGAACAGTACTGGCAATAATTGCTTTAGAAACTGCTGGTAGCACAAGATGAGAAATCATATACAGCTTAGAAACCCCTAACACATCAGAAGTAGCCATATACTTTTTCTTGATTTCAATCATAGATTCGCTACAGGTATTAATAATATAGGGTAAAATCATAATAGCTAACAATATCCCTCCTGCTAAAACTGATTCTCCAGCAACAAGTGAAAAACGAACTTCAAAATACTTTACAATAACCAAAAGACCTATTAATCCATAAACAACCGATGGTATTCCTGCTAGAATATTGATAATAGATTTCAAAACTTCTCTACTGACATCTCCTATGAAAAATGATATGAACATAGCACATCCAATTCCAATAGGTAATGCAATAACGATAGCAGTAACAGATACATACATGCTGGCCAAAATAATTGGCAGGATAGAAAAGGTAGGTGTATTAGATACTGGCCTCCAAGACCTCCCTAGCAAGAACTGCAGTATAGGTACTTCCTTAAAAATAACCAAGCTTTCTTTTAATATAAATGCAATAATTAAGAATAAGATCAATACACTACATAAAGCCAGTAACCTAATAATAGGTGAAAATATTTTCTCTATTATTTTATACATAGAATGTCCCCCTAAAGAACAAAGTCCCTCTTTGAAAAATACAACAATTAATTTTATTGCAATAGAATGAATAAGAGGAATTATAACTTTTATAATTTTAAAGTTTATAATTCCTCAATAATCATAAATTTTAGATGACAGGATTTATCTTTTATTTTACTGGTACAAAACCTAGTTCTTCTACTATATTCGTTGCTGCATCAGAGAAAAAATAATCTATTAGGGCTTCTTCTTGAGGTGTTAACTCACCTTTTTTTACCATAATTAATGGCCTGCTTATTTTATAGCTTCCATTTATGATGTTTTCTGCTGTAGCTTCAATTCCATCTACCTTTAAAGCAATTAATTTACCTTCATTACTATTAACACCACCATAGGATGCATAACCTATAGTATTTTTATTTTCTATAATTCTTGTTACTAATGCACCCATAGAAGGTGATTGAATGGCATCCGCCTTAACATCCATATCACCCATAACATTTTGTTGGAATACTTTATGAGCTCCACCACCAATATCTCTTATAACAACAACTATCTCTTCCTCTGGAAGTCTTTCATCTACTTCATTCCAATACTTGTATTCTCCTGAAAAAATCTTTCTAATTTCTTCTGTAGAAATACTCTCTTTAATTTGATGGATTGGATTCTGTGGATTAACAGCTATAGTGAGTGCATCTATTCCTATTAAAAAATCTTGATATGCCTCAATTTGATCCTTTTCTTCTTGAGAAGCTTCTCTTGCCGCCATTCCAAAATCACTTGTCCCCTCAATAACAGAGCGTATACCTGCTCCTGATCCTCCTGAAGAAACAAATATGTTTATTTCTTCAGCTGGGAAAGCTGCATCTACCTTATCCCAAGTTTGATATTCTTCAATAAACATATTCCCTATATTGGATACCACTGGTGCAAGAGTGGAGGAACCATCAAAGACAATGTTAGCCTGAAACTCATTATTCCCTTCCTCACCACTTATAACTTCACTATTATCAGAACAACCAACCATTAACAACATAGTAAAAATTAAAAGTATGCTCATTAAAATACTTGTTCTTTTTTTCAACTCAATTCCTCCCTAACATTTTAATAAAATATATAGTTCCAATAAATTATATTATAGAATTCGTTAATTTGAAAATTAACATTTTCTATAGGTTTGTGGAAACATATAGAATAATTTAATGCTTCTTTTTTAGTCGTATGGGGATAGCTATTCCATATATTAACAATCTCAAATATCTATGCAATATAAGTTCATGAAAATTCAAATTTATGTTATTATTTATTATAGATGTATATATTATTTTCTGCACAGATTACTGAAGGGAGTGTTGGTATGTTATGTTGTAAAGAAAATGGAGATAAAATTGAAGCAATAATTGAAAAACATCGTAATAACCCAGGTAGTATTATTACTATATTGCAAGAAGTCCAAGAGGTTTTTAATTACTTACCGAAGGATGTATTGGCTATCATTGCTGAAAAGACAAAAATTAAACCTGCTAAAATCTATGGTGTGGCTACATTCTATAAGCAATTCCGTCTAAATCCTATAGGAAAATATCTAATATTACTGTGCCAAGGAACTGCATGTCATGTAAATGGCTCAAAAAAAATAGAAGAAACTTTATATGATGAATTAAAAATCAAAGATGGAGAAACCACAGAAGATGGGTTGTTTACATTAAACAATGTTGCCTGTCTTGGATGCTGTAGTTTATCACCTGTTATGATGATTAATGAAGAAACCTATGGGAGCCTTACTCCAGAGCATGTAGCAGAAATTATCAGAGAATTGAAAAATAAAGAAAATAGACAGGTGGTGTAGAGGATGAAAATTGTTGTTGGACTTGGTAGTTGTGGCATTGCCGCAGGTGCCCAAAAAGTTTATGACAAAATCAAAAGACAATTGGACGTCCGAGGTGCGAACAATCAATTGGAGCCTGTAGGATGTATCGGCATGTGTTATTTAGAGCCCATTGTTGAATTTATAGAGGAGGATGGTAACAAACATACCTATACAAAGGTTACTCCTGACATAGTGGATGAAATCCTTGAGGGTATATTTGAAGATAACCCTTGTAAAAAACACCTCATAAATCCTATTGAGTGGGATAAATTGCAAAAACAAAAGAGAATTGCATTAAAGAATTGTGGTGTAATCGACCCAGAAAATATCCATCAATATATAGAACATGACGGTTATGAAGCAGTCAAAAAATGTATACAGAAAATGACACCCAAGGAAGTCATAGAAGAAATAAAAGTTTCCAATATTCGTGGAAGAGGTGGAGCTGGTTTTCCTACATGGTTTAAATGGAATGCCGCCATGAATAACAATGGAAATACAAAATATATTGTTTGTAATGCTGATGAAGGAGATCCAGGTGCCTTTATGGACCGAAGTATCTTAGAGGGGGACCCCCATGCGGTTATTGAGGGAATGATGATTGCTGGATATGCCATTGGCGCTCAAGAAGGTGTTATCTATGTAAGAGCTGAATATCCACTAGCTATTGTTCGACTGCAAAAAGCGATTCTTCAGGCCAAAGAGTTAAATTTATTAGGTAGTAATATTTTTGATAGCACCTTCCAATTTGATCTGAAAATTAAAGCAGGTGCAGGTGCCTTTGTATGTGGAGAAGAAACAGCCCTAATTGCTTCCCTTGAGGGAGAGAGGGGTATGCCTCGACTTAAGCCCCCCTTCCCTGCTGAAAAAGGTTTGTGGCAACAGTCTACCAACATCAATAATGTAGAAACCTTCGCCAATATTCCTTGGATTATCAATCAAGGGGGAAAATCCTTTGCTGACATAGGTGTGGACAATAGTAAAGGAACCAAGGTGTTTGCCCTCACAGGAAAGATCAAGGATGGTGGCTTAGTGGAGGTACCGATGGGCACCTCTCTTCGTGAGATTATTTTTGATATTGGTGGCGGTATTATTAATGATAAAGAATTCAAGGCAGTGCAACTGGGTGGTCCCTCTGGAGGTTGCATACCAAAGGAATTACTGGACACCTCTGTAGATTATGAGTCCATCAACCAAACTGGGGCAATCATGGGGTCTGGAGGAATGGTGGTTATGGATGATACCACCTGTATGGTGGATATGGCAAAGTTTTTTTTGGATTTCACCTGTAAGGAGTCTTGTGGCAAATGTATTCACTGTCGTTTAGGAACAAAAAGAATGTTGGAAATCCTTACCCGTATTACAGATGGCAAGGGGCAGGATGGAGATATAGAGCTATTAGAGGACTTAGGTACTGGTATTAAAGAAGGTTCTCTATGCGGTCTAGGTCAAACAGCACCTAACCCAGTTTTAAGTACCATCAAATACTTTAGAGAAGAATATGAAAGGCATATTATAGACAAAACTTGTCCCGCAAAGCAATGTAAGGCCCTCCTTACCCATAAAATCCTGGAGAAAAAATGTATTAATTGTGGTTTATGCCTTAGAAATTGTAGTGTAGAGGCCATTACAGGGAGCAAGAAGGAAGCCCATAGGATTCACTCTGAAAAATGTATTCAATGTGGTATATGCTTTGAAGTTTGCCCTGTTGGGGCCGTATCAGTCTATTAATCTTAACACTTTACTTTAAATTTTATTTTGAGGGGAATGCTTATGATGGATATTAGAATGAATATAAATGGCAAAGAAATAACAGCACAAAACGGTATGACTATCCTAGAAGCTGCTATTGCCAATAACATAGATATACCTACCCTTTGTCATGATAAAAAATTACAAACCTACGGCTCATGTGGTCTTTGTGTAGTTGAGGTGGATGGGGTTCCAAAGCTACTGAGGGCCTGTGCTACGGAAGCCCGCAGTGGTATGATTATTAGAACAAAAACAGATAGAGTAAAAAAGTCAAGAAAGTTAGCATTGGAATTATTGCTATCTGACCACTCCGGTGACTGTCGTCCCCCCTGTATCACAGCCTGTCCAGGAAATACAGATTGCCAAGGCTACGTGGGTCTTATTGCCAATGGTAAACATAAGGAAGCTTTAGAACTTATTAAAGAACAGTTGCCGCTTCCCGCCAGTATAGGGAGGGTTTGCCCTCATCCCTGCGAAGATGCTTGTAGGAGGAGCCTATTAGATGAACCTATCTCCATTGCCTGGTTAAAGCGATTTGTAGGAGACATTGATTTGAAGGGTGAAGAAGCTTTCATGCCGGAAATCAAACCTTCAACCGGTAAACGAGTAGCAATTATTGGGGGAGGTCCCGGGGGATTAACTGCAGCATATTATCTGGCTCAAGAGGGACATAAGGTAGTAATTTATGAAGCGATGCCTCAAATGGGTGGTATGTTGCGTTATGGTATTCCACAATATAGATTACCAAAAGAGATTTTAAACAAAGAGATTGGTATTATAGAAAAAATGGGTGTGAAAATGCTTACTAACATGAAGGTAGGTCAGGATGTTGAATTCAACTATATCCAAACCCATTTTGATGCCGTATATATATCTATTGGTGCATGGATTAGTCCTGGTATGAATTGCCCTGGTGAGGATTTAGAGGGTGTTATTGGAGGAATTAATTTCTTAACCAAATTTGCCATGAATGAACCTATAAGAACTGGAAATCGCATTGCTGTTATCGGTGGTGGTAATACCGCTATGGATGCCTGCCGAACCAGTGTTAGGCTGGGGGCAAAGGAGGTAACTGCCCTTTACAGAAGAACACGGGAAGAAATGCCAGCAGAGGATATAGAGATTGTGGAGGCTGAAGAAGAGGGAATTACTTTCAAATATTTAGTAAATCCCATTGAAATCCTTGAAAAAGATGGCAGAGTCTCTGGTGTACGTCTACAAAAAATGAAATTAGGAGAACCCGATAGTTCAGGACGTAGAAGGCCTATCCCTATTGAAGGAGAAGAAGAAACTATTGAGGTGGATTCAGTAATTATATCCATCGGTCAAGGAGTCGATGCTACAGGATTAAATGGTATTTCTCTTACAAAAAGAGGGATGATTGAAATTGATCCTAACTCCTATCAGACCAATCTGCCTGGAGTCTTTGCAGGAGGAGATGCCGTCACCACCAGTGATCGTATTGCTATTAAATCTATTGGAGATGCAAAAAAAGCTACCAACGTAATTAATGCTTATCTTAAAGGTGAAGACATCCCTTATAAAAAGCCTATTTACTCAGAGCAGGAAAAGACAGAAGAAGATTTTCTTCATATGGACAAAGTAAATAGACCTTCTATGCCCCACTTAGGTGCTAAGTCTAGAAAAAGATCCTTTGAAGAAGTGGTCATTGGCTATAGTGAGGAAGATGCTAAAGCAGATGCCATGAGATGTCTTGAATGTGGCTGTCATGATGTGTTTGAGTGTAAGCTTGTGGATTATGCCAATGATTATGATGTCTCTCCAAAAAGTTTTTCCGGAGAAGTACACAATCGTAAATGCCAGGATGAACATCCATTTATTATTCGAGATGCTGATAAATGTATTCTATGTGGTTTATGTGTTAGAACCTGTGACGAGGTCATGGGTGTGGGAGCATTAGGCTTAGTAGAAAGAGGTTTTGATACTATCGTAAAGCCTGGTTTAGATTTACCTTTAAAGAAAACCGATTGTGTTTCCTGTGGACAATGTGTTAGTGTTTGTCCTACTGGAGCATTACAGGAAAGGCTTATGATTGATAAATCAGTTCCGGTGAAGGCAAAGGAAACAATAACCGTTTGTCCCTATTGTAGTGTAGGGTGCAAAACCAATTTAAATAGTGTTGGTTCTCTACTAATGAAATCACTTCCTGTTAAAACACAAGCATTAAAGGACGGTCTACTTTGTGTCAAAGGTCGATTTGGTTTCAATATCGCACAAAGTACCGAAAGATTAACAAGCCCCTTAATTAGAAAGGATGGTGTCTTAAGGGAGGTTTCTTGGGAGGAAGCATTACTATACACTGCTAAAAAATCCCAGAGTTTAGCTCTATTATATGGTAGTAGGTCCTTGGCATTGTCTTTATCTGACCGTTATACAAATGAGGAAATCTTCTTGGCAACACAATTCGGTAAGAAAGTATTAAAAACCGACAATATTACTTCCTTTAATAGTAAAACAGGTGGGATTGTAGATGTCCTTGGCTATGATGCCTCCAGTAATACCTTTGAAGAATTAATGTCCACAGAAACCATTATTGTTATAGGAACAGATTTCATGAAGGACCATACCATTGTTGGTCTTAAAATCAAAGAAGCCATCAAGGCTGGAGCCAAATTAATTATTATAAATCCATCTCCATGCCTTCTAGATCAATGGGCCCATCTTACAGTAGACAGCAAGAATGACATCAACTTCCTAAAGGAAATGGAAAAATCATTGATTGATTTAGGATGTAACCCTACTAATACCCATGGGTTCGAAGCATTGAGACAAGAGCTTGAAGCCATTACTCCAAGTGAAGCTGCTATGGAGGTAGCATCTATTTATAAAAATTCAAAGAAGGCTATGATTGTATTTGGTCAAAATGATATTACAGAGGATGCGGCTAGAAGTATTGCCAACCTAAGTGTTCTATCTGGACATATTGGGAAACCCCACAGTGGTATTATTCAGCTAAAACCTCAAAGTAACAGTCAAGGACTAAGAGATATTGGTATAAAGAAGGATATTGATACTATTAAAAAAGAAATAAAAGACCAAACCATTAAGGGACTATTGGTATTTGGTGAAGATGTGAGGAATTTTGATCTAAGTAGTCTTGATTTTCTAATGGTACAGGATGTCTTTTTAACGGAAACTGCTAAAATGGCAGATGTGGTATTCCCAGGAGCTGCCCCATTGGAGTCAAGAGGTACCTACACCAATGCCGAAAGAAAAATTCAGGAATGTCATCAAGTCATTCAACCTAATCATGGCTTCGAAAACTGGCAATTAATTGTCAAGCTTGCTAATACCCTTAGTACAAATATGCTTTATCAAGATCCTAAAGCTATACTATCGGAAATCGCTGCAACGCATCCAGAGTATTTTAAGAGGGATACAGAGCATGCCTCAAAATTCTGGCCGGTTACAGCTTCACCCGTTTTATATGAAGATGGCTTCCATTTTCCAGATAGGAAGGCTTGTCTAAAAACAGTAGGAAATGGATTTATTTTCACAAAAAAACAAACTACAGATGATTTAACTAATCGCTTTGTAGAAAAATTAATAGCAGAGGATCTACTATAATAATCCTCTAGAATAAAAATGCCCTTTCTGGTGTAAATGAACTTATCATTTTCTCCAGAAGGGCACTTTTTTAATTATAAATCTATTATTTGTATACCATTGCTGTTTAGTTCTCTATTAATGTCAGCAACAACTTCCTTTATTTTTGCATGGTGGGTGAAATAAATAATCTGTATTTCTTCCCCGATTTCTAGGAAAACCTTTAAGGTCTCCTTCGTTCTCTTATCATCAAATTTCATTAAAATATCATCTAAGACCAAAGGCATAGGCTCAATTTTGTTGCTATAGTTTATAATGCTGGCAATTCTCAGAGCAAGATACAGTTGATCTGCAGTTCCTTCACTCATGCAATCCACCGTTACTAAGCTATCATCTTCTCTTATCCCTACTAAGATTCTATTATCACTCTTATCCTCATAGTCAACCTTAATCCCCTTAAAAGAACCTAATGTAAGCTTTTTAAAGATTTCCGAGGTTTTTTCTACTAAGGATTTTTCATTTTTTGTTCTATAGACCTCTATTGCCTTTTTCAATATTTTATGGGCTACAATATTTTTACTATACTCCTTCGTTAAGGTCTCTATTTCCACCATTACATCTTCCTGTTGCTGCTTTATTTCCAGAAATTTTAGGTTAGCACCATTTATTTTTTCTATATACTCATCTTCTGTTACACCAAACTCTTTTGCTTTTTCATACTTCTCACCATCTAAATCCTGTAGTTGTCCATCTATTATCTTCATATTTTCTTGTATTGCTTCTATATCTACTTCTTTTATTTCCTCTTCTAATTCTTCTAAGGTTCGTCCGTCTCCATGCTCTATTATATCTTTTATTAATGTGTCTATCTCCTCCATTAATTTTTGCTTTTTAACGGATGCATCCTCTATTATTTCTATATCCGTTTCCTCTTCACAGTTATATTTCTTTTTTATATCCTCCAACTTAGCTAAATCTAATGCAAGCTTGCTTTTTTTGTTTTTTAGGTTTAGTTGACTATCTTTTAATTGTTTTTCTTTTTCTTTTCTTAGAGTAGCCTTATCCTTTTCTTCTTGTAGCAGATTATATAACTCCTCTGATATGGTATTTACTGACTTATTGGCTGTATTGTATTGCAATGCCGTGCTTAGGTCTTTTGTCTTTTCTTTATAATCCTGTATATAAACCTTTGTTTTTCGTAATTTTTCTTTCTGCTCTTTATAGTCATTAATCTTCTTGTACAGATTTCCTGCAAATTCTATATATCTTAATGCTGTCCTACAAGCTGTATCCTCTTGGAGGCTTATCTTTTTCATTAAATCCTTCCAACTGATCTCCCATTCCTCTAGCTTTTCTCCTACTTCTTCATAATTTCTTTTATAGTAATCTATCTTATCTAGAATTTTCCCTTGATTTTGCATCAAATTTTGTCGCTGACTATTTTTCTCCCTATATTCACCAATGATTTCTTTAATATCCTCTATCATCTCTTCTAGGCTTTGAAAGTCACCTAGCTCAATAGATAGTACTTCTCTACAGCTTTCCCTTAGTCTATCTTTAAATATTTCTGTATCTTTATTTATTTTTTTTAAGGACTTATCTAGCTTTAAAAATTTCGTCATGCTTTCCTTTATAACCTCAACATTTTCCACCCATTCCTTCATTTCCTTCGGTGTAAGAGGTTCAACTTCCAAAATTCCTTTCCATTCTCTATGCCATACTTTACCTATTTCTTGTTTTTCTTCCTTTAGCTTATCTATTTCTCCTTCATATTGCTGAATATCCTCTTGTAATTTTTTCATACTTTCTTTTTTTATTACAAGATCTTGAAACCTTCTCATTTGATCAGATTTTTCATCGGCTGTTTTAACTGCATCTGGATATTGATGTACTACCTTCTCATCTATACATTGTAAATCTTTTGCTACGGTGATATTATGGTGAATTTCTAACCATAATGCATCTCTATTTGCCCTCTTTAGGATCAATTCCTCTTCTGTAGGAATCTCTTGATATTGTCCCGCTACTGCTAAAGATCCCCTTAGCTGCTCTAGCTCTTTCAATTTACCTTGCCATTGAATTTTTACTTTATTTATAGCTTCCTCTATCTTACTTAGTTCCAATTCATATTTTTTAATTGTCTCCATTAATGGCAACTCTAGTTTAGCTATTTCAGCACCTTTAGCCTGGATTAGCTGAAGAGATTGTATTTTATTTGAAGTTTCTCTAAGTAAACCTTCATGCTCCTGCTGTATATTTTCTATATAATCTTTACTTTTTTTGTTTTTTTCTATGAATTTAATTAGTTTTTCAACTTCTTCATAGTTTGGAAGCTTATCAAACTTTTCTAAGGCCTTGTTTTTTTCCACTAATTCTTCATCAAAGTGCTTTAAATTATTTTCTATCTCCTTAAGCTCTGTTCTTAAAGCTTCACAATTCTCTGCAGCATACTTTATTTCCTCCATTAGAAACATATCTATATTCAATCCATGAACTTCTTTACTTTCTAAGGAGTCAATATTGATTTTATATAAATCTCCTTCTATCTCTCTCTTTGTCTTGGCGATTTCATCTTCTAATGATGCTTCTACTTTTTGCTGTGCTAAAAATACTTCTAGCCTATTCCGGAGATCTGTTATTTCATGCTGTTTTTTAATAATTTCATCATTAAATTCTAGCTCCCGCATTTCAATAATCATAGCTTCAATTATATTGTTTAAAGTGATTATTTCTTCCTCCATAAGCTTTATAGTTTTATCTATTTCTTTTCTTTCTTGAATTTTCTCTATGCTAATGATAGGTGTATCCTTAAAGTCTTCTAGCCTATTCCTTCTATCCCTCAACCTCACCATTTTAGGCCCAACAACTTTAATTCTATTTAACTTAGTTTTTTGTGCCCCTAAATCATTTGCTTTTTTATTCAATACCTCTATAGTTGTCTTTAACCTTTGGTACTTTTCTTCCAGTTCATTATATTCATGAGCATGGTAGGTAAAGTTTTTTTCTTCTTTTTTTATTGTAAAATAGGCTTCTATTTTTTTGTTTAAGTCTTTAGTTTTAGCAGTTTTGGTAAATAGCTCCGTAGCCCTTTTATCAAATTCATTACAAGCTTCATTAATACTATTTAATCCAGATGCTGAACGAACGATGCTATTATCAATTTTATCACTATTTTTTATTAAATCTTCGCCACCCTCTACCAATTGCTGATAGTCCATACCAAACATATTTCTATAGGTGTGCCTATCAATGCTACCAATGAAATTATCCAATGCATTCTCCTGTATTGGCTGATCATCACAGTTCAACAAAGTCGCCTTTCTACCCTTTCTTCTTCTAAAGGAAATAGACTCGCCCTTTTTATTTTCTAACTTCCCTTCTATTTTGACCTTAGAAAACTTAAATGTATATTGACTTCGTTCTAATACACTGAAGAGCAAATCCTCCATAGAGGCATGAATGGTTGATTTTCCTTTTTCATTTTCTCCATAGATAATATGAAGGTTTGTATCCTTGCAAAACTGTACTTCCTTATCTTCAAATTTACCGTAAGGCATTAATCTAATATGGCTAAATTTCATCTATTTCACCTACCTTCGCTTGAATCTCGAATAAAATATCCTCCTTCACTTCATCAATCAAGGAATGGATATATTGCTGAGAATCAAATGCTACCCCTTGTTCTAATTGAAAATAGTCGGGGGGTAATTTAGTTTTTAAATCTCCTAAAGTATCGGCTATATCCTTTATGGTTTCTTCCTCTTCCTTTAATAGATCCATCATTTGAAATATATCGTGAATAACGGGATTTCTTTTTACTAACTCCTCTACTGAAGTAATTTTTTCTGTATCTATTTTAATTTTTTCAACACATATTTGCCCGTAGGCTACTTGATTTCCTATATTTCTTATTTCATTCAATAGGAAAGGAAGATTCTTTTCAAGTTCATTATGAAGCTCTGTTCTTCCCTTTAGTACAATTCTAACTATAAGTGATTTTTCATTGCATTTATCGATTTCTTCTTCAAGAGCAGTTTTGGCTTTATCATATAGTACATTCCTGTCGGTAACCTTGTCCAAATTTATTTCACAAATGTTCCATCGTAATACATCTAGGCTACGAAAGTTTAATTCAGTTATTTTCCCACCCTTTACTGTCACTAGAAAACAACCCTTTTCTCCAGTTTCTTTAATATTTCGACCTTGAATATTTCCTGGGTAAACGATGGCAGGATCCTGAGTCTGTACAACTTGTCTCTTATGAATATGACCTAAAGCCCAGTAATCGTAACCCTTTGATATGAGGTCCTGTTCTCTACAAGGGGCATAATTTTCATGTTCTTCTCTACCTGTTAAGCTTGTATGTAGCATACCTATGTTAAAGTACCCCTTCTCCCCTAAAGGATATTCAAGTGCTAGGTTTCTAGTTTCCGAACGACTTTCAAAGCTAATCCCATGTATGGCCACCTGTAGTTCCTCTATAAACTCCGTTCCTACCTTATCGGTGAAAAACTCCACCACGCCTTCAGGTAGTTTTATCTGCTTTGTGATGACACTGGCAGCATCATGGTTTCCTCTGATGATAAAAACTTTTATATGCTTCTCCGTCAATCTTTTTATTTGATGATTAAAAAATAATCTAGCATTAGCATCCTGAAGGTCACCATCAAATACATCCCCCGCCAGAAGCAAAAATTTCACTTCTTCTATTAAACAGAGATCTATTAAGTTTTCAAAAGCCTTCCTAGTAGCTACTTTAATTTGTTCAATTGGTGCTCCTTCATATTTATTCAATCCCTTCATAGGACTATCAATGTGTAAATCCGCCGCATGTATAAATTTAAAATCCATCTAATCCCCCCTTAGTACTTTCTATTAAATCAATTTTATCATATTTAACATTTTCTGTTAATTGCATTCTACTTCTCTATTTTTAAAAGTTTTAGTTATTTCTATTATAATGAAAAAAAGATACACCTTAAATGGTGTATCTACATATTTTGTATTTCTTGTTTTTCCTTTTCTGTCAATATTTTCTCTAAATCCAAAAGAATAATAATCTTTTCTTCCACTTTCCCAATACCTGTTATATATTGTCTATCAATCCCCGCTATAATTTCTGGCGGATTTTCTATTTGTTCTTCCTTCATGGTAAGTACTTGAGATGCATCATCTACGATGAAGCCTATTTGTTTATTTTTGATATGGATAATAATAATTCTGTTGTTTTCATTAATTTCTTCGTCATCAAGGCTAAATCTCTTTTTAAGGCTTATAATTGGTGTAATATTACCCCTGAGATTAATAATACCTTCTACAAAGTTAGGTACATTAGGAACCTTAGTAGGGTTTTTATACTCTGTAATTTCTTGAACATGATCGATTTCCACACCATATTCTTCTCCACATAATTTAAATATAACGTATTGCTTTTCTGCCATTTTGATAGCCCCCCTATAGCTTGTATCTTACTCTTTTACAGCAATTATATCATAAATTTTCTATTGTAACAGAATTAAAATAGAAAATAATTCAAATTTTGACATTTGTCTATATAAAACCCTTCATCAAATGGTTAAAATCCTCTTGTGATATAGTTAAGTCTTGATTAACTAGAGCTTTTGTATCTACATCTACTATTAAATCGTTTGTATTTTCCTCATTTTGTTGATAAATCAATCCCGTACAAAGTCCATCAGTCTCCATTAACTTCATCATAGCCATCTGAGAATTAGAAGAATCATAGTCTTTATCTTCACTTACATCGACTAAATTTTCTCTATACCATTGATAGGTATTAGTCTTGTTAAAGGTGATACAAGGGCTAAATACATTGATAAGAGAAAATCCCTCATGCTCTATACCTTTTACTATGAGATCAATCATTTGCTGTTGAAATCCTGAAAAACTTTGAGCTAAAAAGGTAGCTCCTGCTGATAGAGAAAGCACCCCTGGTCTCAAAGGAATATCTTCAGCTCCTTCTGGTGTGCTTTTGGTTACAAATCCCTGATCACTTAGGGGGGAAGTATGGCCCTTCGTAAGTCCATAGATCTGATTATTAAGTACTATATAGGTGATATTTAGGTTTCTTCTGAGAGCATGAAGTGTATGATTTGTTCCAATAGCAAAACCATCACCATCTCCCCCAGCAGCAATAACAGTAAGTTCTTTGTTGGCCAGCTTTATTCCTTGAGCCAGAGGCATTACTCTTCCATGAATACCATGAAAGCTATAGGAGTTTACATACCCTGATAAACGCCCAGAGCATCCTATTCCTGTTGTAACTACTAAATTTTCATTAGGAATTTTTAGTTTGTCCGCCGCTACTTGAATTCCCCTTAATATAGAGTAATGACCACATCCAGGACACCAGGATGGACTTATATCGTTGCTATATTTTTTAAAAGAGGTCATATTATATCTCTCCCATCTTTTTAGTTATTTCACCTATGCTAAAGGATGTACCATCATATTTGGTAACACTATGGATTTTGTCATGATAACCTAATGCTTCTGTAATAATTGCATACAGCTGTTTTCTGTAGTTGTTTTCAAATACTACGATATCTTTATATTTTTTTAAAAGATTTGCTAATTGTTTGATAGGAAGAGGTCTTAACATTCTTATAGCAGCTATATCTACTTTTGGACTTTCTACTAAATTAACTGCTTCACTAATAACACCGAAGGTAGAACCTAAAGCTAAAAATAAAGTGTCACTTCCATTTTCTATAACCTTTATATGCTCTTGTTGTTGTAAGGGTTCTATCTTTCTAAATCTCTTTTCAATCATCCTTTTACGAACGGTTGTATCCTCCGTCGGTAATCCCTTCTCATTATGTTCTACTGCTGTCACATGATGAAAACCATTCACTCCTCCAGGTATGCTTCTAGGAGAAATACCTGTCTCATTATCTATAAATCTTTTAAATTCCTTAGAATCAATATTTCTAAGTTCATCATTTGTTAATAACTCGCCACGTTCTATTTTTATTTTGCAGTAATCTAAGGAATCTATCGTTTGAATAGATAATCCTAAGTCAAGATCTAGAACTAAAATAACAGGACATTGATATTTCTCCGCTAAATTAAAGGCTTCAATAGCATCCTCAAAGCATTCCTCCACTGTGGAAGGTGTTAAAATAATAGTTGGATAATCACCATGACCCCCATAGTATAGGGTAAATAAGTCACTTTGCTCATGTTTTGTAGGCATGCCAGTACTGGGGCCTACTCTTTGAGTGTCCACTATGACCACCGGCACCTCTGTTATAGATGCCATGCCTATAGCCTCCGTCATTAAAGAAATCCCAGGGCCTGAAGTGGCGGTCATGCTTCTAACTCCAGCATATCCTCCACCTATAGCCATAGTAACGGCTGCTATTTCATCCTCCACCTGTAGCATAATGCCTCCATATTGAGGAAGAACTTTTCCCATATACTCCATCACCTCAGAAGCGGGTGTAATAGGATAAGCTGGCATTAATCTGCACCCCGCCATTAATGCTCCTAATGCTACAGCCTCATTGCCTATCATGACGGGTCTTCCTTTAGTTTCTTTAGGAACTGAAAGTTGCTTCTTATACTTATCATCAAGCTCTATATCATATTCAAAAGCTGTTTCCCATGCTGTTTTATTGCTTTGAAGTAATTTGTCACTTTTATGAGAGAATCTTTCCTCGAAATACTTTATGATCATCTCCTTAGGTATATCTAGGATTCTACTTAAAAAAGTTATGATTGCTGTAGTTTTTGTAATGGATGCCCCTGACTCTTTAGCAATTTTGGTTAGAGGTAGGGGCTTTATCTTTAGACCGTTACCTTCCACAACATCCATTTCTATACCTTCATCATGTAAGATAAGTCCTCCTTCCTCTAACTTATCTCTATATATACTTATGGTTTCTTGGTCCAGTGCTACAATAATATCCAACTTATCCTCTACTGCAATTACTCTTTCTGTACCTACTGTTATGATAATAGCTGTGTTACCACCCTTTATTCGTGAAGAAAATTTTCTAGCACTATAAGCATAATATCCTAGTCTAGATAGTATTTTTATTATACTCTCGCCAGCACTTACAATACCTTCTCCTTGAATCCCCCCAATAACAAAGCTTAATTTGTTTTTCAATATCCCTACCCCCTATATTCTGAATGTTTTTACACTTCTTTATATATTAATACCAAAACTACTATTTTATAATCAAAAACTAAAAATCTCCCATTTTCTTTTTAAAAAATAAGAACAGAAATTTTTATGGGAATTTTTACGTTGATTAAGGAGCCATGTTAACTTAACCAATTGCTGATACATTGCCAGTTAGTACTCCATCAGGAATATCCATAAGCTCTCCCCCTTTTTCAAATACAAATAGCTCGTTGCAGAATGCTACAACTCGCATATACACTATGTTTTAATCTATTGAAATGGCTAAGTTTCCCCCATTTTGGGTATATATACATTGTCAAGATGTGTATAACTCAAAACTTAAAAGAAAGGAGAAACTTATGC